>JAZQCN010000038.1:0-23246 GCA_045546315.1 Clostridia bacterium | reverse complement strand
CCGCTTGGCCTTCCGACTTATTGACGGACTTGCGCCGGGACTTGCGGTGGACGATGCTTTTATCAAAGCACAGCTTTCGCGCCGCCGCCCACAGGGGCGTATTTCCACTCAGCGCCGCGAGGCAGATGCTTACAGCATTGTCAGTGGTGTGTTTGAAGGCAAAACCACAGGGACACCGATTTGCATTTTGATTCCGAACGCGGATACAAAGAGCAAGGACTATGCGGCAACGCGCGCCCTTGCCAGACCGGGGCACGCGGATTATACGGCGAATTGCAAATATCACGGCTTTGAGGACTATCGCGGCGGCGGGCATTTCAGCGGCCGCATCACTGCGCCGCTGGTTGCGGCGGGCGCAATTGCAATGGATGCGCTTGCAAAAAAGGGTATCCGTATCGGCACACACATCAAAAAGTGCGCCGGCATCTCAGACAGAGCCTTTATGGATGCGGAGGCGGATATCCAAGCGCTTTCCGGGATGGATTTTGCGGTTCTGGATGAAGCAGCGGCAGAGAAGATGCACGCGGCAATTATCGCGGCGGCAGACGACGGCGACAGCGTCGGCGGCGTTTTGGAAACATTGATTACCGGCGTGGATGCCGGTATCGGAGAGCCGTGGTTTGATTCGGTGGAAAGCCAGCTTTCGCATATGCTTTTCTCGATTCCGGGCATCAAGGGCGTGCAGTTCGGTCTCGGCTTTGACTTTGCCGACAAGCGCGGCAGCGAAGCAAACGATGCTTTTTATATGCAAGACGGTAAGGTGGCAACGAAAACGAACAACAACGGCGGCATCAACGGCGGCATCACCAACGGCATGCCGATTGTGTTTTCCTGCGCTGTGAAGCCGACACCTTCGATTTATAAATTGCAGCAGACGGTCGATTTTATGGCAGGCGAGGCTGCACAGCTGCAGCTTGCCGGTCGCCACGACCCTGCAATTATCCATCGCGCACGCGTGGTGGTTGACAGCGTGAGTGCACTGGTGCTTTGCGATATGCTTACCCAGCGCTACGGTACGGATTGGTTGAAAGGATGAGCCTTGCTATGGAATACGGTTTAATTGGAAGAAAGCTCGGACACAGCTATTCCAAGGAAATTCACGAAACAATTGAAAATTATACATATACGCTCAAAGAGCTCGAGCCGGAGGCGGTAGACGAGTTTATGCAAAAGCGCGAATTTCGCGCCATCAATGTCACCATTCCGTACAAGGAAAAGGTGATACCGCACCTGCATTATATCAGCGATTTGGCGCGCAAAAACGGCGCGGTCAATACGGTGGTCAACCGCGACGGTAAGCTCTACGGGTATAATACAGACTGCCTCGGCTTAAAGGCGATGATGGACAGAGCTGGCATTGACTTGCGCGGCAAAAAGGTGCTGATTTTAGGCACGGGCGGCACGAGCAAGACCGCAAAGGCGGTCAGTGCGGAGACGCACGCTGCGCAGGTGTGGCAGGTGAGCCGCTCTGCAAAGGACGGCTGCATTACCTACGAAGAAATGTATGCCGCGCATACGGATGCGGATGTGATTATCAACACAACGCCGTGCGGTATGTATCCGGACTGCGTGTCCTCGCCGGTGGATTTGGACCGCTTTAACAGGCTTTGCGGCGTGGTGGATGCGATATACAATCCCTTGCGCACACCGCTGGTTGCAGCAGCACTTGAAAGAGGGATTCGGGCAACGGGCGGCCTGTATATGCTGGTGTCGCAGGCGGTGTTTGCGGCAGAGAAGTTTACCGGCAATACCTATCCGCCGACCTTGACGGATGAAATTTACGGCAAATTGGTTGCCGATAAGGAAAATATTGTGCTTGCAGGAATGCCGGGGTGCGGCAAAACAACGGTGGGAAAGGCACTTGCCGAACGCACCGGTCGCCGCTTTATCGACACGGATGCGCTGATTGTCGAGGCGCACGGTATGCCGATAACGGAGATTTTTGCAAAGTATGGCGAGCAGGTGTTCCGCGATTGGGAGGCGGAATGTGTGCTTGAAGCATCGAAAAACAGTGGCTGTATTATTGCGACGGGCGGCGGCGCTGTGTTGCGCAAGGCAAATGTTGCGGCGTTGAAGCGAAACGGCAGAATCTACTTTTTGGACAGACCGCTTTCTGCGCTCGTGCCTACGGCGGACAGACCGCTGGCTTCGGATATGGCAGCGGTGGAAAAGCGCTATGCAGAGCGCTATCCGATTTATAAGGCGGTTGCGGATGCATCTGTTTTGTGCACGGATATGCCGGCGTCGGTTGCAGCAAAGATTTTAACGATGCATACGGAGGAGAACAAACGATGAGAGTGAAAATAGAGCCTTCTTCGGCGATTGGGCGCATTACGGCGCCGCCGTCGAAGAGTATGGCGCACCGCATGCTGATTTGCTCCGGACTTGCGGCGGGCGAAAGTAAGGTGCGCGGGATTGCGCTGTCGGAGGATGTGCTTGCAACGCTGGACTGTCTGTCGGCGCTTGGTGCAAGGTATACAATCGACGGCGATACGGTAACGATAAACGGTGTAAATCCGGCGGCAGCGCCCGCGGCGCAGCTGCAATGCAGAGAAAGCGGCAGTACGCTGCGCTTCTTTATCCCGATTTGCCTGATGAGCGGCAAAGATTATACACTCTGCGGCAGCGAAACGCTTTTGAAGCGCCCGATGTCGGTGTATGAAGACCTTTGCCGTGAGCAGAATATTTTATTTGAAAACAACGGCGAGAGGATTGCGCTTGCAGGCTGCCTGCGCGCGGGCAACTACCGCGTCAGGGGCAACATCAGCAGCCAGTTTATCAGCGGACTTTTGTTTGTGCTGCCGCTTTTGGAAGGCGACAGCACCATCAGCATCACACCGCCGATTGAAAGCTGTTCGTATATTAACTTAACATTGCAGGCGCTTGCGCTTTTCGGTGTTGAGGCGAAGTGGGCGGATGAGCGCACACTGTTTATCCGGGGCGGTCAGCGCTATGCGCCGCGCGAGGTGTGCGTAGAGGGCGACTATTCCAATGCAGCCTTCTTTGCGGCATTTAACTTTATCGGCGGCGATGTACAAATTGACGGCCTCAGCGAAAACAGTCTGCAGGGGGACCGTGTGTACGGCAAGCATTTTGATATGCTTTCACGCGGCGTGCCGACGGTGCACATTTCGGATTGTCCGGATTTGGGGCCGGTGCTGTTTGCGCTGGCGGCGTGCAAAAACGGCGGCGTATTTACCGGCACGGCGCGCCTGAAAATCAAAGAGAGTGACCGTGCAGCCGCGATGGCGCAGGAATTGGAGAAATTCGGCGTCTCGGTAAAGGTGGAGGACGACAGCGTTGTTGTCTATCCTGCGGAGTTTCACGCGCCGACAGAGCCGCTTTGCGGTCACAATGATCATCGCATCGTTATGTCGCTTTCTGTGATGCTCACGCTGACGGGCGGCGAGATATACGGCAGCGAGGCGGTAGCGAAGAGTATGCCGAACTTTTTTGACGCATTACAGACTTTGGGAGTGAAGGTGACGGAATATGCAGATAATTAATAAACAGCTGAAATTTTTAATTGTCGGTCTCGGCTTAATCGGCGGCAGCTATGCCCGCGCGCTGCATAAAAAGGGATTTTATGTGTCTGCGATTACCGATAACAAACAATCCATTGACTATGCGCTCGGCGAAAATATGCTGGATGCAGGATACGACTATGTTGAGCCAACGGCAGTCCGCGAAGCAGACATTATCATTTTTGCGCTGTATCCGCAGGTGTTTGTCGAGTGGGTGAAGGAAAATGCATCGCTTTTTAAGCCCGGTACGGTTTTAACGGATGTTACCGGTGTAAAAAGCTGCATTGTCGGCGAGATTCAGGCGCTGTTGCCGGAGGGTGTCGAGTTTATTGCGGCGCATCCGATGGCAGGCCGCGAGGTCTACGGCGTAGAAAACAGCGATGATAAAATCTTTGAGGGCGCAAACTATATCGTTGTGCCGACCGAGGAAAACACCGAAGAGGCGATTGAGGTTTGCAAGGATTTGGGCAAGCTTCTGGGCTTTCGCCGCGTGTCGGTGCTTTCGCCTGCGGAGCACGATGAGATGATTGGCTTTGTGTCGCAGCTGACGCACTGCATCGCTGTCAGCCTGATGACCTGCTGCGAAAACGAGCACCTTGTAAGCTATACGGGCGACTCGTTCCGCGATTTAACCCGCATTGCGAGAATCAACGAAAATATGTGGAGCGAGCTGTTTATGCTCAATAAAGAGCCGCTTCTGCGGCAGTTTGATGTATTTATAAACGAATGTAATCTGATGCGCGAAATGATTGCAACCGGCGATACCGAGGCGCTGAAGGACAAGATGCGCCTTTCGACGAAGCGCCGCGCACTGTTTGATAAGAAGTGAGTAAGGGGAGGGACAGAATATGAATATGATATTTGAAAGAAAGCTTCCGATTCCGATGGAAGTGAAGGAAATGTATCCGCTGTCGGCAGAGTCGGCAAAAATTGTTGCCGAAAGAGATGCGCAGATTGCAGATATTTTTACAGGGAAGGATGACAGACTTTTGCTGATTATCGGCCCTTGCTCGGCTGATAATGAAGACAGCGTGCTCGATTATATTTCCCGCCTGCGCACGCTGCAGGATAAGGTGGAGGATAAAATCTTTATCGTGCCGCGTATTTACACCAACAAGCCGCGCACTACGGGCGACGGCTATAAGGGGCTTTTGCATCAGCCGAACCCGAACGAAAAGCCGGATATGCTCAAGGGTATTGTTGCAATCCGTGAGCTGCATATGCGTGCGCTGCGCGAAACGGGCTTTTCGTGTGCCGACGAAATGCTCTACCCGGAAAACTACAGATATTTAAATGATATTTTGTCCTATGTTGCCATTGGCGCGCGCTCTGTGGAAAATCAGCAGCACCGCCTGACAGCGAGCGGACTGGATATCCCGGTAGGTATGAAAAACCCGACCGGCGGCGATTTGTCCGTTATGATGAATGCAATCACGGCTGCGCAGCATAAGCATACATTTATCTACCGCGGCTGGGAGGTGCACTCGCAGGGCAATCCGCTTGCACACGCTATTCTGCGCGGCTATGTCAATAAGCACGGGCAGTCTTTGCCAAACTACCACTACGAGGATTTGATGGCGCTTTGCCAGCTGTATGCCCAGTCTGGCCTTGCCAATCCGGCGGTTGTGATTGACACCAATCACGCCAACTCCGGTAAAAATCCGTTTGAGCAGGTGCGCATTGCCAAGGATGTTATGCACAGCTGCCGCCACGACAGCGCGATTCGGAATATGGTCAAGGGCTTTATGATTGAAAGCTATATCGAGGACGGCGCACAGAAAATCGGCGATTGCATCTACGGTAAATCCATCACGGACCCGTGCCTCGGTTGGGAGAAAACCGAAAAGCTTGTGTATGACCTTGCCGAGCTTCTGTGATTCAGCTGCGGCGGGAAAAAAATATTGACAAGTTAATGAAGTTTTGCTATAATGTCTAGCGGAGACTCGGCTTTTATGGAAAGTCTGTCAGGGAGAATGCGTCACCGACTGAAAGCGCGTTTGAGATGAGTAGTAAGCTTGGGAACACTCCGGGAATACAAAAGCTGAATAAAAAAGCGGATGCGCCAAGGCGTATCAAAGCGGGTGGCACCGCGGTCAAACGTATTATGTTTGCTCGTCCCGGGAATATATAACTATATATTCCCGGGACTTTTATTTTGCACATTATATCAGGAGGTAGATATTATGTATAGAACACACAAGTGTAACGATATCCGCAAAGCGCATATCGGGCAGACGGTCGAGCTGGCCGGCTGGGTCGATGTTGTGCGCGACCACGGCGGCGTTATCTTTATTGACCTTCGTGACTACACCGGCGTAACGCAGGTGGTTATTCACGATGAGGCACTTTTAAAGGATGTCAACCGTGAAACGGTCATCAGCGTTTGCGGTAAGGTAGAGGAAAGAGATCCGGAAACGGTCAATGCAAAAATTGACACCGGCGATGTGGAGCTTGTGGCTGACAAGCTGCAGGTGCTCGGCAAAAGCCAGAATATGCTGCCGTTTGAGGTGCGCGCTTCCCGCCAGAGCAAGGATGAGCTGCGCTTAAAGTATCGCTATCTCGATTTGCGTAATCCGAAAAACCACGACAACCTTGTAAAGCGCTCTATGATTATCCGCCACCTGAGAAATAAGATGGAGGAAAAGGGCTTTTTGGATATGCAAACCCCGATTCTGACCGCTTCTTCGCCGGAGGGTGCGCGTGACTTTTTGGTGCCGAGCCGTAAGCACCCGGGCAAGTTTTATGCTTTGCCGCAGGCACCGCAGCAGTTTAAGCAGCTGTTGATGGTATCCGGCTTTGACAGATACTTCCAGGTTGCACCGTGCTTCCGTGATGAGGATGCGCGTGCTGACCGTTCGCCGGGCGAATTTTATCAGCTCGACTTTGAAATGGCATTTGCAACGCAGGACGAGGTATTAGAGGTTTGTGAGGATGTAATTTATGATACCTTTAAGACCTTTTCGGATAAAAAGATTACGCCAAAGCCGTTTAGACGCATCACCTATGCCGATGCAATGATGACCTACGGCTCGGATAAGCCGGATTTAAGAAATCCGCTGCTCATCTGCGATTTAACAGACTTCTTTGCCGATGTGGACTTCCCGGCATTCAAGGGCAAGCCGGTGCGCGGCATCGTGGCAAACTGCGAGGGTAAGTCGAAGAAATTTTTTGAAGACTCCCTGAAGTTTGCAACCTCGCCGGAGGTTGGGCTTGGCGGCCTGGGCTACATCACCTTAAAGGAAGGCGTATTCGCAGGCCCGATTGCCAAGTTCTTAACCGAGGAAAAGAAGGCGGAGATTATCAAGCTGACCGGCGTAAAGGAAGGCGAAACCCTCTTCTTTATCTGTGACGATAAAAAGAATGATACCGAGAAAAAAGCCGGTCACATCCGTACCTGGCTTGCACAAAAGGAGCAGCTTGATTTAATCCGCGACGATGCATTTGAGTTCTGCTTCGTTGTCGACTTCCCGATGTTTGAAAACGATGAGGAAACCGGCGAAACCATTTTTACGCATAACCCGTTCTCTATGCCACAGGGCGGTATGGAGGCGCTTTTGACCAAGGACCCGACCGAGGTGCTCGCTTACCAGTACGACTTAGTCGGCAACGGCATCGAGCTTGCCTCCGGCGCAGTTCGTAACCACGATATTGATGTGATGCGCAAGGCGTTTGAAATTGCAGGCTATCCGGAGGAGGAGCTTAAGAAGCGCCTTAACCCGCTCTATACCGCATTCCAGTACGGTGCACCGCCGCACGCAGGTATGGCGCCGGGTATTGACCGTATGGTAATGCTTTTGACGGATGAGGAAAAGATTTTGGATGTTATCGCATTCCCGCTCAACGGTAATGCACAGGATTTGCTTTTGGGCGCACCGAGCGAGGTTACCAATCAACAGCTCGAGGATGTGCATCTGCTCGGCAGCGGCAGCGCGCTTGCACAGCGCCAGGCTGCAGTGGGCGGCGGCGCGGCAAAGCAGGCATCGGGCAAGCGCTCGACCTTTGCAAATGCACAGCAATTAAATCAGCTGGCCTTAAGCGCCGAGGAGGAAACCGTTATGGAGGGCATCTTCGAGAAGATGCGCGCAAGCGAAGCGGTGCTTTCGAAGGTAGATACCGAAAATGTTGAGGAAATGGTGCATGTAATGCCGATGCAAAATGTGTTGCGCGAAGACGAACGCCATCAGCCGTTTACGAGAGAGAGTCTGCTTGAGGGCGCGCCTGAACGCAGCGAGGACAGCTGGCAGGTGCCGAGACTGGTAAAGTGAGGTGTGTGAAATGAAATATTATGCTGTAAGCTTAAATGAAAAGGGCAACATCGCCGTAGACGATATGCTTTTGGTAAAGGATGTGCCTGCGACGGCGGGCTCGTATATGTTAGAAGGCTACAAGCCGCTGTTTTCCGCAGAGGCGGTTACACGCCTGGAAAACGCAGGCTACACGGTTGCAGGTAAGACCCATGTCGGCGAGTTCGGACTGGATTTGGTTGGCGAATTTTCGCACGGCAATGTACAGACGGGTGCGCTCTGCGGTGCTGCGGCTGCTGCTGTGGCAGAGGGGGATGTCGAAGCGGCACTCGGCGTAGATATGAACGGCGCGACCAGACGCGCGGCTGCGCTTGCAGGTGTTGATTTCTTAAAACCGACCTATGGTACGATTTCGCGCTATGGCGTGATTTCCTGCGCGGCTTCGGGCGAGCAGGTGGGCGTATATGCAAAGGACGCTTCTGAAATTTGCAAGGTGATGGGCATCATCGCCGGTCACGATGATAAGGACGGCACAAGCCTGCCGGAGGCGGCATATACCTATGCATCCGACGAGGCGGTTGCCGGCAAGAAGGTTTGCATCATTAAAGCGCTTTTGGAAAAGGCGGATGCCGATACAAAGGCAAAGGTGCTTGCTTACGCTGAGCAGCTGAAGGCAAACGGCGTCATCGTTGAGGAGATTTCCTCCGATTTGTTTGAAATTGCAAACACCGCTTGGCAGATTCTGATGACAGCGGAGACCTGCAACAATGTATCGCGCTATGACGGCGTAAAATACGGTCACCGCGCGGCAGAATATAAAAATATTGATGAATTGTATGTAAATTCGAGAACGGAAGGCTTTAACTTCTTAACGAAGGCCGTAATTTTGTACGGCTCGGATGTGCTTTCCAAGAATCGTTATAAGGCTTGCTACGATAAGTCACTGCGCGTGCGCCGCGTGGTTGCGGAGCGCTTTAAGGCACTTACGGAGACCTACGATGCAGTACTTTTGCCGGCTTGTGCAAAGCAGAGCTACGCTGCATACGATATCTCCGAGGCATTTGGTAAGGTGTTTGCGGAGAGTGAGTTTACGGCACTGGCAAACTTAATCGGTACGCCGGCACTGGTCAGCGGCGGTGTGCAGCTGATGGGCGCGCACTTTGGTGAGAGCACGCTTTTGAGCCTGGCGGGCGCTGTAGAAAGGAAGGGTGAGTGAGCATGAACTACGAATTGGTTATCGGTTTGGAAACACATGTGGAATTAAGCACCGCGTCTAAGATTTTCTGCTCCTGCGGCGGTCACAGTGCGGCAAATGAGCCGAATGATTGCGTTTGTCCGGCGTGCAGCGGTATGCCGGGTATGCTCCCGGTGATGAACAAGCGCGTGGTTGAGCTGGCGGTGACAGCCGGTTTGATGCTCAACTGCAACATCAGCAGATATACAACCTTTGATAAGAAAAACTACTACTATCCGGACCTGCCGTGTGCATACCAGATTACACAGCTCAACCATCCGATTTGTACGGACGGTTTGGTAACGGTAAAGACAAGTGCGGGCGCAAGGGATATTCGCATTAAGCAGATTCATATGGAAGAGGATGCCGGCAAGCTTGTGCACGGCGGCAAGTATTCTTATGTAGACTTCAACCGTACGAGCGTACCGCTCATTGAGATTGTAACCCAGCCGGACTTCCGCAGTGCGGAGGAGGTTGTGACCTACTTAAACAAGCTTAAGTCGATGTTCAGAGCGGGCGGTATTTCCGAGTGTGAGGAAGGCGCAATGCGTTGCGATGTTAACCTCTCCGTTCGTCCGGAGGGCAGCACGGAGTACGGCGTGCGTACGGAAATGAAGAATATGAGCTCCTTTGAAGCCATCGAGCGCGCAATTCGCTATGAAGCACAGCGCCACATCGATGCGCTGGAGTTTGAAACGGAGGAGCTTGTGCAGGAAACACGCCGCTTCGACGATGTGACCGGCAAGACCTTTGCAATGCGTAACAAGGAAACCGAAGCGGACTACCGCTATTTCCCGGATGCAAACCTTATGCCGATTGTTATCGACGATGCTTGGTTGGAGGAAATTAAGGCAAACAAGCCGGCGGCAGTCGATGAAAAGGCAGAGGAATACCGCGAGGCAGGCATTTCCGAAAAGGAAATCGATATACTGATGGCAAATCCGAAGCTGTATAAGCTTTTAGACGATACGGTTGCGCTCGGCTGCAGCGCAAAGGATGCAGCGGCGTGGATTTTAACCGATTGTGCAGGCGTGCTGCGTAAGGACGGCAAGAGCCTTAGCGAGCTTGCTGTTACGGCAAATGAGCTTTCCGTAATGATTCAAGCGGTTGCCGATGGCACGATTAACCGCAGCGCGGGCAAGAAGGTGCTCATCGCCGTAATCGAGGAGGGCGTTGACCCGGCGGCGTATATCAAGGCGCAGGGGCTCGATAAGAAGGTAGATACCTCCGAAATCGACGGCGTGCTTGACGCGGTAATCGCAGCAAATCCGCAGGCGGTTGCAGACTATAAGGGCGGCAAGACAAAGGCAATGCAGGCACTGTTTGGTGCGTGTATGAAGCAGCTTAAAGGTGCAGGTGACCCGGCAGTTATCAAGTCCCTTTTGGAAGAAAAGCTGAAATAGAATAAGCGTGAAAGCAGGTGCAAAATGTTTGCACCTGCTTTTTAGTTGTATTTTAGGGAAGTTTATGGTAGAATAGATTTAACTTAAGTTAAATCTATTCAGCTAAATTCGCCTGACGGCGAGCTAAATGTGCTGACGCACGCTAAATTACTTCGTAGCTAAATTGACCTGCGGTCAGCTAATGGCGAATTTAATTTAGCTATTTGAAAGGAAAAATGGTATGTTTGTCTGTGTCTTGGATGACTTTTCTATGGACAAAGGCATCAATAAATACAGTGCTGTTTTAAGAGGTAAAAAACTGCAAACTGAAAAATGGAAGCATGGTTTTGGTATACACTTTATACCAAAGAGCAGTATTGAAAGTCTTGTTCCTGAAATAAGTATTAATTCATTATAGCTTTTATGTCTGACTTGATATAAACAATATAAATATGTCGAATAATGTTGAAAGGAAGTGCAGAAGTGAAGAAAACAATATTATTTTTACTACATATCCCCCTGGCTATATTTATAATGGTTGAATACTTTATGTTTATGTGGTTTTGGGGTGGCGATGGAGCATTTGCTTTTTTGGGGTGCGGAATAAGTTTTATTATTTATTTAGCGTTACATATTTTTGCATATTTCAAAGTTCAACTCAAGTTCAAAAAAATTATAATATATAGTGCTATTATACTTACACCAATTTTAAGTGTTATTACTATATATATGATACTTGCTCCTTTACTTGGTATAAGCATACAAGTTGCATAAAAAATCGTGCATCTAAACCTTATGTATCGCAATATGGATATGTCGAAAGCTGTTGAAAACAAAAAGCCTTCCCCCTTGAGGGGAAGGTGTCAGCGATAGCTGACGGATGAGGTGGAAAAATAACGATTGCTTTTGCATTCTACACCTCATTACCGCCTAAGGCGGAGCCTCTCTTCGAGGAGAAGCCTTTGAAAGGTTTACCAAAAAACGAGCTTCAGCATTTGGGAGTTGTTTAAATAAACTGTGGGATAAGTGAGAAGGGATAGTATGAAAAAAATCAGTCGATATTTTTCGACAACACATATCGTACTGCTTAGCTTTTTGGCACTGATTTTGCTCGGCAGTGTACTTTTGAGCCTACCTATCAGTGCGGCAGACGGCAAAGCGGTGCCGTATATCGATGCGCTGTTTACCGCGACAACTGCCACCTGCGTAACGGGCTTGGTTACGGTGCCGACGGTGAGCACCTGGAGTGTGTTCGGTCAAATCGTGATTCTTTTGCTGATTCAAATCGGCGGACTGGGTGTGATTACGGTTTTGAGTGGCTTTGTGCTGCTTATGCGCCGCAGGCTCGGCACGGACAGACGCGTGCTTTTGCAGGATGCTTTTAATTTAAATACGCTTGGCGGCATCGGAATCTTTGTGCAAAATGTGATTTGCGGAACGCTGCTTATTGAGAGCATCGGTGCGCTTTTGTATATGACGGTGTTTGTGCCGGAGTACGGTGCGCGCGGCATCTGGGTTTCGGTCTTTACGGCGGTTTCTGCCTTTTGCAATGCTGGCATCGATATATTTGCGCTCGACAGCCTTTGCAGCTATGCACTGCATCCCGTAATCAATCTGACCACGACGGCGCTGATTATCCTGGGCGGTCTCGGCTATGTGGTTTGGTGGGATGTGCTTTCGTGCATCCGGGATAAAAAACGCCGTGGCTTTCGGTTTTTGAGTCTGCACAGCAAAATTGCGCTGTGTATGACGCTGGCTTTGCTGCTCGGTGGCACGGCAGCAATTCTCGTTTTGGAATACAACAATCCTGCAACCTTGCAGGGGCTTGGCTTTTTCGACAAGCTGCAGATGGCGTTTTTTCAGTCGGTGACGGTGCGAACAGCGGGGTTTTTCAGTATGCCGCAGCAGAATATGACGGACGCATCGGCATTGGTGTCAATGATACTGATGTTTATCGGCGGCTCGCCGGTCAGCACGGCGGGCGGCATAAAAACGGTAACGGTTTGCGTCCTTTTAATGACGGCGTTTGCCTCGGTATGCAATAAAAACAGCGTGGATGTGTTTGACAGACAGCTGTCGCAGGCGGCGCTGAAAAAAGCGGTGGCGGTGTTTGCCGTATCATTTATAACGATGCTTGTGTCGGCGCTTTTGCTTTTGTGCGTGACAGAGGCGAGGGTTCTGGATGTGCTTTATGAAGCTGTCAGCGCAACGGCGACTGTCGGTCTGTCGCGCGGAATTACAGAAGGGTTGAATACCGCGGGCAAGGCGGTTTTGGTTGCGACAATGTATTTTGGCAGAGTAGGACCGATTTCGCTTGCGGTTGCACTGAATCTAACGAAGGGCAGTAAAAATCTAATTAAAAATCCGATTGAGGAAGTCAGCATCGGATAAAGGAGAAGGAAAAAATGGGTATTCATAAGAATTATGCGGTTTTCGGCTTGGGCAGCTACGGCAGAGCTGTAGCACAGGAATTGATTGACAGCGGTGCATCGGTTGTTGCAGTGGATTACGATGCAAATCTTGTCGAGGATTTGGCCGGCAGCTTCCCGATTTGCAAGTGTGCTGATATTACGGATGCTGCAGTTATTACAAAGCTCGGTATTGCCGAGATGGATACGGTCATTATCGCTTTGGCGGACTGCTTTGAGGCAAGTGTTATGGCAACGATGCTTTGCAAGGAGGCAGGCGTTGAGCAGGTTATCGTAAAATGCAGAGACAGTATGCATCGTGCGATTTTGGAAAAGGTCGGCGCAGATATGGTGGTATATCCGGAGCAGGAGTCGGGCGTGCGTCTGGCAAAGAACCTCTTGAGCGCAGGCTTTGTGGACATCGCTGATCTTTCTGAGGAAATTTCGATTGCGGAAATTCGCGTGCGTCCGGAATGGGTCGGAAAAAGCCTGATTGAGCTGGAGCTGCGCAAAAAATATGCAATCAATGTCATTGCACTGCGCGAGGAGGCAGAAACCTCCATTGCAGTGCAACCGGATACGGTGCTTAAAGCGCAGATGCGTTTGGTAGTGATTGCAAACAAAGAGGATATTTCGAAATTGCAGAGATAGTGGGGGAGAAAATGATGAAGCAAAATCCGTTTTGGCAGATGGTAAAGTTTACGCTGTTTTCCATTTCGGCAGGCGTAATTCAGGTGGGCAGCTTTGCGCTCTTTGAAGAGGTATTTCGCTGGCCGTACTGGCCGTCGTATTTACTGGCGCTTATTTTGTCGGTCGTTTGGAATTTTACCTTCAACCGCCGCTATACCTTTAAGTCGGCGGCGAATGTACCGGTAGCAATGACGAAGGTGTTTGCGTTTTATGCGGTGTTTACGCCGCTCTCGACCTGGGCAGGCAATGCGGTGGAGGCAGCCGGCGTCAACGATTACATCGTTTTGATTGCGACAATGCTGTTGAATTTCGTGTTGGAGTTTTTGTTCTGCAAGCTTGTGGTGTACAGAAACCAGGAAAATACGAGAAAATAAAAAAACCGAGAGATTTTTTCTCTCGGTTTTTTGCTTATTCGGAAAGTGTTCTTGCAACATAGACGCCGCTGGCGGAGGCGTGCGACAGAGAATGTGTGATGCCGCTGCCGTCGCCGATGATGTAGAGTCCCTTGTGCTTGGATTCGAGGCGGCTATTGACCTCGACCTCCATATTGTAGAACTTTACCTCTACGCCGTAGAGGAGGGTATCGTCGTTTGCCGTACCCGGTGCGACCTTATCGAGTGCGTAAATCATTTCGGTGATGCCGTCTAAGATACGCTTCGGCAAAACCAGGCTCAAATCGCCCGGTGTGGCATTAAGCGTCGGCGTCATAAACGAATCCTGCATTCTGCCCGGCGTCGAGCGGCGACCGCGAATTAAATCGCCGAAGCGCTGTACGATGACACCGCCGCCGAGCATATTGCTTAAACGCGCAATGCTTTCGCCGTAATCGTTTGAGGATTTAAACGGCTCGGAGAAGCGCTGTGCAACCAGCAGGGCAAAGTTTGTATTTTCGGTTTGCTTTTTCGGGTCTTCATAGCTGTGCCCGTTTACGGTGATGATGCCGTTGGTGTTTTCGTTTACCACCGAGCCTTTGGGGTTCATACAGAAGGTACGCACCTTGTCGCCGTATTTTTCCGTGCGGTACACGATTTTGCTTTCATAGAGCGCGTCGGTCAAATGCGAGAAAACCTCTGCCGGCAGCTCAACACGCACGCCGATATCAACGCGGTTGCTGCTGGTCGGGATATCGAGGTGTCGGCAAACGGATTCCATCCATTTGCTGCCGCTTCTGCCGACGGAAATGATGCAGTTTTTGCAGGTGTAGAGGTGACCGTTGCAGGTAATCTGATAGCCGCCGTCTATGACATCAATTTTTTCAACCGGGTATTCAAAATAGAATTCTACCTTATCCTTTAAATGTGTATATAGATTTTCGAGGACCACATAGTTGATGTCCGTGCCTAAGTGGCGCACAGAGGCATCAAGCAGGTGCAAATCGTTCTGGATACAGATTTTTTTGAATTCCGAGCCGGCGGTGGTGTAGAGCTTTGTGCCCTTGCCGCCAAATTCCATATTGATTTCGTCGACATAATGCATCAAATCGAGCGCCGGCTGCTTGCCGATGTACTCGTAGAGCGTGCCGCCGAAGTCGTTGGTGATGTTGTATTTGCCGTCGGAAAATGCGCCTGCACCGCCGAAGCCGCTCATAATCGAGCAGCGCTTGCAGTTGATGCAGGTTTTGATTTTTTTGCCGTCAATCGGGCAGTGACGCTTTTTTAACGGATGCCCCGCCTCGAACACGGCGATTTTTGCATCCGGCTGCAGCTTTGTCAGCTCGTAGGCGGAAAATATGCCGCCCGGACCTGCGCCGATGATGATAATATCATAATTCATATTGTTTACCTCCCAATGTGCATTCCATAAGGATACAGTTTAATAATAGCACAGTTTTTGCTCGTTGGCAAGCGAAGAATATTGTCAATCGGTAAAATTTGTGGTAGAATAAGGCAAAGAACAAAAAAGAGGGGCAAGGCGATGGCAAAGAAGAACGAAAGAAATACAAAGGGCAGGATTATCACGGCGGCGTGGGATTTGTTTTATGAGCAGGGCTATGAGGAAACGACCGTCGAAGAAATCATCGAGCGCTCGGGCACCTCGAAGGGGTCGTTTTATCACTATTTTGAGGGTAAGGACGCGCTTTTGGGCTCACTTGCGTATATTTTCGATGAAGAATACGCCCGGCTGCAAAACACGCTGCCGGAACATATGGGCAGCTTCGAAAAGCTTTTGTATTTAAACAAGGAGCTGTTTGCCGTAATCGAGGACAGAATCGACCTCGAGCTTTTGATTCGCCTGTATTCCACGCAGCTGGTGACCAAGGGTGAAAAGCATTTGCTCGACAACAAGCGCCTTTATTACAAGCTTTTGCGCAAAATTGTTTCAGAGGGGCAGAAAAACGGCGAGCTGACCGAAAATATGACGGCAAACGAAATCGTGAAGCTGTATGCAATGAGTGAGCGCGCACTGATTTACGATTGGTGCCTCTGCAACGGCGAGTATTCGCTCTCTGCGTATGCAAAAGCGACTATGCCCATGTTTTTGTCCGGAATTCGTATAAAATAGCGTCTTGTTTCGATTTGTTGAATTAGTGCGGAAAATAATGAATCCATAGAGAACTGAGTACAGAATACAGTCTATACTCAGTTCTCTATTGCATTTGGTAAAAAAGTGTGGTACAATACCTACTATGCAAAAAAACAGAAGTAAAGGAGAATAGAATTATGGATATTTTTGCATTTGTATTATACTTTGTAGCCATGCTGGCTATAGGTATCTATTTCTTTTTCAAGGCGAAGGCTTCGACAGACAAGGATTACTTCCTCGGCGGTCGTGCAATGGGTCCGTGGGTAACAGCGATGAGCGCACAGGCATCGGATATGAGTGCCTGGCTTTTGATGGGTCTGCCGGGCAGTATTCTGGCGTTTGGCTTCGGTCAGGCGTGGATTGGTATCGGTCTTGCAATCGGTACGGCTGCAAACTGGATTTTGGTGGCAAAGCGCTTGCGTAAGTTTTCGAGAGCGGCAAACGACTCGATTACGCTGCCGCAGTATTTGTCGAACCGTTTTGCATCGAAGAATCCGACCGTGAGCATCATTTGTGCGGTCGTGTTCCTCGTGTGCTTTACAATTTATGTTGCTTCTGCCTTCGTTGCAGGTGCAGATGTATTTACTACTCTGGTGCCGAAGCTTGACAGAAGCCTCGCAATGGTGATTTTTGCGGCGATTGTTGTAATTTACACCTTCCTCGGCGGCTTTAACGCCGTTTGCTGGACAGACTTTTTCCAGGGTCTTCTGATGCTGGCGGCACTGCTTATTGTGCCGATTGTTGTCGGCTTCACAAGAAATTTGGACACAGCGGCGCTCGCTACGGTGTACCAAGGACCGAACGGCGAGAACTTTGAATTTGTCGCAAATTTCTTTAATGCAAGCTGGAAAGATATTTTATCCGGTCTCGGCTGGGGTCTTGGCTATTTCGGTATGCCGCACATCATCGTAAGATTTATGGCAATTGAAAAGCCGTCTATGGTGAAAAAGTCGGCAACTGTGGCAATTATCTGGGTTGTACTGTCTTTGGCGGCAACGATTTTGATTGCATACCTCGGCAGAATGTTTGTTTACTCCGACGGTGTGGATTTGTCGGCAAAGCTTTTGGCGGAAGGAAAGCAGTCGCTCATTTTTGTTGAACTGGCACGCGATGTTTTCCCGGCATTTATTGCAGGTCTTTTACTGGCAGCAATTATTGCGGCGTCGATGTCGACGGCGGACTCGCAGCTTTTGGTTGCGGCTTCCTCGTTTGCAAGCGATCTCTACAAGCCGATGATTCGCAAAAATGCTTCTAACAAGGAAGTATTGTGGGTAAGCCGTTTGGTGGTTTTGGTTATTGCCGTGGTTGCATTCTTTATCGCAAGCAGCAAGGGTAAGGCAGCGCAGGCGATTATGGATTTGGTGTCTAACGCATGGGGTATTTTCGGCGCAGCATTCGGTCCGGCGGTATTGTTCTCGCTGTTCTGGAAGCGCTTCACCTACAAGGGCGCAGTTGCCGGCATCATTGTCGGTGCGGCAGTGGATATGCTCTGGCTGTGGCTGCCGGTTAGTGCGGGTGCTACCCTGACGGCGATTACCGGAATTTACGAAATCATTCCGGGCTTCATCCTCGGTGCTTTGGCTGCAGTTATCGTAACGCTTCTGGATAAGAAGCCTTCTGCAGAGGTGCTTGCAATTTACGAAAGCGCAACGGATAACAGTATCGACGACTAATACAACGAATGGCAATTCCTGAAATACGGAATTGCCATTTTTGCTGTTGTGGTGTATAATAGAAATATACAAAGGGTTGGAGGCGTACATATGAGAAAAAAGTTGCAGGATAAAATGTTTGAGCTCAGCTATATTTTTGAGCTGCTGATTTCCGTGATTGTCGGGGCGGCAGTAATTGTGCTGGCGGTGCGCACGGTGGCAGGTATGTTTGATGCCGAGGTTTACCGCATGGGCGCGGATGCACTTGTGAAAATCTTAGACGATGCCATTATTCTCGCCATTGGCGCGGAGCTGATTAAAATGTTTTGCAAGCATACGCCCGAAACCGTGATTGAGGTGCTGGCATTTGCGCTCGCGCGTCAGCTGATTGTCGGGCACGCTTCGCCCTGGGAAAATTTGATTACGGTCGTTTCGATTGCGGTGCTGTTTGCCGTGAGAAGATTTTTGTTAAAGCGCCACGATATGGTGGAAACGCCGGACGGCTTGATTGAAGCTGACGATTCGAAGGCAAAAGAGTAACATGCATATAAAGACAGAAAAGAAAAGGAGCGTGTGGGGAAAATGTCGAACATTTGGCACGATATTTCACCAAAAAGAATCAATGCAGAGGATTTTATTTGTGTGGTGGAGATTTCCAAGGGCAGCAAGAAAAAGTATGAGCTGGACAAGGAAACCGGCTATCTGATGCTGGACCGTATTTTGCATACATCAACGCACTATCCGGCAAACTACGGCTTCATTCCGCGCACTTACGGCGATGATAATGACCCGTTAGATGTGCTTTTGGTTTGCTCGGAGCAGATTGAGCCGATGACGCTTGTGCGCGCGTATCCGATCGGCGTGATTTCTATGATGGACAACGGCCGCCACGATGAAAAGATTATTGCAATTCCGTTTAGCGACCCGAACTACAATATGTATGAGGATATCAGCGAGCTGCCGAAGCATATTTTTGAGGAAATGCGCCACTTTTTCAGTGTGTATAAGAATCTGGAAAACAAACAGACGGCAGTCGACGAGGTCAGCGACCGCGCGGCAGCCTTGAAGATTATCGACAAGGCGATTGACGATTATATTGAAAAGTTCTGCAAGTAAGGCGGGACGGAGGTTATTATGATTGCGCTATGGAACAGAAAAAGGCTTGTGCTGACCTATGAGCTTTCGGTGCAGGCTAAAATCCGGGAGATACTTTCTGCAAATCAAGTGGATTACACTATAAATCCCGTTATGCTTTCGCTGCGCAAAAATACGCAGGCAGAGTATAAGATTTATGTGCACAAAAAAGATTACGAGCGCGCTTGCTATTTGATTAAAGATGTGCTTAGATAAGGCAGTTGCTTATAACGGGTGCAGGAGGTGCATCGGATGTTTTTAGGTGAATACATACTTACCGTCGAGGGCGGAAGCGTGGAGCTGGATTTTGACTTGCAGGGCGCAGAATATTCGGTGCTGTGCGTTCGCTGGGCAGATGCGGCGGTGTCGGTGCTGGTATGCCCGGCAGGTATAGAGGGCGCTGATGGTTTTGATGCCGACTATACGATGTTAGAGCGCAAGGACAAGCAAAGCGGGCAAAGGCTTGCGCTGCCGGATGCGTTTTTAGCGTTTTTGGACGGCGAGGACGAGGTTGTTGCGCTCGGTATGATGAGCACTATTGAAATTGTGAAGAAAAGCGACATGGATGCGCTGATGCCGGATACGGAAGCGCTGCTTGAAATTTTATCGCAGACAGAGGAATAAAAAAGGAAACCATCGGGTTTCCTTTTTGTCGTTTATTCTTATTTTAAAATATCGCCTACGCCGCCGAGCACATATTTTGGGCGGTAGGGGAATTTGTCGATATCCTCGCGGCTCGTTACGCCGGTGAGCACCAAAACCGTGTCGATGTTCGACTCGATACCGGCGATGATGTCTGTATCCATTCTGTCGCCGATGAAGGCGATTTCATCACTGTGACAACCGATTTTCTTGAGCCCGTGGCGCAGCATCAGCGGATTGGGCTTTCCGACAAAGTAGGCTTTGCGGTTGGTTGCAATTTCAATCGGTGCAATCAGTGAGCCGGTTGCCGGCATAATGCCCTTCGTGGTCGGGCCGGTGATATCCGGGTTTGCACCGATGAGCTTTGCGCCCTTGTTTACAAGCTCAATCGCTTTTTCGATTTTCTCGAAGTTGTAGGTTCTCGTTTCGCCGACAACCACATAGTCCGGGTTGACATCATTCATATAGATGTTCTGGTCGTAGAGCGCTTTGGTCAGCGCTGCCTCGCCGATGACATACGCCGTGCAGCCCGGGTTCTGGCTGCTTAAAAATGCGGCGGTGGCAAGGGCGCTCGTGTAGAAATGGTCGGGCGAAACCTCGAGCCCCATACGCGCAAGCTTCATACTCAGCTCGTGCGGTGTTTTTTCGGGACTGTTGGTTAAAAATACGAATTTTTTATCGTTTGCAAGCATCCAGTTTACAAAATCCGTTACGCCGTCTAAGATGCGCTCGCCGTGGTAGATGACGCCGTCCATATCGCAAATGAAGCCTTTTTTTGCTTGAATCTGTTCCATAGTTATTCACCTCTGTTAATATTCACCCTCGGGCGTTTTAAGCTTGGTGTAAAACCGATTGAGATAATCCCGGCAAAGCTTTTCCATATCCGGGTTCGGATTGACTGTCTCGCAGTAGTCTGCCGCGTAAAATGATACATATTTAAACATATTGTCGAAATTCGGGTCGAGTACTGTGCCCGAGTTTAAAAAGTCTTTAAAGGCGCGCGGACATTCGTACAAAAGCGGCGTATAGGAATAGTCGGACAGGTTGAAGCTGTAGTGCGCATCGGTTACCTCAAATGCATAGGCAAGGGCATAGGTCGAAAAATGCGCTTCGGCAAATGCCTTCTCGACGAGCAGCTCGCCGTTGTCGTAGGTAATCATCCAGGGATTGACCTCGAGCGATTCCTCGCGCGGCTCGCGCGGCAGCCAACGGAACACCTCGTCAGGCTTGTCCCAGAAAAAGTCTACGCCTTCAAAGCTGACCGGTAAAAGGCGGTCGGCATTCGGGTAGTCGAAATGGAAGGTCTCCTTTTTAAAGGTGCTTTTGCCGTCTTTTTTTAATGTACGCACATCAAAATTGAAGGTGATGCCGTCTTCAAAGTAGGTGATTTTTGTCGGCACATATACCTTTTCGCCGACGGTGATGCTTTTGCCCATCAGTTCGATAAGCTCTTGTGTTTTAATCGGTGTTTTGTTCATGGTTTTCCTCCGTTTGTTTGCCTGTTAACAGTATACTCTCAAATGGCACAAAATGCAAGAAAAACTGCAAAAGGTCTTGCTATTTTTTGTGGGTTGGTGTATGATTAGATGAGAAAAATAAAGGGGTTGGATGCATTGAAAATTTCAACGGAAATTGAATCCTCGGCAAAGGTCATCGGCGAGGAAAAAGCAGTAGAATTTGTAGCCAAAGCGGGCTTTGATGCGTGGGATTTCTCGATGTTTGAGATGGCGCGCTTTGATTGGGTAAACAAATGCCTAAAAGCATCGGCTCATCCGCTCGCGGGTAAGGATTATTTGAAATTTGCAAGAAAATTAAAGCAGATTGGATTAGATAATGGCATCGTTTGCAATCAGTCGCACGCGCCGTTTCCGCTCTATTGCGCCGAAATTCGCGGCTATATGGAGCGCGCGCTCGAGTGTACGGCGGAGGCAGGCGGCAAAATCTGCATCATTCATCCGGACAATTATAAGAGTGCCGAGGAGAATGCTGAAATGTATTTCGAGCTTTTGCCGGTTGCAAAGCAGTACGGCATAAAGATTGCGACGGAGAATATGTGGACATGGAACAAGGAAACAGACAGGGCAGGCTTTGCAGCGTGCGCCTCGCACGAGGACTTTTTAAAGCATATCGAATGCGTAAACGATCCGGACTTTGTGGCTTGTGTGGATTTGGGACACGCGGAGATGATGGGCGATATGACAAGTGCGGCTACGATGCTTCGTACGCTCGGTAAGCATGTGCAGGCGCTGCATATGCACGACAATGACCTGTGGCACGATTCACACGCGCTTCCGTTTACAATGCAAATGGATTTTGATAAGGTTGTGCGCGCACTAAAGGAAATCGGCTACGATGGTTACTTTACGCTGGAGGCGGTAAAGCATCCGATGGGCGAGACGGAGGAGAGTGCATTTGCTGCACTCAAGGAAATGGCAGCTGCGGCGAAAAAGCTTGCGAAAATGTTTGATGAGGCTTAATAAAAGCAGGACAGTGGTTACTGTCCTGCTTCTTTACTTTTTTTGATATATTCGCTTGGTGTCATACCGTGATGCTGCTTAAACATTTTTGAAAAGGTGAATATGTCACTGTAGCCGACGGAGTAGGCGGCAACAGTGACGCTGCTTTGGTTTTCGCACATCAGCTTTGCCGCAAGCTGCATACGGTAGGCGAGCAGATACTGCTTCGGCGATACGCCGACTTGCTTTTTAAACAGCGTGGAAAAATAGGTGCGGTCGAGGTTCAGCCTATGTGCAATTTCTTCTACAGTGATGCCGTTCATATACTCCGAGTGTATACATGTCAGAGCGGCTTCGACATAGCCACCGGGCTGCTCGCTGGTGCGCAGAAGCAGCGTAAAAAATTCCCAGAGCTTTGCTGTTAAGAAGGCACTGCGGCTCGCTTCGTGCTTTTCGCAGTCCTTCATTGCCGTGAAGATGCTGCGCGCCTCCGGACAGTGCATTACATCCGGCAAAGGTGCCGGCAGCGCATCGCTTGCGGTAAACCCGACCCAGATATAGTTCCACGGGTTGTTTTCGCTGGCTTGGTAGTAGGTTTCGACATACGGCGGAATTACGAAAAAATCGTCCTTGCCTACGGTGTATTCCTTGTCGCCAATGCGGAAAATACCGCTGCCGGATACAACATAATGAATAAGCCAATGTGTGCGCACTGCAGGTCCGAAAAAGTGCGAAGGTGCGCAGTCCTCGTAGCCGAATTGGACTGGACTTAAGTCTTTATAGCCCATATCGGGGACGATACTCATATGATACATACAGCCTCACGGTCCTTTCGAAAAACAACAAAATGACAAATATATATAACATTATACCATGTACAATTTTTCGGTGTCAATATATAATTAAGCTATCTTAAGTATAATCAAAGGGGAGGCAATGAAATGAAAATTACCTTTATGGGTGCAGGCAGCACCATTTTTGCAAGAAATGTCATCGGCGACTGTATGTGTGTAGAGTCGCTGCGCGATGCGACCTTTGCGCTGTATGATATTGATCCGCAGCGCATCGAGGAAAGCAGAACCATTCTGGAAGCCATCCGCAAGGCGAAGGGCGGTTATGGTAAAATTGAGTGCTATGTCGGCGTCGAAAACAGAAAAGAAGCACTGCGCGGTGCTCGTTTTGTTGTCAATGCAATTCAGGTCGGCGGCTACGATCCGTGCACAATTATTGACTTTGAAATCCCGAAAAAGTACGGTCTGCGCCAGACGATAGCCGATACGCTCGGCATCGGCGGTATTATGCGCGCACTGCGCACCATCCCGGTGATGGAGGATTTTGCGCACGATATGGAAGAGGT
>JAZQCN010000037.1:0-5409 GCA_045546315.1 Clostridia bacterium | reverse complement strand
ATAGACAAATCTCCACAGCACAGCTTACAAGTGCCACCAACAGCGGAATGGATACGCACCTCATAGACTGCGCCATTTTCCCAGCTTGCCCCGACTGTAAAATTCCCGCGCGCACAAAGGCCGTCAAAACTGCCATTTTTCCACTTTTTCGGCACCTGCGGCAAGATGTCAATATATCCTGCGTGGCTTTGCAAAAGCAGCTCTGCATACGCTGCGGTCATACCGAAGTTGGCATCTGCCTGAAAGACCGCTACGCCGCAATGGTCGTTCCAAAGATTATCAAATACATTTTCACGCAGTACGGCTTCTGCCATAGAAAGTGCCTCATCCGTGCCGCCGTTTCTTGCAAGCACAAGCATTTTATGCGCCTTCGTCCAGCCCTTGCCGCTGTTTAACCCGCGCAAAAGCACCGTTTGCTTTGCCGCATCGCTCCATGCAGGACTTTCCTTTTGCAAAAGCGTGCCCGGGAATGCGCCGCAAAGCTGCGAAATATGTCTGTGGTCTATTTCGCCGTATTCACCGTAGAAATCCTCTTCTCTGTACTCCTTAATTTGTCCGGAAGCGCCGACCTGCACCGGGTCATACAAATCCAGCTGCGCTTTTGCCGTCGCATAGAGTGTTTTATCAACCAGTCCGCTGTCCAAGCCGAGGATATCGGATGCTTTGATGTAATCGGCAACGCTCTCGTAAAGCATTTGCTGGTCAAAGCTGCATCCAACCGTTACATACGGCACACCATCAATTTTCTGCTCCGGCGACGAGGAATGCGTCACCAAATACTTGCCATCAATTTTTTCGACGCATTTGGTATAAAAGCGTGCAACCGCCTCCAAATACGGATATGCATCGTTTTTTAGCACATTCAAATCGCGCGTAAAGTCATAATAGTCCCAGTATGCCTTTGTGGTAAGTCCACCTGTGCCCGGGCCGGAATGACCGCCAACGCCGCCGATTTGCATTGCGTTATTTCCTGTGCCGACTATCCAGCCGTTTTTTAAAGGCGCATCGGTATACTGCGCCGGATGAAGCTTTTGGATATATTTATCCGCAAGCTTACTGCACCCGCGAAATCGCGCGTTATTGAAATTATGATACGCCGAAAAGCACTCCTTTAAGTTACACACAAATGTCGGCCAGTAGTTCATCTGGATATTGATATTGTACCAAAAGCCACATGTCCACGGCGCAAAATTAAACATATTCCATATACCCTGCAGGTTTGCCGGCAGGCCGCCGTCGCGCGAGGAGGACAGGAGCATATATCTGCCCATCTGAAAATGCAGCTCCTCCAGATAGGTCGAGGGTACGCCGTTTTTATAGGCAAGCAAAAGCTTGTCCGTCGTCATACCATTATCTATGCCGCCAAAGTCGACAGACACGCGGTTAAACTTTTCTGAAAAATCATCTAAATGGCGCTGCAAAAGCGCATCGTAGTCATGCGCGGTGGCAGCATTTAATTTCCCGAGGTAAAAATCACGCTTGCTTGGGCAATACTGCATTTGCAGTGCAGGATGCTTAAGTGCTTCAGCCTCTGCTTCACTGTCCGGCATGCAGTCCGGCGGGAGCTTAAAAATGACCTTGTCCATATCATAGTCTGTACCAAGTGTCACAAGGATTTCAGCGCAGGTTGCATCTTTTACCTGCAAATACGGTATGCCGTTTTTCTCTGCAATCTGCACCCTGCCGTCTGCAGTGCGCACACGCGTAAACATATGCATTTGCATCTCGTATGAATGCAAAACGCCGTGCGTTTCCAGCGTTGCTTCGTCGAGCACAGAAACAGTGCCGTCCTTGCCGCGCCCGTCATTCGGAAATACAAGGTATTCTCTTTCGTAAGCAATGCGCGGCCGCAGGTTAAAGTCAAGTGTTCCTGTCTTATCCGCCGAAAGGCGCATAACAAAGGCCTTGTCCGGATAGCTGGTAAAATATTCTCTGGTATAATGCACGCCAGCGAAGGTATATTCCACCTTCGCAACACCGGTATTCATACATAGAGTTCTGGTATACTCTGTGCAAAGCGCATCAATGTGCTTTGTATCAATATGTAAAAATGAAAAACACTCATTACCGATGGAATAGCGCTCGTTGATGTAGCGACCGCCGAGCGCCATCAGGCTCTGCTCGGAAAACGAAAGGCTTTCCAATGCCGCGCCGCCGAATATATTTACACCGAAATAGCCGTTACCAAGCGGAAAGGAACGGTTCACCCAACCAGCAAGACTGTTTTCTGCCGGCGAATCAAAGCGCAGTATATACTGTTTTGCCATGTTAACACCTCACGAATTCACTATAAACTCATTTTAACACATTCTCCAAAGGAAACATAGAAAATTCATCCCAAATTTCATGAATTTCGGTTCTATTAAGTAAAAGAGCCACCGGCATTACCGATGGCTCTTTTCATAGACATATTCCCCAATAAATCAGCACTGCAAGTATCCCCATGCCAAAAAACATCCAAAACACAATCTTCCCACTGCCGCGCTTTCTCTTTTCGGATTTTTTTGCATAAACCTTGTACCGCTGCGCATACGCCTCGAGCACAGCCTCCGCCTCGGACACAATGTCAAATTTATTATTTTCGCTCTTCGAATTCATATACAGTTGCCTCCAAAATGCTGTTTCTGTATCCTATTTTCGGCAGTTATGCAAAATTTATACGAAATCCGATAGCCGATTTTCGACAAGCTTTGCTACGATGACCGTCGCATCTTCTATATGCTTTCTCTTCGAATTTTTAAGCGCAAAGCCGAGCAGACCTTTGGCAACAGATTCGTTGTCCGTCTGCGAAAGGCTGTCGATATACGCATGAATTTCATCTTTATGCTTGTGCTCGGCAATACCGTCACTTGCCAAGATAACGCAGTCACCGCTACGAAGTGAAAAGCTTTGCCTTTTCGCGTCCGTGTCCGGCAAAATCCCAACAGGTAAACCGGAGCCGGGTACGACTGTCACGCCTTCCTTCTGCTTAATATAGCTTGCTGCGGCACCGATTTTTACAAATTCCGCTTCGCCGCTTAATAAATCAATCACGGCCATATCCAGCGTTGCAAACGATTCTCTGCCCGCCTTTAAAACAAGAGCTGAATTCACAAGGCGAACAGCAGCATCGACCGAGAAGCCGACCGTTAACAGGTTTCGCATCAGGCTGATGGCAAGTTTACTTTCAGCCGCAGCGTCCGCGCCGCTGCCCATGCCGTCGCTCAGCAGAAGAACACATCGGTTGTCGCGTATGTTAAACACAGCATAGCTGTCGCCGCTTTTTTCCTCGCCATCCTTTTTCAGCATCGCAATACTGCTGCTGACCACAAAGTTATATTGCGGCTCTAAGCGCACGCGACTCGTATATTCGTCGATGGCGGCAACGCGCATCTGCCGCGCCATCCCCTCCGAGACTGCCTTTTCAATTTCCAAAACAGAAAAGGCTTCGTCAAGCACATCAAAAACAATTTCGGTGTCGTAGGTTTCATCCTCTCGCTCGTATAAATATACTTCCGTAACCTGCGCACCAATTTCCTCGAGCGCGCGTAGTATTTTTGTTTTGCAGGCCCCTTCAAAAACAACCTTTTGCGTAATTTCATCCGACATACTTTGCATAATCCCCGCAAAATCTCTGTACTGCCGCCCGAGCAGAAGGCGTGTGTCGTTTAATTGGCTGTCCCAAACAGCGTTTAAGCGGTGTACAGCATAAAGCTGGTTTGTCGCCAGCGCAAGCGCATCTGCATGGACGCAGCGCTTTTTAAAGCCTTCATCAAAATCCAATACATCGATGTGCCCGTGCGCCTTTAGTCTGTGTTCCATCTTTTCCAGGCTCTTTTTTGTAGACTTAATCTCTTTTTCCCAGCAGTATACACGCATACTGCATTTTCCGCAGACCTTATCCGTTGCTTCCTCCACCACACGCGCATAACTTAAACGGAACTTGTTTGTGATGCTCACGGAAAGCGTTTCAACCGTTTCCGAAAGACCAATGAAGGTTTTTTCAAGTTTATCAAACTTTTCAGCTATCAAAGCGTTAATTCTGCCGGCGTAGCTTCGCTGCTGCAGCGGCGTAAGCAAATCGCCCTCAAAAGCAAAATATGTATCGAAAAACACACGCGGTATCAGCAAAAAACCAACACAGGCAAACAGAAAATTCAGCAGTCCAACCTGCCCGAAGGCAAAAATATTTGTTTGCGCACCGAGTCCGATTGCAGAAAACAAAAAGCAAGTGCCAATGCACATACGCCCGAAGCGCTGTACAAGCCCTGCCGCAAGGCCGCAGGCGGCATATATCCCGATAATGCTCAATGCCTCACTTTGCCCTATTGCTGCTGTTAAACCAAGCACAGCGCCGCTTAACAGACCGCCAAAAGCGCCGCCGACATAGGCAAAGCAAAGCATCAACAATGCAGAAGTGATTTCGTGGAAATTCAAACTCCCGACGCGTGCAAAATCAGAAAGCCCGCTCAGACACAGTCCCAAAAACAGCACGCTGCCAAGCAATTCTTCCCTGCGCACGATACACATTTTTTTATATTCGCCGTTTTTGAGCGCGCCGACACCGCCAAACAGAGCCGAAGCGGCGTACAGAAGCACACATTCAATGATATTTATCAGCGCAGAATACAATACAAACTGCTCAAAAAACAGCATCACAAGACCGGCGGCAAATGTCGAAAGTGCCATAACAAGCGCTCTGCGCTTATCGCTTACAATCGCATTTTTTGCAAACAAAAACATATAAAGTGTAAATATACCGACACCGACAAGGTATTTTACCGTATGTATACCAATTCCGGCGCTGACACATCCACACAGAATACCTGCAATCGAAAATATCATTTTTTCTTTCGAAAATGCTGCTGCAAAATATGCTGCACCAAACGGGCACGCCTGTCCGAACAGAACGCCTCTCGAGAGCAAAAATGAAAACAGTGCGCAAAGTACATCCGGCAAGCTGACGCGGCGCGGCTTTTTTGCCTGCCCTGCGCCATCCGTAACACTGTCGACTCTTTTATAAATTTCTATACCGTAAGCTGCCATAATGTTTTTTCCTTTCCTTTCGGCTTTATCATAGGTTTGTACACAGATGACATTATACGGCTTACTTAGTGTGGATTTTGTAGTATTTTCGTGTCGATATAACAGATACAACAGCATTTTACTACAGTATATTTCAAAGAAAAATATAAAAGGGTAAATTCCTTGACGAATTTACCCTGCCAGAAGCGGTTTGTGGAAAAGGCTGTACCTTGTGTCTTCTCAGCTCGCCAAGCCTGTCGCGGCTCGGCGCCTGCTTCGACGAACCCCCTTGTGTCTTCTCAGCCCACCATACTACAACAAAAAAACAGACCGCTTTGGGTCTGTCTTTTTGTTGTGGAGCGGATGGTGGGAATCGAACCCACAACCTCAGCTTGGGAAGCTGAT
>JAZQCN010000036.1:0-188890 GCA_045546315.1 Clostridia bacterium | reverse complement strand
TTTGTTGGAGCGATGAGGCCGTACACGAGTACTGTCCTCATCGCTCCGCCTTGTCTTGCGAAAAATTTTCTCTGCGCATGGGAAGGATGCGCGTTTTTCTTGAAAAAGAGCGATTTTTATGGTAAAATAATATTATTCGTGCAAAGCTTGCATTGGCAACTTGTTGAAACGAGGTGGGACTGTGAATTTATGGCAGACCTTTGAAATCGGAAAAACAAAATATGCAAATGGCGGTATTTCATTTCACTATGAAAAAGGTATTGATATAGCCTTGAAAGCAAAATATCTCTCATTTGCAAAATGGCTCCGGCGTACCTATGTATTTCCGGTGCATCTGAATGTGTATATTAAAAATTGTGAAAAGATTCAGCTGTTAAACGGCACATGGGCATACGGAAGTTTTCGATGGTTTGAAAAGAGACCGCCGTATATTCGTATTCCGTCTGCAATCCATCCGGATTTATATCGAGAATATACGCCGGACGAGCTTAATGAGCAGGTTCTGTCTTCGTTGGTGCATGAATTGAGTCACTACTTTCAATGGATTTGCAAAAAAAAACAGAATGACAGCACCTCTGAAAGACAAGCCAATTATTACAGATACAGAATTATAGATAAATACAATTCGATATAAAAAGATAGGAGAAACAAATATGGATATGATACAGGTACTTTCCAAAGAATTTGAAATGAAGGAAACGCATGTTGCCAACATTATCGAGCTGATTGACGGCGGCAACACGATTCCGTTTATTGCGCGTTACCGCAAGGAGATGACCGGCGCGTGTGACGACCAGAAGTTGCGCGAGCTTTCTGAGAGATTGACCTATCTGCGCAATTTGGAAAAGCGCAAGGAGGAAATTATCGCCTCAATTACCGAGCAGGAGAAGATGACGGACGAATTGATGGCGCAAATCGCCGAAGCGCAGACGCTTGCGCGCTTAGAGGATATTTACCGACCGTACAAGCAAAAACGCCGCACGCGCGCGACCGTGGCAAAGGAAAAGGGCTTAGAGCCGCTCGCCGATGCTATCTGGGCACAGGACGGCACGGACATTTACGCGCTTGCACCGCAGTTTGTAAATGCTGAAAAGGAAGTAAACAGCGTAGAAGAAGCGATTGAGGGTGCAAAGGACATTGTGTGCGAGCGAATGAGTGATGAAGCAGCGTGTCGCGATGTGCTGCGCCGTTTTATGCAAAAAAATGCGTTCCTGGTTTCTGCATCCGATGCAGAGGAAAAGGGCGTTTATGAAATGTACTACGATTACCGCGAGCCGGTAAATAAAATCCCGGGGCACCGCGTTTTGGCGGTGAACCGCGGCGAAAAAGAAGATGTTTTAAAGGTCAGCATCGAAATCGACGAAGCAGCGTGCATTGCGAAAATGGAAAAGCAGTTTATCCGCGGCACCGGCGATGCGCAGACCTTGATGCTCGAGGCGGCAGAGGATGCATTTAAGCGCTTGATTTTCCCGTCGCTCGAGCGCGAAATCAGAGGTGAATTAACGGAAAAGGCAGCCGCAGGCGCAATTTCCGTATTCGGCTTGAATTTAAAGGCGCTTTTGATGCAGCCGCCGATTAAGGGCAAAACCGTGCTCGGTCTTGACCCGGCATACAGAACGGGCTGCAAGATTGCCGTAGTGGACAAAACCGGCAAGCTTCTGGATTGGACAGTGGTGTATCCGACACCGCCGCAGAATAAGATTGAGGAAGCCAAGGCAAAATTAAAGGCGCTTATCAAAAAATACGATGTAGATGTGATTTCCATCGGCAACGGTACGGCTTCGAAGGAGTCGGAAATCTTTGTTGCCGAGCTGATTGGCGAGGTTGATAAAAATGTACAGTATATGGTGGTCAACGAGGCAGGCGCTTCGGTCTATTCCGCGTCCAAGCTTGGTGCACAGGAATTCCCGGACCACGATGTAGCCGTGCGCAGTGCCGTTTCCATTGCGCGCCGCTTGCAGGACCCGCTTGCCGAATTGGTAAAAATCGACCCGAAATCCATCGGCGTAGGGCAGTATCAGCACGATATGCCGCCGAAGGAATTAGACAGCGCGCTCGGCGGTGTGGTTGAGGCGAGCGTAAACTCCGTCGGTGTCGATGTAAATACGGCGTCGCCGTCGCTTTTGTCGTATGTATCGGGTTTAAGTGCAACAACGGCGAAAAATGTGGTTGCTTTTCGCGAGGAAAACGGTGAATTTACAGCGAGAACACAGCTGAAAAAGGTTGCAAAGCTCGGACCGAAGGCGTACGAGCAGTGCGCAGGCTTTTTGCGCATCCCGGGCGCAAAGAATGTGCTCGATAATACGGCGGTGCATCCCGAAAGCTATGCGGCAGCGGAGGCGCTTTTGGCGCATTTTGGCTACAGCGCAAAGGATGCCCTTGCAGGCAGGCTTACAGACTTAGAGGATAAAATCAAGGCAGAGGGTGCTGCAAAGGTTGCAGAGCTTTGCGGTGTCGGTGTGCCGACGCTGCACGACATTGCTGCCGAGCTTATTAAGCCGGGGCGCGATTTGCGCGACGATTTGCCGGCGCCGATGCTCCGCAGCGATGTTATGGATATGAATGACTTAAAGCCGGGTATGGAAATGAAGGGCACGGTGCGCAATGTAATTGACTTTGGCGTGTTTGTCGATATCGGCGTGCATCAGGACGGTCTTGTGCACATTTCGCAGATTACCGACCGCTACATCAAGCATCCGTCCGAGGTATTAAAGGTTGGCGATGTGGTGACGGTGTATGTCATTTCGGTCGATGTTGAGCGAAAGAGAATCGCACTGACGATGAAGAAACAAAATGCATAAAACTATTGCATTTGTGCAAAAAAACGCGTATAATTTAGCAAAACCCCTTTTGGGACGGAAAGGAAGATTTTCCATGGAAAGAATTTTAGAGCTTTTAGAAAAAAACTGCAGACTGACAGCGGAGCAAATTGCTGTTATGATAGATGAAACGCCGGAGGCGGTCGCCGCCGCCATTCAGTCCTTGGAAAAGGACAAAACAATTTTAGGCTACAGAGCTATGATTAACTGGGAAAAGACGATGAAGGAATCTGTCATTGCCTTAATTGAAATTAAGGTGACGCCGCAGATGGGCGAGGGCTTTGACAAGATTGCCAAGCGCATTTACCAGTATGATGTGGTACAGAGCGTTTATCTGATGAGCGGCGGTTTTGATTTGTGCGTAATGATTGAAGGTAAGACCTTAAAAGAGGTTGCTTTATTTGTTTCCGAAAAGCTTGCACCGATGGACTCTGTACAGAGCACAGCAACGCATTTTGTGCTCAAAAAATACAAAGACGCCGGTGTAGTGTTTCAGCAAGACAGCGGCGATGAGAGAAGGATGATTACATTATGAGCCGTTTTGATGTTGAGGCACTGCTTTCGTCGGTGGTCAAAAACATTCGCCCGTCGGGCATCAGGAAATATTTTGATATTGCAAATGAATTGGAGGATGTGATTTCGTTAGGTGTTGGTGAGCCGGACTTTGTTACTCCGGCGCATATCCGCGATGCGGGTATTTCATCGCTGGAAAACGGGCACACCTATTATACGGCGAATTCCGGCCTAAAGGAGTTAAAGTCGGAAATTGCCAAATACTTAGACAGAAGATTTAATTTAAAATACGATGGCGCATCGCAGGTGCTTGTCACCGTAGGCGGCAGTGAGGCAATTGACCTTGCACTGCGCGCAATTATCGAGCCGGGCGATGAGGTGCTTGTGCCGGAGCCGAGCTTTGTGTGCTACAAGCCGGACGCGCAGCTTGCCGGTGCGGTGGCTGTGCCGCTGGAAACCTATGAAAAGGACGGCTTTGCATTAACGCCGGAGATTTTAAAGGCGGCAATTACACCGAAAACCAAGGCGCTGATTTTGCCGTATCCGAACAATCCGACCGGCGGTATTATGACAAAAGAACAGATTGAGGCGATTGCCGAGGTTTTGGAGGGTACAAACATCTTTGTGATCTCCGATGAAATCTATGCCGAGCTGACCTATGGCGATAACAAGCATTTCTCGATTGCAGCACTGCCGGAAATGTACGACCGCACGATTTTGGTCAGCGGCTTTTCTAAAGCATATGCGATGACCGGCTGGCGACTCGGCTACGCCTGTGCGCATCCTGCGCTCATCAAGCAGATGACGAAAATCCACCAGTACGCAATTATGTGCTCGCCGACGGTGAGCCAGTATGCGGCAATTGAGGCACTGAAAAACGGCGATGAGGACATCGAAAAAATGAAGACGGAGTACAATCACCGCCGAAAGTTTATTGTAAACGGTATGCGCACCATCGGGCTTAGCTGCTTTGAGCCGCTCGGCGCATTCTATGTGTTCCCGTGCATCAAATCGACCGGACTTTTGTCGGATGATTTTTGCGAGCAGCTACTTTTAGACCAACGCGTTGCAGTGGTCGGCGGTACGGCATTCGGCGATTGCGGCGAAGGCTTTATCCGTTGCTCGTATGCGTATTCGCTTGACAGCATTGCAAATGCACTCGACCGTATGGAGCTGTTTTTGAAAAAGTTTAAATAAAAAATATGGCAGACACCTTTTGTGCCTGCCATATTTTTTTATATGTATTACATACTTTTTCTCGAGCCGTCGATTTGAATGTTTTCGCCGGAAATATAGCTTGCAGCATCACTTGCCAAGAAGCAGATGAGGTTTGCATTTTCTCTGTCCGAGCCGGTTCTGCCGATATAGGTAGCATTTTTGGCAAACTCTGATTCGGTCGTAAAGTCAATGTCCGGATTGTCCGACGGACTGACACTGCCCGGAGCCACGGAATTGACATTGATGCCTTTGTCGATGACTTCTTTTGCAAGCGCCCTTGTCATCGCAATAACTGCGCCCTTGCTTGCAGAATAATGTACCATATTCGGATTGCCGTAAACGCCGGCAACGGAAGCTACGTTGACAATTTTACCATAGCCGTTTTCTATCATTTTCGGCAGTACAGCTTTCGTGCAGAATACGGTGCCGTGTACATTGATGTTTATATACTGTGTCCAGATTTCTGTCGGCGTGTCCACAAAAGCGCTTTTGTGGCGGAATACTGCCGCGTTGTTTACTAAAATATCAATTCTGCCGAATTGCGCTTGCGCATCCGCAACCACTTCATTTACGCGTGCTTCGTTGCTGATGTCGCATTTGTAGGTCAGCACATCGGCTGTGTACTCTGCCAACTCTGCTTTAACGCTTTGCAGCTTTTCCTCGTCGACATCCAGCAAAACGAGCTTTGCGCCGTTTTGCGCAAACTCAATTGCGCACGCGCGCCCGATGCCTGCGGCTGCGCCGGTGACCATAGCAACCTTTCCCGTAAAGTTCATTAAAAAACACCCTTTCCAAATTTTTGTGCTTTTATTATAGCACAGCGGAAAAGGGTGTCAATGTGAAAAATGATACTACTTTGCACAAAATGATTATATGTTGTCTACGATGTTTTTTACCCACTTTTTTTGCTTTAAAAAGATAAAGGTGAAAATGGATTTGATAAATTCCGTGCTCTGTACCAAAAGATAGAGCGGTGCGGCAGGCAGACCGGTAAACCTTGAAAGTGAAAAGGCGAGCGGGATGGCAACAAGGTACATAAAGCCACTGTCTACAGTTAAAGCCGTACCGGTTTTTCCGCCGGCGCGGATTGTGAAATAGCCGGTAAAGCAAAAGGTTTGCACAGGCAGAATGAGGGCATTTGCCAAAATAAAATATGTTGCCAGTGTGCGAACGGACGGTTCGGTGTTGTATGCCATCGGAAACAGACCGGAGAAGCATGCCATAACGATAGCGATTGCAGTGGAGGTGATCACTGCCAGCGTAATAAGCTTGGTGTTGGTATCTATTGCCTCCTCCTTTTTACCTGCGCCCAAAAGCTGACCGATGATAATGGCAACTACACTGCCCATCGCATGAAATACAATGCCAAACAGATTGGAAATGGTGGAAGTGATATTGATTGCGGCAACGGCGTCCAGTCCGCGGTAGGAATAGCATTGGCTGAGGGTTGCTGTGCCGGTCGCCCACAAAAATTCGTTGATAAATAAAAGTGTGCCCTTGGCAAAAATCAGCTTTGTTGTCCGAAGCGGGATTTTCGGGCTTTTGTAAAAGCCGACGGCATAGGGGTACTCGGCTTTTTTGATGTGTGTTACAATCACCGTAATGCCACATTCTATAAAGCGCGAAATTACGGTTGCAATTGCGGCACCGTCAGCACCGAGCGCAGGGAAGCCGAGCTTGCCGAAAATCAAAATATAGTTTAAAACCGTATTGGTGATTACGGCGGCGATGCCGGCAAACATCGGCAGTCGCATATGACCGCATTCGCGCAGTGTCGACGCATAAATCTGAGTTATAGAGAAGGGTACAAGCCCGAGTAGCATAATGTTTAAGTAGCTTTGCGCGTAGCTGAGAGTCTCTTTCAGAGCAGAGGTATTGCCGCTGTCGTGCAGGTACAGAGAAATTAAGCTATCCCCGGAGTGTATAAAAATACCGAAGGCAACCATGCATACGATTAGCGCCGCATAGCCCTTGAAGCGAAAGCAGTGGTGCACACCTTCGATGTCTTTTTTGCCAAAAAACTGCGCGCAAAAAATGCCGGCGCCGGATAAGGCTCCGAAGATAACAACATTAAATACAAAAATCAACTGATTGACAATCGCAACGCCGGACATCGGTGCGGTGCCGAGTCTGCCGACCATAATGTTGTCGAGCATAGCAACAAATGCCGTAATTAGGTTTTGTAACACAATCGGCACGGCGATATGCATTGTGTTTTTATAAAATTCCTTTGTACCGAAAAGCTTTCGCATTTTAAACTCCTTATTTTGTCATATGTTAAAATAGTCTAACATGGATAAATTTGAATGTCAAGTCGATAAAAAGAGAATTGACAACGAGGGAAAAACCATATAAAATGAAATTACAAAATAGAAGAAAGGATGATGCAGCATGAAAAAAGGGTTTGCAGTTTTACTAGCTTGTCTGATTTGCCTTGCGGGCTGCAGTGCACCGACAGCGCCTGAAAAGGTGTCGTCCGGTATCGACAGCTATATGGGCGAATGGCAGATTTACACCAATTCGGAAGCCGACGGCGCCGCAATCGGCAGCGTGACCTTCGAAAAGACAGGCGAGGACAGTATCTCTGTAGCCTTTGCCGATTTCACCGGCGGCGTGGATATCACGGGTGTGAAGAATGCAAAGTTTACGGAAGACAGTGCTGCATACGGCGTGGAAACGGTTAAGGATGATGAAAGGGAAATCGTACTGCATTTTAATTTAACAAAGGATGCAGCAGGGAAGGAATCGGTTGTGATTGACTTTATCGAGCCGGACAGTGAGTACAGCTTCGCCTTGGAAAGCTTATATTTGTTCAGATAAGCAAACAATAAAAAATCTGCATCTTTTTCAAAGTGCAGATTTTTTTTATTTTGCTGCATTTACAATTGCAATATATTGTGATAAAATTATTTATATAAGTGGAAATAGTTGATGAGATTTAAAAATATTGCTGAAAGGTGCTTTTCGGTATGAACGAACTGATTTCGCTGACGCGCTCTGATGTACTTGAAATCCGCAATTATGAAAAAAGTGATGTTCCGATTGCGTTTTATCCCAATCTGGTCAAAAAACGGGGGACTATTTTTCTTGTGAACAAGCATATGGACATAGAGCTGCTTTTTATTACCGCAGGGGAAATGAAAATTCATTTGGATGATGAAGTTTTTTATGCCGAAGCCGGCGATGTGGTTGTGATCAATCCGAATGTTTTACATAATATCATTCCGCTGACGGAGACGGTGTGCTATGAATGTATGATTGTCGACAGAAGCTTTTTGAACACCGTTGGTATGTCCTTGGACCATATTTATGTGCAGGAGGTCATAAAGGATTGTGCGCTTTTTGCGCATATTTATGCTATAAAAGAGCAGCTGCTTACAAACAAAACGGGATATTATGCAGCAAAGGTTTACTGCCACATTATTGAGTGTGTCTTGATTTTGCTTGAAAAATATGTAAAAGTGAAACAGGAAAACCGCGCGGAAAGCAGCGGGCTTTTAAGCATAGAGAAAGCCGTTTCCTATATTCATAAGCATTTTAACAAAGCCATAACGGTGGAAGAGATTGCAGCGCATATCGGCTACAGTAAGTTTTATTTTTGCCGGCGCTTTAAAGAGATTACGGGCTACACCGTAGCGACCTATATCAATATGCAAAGAATTAAATATGCACACGGCATGCTTATTGAATCAGATAAGAGTATAAATGAAATTGCTTTCGAGTGCGGCTTTGCGAGCGTGGCTTATTTTTCCGCAACCTTCAAAAGGTATATGGGCATCAGTCCTTCGCGGATTCAGCAATGAAAGAAAATGACAGAACCCTGTTGGATTCTGTCATTTTTAAATTTAAGTTATGCAAGCACATAGACCTCTGCTTCCCACGGCATCCATTCTTTTCGTCCGTCTACGGAAGGTTGTGTATTTTTGTAGTTTGAAAGAATGCGCTGCCATTTTTGCGTTTTGATTTCCTCCGGAAGCTCTACCGTCGTAGCTTCGCTGCGATAGTTTGCAATTACAAGCAGTGTTTCAGCTTCACATTTACGCAGATACACAATTGCGTGCGGATGCTCGCTAAGCAGGAATTGAAGCTCGCCTTCAAGGATGGCAGGATGTGTTTTGCGCAGGGCAATCACTTCTTTATAATACTTGAAGATAGAATTTTCGGCATTTAAATCCGCCTGCAGGTTGATTTCTTTATAGGTCGGATTGGTTTTAATCCATGGCTTGCCGCTTGTAAAGCCGGCGTTTTCGGTGTCATCCCATTGATACGGTGTGCGCGCGTTGTCGCGACTCCTTGGTGCAAGTGCCTTTATGGCTTCCTTCGGCGAACTGCCCTTCTGTATCATCGAATGATAGTCGCCCTTTGTGTAGCAGCAGTTATAATCGTCTATACTGTCATAGGTGACATTGACCATACCGATTTCTTCGCCCTGATACACGAACGGTGTGCCGGGAGTTGTGTGCAAAAGCGTTGCCAGCAGCATAGCAGAAGCTTCTCTGTAGTTTTCTGCATCACCATAGCAGGATACCTGTCTTGCGCTGTCGTGATTGGACATATACTGCACCGTCCAGCCGCCCTTGGCAAAAACATTTGCCCATTTTGTTTGTACATTTCTGAAATGCGCCGGTGTCATGGAAAGCAGCGCGCGGTGTGCCAGCTGAAAATGATACACCATATTCAGTTCTTCGCGCTCAGGCAAAATATAGTCGAGCACATTTGTGTCATCCACATTGGCGCCCTCGCCGACGGTCATACAGCCGCGCGGACCAAACACCTCGGTATGCAGTCCGTGAATAATCTCATGAATACCTTTTACATTTGTGCACATCGAAGTGTCTACGATAAAGCCGTTTCTGTCCAGCGGACCCGGCTGTTTTGTCGTATCCGGAAAGCCTTCTGTTTTTTTGAGTCTTGTAAACACATCGAGTCTGAAGCCGTCTACGCCCAAGTCAAGCCACCAGTGCAGCATATCATAGATTTCTTTACGCAGTGCTTCACATTCCCAGTTTAAATCCGGCATTTTTACGGCATACTGGTGCAGATAGTATTCGCCCGTCTGTGCATCATATTCCCATGCCGAGCCGTTTCCTTCGCGGAAGTAGCTGCCCCAGTTGTTCGGCTCCTTGCCGTTTTTTGGCGGCTGCCAGATGTAATAATCACGGTAGGGATTATCCTTGGATTTTCTGGATTCTTTGAACCATTCGTGCTCGTCGGAGCTGTGGTTGAGTACCATATCCATAATCACGCGGATGCCCATGCTGTGTGCCATATCCAAAAGAGTCTTAAAATCGTCGATGGTGCCGTAGGCAGGGTCAATGTTTCGGTAATCTGCCACATCATAGCCGTTATCCACCTGTGGCGAGGTATAAATCGGCGCAAACCAGATGCAATTGATGCCCAAATCCTTTAAAACGGGCAGTTTGGACATAACACCTTTTAAATCACCGATACCGTCACCATCGGAATCGCAAAAGCTTTTGCAGTAAATTTCGTATACAACGGCTTCCTTCCACCATTGCTTTGACATATATTCAACCCCCTTTTTTATTCTATTTAGATTATATTGCAGTTTAAAACGGTTGTAAATTCATTATATTGCTATATTTTTTCAATATCTTGCGATAAAGGGAAATAAAAAGCAGATGCCGAAAAATCTGGCATCTGCTTTTAAGTTTAATCCAATTGTGAAGTATACAATTCGTAGTACAGACCTCTTGCTGCCAGAAGCTGGTCATGGCTGCCGGCTTCGGCGATGTTTCTGTCTGCAATGTACAAAATGCGGTCACAGTTTTTAATCGTCGAGAGTCTGTGCGCGATGATAAAGGAGGTTCTGTTTTTGAGCAGCTGCGCCAAACCCTGCTGAACGAGCAGCTCAGTTTTTGTGTCCATTGCAGAGGTTGCTTCGTCCAAAATGAGAATTTTCGGGTCGGAAAGTAGTGTTCGTGCAAAGCTGATGAGCTGCCTTTGCCCTGCGGAGAGCGATGCACCGCGCTCACTGACAACGGTGTCGTAGCCCTTTGGCAGAGTCATAATAAAGTCGTGTGCACAAACGGTCTTTGCCGCCCGGATAATTTCTTCGTCGGTTGCATCCAACTTACCGTAGCGGATGTTGTCTGCGATTGTACCGGTGAAGATAAATGTGTCCTGCAGCATTACGCCCATCTGCGTTCGAAGTGAGTTTAAGGTTACGGCGTGAATATCGTGTCCGTCAATTGTAATTTCGCCGGACTTGATATCGTAAAAACGGGACAGCAGGTTGACAACCGTTGTTTTGCCCGCGCCGGTCGGACCGACTAAAGCGATGGATTCGCCCGCCTTGACCTTAAAGGACAGATGCTCTAAAATCGGGCGGTTCTCTTCATATTCAAAATGTACATCCTTAAACTGCACATGCCCTTCAATCGGCGGAAGCTCGGTTGCGCCCGGGATATCGTGGATTGCACTCGGCGTATCCATCACCTCAAAAATACGCTCGAGGTATGCCGCGGCATCCTGGAATACATTGTATAATGTGCCGAGGTTTGTAATCGGCTGCCAGAAACGGCTGGTGTAGGTCGCCATTGCAATCACAATACCGACGGAATAATTGCCGCTTGTGATGCCGATGTAGTAAATGGCGGCAGCGCTGATTGCATTTAAGAGTGCCGAAACCGGACCGCGCAGATGCTGAATGTATTTTGCGCGCATAAACGCTTTGGAGTAGTCCTCCGCCATACGCGCAGAGGTTTCATGGTTGGCTTCTTCACGCGCAAAGGACTGCGTGATGCGCATACCGTTGATGCTTTCCTGATAGTACGCGTTTATGTTCGAGTTTTTGTTAGAGAATATGCGCTGTCTTTTGCGGTAGACTGCGCCGGTTGTCCACATAAAGGCAGCGTAGGGGACTACGCAAACCAGGCTGACAAGGGAAAGCTTTACATCCGTTGTGAACATAAAAAACGGAATAATCAAAAGCGAAAGCGCATGGGAAACCATATTGACTGCGTGCGACGCAAAAAAGTCTGCAACGGAGTTTATGTAGTTGACAACGCGCACCATAATTTTGCCGTGCGGACGCGAGTCGAAATAGTCAAACGGCAGCGTTTGCAGGTGCTTAAACAAATCTGTGCGAATTTCGCTGACGATGCTTTGTCCCGTCCTTGCGCAGGTCATCTGCTTATTGTGCGAGCACAGAGCAATGAGCAGCACCAGGCCTGCCCCGATTAAGCCGGTCCACAGAATGGCAGATACATTTTTTGCCGGCACATGCTTATCGATGATTTGCATCAAAAGCTGCGGAATGAGCATTTCGGCAATCGTAATCAATACGGAGAACACGAGTGCCAGCAGAAGCGATTTTGTATATTTCTTTGCGTAGACAACGCTGCGCTTTAAATGCGCCCAGGAAAACTCTGTCTCCAGAGCCTCGTCCTGGTCAAAGGTGTTGCGCTTGGCTTTGGTTTGCGGTTTCACATTTTTCTTGCTCATTGCACGCCCGCCCCCTTTGCCTTTTCATTTTCAATGCCCTGCTGGATGCAGAACACATCGTAGTAATAGCCCTTGTTTTTGAGCAGCTCCTCGTGCGTGCCGCATTCGGTAATGCGCCCGTTCTCGAGGATGATGATTTTGTCTGCATTCTTTACAGACGAGATGCGCTGTGCGACAATGAAGGTCGTTTGCTTTTTGTCGCGTGCGGCAAGCTGGGCTTGGATATAATGCTCTGTTTCCATGTCCAGTGCAGAGGTTGTGTCATCGAGTACTAAAATCGGTGCTTCGTAGGCGAGTGCACGCGCGAGCGAAATTCTCTGCTTCTGACCGCCGGACAGACCGACACCGCGCTCGCCGACGATGGTGTCATATCCATCGGAGGTGCGGCGGATAAAGCCGTCGGCGCTTGCCATTTTTGCATATTGTGCAATCTCATCGGGCGCTAAAGCCTGGTCGCCGTAGGAAATATTGGATGCAATAGAGTCTGAAAACAGAAATACATCCTGCATTGCGTAGCTGACATGGTGGCGCAGACTGGTTAAATCGTAATTTTTCACATCTGTGCCGTCGATGAATACCTGCCCCTTTTGTGCATCCATAAATCGTGCAAGCAGCATTACCAGTGTGGATTTGCCCGCACCGGTCGGCCCCATAATGCCGATGGTCTGTCCCGGCAGGGCTTCAAAGGAAATGTCGTCTAAAACGGTGTGTTTATCGTATTTAAAGGAAACATGGTCGAACACGACTTTGCCGCTGTTTTCATCGGGCTCTTTTTTCAGCGCGCCTGGCTTATTCTGTATATCATTTCTTGCATAATACAGCTGCGAAACCTTTTGCGTAGAGGAGAAAAATCTCTGCGTTTCGTTGATGACCGAGCCGACGAGGTTTGTCGAGTCGGAAATCAGCCAGCTTAAGTTATAAAACAAAAGCAAATCGCCGACACTCATTTTTTCGTAAATAACAAATATGCCGCCGAAGACCAGAATGCAAATGTTGATGGTTCTTGCAATTGCACCTAAAATCGGGCCGTGATTTGCGCCGACCTCAGCTGCTTTTATAGCGCTGTCGCGGTATGCTTCATTGCAGACCTTAAACTTTTCTTCCTCAAAATCTTCACGAGCAAATGCCTTGACTACGCGGTTTGCAGCAATGTTTTCCTGCGCACAGGCATTGAGTGCGCTGCCCTTTTCGCGCAAATCATGGTGGCGCTCGGCAGACTGCTTGCGCATATGCATCACCACAACAGCAATGATCGGTACTGCCAAAAGGATGATACAGGTCAGCGGGACATTCGTTGAAAAGTACACAGCCATACCGGCGGTGAACAGCAAAATACAGTACAGAAGCTGCGGCAGTGTCCAGGCGGAAAAGTGGCGCAGCATTTCCAAATCGCCGGTTAAGCGCATCATAATATCGCCCGTGCGCGTAGAGCTGTAGAAGGCAGTGGGTAGCTTTTGCAGCTTATCGTAGAGCGCGATGCGAAACGACTTAAGCACATGCGCGCTTGCCATGTCCTGCAAAACATAGTGCGAAAATGAAGAAACCGCCCGGATACCGTGCATACCAATGTACATCAGAAGTAATTTTGCGGTGACGGAAGCATCGCCGCCCAGAAAAGCCCGGTCAATTAAATCCGATACGACAATTGGCACGATAATCAGAAGCGGTAAGTAAACAAACAACTGTAAAAATGCGCCGAGGAAAAATTGCCATCGACAACCCTTCATATATCGAAATACCCATTTAAGCTGTGCCATAGCTGACACCCCCGAAACAGCAGTTTTAGTGTGTTGTCTGCCGTTTTCGCGTCCATTATACCCACATAAGCAGGCAAAGTCAACCCTTTTTGGGAAGCGGGCAAAAAATGTTGAATCAGGCAATTGAAGCGCGCAAAAAGCGCGCAGGAATGGGGAATGCTGCCTTTGAGGTATATGCGGTATTTTGTATATTTTTTACATTATAAAATTAATGTACGAAAAAAGCTCCCTATATAGGGAGCTTTTCTCAGCAGTCTCTGTCGCAGGTCATGGAATCGAACATATCGCCGACCGAATGCATCATGCGGTTTGCTTTCTTTTTCAGCTTGCGACGCTGGCGCGGCGTAATCGGGTCAAACAAAAGCATTGCAGCACCGCCGGCGAGCGCGCCTGCAAGCATACCCTTTACAAAGCTCATTTTCATTTTTTTCATCCCCTTTTTATAGTTTACGGACACAATGTTAGTATGCACCTTCCTCTTTTTATTAAACAGAAAAATTTTTACAAAGACTTTTAAAAAGGAAGCAATTGTGTTAAAATGAAAAAAACAACAATTTTGAAAGGTTTTTTATGCTATGAGTGAAGGAAACAAAACCGGCAAGGCTTTTTTGCGCGGTGCGGCAATCATTGCCGGTGCGCACCTTTTGATTAAGCTGCTCGGAGCGCTGTATAAAATTCCGCTCGACCGTATGATTTTGGGCACCAAGGGTATGGGCATCTACAATGCGGCGTACTATATTTATAATTGGTTATTTGTTGTTTCAACGGCAGGTCTGCCGGTGGCAATTTCGAAAATGGTTTCCGCTTCCGATGCACTCGGCAAGCATCGGGAAACGGAGAGAATATTGTCCGTTGCGGTTTGGTTTATGTTTTTTGTCGGGCTGTGCGGTGCGGCGGCTCTGTTTTTCGGGGCAGACTTTTTTGCAAAGCTCTTAAATGCAGATGCAGAGGGGATGAATGTAAGTGTTGCGATTCGCGCACTTTCGCCAAGTATCTTTTTTGTGGCGCTGATGTCGGCGTATCGTGGCTATACGCAGGGCTGCGGCGCAATGGTGCCGACGGCGGTATCGGAAATTGCGGAGTCGGTCGGCAAGCTCGGTATCGGGCTTGTCTTGGCAGCGTGGCTTGTACAAGGCTCGCTCGCAAACGGCGCTGCCGGTGCAATCGGCGGTGTCAGCTGCGGTGCGGCGCTCGGTTTTTTGAGCATTCTTCTTACCAGCCGTAAAAACAGAAAACGGAACAAAGCACTTGCGGAAAAGGATGCGGGCGTGCCGCGTCCGCGCAAGGCGATTTTTAAAGAACTTTTTAAAACGGCAATTCCGATAACACTCGGCGCATCGGTCTTTACGCTGACCTCGCTGATTGATACGGCGATGATTTTTCATTTGCTGGAATCCATCGGCTACAGTGAAGAAGTCTACTACAGCTTAAGCGGCCATCTGGGGCGCGCGGTGACGATGTTTAACCTGCCGCCGACGCTGATTGCGGCTCTGGCGGTCAGTCTGGTGCCGGCGCTTTCGTCAGCGCTTGCGCTTAAGGACCGCAAAACTGCTACCGCTACGGCGACCAGTGCCCTGCGTATTACGGTTTTGATTTCCGTGCCGTGTGCTATCGGGCTTTCGGTGCTGGCGGCGCCGATTCTTTCCTTTGTTTATGATGACGCAAGTCATGCGTTTTTATTAACCGTAATGGGACTTGCAGTTGCCTTTGTAACGATGGTGCAGGTCAGCAACGCGGTTTTGCAGGCGTACGGCTATGTCTGGAAGCCGGTGCTCTTTATGGGCTTTGGCGCAATTGTGAAAGTTGTTGTAAACTATGTATTGGTGCGCCAGCCGCATATAAATATCTACGGTGCGCCGGTGGGCACGCTTTTGTGCTATGCCGTGGTGATGACGCTGAATCTGATTGCGATTCACCGCAGAGCGCAGGTGCGCTATGCGGCATCTGCCTTTCTGGTTAAGCCACTGTTTAGCGGTGCGGTGATGGGCGCTTGTGCGTATGGCGCACATGGCTTGCTGTCACGGGTGTGGCCGGGCAGTATGGCATTGCTTTTGGCAATCGGGGTTGGTGCCGTTGTGTATTTTGCGTTGATGCTTTTGCTGCGCGGTATATTAAAAGAGGATGTGCTTTTACTGCCGAAGGGCGATAAAATCTTTGGTTTACTTAAAAAACTGCATTGGGTGGAGGAAAGATAAAATGGAGAAGAAAGTGTATACGATTGCGGATTTGGTGCATATTATGGAGCGTCTGCGCGGTGAGGGGGGCTGTCCGTGGGATGCGGCACAAACGCACGATTCAATTAAGGCGAGTATGATTGAGGAGGCCTACGAGGCAATTGATGCGCTCGAAAAGGGCGACGATGCGATGTTTGCCAATGAGCTGGGTGACCTTCTTTTACAGGTTATCTTTCATGCGCAAATTGCAAAGGAGCGCGGTGCGTTTGATTTAAGTGATGTGCTTTATGAAATTTGCGAAAAGCTGATTTCGCGCCACAGCCATGTGTTCGGCACGGACGCGGCAGAGGATGACAAAGCCGCACTGGACACCTGGGAGAAAAACAAGCTGAAGGAAAAGGGACTCAAGTCCACAACGGAATCCATGCGCGATGTGATTGCTGCACTGCCGGCGCTTACCCGCGCTGCAAAGGTGCAGAAGAAGGCAAAAAATGTCGGCTTCGACTGGCCGGAGGTGCACGGTGCGATAGACAAGCTGAAGGAGGAAACCGCTGAGCTGGAGGCGGCGATTGCCTCCGGCGTGCAAAAAGACATCGAAGAGGAGCTCGGCGATTTGCTGTTTTCCGCAGTCAATATTTCGCGTTTTGTGCATACGGATGCAGAGGAAGCCCTTCGCCACGCGACAGACAAGTTTATCGAGCGCTTTGCGGTTTTAGAGCAAATTGCACAAGAAAACGGCGAAAATTTGTGTAATTTGCCATTAGAAACGCTGGAAAGCCTGTGGCAGCGCGCAAAAATCGAAAAAAAGTAAAAAAATTTTCGAGAAATTAAAGGAAATAAAGAAAAAAAAGAGAAGCTATAATTACTATAATTTTTTTAGGAGGTTTTTTACTATGAACAAAGCAGAATTTATCGCAAATGTAGCAGCTGCTGCCGGCGTATCCAAGACAGATGCAGCAAAGGTGCTCAACGCTGTTGTTGAGAACATCACAGATGCACTCAAGAAGGGTGAGAAGGTACAGCTCGTTGGCTTCGGTACATCCGAAGTTAGAGAAAGAGGCGAAAGAATCGGCAGAAATCCGCAGACTAAGGAAGAAATCAAGATTGCAGCTTCCAAGGTTCCGGCTTTCAAGGCTGGTAAGGCTCTCAAGGACGCTATTAAATAATTTAAGCATAATTGAGGACAACCTCGGCGCTTCGCCGGGGTTGTTTTTCTTAGGCAAACAAAAAAGGAGAAAAAAGTATGCGCCTGGATAAATATTTAAAGGTTTCCAGACTCATTAAGCGCCGCGGTGTAGCAAACGAAGCTTGCGATACAGGCAGAATCAGCGTCAACGGCAAGGTGTGCAAGGCATCCTATGCCGTAAAAATCGGCGATGTGATTGAAATTACATTTGGCGAAAAGACGCTGCGCGCCGAGGTCGTTGCAATTGCAGAGCATGTGCTCAAAAACGATGCAGCCGCGATGTACAGAATACTGGATTGACATATTCCAATAAAACCTCTCATAAATTTGTAGAAACAAAAATTTATGGGAGGTTTTTTTATGCCGATGGAGGAAAAACGCATACAGCAGCATAGTCTGCAGCTTGATAACAGAGAGAGACTGAGCCTGAGCGGTGTAGAGGATGTTGAAAGCTTCGACGAGGAGAGCATGGTGATTGCAACCGTGCAGGGGGTGCTTTTGCTTTCCGGCAGCGAGCTGCATATTCAAAAGTATAATGTGGACAGCGGCGAGCTGGTCATCGAAGGCAATATCGACGAGCTGGTCTATGATAGCGCCACTGCCGGCAAAAAGGGGCTGTTTGGGCGTCTGTTCGGGTAAGGCGCGATGACGGTTTCCGTAAGTGAACAGCTTTTGTCCTTTTGTGCAATGCTTTTCGGCGGCGCGGCGAGCGGGATGCTGGCAGATTTGTTTATGCTTCTGCGTGCCGCCTTTGGCTTTAAGCGCCTCACGACCAATCTGGCGGACCTTTTGCTGTGGGCGCTTTTGGCGGCGGGGATTTTTACCTTGAACTTTTATGTCAATGACGGTGCGCTGCGGTGGTATGCCTTTTGCGGCCTGATTTTGGGTGCAGTTTTGTATTATTTATTGCTCAGCCGCCTTGTGCGTGTTATTTTTGGGGCGGTTTTTAAAATTTTACAGAAAATCCTCAGGATATTTTTGAAAATAGTATTGACTATACTTGGTTTTTTGTATAAAATATTTAATAGTGTATTGTTGCTTTTAAAGCATTTGCTGGCGCCGCTCGGCAAAGGTGTGCGCCGTGCAGGTGTGTTTGCTTGTCGCAGATGGCACGGGCTTCGGCTTGTGCTCAGAAAAAAGTAGGGGCTTTTGCACACAGGAGATTTTCTATGAAAAGATTAGAAGAAAAGAAAGCAAATAGAGAGAGTCGTCGTGCGAAAAATGCCGGAAGATTCCGTTTGGTTCTGGTTGTCAGCTGTCTTTTGCTCGCACTTATCTTTGTCGGTGCTAAGTTTTACAGACAAAGCAAAGAGGGTGCGGAGCTTGATAAGCAGATTGCCCAACTGGAAATGGAAATTGAGCAGCAGGAAAAAGAAAAAGAGCATTATGAGAATGTGACAGAGCTGCGCAAAACGGAAGAGCATCAAAAGCAAATCGCCAAGGAGCGCCTCGGCCTGGTGGAAGAAAATGAAAAGGTATTCATCGATGTTGCCGGTGAATAAAAAGAGGTAGGAGGATACGGGTTTTATGGCAGTAGAGGTTGGTAGTGTAGTTGAAGGAAAGGTCGTTAGCGTTATGCCGTTCGGCGCATTTGTCGAGCTGGAGGGCGGCGTGAACGGACTTGTACATATTTCTGAGATTTCAACCGAGTATGTGCAGGCAGTGGCAGACCATTTAAAGGTCGGCGATGTTGTAAAAGCGAAGGTCGTTAAAGTCGATGAAAACGGTAAAATCAGCCTTTCGATTAAAAAGAGAATGCTCGACGAGCAAAAGGCAAACCGCAGACCGCGCGGCGGTGCACCGCGTGCGGCAGGCGGCAGTGTTCGTCCGGCAGATGTGGATTCGCTGAAAAGCGATACCTCCGATTTGTCGTTTGAGGATTTGCTCTCCAAGTTTAAATCCGACAGCGATGAAAAGCAGCAGGCGCTGCGCCGCAGCTCGGATTCCAAGCTGCGTGCAGGCTATAAGAGATTTTAATTTTTAGCACTTTGGTGAAAACCAAGGTGCTTTTTTTGTGTGCATCTTGACCTTTTTATGTGAAAGTGATACAATACGCGTGTTGGGGTGGTTTGAGTGAAAAAGGAATATATATTTGCGGCAATCTCCATACTTTTGTGGTCAACAATGGCAACGGCTTCCAAGCTGCTTTTGGGCAGCCAAACCAGCTTTCAGGTGCTGTGGGCAAGCTCGTTTTTTGCGATGCTGTTTATGTTTTTGTTTAATCTGTTTACAGGCAATTTAAAGCGGCTGAAGGACTATAAGGCGAAAGATTATCTTATTATGATTCTCATTGGTTTGCCGGGCACATTCTTTTATTATGTTTTCTTTTATGCCGGTGCATCCATTTTGCCGGCATCACAGGCGTTTATCGTTAACTATATGTGGCCGATTATGAGCGTGGTTTTTGCCTGGATTCTTTTAAAGGAAAAAATGACTGCGCGCAAAGCGATTGCGATTGCGGTTTCGTTTCTCGGTGTTGTGATTGTGACGAGTGCAGATATGGTGCACTTGAATACGCTTGTACTGCTCGGTGCGCTGTGCTGCTTTTTCGATGCGGTTTGCTACGGTGTATTTACTGCGCTGAATCAAAAATTTCACTATGATAAACCCATATCGGTTTTGATAAGCTATACAACCACATTTGTTTTAACAACCATTTTTAATCTGAGTAAAGGCGATTTGTTTTTGCCGAGTCTCGGGCAGGCACTCGGGTTTTGTTGGAACGGTGCGTTTACGATGGCACTGGCGTGCATGACATGGATGTGGGCGCTCGAATCGGGCAAAACGGCGAAAATTTCCAATCTGGCTTACATCACGCCGTTTTTGTCGCTTGTGTGGACGGCGCTGATTTTAAAGGAACAAATTACGGTCAACGCAGTTGTCGGATTGTGCGTGATTGTGGGCGGTATATTTATTCAAATGGGACATAAAAGGAGGACATAGGGCATGGGAAAAATTAAGCAGATTCAAAGGATGATTACATCGCCTGTGGCGGTGCAGAATGAAAACGCATTGTATGTTTTCAAAAAAAGTGCAGCGCTTGAAACTGTAGAGAAGAGTGAGATTTGTATTTATGCGGATGCAAGATATAAGCTATATATCAATGGTGTGTTAGTCGCAATCGGGCCATGCCGCCGTTCGAGCGAAATCGGCTATTATGATAAATTGGATATCACACCGTATTTGCGCGCAGGTACAAATGAATTTGAGGTGCGGGTGTTGCAGCTTGCAGTCAAGCCGGAGCCGGAAAGCTGGCTTTTGCTGGAAAGTGTAATGCGAAACGGAAATCTTTCGCTTTGCATCTGGGGCAATCTGGGCGCAGATGCATTTGGTACGGATGAAAGCTGGGTTTGTGCTAAAGAAGAAAATGTGCGCTTTGGCTTTGAACAAGGCTATAGCAACTATAATGCGGTGCAGTGCTATGAATTTACCTCGCCGGATTACGGAAAAGCGCTTGAGTTTTTACCTGCTGTTTCAGGGAGAGAAATCTATAACTTAGATTCGGTCATCCGTGGGCGTACCATCTCGCCGAATCCGGTGACAGAGCGACCGATTCCGATGATGTATTTTGAAAAAAAAGATTTTGCAAGTGAGAAAAACGGTGTGTATGACGCAGGTTATGAAACCTGTGGCTATGTGCGCGTGCGCGCAAGCGGCAAGGGTGAAATGAAACTGACCTATACAGAGTCTAAGGCATTTTTGGAGGACGGTAAAAGATATAAACGCCGCCGCGATGCGGAAGACGGTATTATTTTGGGAGATTGCGACCGCTTAAAAGTGGACGGAACGCTTGATTTTGAAACCTTCTGGATGCGCACGTTCCGTTATATACAAATCGAAACTGAGGGTGAGGTTTGTATTGACAGTTTTGACTTTCTGGAAACCGGATATCCGCTCAATACATATGATGACTATGATTTTGGCAATGAAATGGACAACAAGGTGTTTGCGGTCAGCGTGAATACGCTTCGCAGATGTATGCATGAAACGTATGTGGATTGCCCGTATTATGAGCAGCTTCAGTATACGATGGATACGAACCAGCAGATGCTTTTTACCTACCAGCTTACACAGGACAAAGCCTTGCCGGAAAAGGCGATAGATGATTTTGCAAAAAGCTACCGTGTCGGTGGGCTTACACAGAGCCGTTTCCCGACCAATACCGTGCAATTTATTCCGGGATTTTCGCTGTTTCTGATTTATATGCTGCATATACATGCTAAGCGTTTCGGGGATAAAAGCTTTATCCGGAAGTATATCCATGTGGCGGACGGCACTCTGCAGTGGTTTACAGAGCACCTGGATGGGACTATGGTAGCGCGGACGAATTTGTGGGATTTTATCGACTGGCCAAAGGAGTTTGAGGCAGGTTGTTATCCGGAATATGCGCCAATGTCGGTTTACAGTATGATGCTTGCAGATGCACTTGAAAAAACAGCGGAATTGCACGCTATGCTCGGCAACAGCATACCGTCGTATACTGCGCTTGCAAAGCAAATCAAAGCAGAGGTCAAAGAAAGATGCTATGATGAAGCGGCAGGCCTGTATGCCGATACGCCGCTGAAGGGGCATTTTTCGCAGCATCAGCAAATCTGGGCAGTACTTTGCGGCATGGAGACCGGCGAAGCTGCAAAACAGCTTTTGCTTCGTTCGGAACAGCTTTCGTGCAAGGCGACACTGGCATATACGTATTACCGTTTGCGCGCTTATGAGCAGGTTGGTATGTATGATAAAGCCGATGAAATTATGGATACCTACCGTGGCATGGTTGCGCTCGGCTGTACAACGATGCCGGAGCACGAGTATGAAGACGTGCGCAGTGAGTGCCACGCGTGGAGCGCGGTTGCGATTTATGAATTTACGGCGAAGGTGCTCGGCGTAACATATACTGATGGGCAAATCCATGTACATCCGCATATCGGCAGCCGTCCGTATGCCAAGGGCACGGTTGCAACGCCGGTCGGCGGCGTGTATGTTGCCTGGAAGCAGGAAAACGGCGCATTTGAAATTGAGCTGAAGCTGCCGGAAGGTGAAGCTGCAATTCTGACGATGCCGGACGGCAAAGAAATGACGGTGCAGAGCGGAAAATATTCTATGTAAATATCAAAGAAAAACCGACTTGATTCAAGTCGGTTTTTCTTTATAATATAATCAAAAATTGTAGAAAACGAAAAACTTGCTTTTTATCGTATAGCATTTTATTTTGATAGATGCTACAATACGATTATGATACTATGCAAAGGAGTTTTTGATTATGCAGGAAAGAATTTTACAGTTTGGCGAGGGTAATTTCCTTCGCGGTTTTGTAGACTACTTTATCAACGGACTCAATGAAAAGGCGAATTTTGACACATCTGTGATTTTGGTACAACCGCTGGCGCAGGGCATGGGCGAAATCATTAACGCCCAGGGCGGCAAATACACAACGATTTTGCGCGGCAAGCAAAACGGCGAGCTCGTAGAAGAAATTACAAAGAATACGGCGGTAAGCCGCTGCATCAATCCTTATGCAGAATTTGATGCATTTTTAGAGATTGCAAATAAGCCGGAGCTGCAGTTTGTGATTTCCAACACAACGGAAGCAGGCATTGCGTTTGATGCTTCCTGTAAAATTGACGATATGCCGGCGGTTTCCTTCCCGGGTAAGGTAACGCAGTTTTTGTATGCGCGCTATAAGGCGTTTGACGGCGCGATGGATAAAGGTCTGATCTTTATCGCGTGCGAGCTGATTGACTTTAACGGCAGAGCGCTGAAAAAGTGCGTAATGCAGTACATCGACCTTTGGAAATTAGAGGACGGCTTCAAGGCGTGGGTGGAAAAGGCCTGCACCTTTGCAAGCTCGCTCGTTGACCGTATCGTTACCGGTTTTCCGCGCGGCGAGGAGGCAGCGTGGAAAGAGCGCCTCGGCTACGAAGATAAGCTGATGGTAACGGCTGAGTATTTCCACTTGTGGGTAATCGAGGGGATGAACGATAAAAAGGATTTGCTCCCGCTCGATAAATACGGCTACAATGTTGTTTTCACGGATGATATCGTTCCGTACAAGAAGCGCAAGGTGCGTATCTTAAACGGTGCACATACAATGAGCGTTATGGCAGCGCACCTTTGCGGCCTGGAAACCGTTAAGGAAATGATGGACGACGAAATTATGGGCAAGTATGTGCGCAAGGGTATCTTTGAAGAGGTTATCCCGACGATTGACGGTCTTTCCAAGGCAGAGCTTGAGGATTTTGCCGGCAGCGTTATGGAGCGTTTTGAAAACCCGTACATCCGCCACAGACTGCTGGATATTTGCCTTAACTCCACAGCAAAGTATAAGGAAAGAGTTCTTCCGTCGCTTTTGGGTGCAATCGAAAACGGCACACCGTCGAAGATTCTGACCTTCTCGCTTGCAGCGCTTGTAATGTTTTATAAGACAGACAAGGCAAACGATATGCCGGCGGCGCTTGAATTTATGAAGGGCGCAACAACGAAGGCAGTGCTTGCAAACGCAGAGATGTGGGGCCAGGATTTGACGAAGGTGGACGGTCTTTTAGAGGCTGTAGAGGGCTACATTGCCGACTGTGCAGAGCGTCCGATTCGCGAGGTTATCGCAGAATTAGTGGAGGCGTAATATGCTGAAAATTCATGAAAAGGACAATGTGCTTGTCGATGTGACAAGCGGTCATAAATATGCTGCCTGCGCCATCAAAGCAGGCGAAAAGGTCATCAAGTACGGCTTTCCGATCGGTGTCGCTACGGCGGATATTACCGAGGGCGAGCATGTGCACAGCCACAATGTAAAAACCGGTCTTGAGGGCAAGCTTGAATATACCTATGCACCGGAATTTGAAGTGGTACATAAGGAAACACCGACTTTTATGGGCTACCTTCGTCAAAACGGTGAGGCTGCAATCCGTAACGAGCTCTGGATTATCCCGACAGTTGGCTGCATCAACGGTGCGGCAGAAAAAATTGCGGAAAAGGCAAGAAGCTTTTTTGAAGATACCTATGCGTTTGTGCATCCGTACGGCTGCTCGCAGCTCGGCGGCGATCACGAAACCACGCAGAAGGTGCTTGCATCCCTTTGCGGACACCCGAATGCGTTCGGCGTGTTGGTATTGGGTCTCGGCTGTGAAAACAACCACTTGGGTGAGTTTGCAAAGGTGCTCGGCGACACAGAGGGTACAAATATCCGTTTCTTAAATGCGCAGGACAGCAAAGACGAAATTGCAGAGGGTGTGGAAATCCTTCGCGCACTTGCCGAGGAAGCGAAAAAGCAGAAGCGCGAGCCGATTCCGGTATCGAAGCTGAAAATTGGTTTAAAGTGCGGCGGCTCGGACGGGCTTTCCGGCGTAACGGCAAATCCGCTCGTCGGCAGATTCTGCGACCGCTTTACCGCAGAAAACGGTATTGCTGTTTTAAGCGAAGTGCCGGAAATGTTCGGCGCGGAAACCATCTTAATGAACCGCTGTGTGGATGAACACATTTTTGAAAAAACAGTTCATATGATTAACCGCTATAAGGACTACTTTATTGCCTACGGGCAGCCGATTTACGAAAATCCGTCGCCGGGCAATAAGGCGGGCGGCATTACCACGCTCGAGGAAAAATCTCTCGGCTGTGTACAAAAGGGCGGCAGTGCCCCGGTTGTCGATGCACTCGACATCGCCGAGCCGGCAGTGAAGTGCGGCTTAAATCTTTTGTACGGTCCGGGCAACGATATGGTTGCGGTAACGAACTTAATCGCCTCCGGCTGCCATATGGTGCTCTTTACAACAGGTCGCGGTACACCGTTTGCCGGCGTATGCCCGACGGTGAAGATTTCGACGAACACACCGCTTGCCGAGAAGAAGGCAAACTGGATCGACTACAATGCAGGTGCGCTGTTAGACGGCAAGGATCTGGATGCAGATTTTTATAACTACATCATTTCCGTCGCAGAAGGCAAGAAGACAAGAAACGAAGAAAACGGCTATCGAGAAATTGCCATTTTCAAAAACGGCGTAACATTATAAACAAATCAAAACGGTGCAACCATTCAGGTTGCACCATTTTTTGTTTTTACATAGTTGTTTTTCTGAAGTAAGCGGGGGAAACGCCGATGTGTTTTTTGAAAAACTTGCTGAAATAGTATTCGCTTTCAAAACCGCAGGCAAAAGCAATCTCGCGGATTTGCAACTTCGAATCGGTTAAAAGTGCTTTGGCTTTGTTGAATCGCAATGCCGTTACATAATCCGACGGCGTGACGCGCATAGCTTTTTTAAAGCGGCGGATGAATTGCGGATAGGATAAATTGCACCGCTTTGCGACTTCCGTTAAATCCAGCTTTTCGTGGTAATGCGCCTGCAAGCTTTTGGCTGCGCGCAGTATAACCTCGTCATTGGGCAGTTCTTTCTGGCTGTTTTCTATGCGGTACTGCGTAACGATGTCGTTAAACAGCGAAAACCAAAAATCAAAGGCATCCGGCATCGTGTAGTCGGACAAGCTGTCCAGCATCCGCAGGGTTGACTGCATGCGCGCCGTATCCTCGAACACAATTTTTTTGTGCTGAAACAGTGAATGCTCATTTTTATAGCGAAACAGAAACATCGTCACCGGTGAAAGCACTTTCTTTACACCCGGCACACCTGCTTTGAAAAGTGCACCCTCGTTTGCAGAAACGATATAGCTCTCGTTTTCGGTTTCGTAGGAAAAGCTGCCGGATTTGACCAGCGCAAAAATATCGTCCGTCGTGCAAAACTGCTCCTCGACAAATTTTTCTCTGTACACCTTTATGGATACAAGCAGCTGCATTTGTCCTCACCTCGATAAATGATAAAATAATACATTTTATATAATAATATATTCTATTTTGTTTTTAAAACTCCTTTGTTATAATTGTTTTTGCAATGATAAAATAATACAAAGGAGAGATTTCCATGGCATACGAAATCAAAAAAGGTATACTGCACAAGGACGGCGTTGCGAAAATTGCCCTTGGCGCATCGTACTATCCGTCCTTCCACAAGGCAAAGTTTCAGGTGCCGCCGGAGGGCGACCGCATCGGAGAAATGGAAAAGGATTTAAAGCTGATGCAGGACTGCGGCTTTAACTTTTTGCGTACGGCTGCCATCGGCGAGCTTGGGTTAGACGAAAACGGTGAGGTATCCGTTCAAACCGACTTTATTGATGCGATGGCGCTGGAATGTGAAAAGCGCGATATCGCCTGCAGTGTTCGCTTAAACGGCTATGTAACGAATTTGAGCGGCAACACGGACTACGAGATGCGAAACCACCGCGGCGAGCCGCTTGAGAAAAAATGGTCCGTGTTTTTAGAGTTTTGCCTGCATCATAAGGGTATATTAAAAGACAACGAAAAGGTGACCAAGGCATTGGCGGCGCATTTTGCCGAATTCAATTCTATGGTTTCCTATCAGATATACAACGAGCCGCATTATCCGGGCAACGGTAGATTTGACTATCACCCGATGGCGATTGAAGCTTACCGCAAATATGCGGTAGCGCAAGGCTATATGACAGAGGCTGAGGCAGAAAATTATATGCCGCCGACGGAAAAACCGGTTTGTAAAGAGGAGTTGCCGGAATGGAATCGCTGGAATTTGTTTGCAATGCAGTCGATGTCCGACTTTTTAAATGCAACCGCAAATGCTGCAAAGCAGCAGACACCGCGTCTCGGAACCTACACTTGTTTTACCTCGGCAGAAACCGCAAATAAGCGTGTCGGGCACGGTGTTTCCTACTTTGGCGATACAATGGACATCCTCGGTCTGACAAGCTATGCAAATTTTGTCGGCTCCGATATGTATACCGGTACGTGCGTTTTAGACATCTGTGCGTGTGCGGCAGAGCTTGACAACAAGCCGGCGTGGCTGATTGAGGCAGACGCAAGAATGAAGATGCCGGCGCGCAAGCTGTTTGCGCAAAGCTATGTTGCACTTGGTGCAGGCTTTAAGGGACTTTGCTACTATGAGTGGCGCGGTGACTATCCGTATGAGGGTACACCGCTGCCGGACAACTGCGGCTTTTTACACTATGACGGCACAAAGGGCCTTGAGTTTGACGAAAAAATGAAGCTGTTGCCGATTATCAATAAGTATTCTACAGAGCTTGCGCTTGCCAAGCGCACCCACAACGGCGTTGCGATTTTGCACTCTGATTACGGCTGCAGCACCGGCGAAGCGCTCGCAAATCTCGATGCCGGCGGCATCAATGTTTGGCAAAAGGAAAGCATCGTGATTTATACGCAGCTGATGCGCAAGAAGCTGCAGGTCGACTTTATGCGCGCAGAGCATCTTGCGGAGAATCAATTCGGCGTAAAGGTTTTGTTTGTGCCAATGCTTGATTTTCTTTCCGAAGAGGAGCGTGCACTGGTTGAAGCTTTCGTTCAAAACGGCGGCGAGGTATATTATACAGACCGCAGGGTATCCTTTGGTACAATCAACACCTTTGGCTACATCAATTCCAAAAAGCCGAAAAAGAACGAAACCTGCGACGAGTTTGAGGGCGCTTGGGAAATCGACGATATTGTAGAAATGCACGATTTAACACCGATGGTGCAGACGAACAACCGGCATCTGTTTGCAAAAGTCATCGAAGGCGAGGACTATTATTTCGTTACTGTATGCAACAACAGTATGCACTACAAAAAGTTTATAAATCAGAAGCTGGATATTGCCCTTCCGTTCAAAGCGGCGCGCCTGATTACGCCGGAGGGCGAAACGGAACTGCATGTAGAAAATGGCAGTATCGTGATTCCGGAAATTGACTACAGCTTTTTACTGCGCCTTAAAAAATAATGTTTGACACGATTCGCCTGCGCTATTGTACGATTTGCTCAATTATTAGCAAAATATGAACGCACACCTTGACTTTGAAAAATGGTTGTGTTATAACGAAGCTATAATAAAAACGGTAGCGCAGGGAGGATGCAAATCATGTCAAATATGGGCAGGAAAATTGCGCCGCAAAAGCAAAGCTATATCGACGAAAAGAGCGGCAGAAAAATTATTAAGCTGACAAGTTCCGGCAGAAACTATCACTATTATTTTACGGAAAATTCCTTTACCGAGGACGGCAAGGAAATCATCTACACACATTCGGAAACTTCGCCGTATGCCGAAGGTGGGCAAACCGATGTCATCAACTATTATGCGATGAATATCGAAACCGGCGAAAGCACACAGCTGACGGATTTTGAAGCGCACTTCGGCAAAGGCTGCAAAATTGCCGGCGGCTCGAAAAGCAGAGATGGCGAGTATATTATCTTTACGTATAACGGCGATTTGCACGCTTTTGTGCGCTCGACGGGCGAGTACCGCCTTTTGTACCGCGCGCCGGTCGGTTTTACGATTTCCAGCCCGAATGTGAGCTTTGACAACCGCTATGTTGTCATTGCGCTCAACGAGGTGCCGGAATATGACCGCGCGTTTAAAGTAAGCAACTATGACGGTTTTTTAGACCGTTTCTACGGGCAGAAGCGCGGTGCAGTTGCGATTGCCGCTATGGACGGCAGCGGCGGCTGGATTTTGTATGAGGACACGCATTGGGTAGGGCATGTGCAGTTTGCGCCGGATACCAACGAGTATATTTCCTTCTGCCACGAAGGTCCGTGGAACTATGTGCAGCAGCGCATCTGGCTGTTAAACACCATCACAAGACAGATAAAGCCTTGTGTGCGCCAAAAGCAGGACGACAGCATCGGGCACGAGTTCTGGACGCGCGATGGTCTTATCTTCTACGACAACCGCGGCGTAGGGCACGACGGTACAATTACCTCGGATAAGACGCAGGCGGTGACCGTTTCGCACGACGGTCCGGACGCGATTCCGCGTGTCGGCTTTGCAGATAAATCCGGCAGGGTGCTGCGTGAGTTAGAGCTGCCGTATTACTGCAACCACTACCATGCAAACAAGGAAAACACACTGCTCGTTGCCGATGCGGTCAATGATATTGTGCTGATGGATATTTCCACCGACAAGCCGACGATTGAAACCCTCGCCGTACACAACAACGGCTGGTACGGACCGGGCGCGCATTGCCACCCGACCTGGAGCTGGGACAATAAATATATCCTCTACGCTTCCGATAACGGCTATGCACCGGGTATGATGCAGTTATATTTAATTGAGATGTAAGTGAAAAAGCTTCTGTTTTCTGAAAAGAAAGCAGAAGCTTGGGCGTCTTCGCTTAGGGATAAAACGCCTTAAAAAGCAATATTTTGGCAAATAGCTGCGTTAAAAACGACCGAGATCCGCGAGGATGTCGGTCGTTTTTGCCTTGCTCTTTATCCAAACTATTACCCTTTAAGGTGCCTTTGGCAGTTTTAGATGAGAAATTTTGTCGAAAAGAGGAACATAAAAATCCGCATCATACTCGCGTATAATGCGGATTTTTTGTGAACTGTTTTCGGTAAATTGCCGGCTAAAACCGTTGTATCCCTAAGTGAAGGCGCCTTTTAATTTTTCTTGTATTGATACGGTGTGACGGATGTGTACGTTTTAAAAAAGCGAACGAAATTGTTCGGCGAAGAAAAATTCATCCGACTTGCCGTTTCGGTTACGGAATAGCCGAAGGAGAGCAGATGCTTAGCTTCGAGGATGCGCAAATTGTTGTAATATGTTTTAGGACTGATGCCGGCATAATGTCGAAAGAGAAGCTTGATATAGCTGATGCTGATAAAGCTTTTTTCTGCGAAATCCTTCACAGATAAATTATTGCGGACCTCTTGTTGCATCAAATGCACCAGCGCTTTATAGGTCAGAGCGGAGGCTGTCGAGGAGAAGGCTTCGCGCGTTTGCGTGGAATGACAAAGATGCAAGAGAAAGACTGCCAATCTGTATGCCGCCTCCTGCGCTGTATAGGGAGCGGGTGATTTTGTCTTGATTAAATTGTCTTTTACAAATTCGAAAAGCTTTATATAGGTGCTTTGCTCATCTGTATTGAGATGAAAAAGCCCGTCTTTCAGCTTTGACGGCAAGTCGCCGACGGCGGTAAAGCTCATATTGAGGACATGCGGAGCAGTATCGTCCGTCGCACAGATTTTATGAAATTCCATCGGCGCATGAAAAATCATATCCCCTTCGCTTAAAATGTAGATGTTTTCGTTCTCTGCCACTTCGATTTTGCCGCTGACAACGTATACAATCTCCCAAAAGTCATGCGCTTCGCCTTCGAAAGAAAATGTTTTGTCAAACACTCTGTCCAAAATGCTTTTGGAGATATTATTGATATGGAATTTTTCGTCAATCGGATGCATCTTCAATCACCATACTGTCTGAAACGATAATTTATATATCTATTTAAACATTGAAGTATCAAAATTGCTTCTGTATAATCAAGATAACATATGTTAAAGCTTACGTCAAGGAGAAATGAAAATGAAAGAAAAAATTAAGATTGGTTATATTGGTTTGGGCAGAAGAGGCTATTCTGTTTTGGACAAATGTCTCAGCGAGATGAAGGATGTGGAAATCACGGCGCTTTGCGACGGTTATGCACCGCATCTGGAAAAAGCGAAGGTTATGATTGTCGAAAAGGGGTTGCCGGAGCCGATTCTGACGACGGATTATCACGATATTTTGAAAAATCCGGATATTGATGCGGTGTTTGTTATGACGTGTTGGGAAGGCAGAAGCGCCATCGCGATTGAGTCGATGAAGGCGGGCAAATATACCGGCATTGAAGTAGGGTGTGCATTCGATTTGCAGGAGTGCTACGACTTGGTAGATACCTATGAAAAAACAGGGGTGCCGCTGATGATGCTGGAAAACTGTTGCTATGGACGCAGAGAGATGATGGCATTAAAGCTCGTGAAGGAAGGCCTGTTCGGCGAGGTGGTGCACTGTGCCGGCGGTTATCACCATAACTTACCGGAGTGCGAGCTGTTTAAGGATGTAGGTGACGAATATAAACACTACAGACTTGAGTCGTATATTAAAAGAAATTGTGAGCAGTATCCGACCCACGAACTTGGTCCGATTTCGAAGGTATTAAATATTAACCGCGGCAATAAGATGCTGACACTTTCGTCGTTTGCATCGCGTAGTGCAGGTTTAAAGGAAGCGGCAAAAACCATTTTGGGTGCAGACAGTCCGTATGCCAATATGGACTACAAGCAGGGCGATATTATCACAACCGTGATTACCTGCGCCGGTGGTGAGACGATTCATCTATGCCTGGATACCACATTGCCAAGACCATATTACAGCAGAAACTTTACGGTGAGAGGCTCCAAAGGCATGTATACCGAAGAAAGAAAGGTTCTCTACTTCGAAGGTATGGAAGAGGGCGTTGAAAACAACGAAGAAGAAATGTACAAGACATACGACCATCCACTCCACAAAGAGTATGTTGCACTGGGCGAAAGAGCCGGCCATGGTGGTATGGACTGGCTTGTGTGCCGTGCATTTATCGAAGCGGTGAAGCAGGGTACAAACACACCGATTGATGCGTATGATACGGCGACATGGATGGCGATTGCACCGCTTTCCGAGGCTTCCATTGCCAAGGGTGGTGCACCGGTAGAGGTGCCGGACTTTACGAAGGGCAAATGGCTTTGCAGAGAAGCGATTGTGCGCGGTAAATATTGCTTGGATGAGGTTTGTATCGACGAAAGCGTTTCGATTTATTAAGGGACAGCGCAAAACGGAGATTCATATAAAAATGGAGTTGCAAAATTGCAACTCCATTTTTGTAGCTTTTGCTTTATTTAATCGTTGCCGACCACTCTTTGTCCCACGGATAGTACATCGTTAAAACTGCGCCGCCGCGCTTTGCGGATTCCTCTGCATAAATGCCCGGGAGCGTCATAGCCAAGCCTTCTCGCAAGGTAACGCTTTCGCTCTTGCCTTCGATAAGCTCTTTCACGAAGTTATCCATCATTGCATAGTCGATGCCGCCGTGGCCGCTCGCCTTTGCCTCCGGATCATTTGCGTAAGCAGGTGGCATAAATTCGCCGCCGATTTCCTTGCACTTGATGTCAAGCTCTTTCATAGAATTATAGCGAATTATAGGCGTACCGCAACGCTCTATTCTTTCCATATAGCCTTCCGAGCCGAAGACTCTGTAGTTGTGATGCCCGATTTTTGCGCGGCATCTGCCGTTGCGCATCAGGCGGACAACCACGCCGGACTCTGTCTGGAATTGTGCGCACATCATATCGTCTTTATCTGTGTCGGCATAGTCCTCGGCAGGGCCGTGTTTTCCGGTGCCGAAGCAGGATACTTTTCTTAAATCCTCTTCCAGAATGGTTAACAGCGGACCTAAGGAATGGGTGCAGTAGCGAATCGGCTTTAGCAGCTTGCGCCAGTCGCCGTTTTCGGTTAAGTGTTTATGCTCGACAGATGTAGGCAGATTCCAGTGAATGTATTCTGCTTCCATACAGTACGGTTTGCCCAAAAGACCTTTGTTGTAAAAATCCTTGAGCAAAACTGCGAATTTCTGGAAGTTCGGGTTTGCTCCCGTGCAAATCTTTGCCTCGCTCGCCTCCGCTGCCTTCCACAAATCCTCTGCTTCCTGCAGATTTGCAACATTCGGAATGTCCGAGAGCACGTTTATGTTCTTTTCAAGTGCCTTTACGCAAAATGCGGCGTGAATGTCTGCGCCGGTTTCGACGATGACGGCATCCAAATTTGCTTCGGAAAGCATCTTGTCATAATCCTCGTAAAATGCAGCCTCCGGAAACATTTCCGCAAGCGGCTTGTCTGAAAGCCATTGCTGGGCATACCAGTTATGCGGTAATATGTCGCAGGCGGTAGCAATCCTTACCTGCTTAAAGCAAGCGGCGAGCTTCACCATAGCTCTGCCACGGTGGCCGAGACCGACCACACCAAGTCTGATTTCTTTCATAATAGAATTACTCCTTTGTACGATTGTTTGTTAATACCATTATAGCATATTCATAGTGCTTGTGAATGTAAAAAAACCATTTTCAAATGCAAAAAAGCCATATTTTCTTGCTTATTTACAGATTTTTTGCTACACTGGAGAAAAGGAGTGGGGCATATGACGGATATATGTAATTTTATACCGCAAACGGAGGTAAAGCAAAGCCTACAGTTTATACATTTTGTTTATGAAACCGGTATAAAGAGATTGCAGCAGCCATTTTTAAAGCCGACCTATTGTATGCATCTTGTAGACAAGGGGAGCGCGGTGTTTAAATCCGGTGACATGGAGACACGGCTGAAAAAAGGGGATTTGTTTTTTACATTTCCCTATCAGAGCTATACGCTAAAGCCGGACAACGACTTTACTTTTTTGTATATCAGCTTTAACGGCGAAAGTGCCCTGGGGCTTTTAAAGGATTTGGGCGTTTGTGAAGAAAGCTTTTTGTTTCGGGATTTTGACCACGTGCTACAATTCTGGATGGATTCCATCATCCGCGTGCATCCGGGCAATGCATATCTTTTGACAGAAAGCGTCTTTACGCATACGCTATCGTATTTAAACGATGTGCGTGCGCAACAGAAGCACAAAGAAAAGATTGATTTTGTGTTAGAATATATCAACCACAATTATCAGATGTCGGATATGTCTTTGAAAAAGGTTGCGGGCATCTTCTTTTACAGCGAAAAATACCTTTCTTCGCTGTTTATAAAAAAGACGGGATGCAAGTTTTCGCAGTATGTTACTACGCTACGCATCGGGTATGCAAAACGACTGATGGAAGCGGGCGAGGTAAATGTCGCAGAGCTTGCAGGCAAATGCGGCTACCGCGACCAATTCTATTTTTCAAAGGTGTTCAAAACTGAAACGAGACTGTCGCCGCAAAAGTATATTAAAAGCCTTCTCAAATTCTGAGAAGGCTTTTATTTCTTTTTCAAAAGGATTTTCGGCTGCGTATCGTGCTCGCGCTTAAAGGCTTTGTAAAAAGCGGAATAATCCGAAAAGCCGGCTTCGGCGCAGGCGGCGGTCAAGCTTTTCTTTTCCTGTGCAAGCGCGCTTGTACGCTCAATGCGCTTGGCGGTGATGTACTGGTTAATTGTACAGCCGACATATTTTTTAAACAGGCGGCACATATGGTATTTCGACAAAAATGCGTGCTCCGCAAGCTCGTCTAAGGTAAGCTTTTTGCTTAAATTTTCGTCGATATAGGTTAAAATCTTTTCTACCTGCGGATTGGAGATGTAGGTTTTGGAAAAGTGCGTTTCTGTATTTAAGACATGCAAAAACTCAATCAAAAGCGTCCTTGTAATGACATTATCGGTGTCCGTAAAATTGTTGGTGTATTTTTTCAAGCGCGTATATACGTCATAAAGTCCGCTGTTTTCACAGGTGGCGGCGCTGATTTTGCGGTCGCCGCGCGCGTGCGGATAAAAGATTTCCTCATACTGCGTACAGCCGTTTTGCACAAAAAAGTCTTCGTTGAGCAAAATGACCATATATTCTGCACTGCCGTTGTGTACGGTGAGCCGCCCGTGCGGCGATGCGCCGCGTACGGCAATCAGCTCTTTGGGGTTGAGCGGATACATGGCACCGTCGGCAAAAAAATCGACACGGCTGTTTAAAAGCATATAGATTTCGTAAGAATCGTGATGATGCGTATGTGTATTTTGCGCGGTGCTTGTTTCACTTGTATATACCTTGTATCCGTTTTTGAGTGAAAAGTTCAAGTCTACAAATGGTTTTTGCGGTAGCATCTTTCTCACCTCTGCGCAATATTTTCAATGTATACAGCAATATAACCATTGAAGCTGGGTAAATATTGCTGTATAATGAAAGTATAGCATGAGCAAATATATCTGTCAAGGGTAGTGCAGAGTAAAAATAGCTGGAACTTTTTAAGAATATTAAAGAGGTACATCAAAATGAAAGAGCTTAATATTCGTGAACTTACAGTCGAACAAAAGATAGGGCAGCTTCTCTGTGTAAGAGGTTACCTCGATGAAGAGGACCGTAATTTTGTTTATGAAATGCTTGAGAAAAAAAGCATAGGTGCCGTTCAGGTTCCATGTGTCAACGGAAATGCTGAAGAAATTAAAAGAATAAATGCGCATGCAGGATATCCGGTGCTTATATGCAGCGATATGGAAACCGGATTTCCTATGAGTAAATACAAGATTCCTTCCATGATGGCGCTGGCATCTTTAAACGATGAAGAGATTGCATATCAGCATGGTTGCATAACAGCGATTGAAGCTAAAAAATTAGGCTATAATACAGTCTGGGCACCCAATGTTGATATGGTTATGGGCAATGCGCGCAGCCGCGTTATCAGAACCTGCGGAAGTGATGAAAATTATGTTGCTAAAATTACAACTGCGGTGCTGAAAGGGTACCTGGATAACGGAATGTTTGCAACTGCAAAGCATTTTCCCGGCGGAAGAGATATAACAGTGGATACCCATATGGAAGAAGGATTATCGATGCTTACGGAAAAAGATATCCTTGATGTTGATATGGTTCCGTATGCAAATGCAATGAAAGAAGCAAATCTTCCCGGCATTATGACAAAGCATGTTGTTTATCCTAAAATTGATCCTGTTTATCCCGCGAGTATGTCTAAAAAGCTTCTGTCCATATTAAGAAATCAGGGCTTTGACGGACTCATATTAACCGATTCCTTTGCAATGATGGGGATTTTGCAGAAGCACAGCGAAGATAAGTGCTACGGAATCGCAATCGCTGCAGGAATAGATATGGTTCTGCCGAATTATCGTGTTCCCTTTAAAACCTCATATGAATATCTTCTGAATTCATATAAAAACGGTGCTTTTACCGAAGAGCGATTAAACGAAGCCGTAGCAAGAGTGATTCGGGCACAGAACTCCACCATGAAGCCTGCAACCGCAACTGAAATTTCGGAGTATCAGAAACAGTGTATCGAAAGGGTTTGGCGTGAAGGCATTTGTCTTATAAAAGACGAAAATGTTTCCGCAAAGCTCGAAGCCGGCAAGAAACGCTTGTTTGTTGTTTTGGCAGAAAATCTATACGACGATTCAAATTACGAAGTAAGAGAATGGACGGAAAAAACCGGAGGCTCCTGGGCTGCAGCGAATAAAATCATTGATGAAATCAAAGAAAAGTTTCCTGATGCTAACTGTGTGGCAATCAATGTGTTTCCGAACAAAAAGCAGATTGAAAATGTTTGCTTTGAAAGCACAAAGGTGGATGAAGTTCACTTTATAACCTTTGCCGAAGTCGGTGCATACGCAGGTAGTGAAAATCTGACCGAAAAGATAACCAATCTTATGGCAGCAATGCAGTCTAAGCTTTCAACGATTGTCCATTTCGGAAACCCGTATTCCATAGAAAAAGCGCCGCATTTCCCGAGAGTCATTTACAGCTTAGGACCTGTGGATATGAAATACCCTCTTGAGGTTTTAACCGGTGAATTCGAACCAAAAGGCAAATTGCCTATTGATATTCAGCTGAACTGAAGAGCTACGTCGCGAGAAAAGGCATTATTTCCGTTTTAATGCATTCAATCAGAATATACAAATTTAATAAACATAAAAGGAGAGGATACTATGAAAAAAGGAATTTGCTTGCTTTTGAGCATCTGCATGCTGCTTGGTTGCGGCATCACAAATGTGTTTGCGGCAAAAGACAACGCAAGTACGGAAGGCAACATTTTGTTTTCGGACGATTTTGAAAGCTATTCCGACGGACAGCCCCTTGCGACCAGCAGCAAGGACAGCCTTGCATGGACAAAGCAGTCCAACGCGGCAACGACGAAAATTGCCGGTTACAAGGATGAAACCGGTATGGTGATGCGCTTTACCAACACCAATACCGAGGGCACGAACGGTCCGCGCTTTGAAAAGCATTTTGACTTTTCGGCGCTGACGAATTTGACGCTGACCTACCGCGCGAAATCGGAGGGCTGTAAGTTTGCGTCGGTTGCCTACATGGGCGGCACGGGCACAACCCTGGTAAACGGCGACACGAAGGGCGAGTGGAATTCGTACAAGATTGTGATGGACTTTAAAGCCGGCACCTTCGATGTGTATGTTAATGGGGAATTGAGCTCGGAAGGCAAAGCATTCAAGGCTTTGGATACGACCGAGGTGCAAATCCGTTTTACGTCGACCATCGGTGCAGGGGAAGAAGCTTTTGTCGACGATATTGTATTTTCCACGACAGATAATGTGACCGCCGAGGATATTCTGGGCGGTGGCGAGAAGGAAGAAAAAATTGTGACACCGGAGGAAATTATGGCGGTGTTTGATAAGACGCCTGCACCGGCACTTTCCGTACCGGCGGGCAAGTATACCTTGTTTACATACGATTGTTCCTTAAATGGCGATAGCTATGTCCCGACGGGCAGTGAAGCAAACTTTTCAAAAATCAGTACATCGGACTATATTAAGCCGGTTCTACTGGATAAGGAAAAGGTCATTCGCGCAACCAATCTGGAAAGGGTACAAAAGACACCGCGCTTTGAAAAGAATCTGACGCTCGGCGAAAAGCCGACGACGCTGACGGTGGAATTTTATGCACAGTTTACCAAGGGCTCGCAAAGCTCGATGACAATCTATCTTCAGGATGCGGCAGGCACGAACTTTGCCGCAGCAAAGAATGGTTTTGTGCCGAGCGGAACGCAGGTTTGGGACCACATCAAGGCTGTGTTTGATTTTAACAAAAAGAGCGTTGTTGCTTATTTAAACGGCAAGGAAGTGGACAGCGTTTCGTTCAGTAAAGAAGTAGAAAGCTATTCCGAGGTGCAGATGCGCATTTTCCCGGTGCTGCAGCCGGGCGACACCATTTTGCTGGATAACTTTATCATTTACAGCGATGCGGCACCGGATTTCGGCGATGCAAAGTATTACGGCTCAACCGGTACAAACTGGGCAAAAATCGGCGAGCCGGTAACGGAGAAGAGCTACGTGTCGAACTTAAATGCACATCCGAGATTGTTTATCAACAGCAGAACGGAAGTAACGGATAAAATTGCGACAGATGAGCAGTGCGCGATTTGGTATGCAGAAACCAAGGACAATGCAGATTTGCTTTTGACTACACCTTGTGAAACGTACACCTTTGCAAACGGCAGAAATATTTTGAGTGCGGCAAGAAGCATCGAGCGCCGCATGATGATGCTCGGCTTTACTTACCTCGTCGAGCAGGACAGAAAGTATGTCGAGCGCGGTCTTAAAGAAATCCGCAATGCGGGCACCTTCCCGGATTGGTCGAATGTTGCGCCGATGATTCCGTCGGAGCTGATGTACGGCGTGGCGTGCTTCTACGATTGGTGCTACGATGCACTCACGCCGGAGGAAAGAACAGAAATTATTGATATTTTAAAGAAGCAGGCACTCTGGCAGTTTGTGCGTTCGTATGACGGTGTAATTTCTGTTGAAATTGCAAAGGGTACCTCGAACCGTACTATGATTGCCAATACCTCTGCGGCAGGCATTGCACTTGCGATTGCCGATGAAGAGCCGCAGCTTGCGGAGTACTTGCTGACCTATGCCCTCAAGCACGGCAGACAGCCGGTTGAGGCCTTCGGCGCAGACGGCGGCTTCCCGGAGGGTTCATCCTACTGGGGTCTTGCAACGGAGTATATGGTGTATATGCTCGCACAGCTTGAAAGTGCATTTAAGCCGGAATTTGAAAAGCCGGAGGCGATTACCTGGTTTTTCGACAATCCGGTGGTTGAAAATATGGGCGACTACTGGGTATATACTGCCGGTCCGAAAAAGAACTTTAACTTTGGTGATGCATCCGACACCATTGAAGGTGACCCGACACCGTATTGGCTGGCAGCGCGCTATAATAAGCCGCTCTACAACTGGGCTCTGGACAAAAGGAGCGGTGTCAACTATCCGTATTTTGCATTACTTTATAAGGATGTGAATATGAGCTCGGATGTAGGCGATACACCGCTTGATAAAACCTTTGATGCCAAGGACGATGCACAGGTTGCCACCTTCCGCTCCTCATGGACGGATGACAATGCGCTTTATGCGGCAATGCAGGGCGGTTATAACGGCACCGGTCATATGTTTAAGTCGTTGGGTACATTTGTAATTGATGCCAACGGACAGCGTTTTATCCGCACACTTGGCCGTTCCGATTATTCCTCGCTCTATGATGCAAATATGTATTACCAAAAGCGCGCGGAAGGTCAGAATACTTTGATTGTAAATCCGGGCAAGGGCTGGGATCAGGTGGAAACGGCATATGCAAAGTTTATCCGTCACGAGGAAGCGGAAAATGAGGCATTCTCCATTCTGGATATGACGCAGACAAGCTATGACTTTGCATCCGCAAAGCGCGGTATGTATATAACCAAGGGCAGAAACAGCATCGTTTTACAGGATGAGGTAACGATGAAAAAGCCGTCCGAGCTTTGGTGGTTTGCACATGCAACCGGCGACATCACGCTCTCTGCAGATAAAAAGAGTGCGCTGCTTACGGTCGGCAACGAAAGAATGTATGCTGCCATTACCGAAGGTCCTGCCGATGCAACCTTTGAGATCATGGCGGCAAGACCGCTGCCGACTTCCCCGACAGCACCGGATGAAGTGTATCAGGATATTTATAAGCTTGCCATCCATATGACGAATGTGACAGAGATGACACTTGCGGTTGAATTTGTACCGCTTAAAGAAGGCGAAGCAGCACCGGAAACACTTACACCGGTGACGAAAATGGACACTTGGTCTGTTTCGGACAACGCGATTTCCACCGCACGTCAGGCAGGCAATACGGTAGCACTTTTCTTAAACAGCCCGGTTGTACTCGATAAGGGCTACAGAACCTATGTCGACACGGCGAATATGGATGTATATCCGTTTACCGATAACGGCAGAACACTCGTGCCGGTACGCTTTATTTCCGAAAGCTTTGATGCGCAGGTTAGTTGGTATGAGCCGTCGCAGACCGTATCGGTAACCAAGGGCAATACGACGATTCAGCTGCAGATTGGCTCGGATAAGATGCTGGTTAACGGCGAAGAGAGAATTCTGGATGTGCCGGCGCAGACCTATAACAGCAGAACGCTCATTCCGCTCCGCGCGCTCGTAGAGGCACTCGGCAAAAAGGTTTTGTGGGATGACCGCGGCTTGATTGTTATCTCGGACAGCGCAGTAGAATATACCGAGGCAGAAAAGGTAAACATCATTTCCCTGCTTTCCGAGCGTGTGCTCTTAAACGGTGCGGAAATGAAGAGCTTTACAACGGATAAAACCGATTATACCGTGCTGACGGACGGCAATATCCCGACCGTAACGCTGGCAAGCGGTGCACCGGTTGTACAAAACGGAAACACAGCAAGCTTTACAATCGGCGAAAAATCGTATACAATTACATTTGTAACGGATAAGTTTGCAGGGCAGGAGGGCACAAACAGCCCGAACAACATCACTGAGCTGAAATTGAGTGCAAGCTTGAGCGGTGTGCCGGCGGAGCTGAGCCGTCAGAGCGTAGCGCATGTCACCTTCTCCGCAGGTCACGACAAATATGTGGAATTCGGTACGGTGGATAACATCATTTCCGATGAGCTGGTGAATCGTTGGTCTGCGGCAAAGCCTGCGTGGATTTGCTATGAATTTGCAGAGCCGGTCAGCCTGTATGCGTTCGGTCTTGCAGGTTTAGGTACAGCCTCGGGTCCGAGAAGCTTTATCTTTAACGCCGAGGTTTCCGTAGACGGCATAAACTGGGAGCAGGTGCTTGATACCAGAACCAGCGGTACGACCAATATGCCGGAAATCTTTGAACTGGGCGGTAAGACAGCGAAGTATTTCCGCATCAACGGTCAGGGCGATGCAAACGGAGGCAGCTACAACAGCTATACCGAGGTTTGCTTCTATACTTCCAAAGAACAGATGGAAACCGATATGCAGTATTGGCCGATTTACTTTGCGGGCAACAGCGTAAACGGCAGCGTCGGCGAAACCAAGGCGCTTGTGCTGAAAGCGTATAACGGCAAGGGCGAAGAGGTTTTGGCGGGCGGCGTTGTATTTACCAGCTCCAATCCGGCGGTTGCAACGGTAGACGCAAACGGCGTTGTGACCTTTGTCGGTAAGGGTGATACTACGATTGCCGCAACCTACGAAGGAAAGTATGCCAAGGTGGAAGCATCCGTTACGCTGACTTGTAAATAATTTTTGGGAGGCGACAGCATGTCGAATGTAGGGAGACAGTTTCCGTCCGAAATCACCACCTTTGTGGATGAAACGAGCGGAAGAACGATTAAGCAGCTGACAAAGAGCGGCTGCAATGTACATTTCTATTTTACGGAGAATTCCTATACCTTAGGGGATAAGGAAATCATTTACAAGCATACAAACGAAGGGGAGAAAATAGCGGAGCTGTACGCTATGGATTTAGAAACCGGTGTGCGTACACAGCTGACAGATTTTGCGGCGTGGGGCATTGACAATATCGGCTTTGTGACCAAGACAAACGACAGTAAGTACATCGTGTTTATTGCCGGTGATAAGGTATACAAGCTCGAGCGCGGTACGGAAAACTTAACGCACCTTTACACCGCGCCATTCGGCTTCAAATTTTTTGGCGGTAATGTAAGCTTTGACAACCGCTATGTGGCGTTTGCGCTCAATGAGATTGTCGATTACCATCGTCAGTTCTCGGGTAAAAACTACGACGGCTTTAACGAGCGTTATTATAAGCAGAAGCGCGGTAAAATTGTTGTCATCTGCATGGACGGCAGCGGCGGCGAGACGATTGTCGACGATACCTGCCAGGTGGCACATGTGCAGTTTGCGCCGGACACGAACGAGTTTTTGTCCTATTGCCACGAAGGACCGTGGAATCTGGTTACGCAGAGAATCTGGATGGTCAACACCGTGACGCGCCGCGTGATGCCGTGTTTTCGTCAGGATGCGCCGGACAGCGTAGGCCACGAGTTCTGGACGCGCGACGGTCTTGTCTTCTTTGACAACCGCGGCCCGGGGCACGACGGTACCATCACCGTTGACCGTAAGCAGGCGTTTGCCGAGGAGTCGGAAAGTGCAATTCCGTGCATTGGCTTTGCAGATAAGGATTGCAACATCGTGCGCTACTTGGAAGTGCCGTTTTACTGCAACCACTACCATGCCAATATCGACAACACAAAGCTGGTCGGCGATGCACTTGACGATTTGATGCTTATTGATATTTCAACGGATACGCCGAAGATGGAGGTGCTTTGCAAGCACGGAACATCGTGGGAGTCGCAGAGCACACATCCGCACCCGACCTTCAGCTGGTCGAACAATTCGATTCTCTACGCATCCGATAAAGATGAACAGGGTAAACCGCAGCTGTATTTAATTGAGATGTGATTTGCGATTAGGCGGAACCGACAAATCCGAACCTGCCTGAAATTGCTGAAAATCGGCTTTTTCAGCGTTGTCGGTCTTGAAATACGGGCGTATTCCTTCGCCCTGCCGCCTCGAAAAATCTCGATTTTAAACAATTTCAGGTTCCAATGAATTTTTTGCAAACTGTTTTTTGTCAGTACAAGGCAAAAACGCAGCAAATACTCGTGTATTTGCGAGGATTTTAACGAAGGAATGGCGGAAAACAGAAAGCAAAAAACAAGTTCGGATTCGTTGGTTCCGCCTAAAGGAGTGATAAGCATGGAAATTAAGGTTGGTTTCGATTATATTGCGCAGTATGATGAGTATATGGAGCCTAAAATCCGCGAATATGAACAAGAAGAAATCGTAACGGGGCAGATTGTATTTTACGGTCCGTCTATATTCACAAGATGGGGCCCGAAATATGGCATAAAGCCGATGGCAGAGTGCCTTTTGGGTAAGAGCGGTAAGAGGTGCGTCATCAACCGCGGCTTCGGCTCGAGCTGCGCGGAGCATCAGCTTTACTACTATCCGCGTATGATTCGTCCGCTTGCGCCGAAGGTGCTTGTGTATGAATGCTTCGGAAACGGCGCGTCTCTCGGCTATACGCCGGAGGAGTGCTTTACACTTGGGCAGCGCGTGATTGCTTATGCAAGGCACGATTTTCCGGGTATTCATATTTATTTGCCCGGACCGCATCCGAGAAAGGATGAGTCGAAGGAGCCGGGGCTTTTAGAAGTAAGAGCGAAATTAGAGTCGATTCTTAAAGAATTTGTGCAGAAAACACCGGATTGTCATTACATAGACGTGCTCAATCATCCGCTGATGCAGAGCAAGGACATTTTTTCTGACAACGTGCATTATAACGCATTTGGCTACGAGATGTACACGCAGGTGTATCAAGAGGCGTTAAAGGACGAATTGGCAAAATATTAAAAAAGGGCGAAAGCCCTTTTTTGTTTTGTGCGGAATTGGCGCAGCGCCACTTATCGCTTGTAATCCAAACATAGATTTATATATTTGTCGCATTTTTGACTAGCGCGAATTACTTTTTCGTCGGTCAAAGGCATACCTTTGGCAATCAGCCTGTTCATTTTTCTTCTGTAGTACCAAAGCAGAAGTTTTGCTTTTGCAGTTTTCATTTGTGTATACCTTCTCCCTAAAAATATCTATTTTACGTTTATATAACGTATTATACGACAAAATATATGTTAAAGTCAAACTGAAATTACATTTGATTGACGTAAAAGGGTTTGGTAAGATGAAGAAGATTGACTTTAACGAGCATAAGAATGTTGTCGGAGCTTCCGTTAAGCGTTTGCGTTGCGCAGCAGGCATGTCGCAGGAGGTATTAGCGGCAAAAATGCAGGTGTTGGGTGTGCATATGGACCAGCAAATGATTAGTCGCATAGAAAAGAATCTGCGCATTGTAACGGATTATGAATTTGCGTGCTTTTGCGAGATATTTGATGTATCGCCGCAAGCTTTGCTTGAGGATTTTCAAAAACTACTTGAACAGTGAACGGTCAATGCTTGACCGTTCTTTTTGTTTGTGTAGAATTGGCGGAACGACACATAGGTCGTTCCCTACAAATATACATTTTAATCAGCATCGTAGGGCGCGTGCCTGTGTGCCGCGCCGTCAATGGGGCATAATTTTACGGCAATGATAAATCATCGCCCTACGCTACTGCTTGCAATTTGTGCTCGTAGGGGCGATTCACGAATCGCCCGTATGCTTTATAAAAATGTAAAGCATGCTTGACATTTGAAAAGGGATGTGCTATATTAAATGTAAAGTTGACTTTACGTTTAAGGAAGGTGAGTGGATGAAAAACAGAATTGAAGCGTATCGGAAGCAGCGAAATATGACGCAGGCAATGTTGGCGGATGCTTTGCAGGTTTCGAGGCAGACAATTATTTCTTTGGAAAACGGGCGATACAATCCGTCTATACTGTTGGCATACAAGATTGCAAAGGCTTTTGAGTGTCATATTGAGGATGTATTTATTTTTGAGGAGGGCGAACAATGAAAATACCAAAAAGATTGATTTGGGGTACGGTTATTGGATGGATTTTGGGATTGGGTTTGTTGGTTGCTGATGTTGTAACCGATTTTCCTTTAGACGGCTACGGTGCAGGTGCGTTGGGCGTGGCTATTTTGCAAAGTGTACGCATTTACAAGTTTTGCAAGCATCCGGAAAAGCTTAAAGCGTATCAGTGTGAAAATGAAGATGAGCGTAACATATGGCTTTCTCAAAAAAGCTATGCGACGGCACTTTGGATTTCGATAGCTGTAGAGTATATGTTATCTATTGTGTTTGCGCTTATGAAAAAGGAAGATTGGCAGATGCTTATGGCCTGTACCGCTTGTTTTCAAACGCTTTTAATATCTGGCGCATATTTGTTCTATCGCAAACGCTATTAAAAAACAGGTGACAAATCTGCAATTCTGTGGTACAATAAACTATCATACTATGCACTAAATAAAGGAATGGATAAAGTATATGCAAAAGAACATTCGAAATTTTTCTATTATTGCACATATTGACCACGGCAAGTCAACCCTGGCAGACCGCCTGTTGGAAAATACCGGCGAGGTTGAGCAGCGCGACATGGAAAGTCAGCTTTTAGATAACATGGACCTTGAGCGTGAGCGCGGCATTACGATTAAGGCGCGCGCCGTGCGCTTAAAGTACAAGGCGCAGGACGGGGAGGACTATGTCTTAAACCTGATTGATACCCCGGGACATGTTGACTTTAACTACGAGGTGTCTCGCTCGCTTGCAGCCTGCGAGGGCGCGATTTTGGTTGTTGATGCTTCGCAGGGCATCGAAGCGCAGACGCTTGCCAACACCTATCTTGCCATTGAGCACGATTTGGAGGTTGTGCCGGTCATCAATAAAATTGACCTGCCGGCGGCAAGACCGGAAGCGGTTAAAAATGAAATTGAGGACGTTATCGGCATCGAGGCGCAGGAAGCGCCGCTGATTTCGGCGAAAAATAACATCAACATACCTGCCGTTTTGGAGGAAATTGTAAAGCGTGTACCGCCGCCGACTGGCGATGCGAGTGCACCGCTGCAGGCGCTGATTTTCGACTCGTACTACGACAGCTATAAGGGCGTTATAGTCTATGTCCGCATCAAGGAAGGCACAATCAAGGCGGGGCAGACCATCTTGATGATGGCAACCGGCGCAAAGTACGAGGTTGTGGAAGTCGGGTATTTAAAGCCGGTCGGCATGCAGAAGGCGGACAGCCTTTCTGCCGGTGAGGTTGGCTATATTGCGGCAAGCATCAAGTCGATGCGCGATGCGCGTGTAGGCGATACCGTTACAACAACGGACCGCCCGGCAAAAGAGCCGCTTAAAGGCTACCGTGATGTACAGCCGATGGTATTTAGCGGTATTTATCCGGCGGACGGCGCAAAATACAATGATTTAAACGATGCACTGCAGAAGCTGCAGTTAAATGATGCTTCTCTGGTGTTTGAGCCGGAGACCTCCGTGGCGCTCGGCTTTGGCTTCCGTTGCGGCTTTTTGGGGCTTTTGCATATGGAAATCATCCAGGAACGCCTCGAACGTGAATATAACCTCGACCTGGTTACAACCGCGCCGAGCGTTGTGTATAAGGTAAAAAAGACCAACGGCGAGTATTTCGATATTTCCAACCCGACCAATCTGCCGCCGGCTGCGGAGATTGAGTATATGGAGGAGCCGATGGTAAAGGCAGACATTATGGTGCCGAAGGATTATGTCGGCAATATTATGGAGCTTTGCCAGGACAGACGCGGTGTGTATAAGGATATGCAGTATATCGATGCTGACCGTGTATCGCTGCATTACGATATGCCATTAAATGAAATTATTTATGACTTTTTCGATGCGCTCAAATCGCGCACGCGCGGCTACGCATCGTTTGACTATGAGCTCTACGGCTATCAGCGCTCCGATCTGGTGAAGCTCGATATGCTCTTAAACGGCGATATGGTCGATGCACTTTCGTTTATCGTGCACCGCGAAAAATCGTATGCCCGCGGCAGACGAATTGCCGAAAAGCTGAAGGAAGCGATTCCGCGCCAGCTCTTTGAGGTGCCGATTCAGGCGGCAATCGGCGGCAAGATTATTGCGCGTGAAACCGTTAAGGCAATGCGCAAGGATGTGCTTGCCAAGTGCTACGGCGGCGATATTACCCGTAAAAAGAAGCTGCTTGAAAAGCAGAAGGAAGGTAAAAAGCGTATGCGCCAGGTGGGCAGCGTAGAGCTGCCGCAGGAGGCGTTTATGTCTGTACTCAAGCTCGATGAATAGTTTTGGTTTATATTTGCATATTCCGTTTTGCGTACAAAAGTGTGCCTACTGCGACTTTTTGTCTGCCCCGGCGGATGAGGCGATGCGTGAAAGGTATGTTTCTGCGCTTGTGCGTGAGATTTCCATACAGCAGGCGCAACACATTGACAGCATCTTTTTTGGCGGCGGTACGCCGAGCGTGCTTACCGCGGCGCAGACAGAGCGGATTTTAGATGCAGTTTATGCACGCCACAGCGTGGAACAGGACGCAGAAATTACAACGGAGTGTAATCCGGCGACGGCGGATTTTAATCAGCTTTCCGCGTATCGTAAAATGGGCATTAACCGCTTAAGCATCGGCGTGCAAAGCTTTCACGATGCAGAACTGAAGCTGCTCGGGCGCGTGCACGACAGCGCAGCGGCAAAGGTGTGTATCACAGATGCAAAAAACGCAGGCTTTGAAAACATCAACCTGGATTTGATGAGCGGTATTCCCAAGCAGACGGTTGAAAGCTTTGAGGAAAATCTGCATATTGCACTTTCCTACGAGCCGACGCACATCAGCGCGTATTCTTTAATTGTCGAGCCGGACACGCCGTTTGAAAAGCTGTATGCAGACGGGCGGGATTTGCCTGATGAGGACAGTGAGCGCGCAATGTATGCGCGCACGGGTGAAATTCTGGATGCGCACGGCTTTGTGCATTATGAGATTTCAAATTATGCAAAATCCGGCTTTGAAAGCCGGCACAATTTAAAATATTGGCACTGCAGTCCGTATCTGGCGGCAGGGCTCGGCGCACACGGCTTTGACGGTAGCGTGCGCACGGAAAATGTGCGCGATTTAACGCAGTATTTGCAAATGCTCGAGGGCGGCAAAGCACCGATTGCAGAGCAGACAAAACTTACACAGGCAGATTTGGCAAGTGAGTATATTATGATGGCACTTCGTTTAAAAGAAGGCATTTCACTTTCGGCATTTTCCGAAAAATTCGGCTATGACTTTTATGATGCACACAAAAAGAAGCTGGAGTTGTATATCCAAAATGGGTTTATGGTTTGCAAAGACGGAAGAATTGCTTTCACAAAAAAGGGCATACAGGTAAGCAATTCGATTTTGTGCGAGTTGATATAGTGTTCGAGTGATGGAATATGTAGGGAACGACCTGTGTGTCGTTTTGCGAGCCTGCCCGGCAGGGCGAAGAAACAAACGGCATATGCGCTGTATCAGAGGGAGAGAAACAAAGCATTTAAAGCAGGAAAACAAATTGGTTTTCCTGCTTTTTAAATTTTTTCATAATTTGCTTTTTCTTTGTTCATACTACAAACATAAATCCTTGGGAGGTTGTAGTATGAAAGATAAAATTTTCGGCGTATTGCAAAGAGTCGGGCGTTCGTTTATGCTGCCGATTGCAATTTTGCCGGTCGCAGGTCTGCTTTTGGGCATCGGCAGCTCATTTACCAACCAGACGATGCTGGAAGCCTACCGCCTGACAAGCGTAATTTATCCGGGCAGCCTTTTGTATACGGTGCTGGATATTATGAGCAAGGCGGGCAGCGCCGTGTTTGATAACCTTGCGCTTTTGTTTGCCATCGGTGTGTCCATCGGTATGGCAAAGAAGGAAAAAGAGGTTGCGGCGCTTTCAAGCGTAGTGGCATTTTTAATTATGCACACCACGATTTTTGCCTTAATTAATGCCCGCGGCGGCGCAGAGAGTATGCTCACCAACTCGACGGCGAGTGTGCTCGGTATCACCACGCTGCAGATGGGTGTGTTCGGCGGTATTATTGTCGGCTTGGGTGTTGCGGCGCTGCATAACCGCTTCTACAGAATCGAGCTGCCGCCGGTGCTGGCATTTTTCGGCGGCACGCGCTTTGTGCCGATTATTTCGGCACTGGTGTATGTTTTGGTCGGCATTTTGCTGTTCTTTATCTGGCCGCTCATTCAGCGCGGCATCTCTATGCTTGGCAATCTTGTGCTTGCATCCGGCTATGCCGGCACATGGATTTACGGCATCATCGAGCGTGCGCTCATTCCGTTTGGCTTGCACCATGTGTTCTATATTCCGTTCTGGCAGACGAGTGTCGGCGGCAGCGCGGTAATTGACGGCGTGCTTGTGCAGGGCGCGCAGAACATCTATTTTGCAGAGCTGGCATCGAAGTCTACAACGGTGTTTAATGTGGAAGCGACGCGCTTTATGGCAGGTAAGTTCCCGTTCATGATATTCGGTCTGCCGGGCGCGGCATTGGCGATGTATTTATGCGCCAAGCCGGAAAAACGCAAGGTCGCGGGCAGCCTTTTAATCTCAGCTGCACTGACCGCGATGCTCACGGGTATCACAGAGCCGTTGGAGTTTACGTTTATTTTCGTTGCACCGCTGATGTACGGTGTGCACTGCGTTTTAGCCGGTCTTTCCTTTATGCTGATGCACATTTTGCGTGTCGGCGTGGGTATGACATTTTCCGGCGGTATTATTGACTTGGTGCTCTTTGGTGTGCTGCAGGGTAACGCGAAGACGAACTGGATTTATATCGTGCTTGTCGGTATTGTGTATTTCTTTATCTACTGGGGCATTTTCAGCTTTATGATTAAGAAGTTTAACTATAAAACGCCGGGCCGCGAGGACGAGGGCGAGGAAACGAAGCTCTATACCCGAAAGGATGTTGAGGCGGCAAAGCAGGGAAACAAGCAGTCGGAGCTGATTGTAAAAGGTCTCGGAGGTAAGGAAAATATTTCCGATGTGGACTGCTGTGCAACGCGCCTTAGAATTACAGTAAAGGACGGCAGCAAGGTGTCGGATGCACTCTTAAAGCAGAGCGGTGCAAGCGGTGTGATTATAAAGGGCAACGGCGTGCAGGTGATTTACGGTCCGACGGTAACGGTTGTGAAGTCGAACTTAGAGGATTATCTGGATATGCATGTGGAGACGAAAGTCAGCGCATTTACGCTTGGCGCATATGCAGATGGTGAAATTGTACCGCTTGAAAAGGTTGAGGACGAGGTATTCAGTCAGGGAATCTTAGGCAAGGGTATTGCTATCCGCCCGATGGCAGGTGTGATATTTGCGCCGTGTGACGGTGTAGCTTGTAATCTGGTCGACTCCAAGCACGCCATCGGTATTCAAACCGAGGATGGATTTAATCTTTTGATTCATGTCGGCATCGACACGGTGAATTTGAAGGGAAAGCATTTTGAATATGCTGTCAAGGATGGAGATAAAGTGAAAAAGGGCGATGCGCTGATTCGCTTTGACAAGGCGGCAATCGAGCGCGCCGGCTATAAAACCGTCACACCGATGGTGATTGCCGATGCAGAGGGCATAAAGGACATCAAAACCGTTGCAAGCGGCAAGGTTTCGGCCGGTGATACGGTGATAGAAATAGAGTTTTAGAATATGCAAAAAAGGCTCCCCTTACATAGGGGAGCCTTTTTTCATTTCAATACTTTTTTACAATGCTCATTTATTGCCCTTGGCTCTATTGTGTGTCTTGCAAAGCATCTGACAATTTTTCATGTCTGTGCTGCCGCCTCTGCTCCAGGCGGTAACATGGTCGGCATCCATTTCGCTTATTTTCCAAATGCGCGTTTTGTTGCTGTCAAAGCCTACGGCGCAGAGCGGACAGTTTGATATGCATTCGCCCTTCGCTTTTTCGGTCTGTATGGCATAAACCGTCTTTTTCGTCGGCTCGTCGAAGATGCGGATGTTTAACAGCTTGTGATCTGTACAGCCGCCGAGAATGAATTCGTAAATGCCTCTTTTGTCTTTTACATAAAAATCTGCATAAAGTGAGCGTAGATGCGCAGCCACGACATCGGGATCGTAGGAATTTTTGTGATACTTTTCGTAAAGCTCGCCCCAAGGCAGACCGCGCATTTCACTTTCTACATCGGTAAATACGCTTGAAACCCAGTCTATCACGCTTGTGAAATAGGATTTTAATTCGTTTATATTCTCGTCGTAGCGGTGACGGCTCATATAATCGTCGATGTTGCCCTTGCTTACCCATTCAAGCGCTGTGCGCAGATAATCCTGCCGTAATACACTGCCGGAGATATAAGCGCTCCATTTCTGAATGTTGGCGTTTTGACTGTTTGAAAATTCTTCTTTCGCCTTGGTTACAAACGGACCGGAATGAATTGCGTTAGAAAGCTCCTGCTCGTTTAAGGGGACGCCTGCAATATTGATGGTTTTAAACCATGCCTTGATTTCGCTCTCCGTGCCTTCACAGATGTAAATCGTAAGCGGTGTTTCCATAATCTTTTGCTGTATATCTGTGGCAAGTCCGGAAAAATAGCGCGGAATGCCGTTTGTATCGGTTATGGCAAATTTGTTCGTCACAAAGCGGCCGAAGCTCGTGATGCGCTGCTGCCCGTCGAGCACTTCATATTTATCTTCTGCAACCTTTGTAAAATAGATAAGCCCGAGCGGATAGCCCTTGATAATAGAGTCTATCACGGCAACATCACGCTTGCCGTCGGCATAGATGTAGTTTCTTTGATATTCCGGCTGAATTACAAGCTTGCCGGACAGCCCAAATAAGCCCTTGCCCTCGTATTCATTATAGACAAAGCCTTTGCAAATGTCGGCTACGGTGATGTCGGTTTTCAGGGTTGTAATCATTTGACTACCTTCTTTCTTATGAGTATTCGAGAGTATACTGCTTTCCCGTCAACAACAGCCGCCCCAAGTCCACCGCCATATTTTACAGTTGGATCAAAATTGAGCATTTTTAGAACTTCTTTAGGAGCATTTGCATAGGCGTTGCCACTTGCCTGCCATATGATTTCAAATTGTTCAGGACAGTACTTATCCAAAAAAGTAATTGGTACGCCCATAACACCATCGTAATCACTGGGAATAGAATCGGTGAATGGAACTTCAATTGCATTATAATTATCATAACTTCTGTAACCAATGTTTCGGATTTCTTTATGCTTGCTGAACTTTATGTTATCTTCCATTGTCATCAGGCTTAAAGGTTGATGTCTGCGACCATGGTCGAGGTTTGTAAACCACACTACCCCTGATACACGAATCATTCCTTCACGATGGTCACTCGCGGTAGCATAATCGGTATAATATTTATTTATAAAATGTGTTGCACCACCTTTAAATCCCTTGCCAAGCCATATTTTGTTTTCTTTTATCAGAGGAAAAACCTCTTTGTATGTTATAGCGTTTTGGTTTCCAATGATTATAAAGTTTTTGCTTCCTTCAACGATCCAAGCAAGGAATTCTCTGAACAAAGAAAACGGTGGATTTGTCACAATAATATCCGCTTCATCCCTTAGAGCCTTCACCTCGTCGCTGCGGAAGTCGCCGTCACCTTCGAGATACTGCCATTCCAAATCGTCAACATCAATTGCGCCGGAATGATTGCTGTCGCGCGTAAGCGTAAATATTTTTCCGTGTGTCTTTGTTTTGTTTTCGTCGAATTGCGGGGACTCCTCTTCGAATAAGGAAAGCTGATAGTAGCCGTTATTTCCCTTGCTTTCTGTCGCATAGCTTGTACTAATCAGTTTTTTCAAGCCAAAGCTTGCAAAGTTTTGTGCAAAAAACCTTGTAAAGTTACTCCATTCGGGGTCGTCGCAGGGAAGCAGGATTGTTTTGCCTTTAAAAACATCGGGATTGTATTCTAAATACGCATTGATTTCTCTTTGTATATCCTCGTACTGTGTATAAAACTCGTCATTTTTTGCATTCTTAGCTTTTGATAGATTTTCATTTGCCATGGCGAATTACCATCCTTATGCTTTAAAAAGTTGTATTTTAAAAATTATATCATATAAAAAAGCATATTACAACAAAAATAATTGATTAAAAAGCATATCTTGCGTCAGTGTATGGCATAAAATATAATGTGGGTGGTGAAGGAAATGTACGAGATAGATTTTGGAATGCGACTATATCAGTTGCGTGAGCAAAAAAATGTTTCTGCTCGCGAAATGAGTTTGTCTATTGGACAAAATGCAGGTTATATTAACCATATTGAAACTGGACAAGGATTTCCGTCCTTGCCGGTATTGCTTTATATCTGTGACTATCTCGGCATAACACCGAGTGCGTTTTTTGACTTGGAGAATAAAAATCCGGAGAAGCTGAGCAGAATTACAGATTTGTTAAAGAAGCTGGATGATGAGCAATTAGAGTTGGTTGAAAAGCTTTTGAAAAATATGGTGAAAAACTAAAAAAGCCCTCCCTGTGTAAGGGAGGGTGGCGCGCGAAGCGCGACGGGAGGGTTGTAACAACCCCCTCAGTCATTTTTACAAAATGACAGCTCCCCTTACACAGGGGAGCCTTTTTTGTGTTTTATAGTTATTTCAATACCTTTTTACAATGCGCATTTACCGGACAAATATCGCATTTTGGATTGCGCACACAGTATTCGCGCCCGAGGTAGACAATGCGGTGGCAAAAGTCGCTGCCGATACCGGGCGGCATGATTTTCCAAAGCTCCATTTCGATTTTGGTCGGATCGGTCTGCTTTGTAAGCCCCATGCGGTAGGTTAAACGCTTGCAGTGCGTGTCGACGACAATCGCATCGCCGCCGAAGCAGTCGCCGATTAAAAGATTTGCAATCTTTCTGCCGACACCGGGAAGCGTGGTGAGCTCTTCCATCGTGCGCGGCACTGCGCCGCCGAAACTATCCATAATCCTTTTCGCCGAGCCGACGATGTTTGCCGCCTTGTGGTTAAAAAAGCCGGTCGAGCGGATGTAGGGCATAACCTCCTCCGCGGTCGCTTTTGCAAAGTCTGCAATCGTCGGGAAGCGGTCAAACAGTGCCGGTGTTACCATATTCACGCGCTTGTCCGTGCACTGCGTTGCAAGAATTGCAGAAACGAGCAGCTTCCACGGGTCAGTCGCGTTATCTAACGAGCATACCGCATCCGGATATGCATTTTCCAAGTCCTGCGCTATAAGCAGCAGGCGTTCTTTTTTTGTCATTTTCATCACCAATCATTATTCTATCACGCGCAAACGGCAATGTAAAGCAGGGGGGAATTTATTCCTGCACCGAAACGGTTATGCTGCAGCGCCCTTGGATTTGCGTTTCTTCGAAATATCGGTTTTCCAACGGAATCCAGGTGTTGTGAAACCGCTCTGCCAGCGCCGGCGTGTTTCGCCTGGAAATGCGCGCGGTTTGCAGGGCAGGCGTAATGTCTAAAAATACAGATAAGTTATAGTAATTTTCAAATTTCGGATGCATAGAATACACGCCTTCAATTATGGTCAGCTTTTCAGGCAAAGCTGTACACGGTGCGGATAGCGTTTGTGTAGAGCAATCGAATTTTCGGTAGCTTATCGGCTCGCGCTTGCCGAGCGGTAGGAGCACTTCTTCTGAAAACCGCTCATAATCAATATTGCCGCCGACTTCCTTATAGCGCTCGGGCGTTCTTTGCTCCGGGCGCAAAAAGAAATCATCCATATGCAGTACCGTACAGCCGTAAAGCATTTCCAAAAGTGTACTCAGCGTGGATTTGCCGCTTGCACTGCCGCCTTCTATTGCGAGCGTCACCGTGCCGTTTGCAAGCATTTGATCGAGCTTTGCAAAAAGCGATAAAAACGGAACGAATTTGTTTGCAATTACGCGGTAGGCCGGTTTGTATGTATTTCTGAAGCTGTCGGAATGATGCACGGCAGGGTAGCCGTCTGCCTTCCACTTTGCTGCCGCATTTTCGAAGGCTTCGGCAGAAAACGGAAGCTTGCCCCGGCGCACAAGCTCTGCTGCAACGGAAAGCTTGCTTTCTGCATCTGCTTTGTCGTTTGTTTCCGCCTTAGCAGACAGGTAGAAAAGCTTGCCAAGCGTTTGTGCGCTTAAGCCATTGTCTAAATAGGTGAGATACACGCGGCTGTATGCGCCGTCGAGCGGTACAATGAGCGGTGCGCTGGATAAATCAGCAGTTTCATATTCTGTGCGGATATAGTCCGTTACCGCCTCTAAAGAGGATACCATATGCTCACAGCCGAATGCACTTTGGTGAATGAATTTGAATATATCCTGCATTTGCAGATGCGGATAGCTTTCGTAGTGTTTAAGAAGTAAATTGCAGGTTTTTTCGTTTGGACTCATAGCGCTAATCCTTTAAAACTGATATTTTGGGGTTTTCCAGCACCATCACCAGTACGGGAACGATAATAAGCTGCAGAATAATGCCGGGGATTGCGTCTGTAAATGCGCCGGCGATAAATGCGGCAAAGGTAAAGCCGCTGCCGCCAAAACCGAGGCAGATTGCCATCGCTATGCCCCAAACGACTCTGCCTGCAAGCATTGCGCACACGAGTGAGCAGTAGATATATGCCTTTTTGCGCGGCAGTAATCTGTGGAATAAGCCGCCGACCGCGCCGTATGCCGCAAGCTCAAATGCCATACAAATTGCCGTTGGAAACATTGGCGGCATGCCGAGTGCCATCGAGCGGAAAAGCGGTGCAATAAAGCCGACCGCCAAGCCGTATGGCCAGCCGCAGATAAAGCCGCACAGAAGCGCCGGAATGTGCAGCGGGCACAGCATCGCGCCGATTTCCGGGATTTGCCCCGTCAAAAACGGCAGAACATATGAAAGCGCCAAAAAGAAAGCGGAGAGAACGATTTTTAAAGATTTGTTGCGGTTTTGCATAGCAGATTCCTTTCTGAAGATGCAAAGTGCTGTCAGAAAAATAAACACCTTCACAGAATTACAGAATGTACTGTAATGATTTTATCACAGTCATTTGCGGAAAGCAATAAAAACATAGGAAGAATTGTAGCGTGGGAAATTGACAGAAATGCGGTAGTATTATATAATTGAAGCACAGGTAGAATTAGAGAAAATGAGGTGCCAAATATATGACGGCAATTATTAACGCAGTACTTGTAATGAAGGACCATTATATCCCGGACGGCGTGCTTTTGATGGAGAATGGCAGAATTGTTGATTTTGGTGCGGCGAAAGCCGTAGCTGTGCCGGAGGAGTGCGAAATTATCGATGCGAAGGGGAAGTTTGTCGGTCCGGGACTGATTGACATACATACACACGCCGACGGAGAAACTTATTTTCACGAGGATCCGGCAAAATGCTGTGCTACGCTTTTAAAGCACGGTGTGACCTCTGTGTTGCCTGCGTTGTTTTACAGTATGAACAAGCAGGAGCATCTGGATGCGATTGCAAAGTTTAAAAAAGGCATTGCGGATGGAACGTGTAAAAACATTCTCGGCGTTTATATGGAAGGACCGTACTTAAATCCGGATTTTGGCTGTGATAAGGAAAAGAACGTGTGGAAGGATGCAATTCGTGAAGCAGACTACGCCGAAGTGGTCGAGGCGGCAAAGGATTTTGCGAAGGTCTGGTGCGTTGCGCCGGAGCGCGAGGGGATTTTGGAGTTTGTGCAGTATGTAAAAAAAGAAATCCCGGGTATCGTCTTTTCTGTGGCACATTCCGAGGCAACCCCTGAGCAGATTGAAGTGTTGATGCCATACGGCTTAAAGCTCGGCACACATCACACCAATGCAACCGGCACGTTGGAAAACTATCCCGAGGTGCGCGGCGTATGTGTGGATGAAACCGTTAACTATAACGACGGTATTTATGCAGAACTCATTTGTGATTCGAAGGGCGTGCATGTGCATCCGTATATGCTGCGCCTGATCAAAAAGATTAAGGGGAAGGATAAGATTATCTTAATTGCGGATGCCTTTGTGGCAGACGGTCCGCCGATTGCGGGTTTAGAGGATGCATTTGATATCAATTTTGACTGGGGCGGTGATATTGCCGGCTCGAAGCTGACGCTTGATATTGCTTGCCATAATATGATGGTACATACCGGTGGCTCGATTTGCGATGTATTCCGCTATGCGTCCTTAAATCCGGCAAGACTTTTAAATCTGCCTGACCTCGGCGAAATCCGCAAGGGGAATGTTGCAAATCTGATTATTGTCGATGAATGGTTTCATGTGCAAGAAACGATTTTAAGAGGGGAGATGTTTTAAGATGAGCAATGCGATTGAATTGACGGAAATTCTGCATAACCCGGACGGTTTTGACGGTTGCGATGTGGTAGTGCGTTTGCCGGAGGAGAGAAAGAACACAACTATCCGATTATTGCAGCTTACGGATATGCAGGTGATTGATGCGCTGCAGCGCCGTACGCCGGACAGAATACCGCTGGATCAGATTCTTGCATGGCAACCGGAAATGATTGAGCAGAATGTGTTTACGCATATTCGTTCTTTGGTTGCGCAGACAAGACCGGATCTGATTTTTATCACGGGTGACTTGATCTACGGTTCGTTCGACGATGCAGGTACCAGTTTTGAACTGTTTTGCGATTTTATGGGTTCTCTTGGGATTCCGTGGGCGCCGGTGTTCGGTAATCACGACAACGAATCTTATATGGGTATAGATTGGCAATGCTCGATGCTTGAAAAGGCAAAAAATTGTCTGTTTTGCCGCGGCAATGTGACGGGTAACGGCAACTATACGGTCGGCGTGGCAGTTGGTGACGAACTTGTCCGTGTGTTGCATATGCTGGACTCGCACGGCTGCAAAGGGCAATGTGCAAGCGGTTTGTATCCGGATCAGCTGGAAATGGTCAGAAAAAATACGGTGCGCATTAGTCAAAATCAGGGCAGAAGCGTGCCGGCGTTTGTATGCTGCCATCATCCGACGATGGAATTTACCGAAGCGGCGAAGGCAAAGGGCTATGTGACGGATGACGATGGATTTTATCAGATTGGCGTCGATGTGGAGGCAAAGGACGGCGACTTCGGTTCAAAGCAAATGCCGCAGGTGGTACATTCTATCGAAGTGCCCGGTTTTATGGACTTTGCGCAGGCGTGTAACGTGGATGGCGTATTTGTCGGCCATGTGCACAGAATCAATACCTGCATCACATATAAAAATATCCGCTGGGTATTCGGCCTGAAAACAGGGCAGTATGATTCTCATTTGCCGGGGCAGCTCGGCGGCACGCTGGTCAGATTGGACAATGACCGCTTTGAGGTTTCACACGTGCCGGCGCTGGTGAATTATGCGCCATTCCCGAGCGGTAGTAAAACTTATGCTGATTTCTTTACAAAAGATGTAGAGGTAGACTGAGTGAGATGTGTTTGTTAAAAAATCAGTACAAATACAATATATGGCAAAGAAATGCAAAAAGGCTTGCTTAAATTATAAGAATACTGTATAATATATCTATCTATAAATATTAAGGAGTGTTATACAATGGAGTTTAATAAGGTAAAACACGCAGACCCGGAAGTGCATGCTGCGATTATGCAGGAGCTTTCCCGTCAGCAGAACAAGATTGAATTGATTGCTTCGGAAAACTTTGTAAGCGAAGCTGTTATGGAAGCGATGGGTACACCGCTGACCAATAAATATGCAGAGGGCTATCCGGGTAAGCGCTACTACGGTGGCTGCGAATATGTAGACGTTGTGGAAAACTTGGCAATTGAACGCGCAAAGCAGGTGTTTGGCGCAGACCACGCCAATGTACAGCCGCACTCCGGTGCACAGGCAAACCTGACGGTGTTCTTCTCCGTTCTGGAGCCAGGCGACACCGTTTTGAGTATGAGTCTTGCACATGGCGGTCACTTAAGCCACGGCAGCCCGGTGAATATTTCCGGTAAATACTTTAACATCGTGCCGTATGGCGTAAACGAAGGCGAAAACGTAATTGATTACGATGAGGTTCGCCGTCTCGCGCTTGAGTGCAAGCCGAAGCTGATTTTGGCAGGTGCTTCTGCATATCCGAGAACGATTGATTTTGCGCGCTTTGCAGAAATTGCAAAGGAAGTCGGTGCATACTTTATGGTAGATATGGCGCATATTGCCGGCTTGGTTGCAGCAGGCTTGCATCCGAATCCGGTACCGCATGCGGATTTCGTAACCACGACAACACATAAGACACTTCGCGGTCCGCGCGGCGGCTTGATTCTCTGTAAAGAAGAGCATGCAGCAAAGATTAACAAGGCATTGTTCCCGGGAATCCAGGGCGGTCCTTTGATGCATGTCATTGCATCGAAAGCAGTATGCTTTAAGGAAGCCCTTTCCGATGAATTTAAAGCTTATCAGGCACAGATTGTAAAAAATGCGGCTGCGCTGGCGGATGCACTCGTAGCAGAAGGCTTTAAGCTTGTAAGCGGCGGTACAGACAACCACTTGATGCTCGTTGACTTGACACCGATGAACATCACCGGTAAGGATGCAGAGCATAAGCTTGATGAAATCGGTATTACCGTAAATAAGAATGCAATCCCGTTTGATACACAGAGTCCGTTTGTAACCAGCGGTATCCGTATCGGCACACCGGCGGTAACCTCCCGCGGCTTTGTAGAGGAAGATATGAAGGAAGTTGCGGCGCTCATTAAGCTTGCCGTAACAGACGGCGCAAGTGCAGATGAAATCAAAGCGCGCGTAGCAGCGCTTTGCAAGAAGCATCCGTTATATGAAGCGTAAGTTTGCCAGGGGAAGGTGACAGTATGCGTACAATAGTTGCAGGTCTTTCGTTAAGTCCGGCAATGGACAGAACAATCTATGTTGATGATTTTTGCTTAAACGAGGTCAATCGTGCACGGGATTCGGCGGCGATTCCCGGTTCAAAGGGCGTAAATGTTGCAAAATTTTTAGCGGCGAGCGGCTTGGAGTCGGTGTGCTTCGGCTTTATCGGCGGACCGGACCGCGCGGTGTTTATCAGCCAGCTCAACAAGTTCGGCGTGCGCTCGGATTTTTTGCCGGTGGACTATCCGATTCGCAACAACATCAAGGTTGTGGATTTGAAAAACAGTACTTATACAGATATTAATCTGGAGGCAGGCACCCCGACAGAGGCGCAGCTTGCAGCGCTGCACGAAAAGGCAGCACAGCTGGCAAAGGATTGCGCCTACATCGCGCTCAGCGGGCGCGTGTCGGATAAAATGCCGACGGATATTTACAAAACGCTCACGCAGGTGATTCACGAAAACGGCGCGAAGGTTGCTGTGGATTGCAGCGGCAAAGCGCTTTTGGAGGCGCTGGAGGCAAAGCCGGATGTGATTAAGCCGAATGTAAAAGAGCTTTCGGACAGCTTTGATGTGCATCTGGTAAATCGATATGAAATCATTGAATGTGCAAAGCGCATTCACGAGCGTGGGGTAGACAATGTTTTGGTTTCCTGCGGGCCGGACGGTGCAATCGCAATTTGCGGCGGCAGCGTGTATCTGGTGCAGGTGCCGAATGTGCCGGTTTATAATACGGTCGGCGCAGGCGATGCGTTTTTGAGTGGCTTTATCTATGGGCAGACGAAGGGCTGTGCTATGGAGGATACCCTGCGCTATGCAGCTGCATTTTCGCAGGCCGTTGTTACGAGCCATGCTTCCGAAATATTGGACTTTGCGGCTTTGACAGCCAAGGTTGATGAAATTATAGTTACAAAGGTTGGTTGATTGCATGAAAGCAAGCGATATCTACGAAGGGATATACCGCTTATTGGACGATGTAACGCCGCTCAGGGTGGACTGCGGTCAGCTCTGCAGCGGCGCTTGCTGCATTAGTGAGGATGATGAAGCAGGGATGTATCTGTATCCGGGTGAAAGCTGCATGTACAAAGGCAAGGCTTTGGCTTGGATGAAAATCGAAACCTCGGCGTTTTTATACGGTGATGCAGATAAGGCAGCGCCGATATTGCTTTGTGACGGCACATGTGATCGCAAGCTGCGACCGCTGTCGTGTCGCATTTTTCCGCTGATTCCTTATTTAAAGGAGGGCGGAAAGCCGGAAATTATCATTGATCCGCGCGCAAAATCGATGTGTCCTCTGGCGCAAACCTTCAGGATGACGGATTTTGAACCGGAGTTTGTGCGCCGTGTGAAGCTGATTTTTGGTGTGCTTTTAAAAAACAAGGATGTGCGCGATTTCATGATTGAGCAGTCTTATGTTTTGGATGAAATCGGAAAATTCTTTTAAGAGGTGAACTACCTATGAGAAAAATTCTTGCATTGGTTTTGTGCTTTTGCATGCTTAGCGTAACGGCGAGTGCGATGAGCGTCGAAATGCAAGTAGGAAAGAATACGGTATCTTCTTTTAATCCGGATGATGGACATGTTATAAAACGGCAGGAAATAGAAACAGCACCGTTTACCGTAAACGGCAGAACGCTTGTGCCGGTGCGTGTGATTGCAGAGAATTTCGGCGCGCAGGTCGGCTGGGACGATACAACGCAGACAGCAACGATTTCGACGGAAGCGGTTAACATTGCGCTTACAATCGGCAGTAACCTTGCAACCGTAAACGGTGAAAGTGTTACGCTGGATGTTGCTGCAATAGAGCAAAACGGCAGAACGCTTGTGCCGCTGCGCTTTATTACGGAAACATTTGGCTATACTGTGAAGTATTTGCCGTCGACACAGCAGATTTATATTACGGACAGCCCGGTGGTTATGCGCTCCAAATATAGCGTTGTAACCCTGGAGGAAGTAAAACTGCTATATGATTTGATGCACGAAAACAGGATACCGACACCGGAAAGCGGTGCGACGGAAGCGGAAATTGCAATTCTGGAAAAGCAGCTGGTGGATGAAATCGTATTCGTTTATAGCCAGTGTTTACCGCTTTATGATGCGTTGATTTATGCGCAAGGCGGTTTTTCGGCAGATGCAGTTAAAGCAATACAGGATGAAGTGTCTAAGTTTGAACCGTATGATGTTGTGTACGGTGCGCTGCCCGGTGTTTATGCTTTCTTTTTGGAGATGATGGCGACTTCAATAGATATTTCCTCGAAGGCAGAATCCATAATTGGCGCAGAAGCGCTGCAAAAGATTTACGAAGAATACTATCTGTGTGCAAAGCATATTTTGATTCCGACGGTGGACTTGCAAAGTGGCGCAGCGCTTTCGGACGAGGAAAAGCTTGCAGCTCAAGCACTTGCAAAGGATTTGTGTGCACAGCTCGCAGACGGCGCAGATTTTGATGCGTTGATGCAGCAGTATTCGCAAGACGGCGGTATGCAAGCAAATCCGGATGGCTATGTATTTACTGCCGAAGAAATGGTCGATGAGTTTTATAACGGCGTGATTGCTTTGCAGGTGGGCGAAATCAGCGCACCTGTGCAGAGTATATTTGGCTATCATATCATCAAGCGCATGCCTTTGCCGGCGATGGGGGAAGAGCAGTATGCGTTATGTAAAGCCATTGCAATCGGTATATGGGCGCAGGATGTGATGGAGAAGAATCCGGTGGAGCTTTTGATGCCGATGGAAACCTTAGTAGAATATTTAATGTAAACAATAAATAAGCAAAGCGCTTATTTTGTCGATGGAAAAGCAGATCCACGACAGAATAAGCGCTTTTTTTCATTTTGTGCGTGCTACAATGCTTCATATAGACGGAAAGGATGAGCAAAATATGAAAATAGAGTATAACGGGCAGCGCCGGGCACTGATTGTGCGCCTCGATCAGGAAATTGACCATCACACCGCCGCCGGCATCCGCCAAAATGTCGACGACGCATTTTTAAGCACACGCGCCGACCACATCATCTTTGATTTTAAAGATTTGAATTTTATGGACAGCTCCGGCATCGGCTTAATTATGGGCAGATATCGTATGGTACGCCCGCTGGACGGGAAAATCGTGCTTGCAGGCGTGTCGGAGCAGATGGATCGGCTGATGAGTCTTTCCGGCATTTATAAGCTGGTGGATTGGGCAAAAACGGTGGATGACGCACTTTTGAAGGTGTAAGGAGGACGGCGAACATGAAAAATGAAATGCATCTGTGCTTTGCGGCACATTCTGCAAACGAAGCCTTTGCCCGAACGGCAGTCGCTGCCTTTATTATGCCGCTCGACCCGACCTTAGAGGAGCTTTCGGATATCAAAACTGCGCTTTCCGAAGCGGTGACCAACGCAATTGTGCACGGCTATGACGGGCGCGAAGGGACAGTGGAGGTGCACTGCATAACGGAGGAGCGCTATGTCAAGGTCAGCGTCACAGATACAGGTGCCGGTATTGCTGATGTGCGGCAGGCAATGGAGCCTTTGTACACGGGCAAGCCGGAATCGGAGCGCTCCGGTATGGGCTTTACGGTTATGGAGGCCTTTATGGATTCGGTGAAGGTACATAGCGTGCTTATGGAAGGGACAACCGTAATTCTGGAAAAACAGCTGCGTCTGCCGGATAAGGTCGGCAGCTTGTTTTCTGTGCGGGCGGCAGAGGGATAAAGTAAAGCGGGAGGCGAAGTGCATGTATTTGGAAACGACAGAGAAGGACACGACCGCGACGAGTGCATTTTCGCCGGAGGAGCGCAGTCGGATTGTGGAAGAAAACATCGGCTTGGTCGGCAGTGTGGTCAAACGCTTTGCAAATATGGGCTATGATATGGAGGATTTGTTTCAAATCGGCTGTGTCGGGCTTGTAAAAGCGGTGGAGCGCTTTGATTTTCGCTTCGGGGTTAAACTCTCGACCTATGCCGTGCCGGTGATTTTGGGCGAAATTAAACGGCATTTGCGCGATGACGGTGCGCTGCGCATCAGCAGAAGCATCAAAACCAATGCGCTTAATGTACGCCGCTTTACAGAACAGCAAACCAAACTGACCGGCGAAGCACCCACCGTTTCCGAGGTCGCTTTAAAGCTTGGTCTGCAGCCGGAGGAGGTCGTTTTGGCGATGGAGGCGCTGCGCCCGATGCAGTATCTGCAAGCGGAGGATGCAGAAAGCGGCTTTGCCTTGATGGACACGCTTGCCGCGCCGGATACAGAGGAGCACCTTTTGGACCGGCTTGCCTTAAACGAGCTTGTTTTGGCTCTGCCCGAGCGTGAAAAGCGCTTAATAACGCTGCGCTATTATCAAAACCAAACGCAATCCCAAACTGCCGCCGAGCTCGGCATCAGCCAGGTACAGGTATCACGCCTGGAAAAAAAGCTGCTTTTAAAGCTGCGCGCACTCCTGAGTGCATAAATCAAAATTAACAGAATGTTCACACTTTGTTAATTGCCATTTTAAAGGTTCAGTAGTACAATTAAATCACAGAAAACCTACAATTGCATATTTCCCGGCAAAGGCTGTTTATAAGTGCGAAAATACATTTCCCCCCTTAAAACATTCCCCCCTAAAATAATGTTGCCACCGGATGCAAAATCTGGTATAATGTATTTGAGCATATATATTATAAATAGTTTTTGCCTTTTGTTATTTTTGAAAGGTGAATTTGGCGCATTGCTTCGTTGTACCTCGGACCCGTACATGCGTACTGTGCCCTCGGTTACGCCTCGCACTGCATCCAAATTCCCTCTTTCAAAAGGAAGCAGGGTGAATTTGGCGCATTGCGTCGTTAAAGTTGCCGACCCGTACACAGAGTACTGTGTCGTCAACTTTGCCTTGCACTGCATCCAAATTCCCGCTTTCAAAACGCATATGGGTAATTTTGGCGCATTGCGTAGTTGTCGTCTTGACACATTTGCATATGCTATGTAGGGACCGGCGTCCCCGACGGTCCGTGACATAGATAAAAAAGAGGATTACCGGGGCAGTACGTTGAATTTGAATTATTAGATACATACAGAAAGGAAGAACAGCATGAGAAAAACAGCAGAAGAATTATACAGCTACTGGCTTGCAAGTGATAAGCTGGATGCCGAAACAAAGGCAGAGCTTGAAAAGCTTTCCGGCGATGCAAAGGAAATCGAGGAGCGCTTTTACCGCGATCTGGAGTTCGGTACGGGCGGTATGCGCGGGCTTTTGGGTGCGGGTACAAACCGCATGAACATCTACACCGTGCGCCGTGCGGCACAGGGACTTGCCAAATATGTGCTTGATTCCGGCAAGGCGACAGACGGCGTTGTGATCGGCTATGATACGCGCTATTTCTCCGATGCCTTTGCGAAGGAAACAGCAAAAGTATTGATTGCCAACGGTATCAAGGCGTATCTGTTTGAGCAGATTCACGCGACACCGGAGGTATCGTTCGGCATTCGCTACTACAAGGCGGCTGCCGGCGTTATGATTACGGCGAGCCACAATCCGAAGGAGTACAACGGCTTTAAGGCATATGGCAGTGATGGTGCGCAGTTCCCGCCGGAGGCAAGCGATGTAATCGTGGAGGTTGTCAACAGCTGTGATATTTTTGAAGATGTAAAGGTGATTTCCGATGCGGAATTTGAGAAAAGTCCGCTTTTGGAAAAGATCGGCGCAGAGGTCGATGCGGCATTTTTAGATGCAGTTTATGCGCAGAGCATTAACCCGGAGGTATTTAAGACCTTGGGTGATGATTTTAAAGTGGTTTATACACCGTTTCACGGCACAGGTCTTCGTCCGGTTACTGCGATTTTCGACAAAATCGGCATTAAGAATGTGATTGTTGAGCCGAATCAGGCAAAGCCGGACCCAGCATTTTCGACGGTGAAATCCCCGAATCCGGAGGACAAGGAAGGCTTTACACAGGCGATTGCCCTTGCAAAGGAAAACGGTGCATCGCTCATTATCGGCACAGACCCGGATGCTGACCGCGTTGGCGTGGTTGTGCGCGACAGCGAGGGTGAGTATCAGGTTTTGACCGGCAACCAGACGGGCGCGCTTTTGTGTCGCTATATTTTAGAGGCAAAGAAAAAGAAGGGCGTGCTGACGGATAAGTCCGTGATTATTAAAACAATTGTTACCTCGGATGCGAGCCGCGAAATTGCAAAGGATTACGGCGTAAATGTAATTGATGTATTCACCGGCTTTAAGTATATTGCAGAAAAAATTGCGGACTATGAGGTTACAGGTGCGCATACTTATGAATTCGGCTTTGAAGAAAGCTACGGCTATTTGCCGGGCACCTATGCGCGCGATAAGGATGCTGTCGGCGCGGCAATGCTGATTGCCGAAATGGCAGCTGATTATCAGACCAAGGGCATGACACTCTATGACGGCTTGATGGAGCTTTACGGTAAGTACGGTTTCTTTGCAGAGTCTACGGTATCTGTATATATGTACGGCAAAGACGGTATGCAGCAGATTGCAGACACGATGCAGGGCATCCGCGACAATATGCCGAGCGAGTTCGGTGGCATTGCAATTGCAGAAAAGGAAGACTACAGCATCAACACCAAGTACCTGGCAGACGGAACGACAACTAAAATCGGCGATTTTGCCGCAAGCAATGTATTGCGTTTCCGCCTGGCAGACGGCAAGACCTTTATTGCAATCCGTCCGTCCGGCACAGAGCCGAAGATTAAGCTGTATTTCTGCACAGCGGCAGAGTCCAAAAAAGCGGCCGAAAGCCAGATTGCCTTTTTGGAGGGTGCGGTCAGAAGCTATTTAAATATCTGATGATAAAAAAATCCCAACGTTTTTGCGTTGTGATTTTTTTATGCTTTAAATAAATCTGTAGATAAATACCGTTCGCCCGTATCCGGCAAAAGTGCAACAATGGTCTTGTTCTTATTTTCCGGTCGGTCGGCAAGCAGCTTTGCGGCGTGCAGCGCAGCGCCGGAGGAAATGCCGACAAGCAAGCCTTCCGTTTGCACCAAGTCTCTTGCAGCTTGGAAGGCCTCCTCGGTTTTAACGGTTATGATTTTATCGTAAACAGCACAATCGAGCAAGGACGGCACAAAGTTCGCGCCGATGCCTTGCAGTCCGTGTGCGCCCGCGCGCCCTTCGGAAAGAAGCGGCGAGTCATAGGGCTCTACGGCTATGATTTGTATGTCCGGATTCTTTTCTTTTAAATATTTGCCGATGCCTGTGAGCGTACCGCCCGTGCCGACGCCGGCAACGAAAATGTCGACCTTGCCCTCGGTATCCGCCCAGATTTCCGGGCCGGTGGTTTCGTAATGTGCCTGCGCGTTGGCAGGGTTATCAAACTGCCCGGCAATGAAGCTGTTTTTATATTGTTTTGCAAGCTCGTTTGCCTTTTCGACAGCGCCGTTCATACCCTTGCTGCCTTCGGTGAGCACAATTTCTGCGCCGTAAGCGGCAAGCAGCTTTCTGCGCTCTGCGCTCATCGTTTCCGGCATGGTTAAGATGACCTTGTAGCCCTTGTAGGCAGCAATTGCGGCGATACCGATGCCGGTATTGCCGCTGGTCGGCTCAATGATAACGCTGTCCGGCTTTAGCAGACCGCTTTCCTCCGCGGCACGGAGCATATACAGTGCGGCTCTGTCCTTTACAGAGCCGGCAGGGTTGAAAAACTCGACCTTTGCAAGAATATGCTTGTCCGGCGCAAAGTGCGCAAGTGCCACAAGCGGTGTATGCCCGACAAGCTCAGTAATGTTATTATAAATTGGCATGGTTTGCCTCCTCTAAGAGTGCTAATGCAATATCGGCGTTCTTTTCAGCACGCACGCGCAGTGCTTCATTGTCGATGGTGTGCGCGTGTGTTACGCAGTCATTCGCTGCATCGACTAATGCCTGTGCCGTAAAGTCAGTTAATGTGATACGATGCGTCATACCTGCATCGTGCATAAAGCCTCTGATTTTTGGGTCATAGTCGATTGCAACGGCATCTTTGCCGATTGCGGCGGCATAAATCAAAGTATGCAGTCGCATTGCAATCACCAAATCCGCGTGTGCTAAAATCTGCATTGTCTCCTGCACCTCGGATGGTGTGGAGATGATATGGCTGGCTGCGCCCATACGCTTGGCGATATCGCGCGAAATCTCTAAGTCGCGCGGATATTGCATCGGCAAAAATACGATGCTGCGTTTGTGCGTTTTTGCAATCTGGTCAAGCGCAGCTGCTAGCTGTGCCCGGAAATCCGGCTTTGCAGTTTTTGTACTGCGAATGGAGACGGCAATAAAGCGCTCCCCTTCGGCTACGCCTGCTGCCTCTAAAATTGCCCTTGCCCGGCGATTGTCTGCCGGGATAAGCGTCAATGCGGGGTCTGCCGTAATGGTACATGGAATACCGGTGATGCCGAGACGCTCCAATTCAACTGCGGAGTGGCTGTCGCGCAGGGTGATGGCATCCACGCAGCGCGGGATAATTTTTTGGCACAGGTTTTTATCGAATTTGTATTTGACCGGGCCGAAGCCGTTAGCCAGCTGAATGATTTTGAGTCCGAAGCGCTTGGCTAAACGGATAACGGCGAGATAGTACCAAAGTGACTGCGGACTGGTTTCGTCCTGAATCAGTGAGCCGCCGCCGCTGATGAGCATAGAGGAATCCTTCAGTATCCGGCAAAGCGAAAACAAATTCTCGCGGCTGATGGCATCTACGCCGTATTGCAGGCGTGTATTGCGCGGTGCTGCGGACAAAACGGCTGCGCGCAAATTTGGCTTTTTTTTCTTAAGACCGTCCAGTATGGCGAGCAGCAGCGCATCGTCGCCGCTGTTGTGGAAGCCATAGTAGCCGGAAAGCACGACATCGTAGCGCTTTGGACTATTATAATCCTCTAAAATATTTTTATACATTTCCATATGCCTTTTTGCAAAAGCATCGTCGGAAAACTGTGTGGTTGCAAGTGTGTAAATATTTTCACCCATTTGATGCATCATTTCAGGATTGTCTGCCAAGGTGAGAATGTGCTTTGCCATTTCCCTGGCATTGCCGACATCGAATAAATAGCCGGTTTCACCGTCGCGCACGAGTGCGGGAATACCGCCGACGCGCGATGCGACCATCGGCAGGTGCATTGCCGCGCCCTCCAGCATAGAGTATGGAAAGCTTTCGCACAGGGAGGTCAATGTATTGATATCTACAAAATTCAAAAAGCCGTAGTTATCGGAGACAAAGCCTAAAAACTTAAGCCCTTCGCCGACGCCGAGCTGGCGTGCGAGTGCTTCTAAGTTTTTGCGCTCGGCACCGTCGCCGCCGATTAAGAAGCGCAGGCGTTTGTTTTGCTTGCATGCTTCTGCAGCGCAGCGCACGAAGGTCGCTACATCCTTAACCAAATCCAAACGCGCCAGGATACCGACATAAATGCAATCCTTGTCGTAGTTTATGCCGTGGTTTTTTGCAAAGGTTTCCTTGTCGGTTACCGTTTGCGGCACGGCGGAAAAATTCATACCGTTATAGACGGTCTGGATGCTGTTCGGGCGGAAGTTTCTTTCGCGCAGCATCACGGAAAAGGCATCGGATACGGCGATGAAATAGTCGATTCTGCGCAGTGCAAAACGGTTCATATTTGTAAATAAAAGCTTTTTGAAAAAATCGTCGAAGTCTAAAAGATAGTCACTGTGCATCGTGGTGACAATCGGGATGTCAATCTTTTTCTTGATAAATACGGAGACAAAATTCGCTCTTGCACCGTGTACATGCAAAAGGTCATACTTCTCGTTTTTCAGTTTTTTGACAATCGCGTTTACGACGGATAAATCCATACGGTTTTTTTGCTTGAAAAGCACGGTGTCTTTATAGTTTTGCACAAAATCGGTATAGAATTCACCCTCCATAAGACAAGCAACCGTAATTGTTGCATATTCGGAGAGTTTGTATACCAGGTTTTTTAAATGTGTTTTGGCACCGCCGCTGTCGCCACCACTGATTAAATGTAGTATTTTCATAGAAAAATTGCCTCCGGAAGTTTAGTTGCCCTTTTCCTGCTTGGAAAGACGGATTGCACACAGCAAGATGCCCATGACAATCCAGAATACGAACATCACACGCGGGTAGAACCAAATGTACTCCGCGGCACCGGCAAAGCAGATGCCGGCAAGCGAGGCGATGCCCGCAATAATGAGACTGCGCAGTTCATAGTCTGTGCGGTTAAAGCTTGCAAGTCCCTTCTTAATTGTAGTCAAAAGGAAGGCTAAAAAGCTGCAGCCGCCGAGGATGCCCATTTCCGTAAACAGCTCTAAATACAGCATATGCGAATGCTGAACAACGGGGGCGTGCGGATGGGCATAAAGCTCGTGCATTTTTGTAAACACCTGCGAGCCGAGACCGATGCCGGTTAAGCCGTGGTCGCGCAGCATATCTGCAACGCCGTACCAAATGAATACGCGGCTGGCGTTGGAGGTGTCCGTCATGGAACCGATGGTTAAGATGCGATTCATAACCGATGCCGGCAAAAGCGGCAGACACAACACAGCCACAAGGCACAGCGGCAATAAAAGTCGCCAATCGTAGAGTGCAAAGAATACAACGACTGCAATAGCGAAGGAAACCCAGCAGGAGCGGGAGTAGGTCATTGCTAATGCAACGACGCACAACAGCAAAAGAATCGACCAGAGCACCTTTGCGCGCCCGGATTTTGTTTTGAGCAGCATTGCGCCGACAAACGGCGTAAGCATCACGATGACCTCTGCATAGTTGTTCGGGTTTGAAAGCGTCGCGAAAATTCTGCCCGGCATACCGACATTGTTGGCAAGGTCGGTAAATTCTTCGCTGACCTCAACGCCGATAAAGCGCTGCACGATGCCGAACACACAAAGTATACCCAAGCCGCCGAGCAGCAGATGTAAAAACGCATAAAGAGCCTTTTTATCGCGGATGCCTGCTGCGCAAATCAGCATAAACAGAATCGCTGTTATATAAAACATTGCAATGCGCACGCCGTCTGCCGGTACCGGCGTAATCACTACGCCGAAGGCGATGGCAAGCACAAATATGAGCAGTGAGAGCGGCAAACCGCGCACATTGCGCATCGGTTGCGCTGAGGTTTTCAGCTGTAAGAGGTACACAACCAGCAGAAAAACTGCGCCTGCAAGCGCATACAGGTTATTCCAGAGCGTATGCGGCGTCAGCAGCATAAGCGCAAAGAACCCTGCGCTCAGATATTCGATTTTAAATACGCCGGCGATGCGCGTTTTGTGTAAAATACGCTGCAGCGTACTGCCCGCCGACAGCGCGCCGATCCAATCGCGGACGGTAGTGATGCAAAAGACAAAGCCCCTGTATATTGCACTAAGCACAGCATAAAACAGGGAGGTTTTATACTTTTGCTCTAATGCGGAGGGTTGCGTAACACAGTGATACAGCGCGCTTTCCGAAAATACGGAGCGAATGCGTGCCGCGAGTGCCATAATCCGGCGATAGAAAACGGAGTCTTCGTATTGCATCCATATGCTTTTCAGGTACAGCAAAAGCTGCCAGGTGATGCTTTGGCGAAGCATAGTCAATCGCCTCCTTATTTTTGTTCAATCGCGGAAATACGGCCGTAGAGCTTTGCTTTGCCTGCACGGAAGGTCATCGTGTGACCGACACCGTACTTGGAGACATCTATCTGGAAGCCGTGCTGGTACGGTGCGCCTTCAAAGGTTAAATCTGTTGTGATTTTTACGGAGCTGTAGCCTTCTTTCGTGGATGCAACATATTCGCCTGCTGCATTTGTTGCATAGGAAACAGACGGCGCAAGTTCAACGCTTGTTACGGTGCCGAGCGGAATATCCTTATATTCGTCGGAAACCGCATCGCCGATTTGTACGAGCTCTGCAGCGAAGGTCGGCGACTCTTCACAGAAGAATTCGATGGTGTAGCTGAGCTCTTGCTCATTTTGATTAAAGCCTTCGCCCATGCGGTCGAAAAACAGCTTGTAGCCGACAAAGCAAATTGCTGCAATTAAAACCACGAGAACAATCGCATCGATGATGTTAAACTTAAACTTTTTCTTTTCTGGCATAATGAAAACCTCTTTTCTTTTGGTTTGCCTTTGAAATCATAAATAGGTTTCAAAGGTCTCGTCTGATATTTTATTGAAATGAAAGACCTCATTTACCGTGCGCAGCGCGTTTTTACTGCAGCGCGCATAGAGAGCGGTGTCCTCCATGAAACGGCAGAATGCCTCTGCCATTGCGTCCGTGTTTCCGAAATCTACTAAGATGCCGCAATCGTGCTGCGGCGAGAGAATGTCCGGGTTGCCGCCGATTTTTGTTGCAATTGCGGGCAGCCCGTGACTGAGCGCCTCTAAAATGGCGAAGCTGAGCGCTTCGCTGGAAGAGCAGTTGACGAACAAATCGCTGCCTTGCAGGATATTGTCCGTATCCGTGCGAAAGCCGAGCTGGAAAATGTCTTTTTCCAGGCCGAGGGTCCGGATGTGCTGTGTGATATCGTCATAGAGCTCTCCGTCGCCGACATAGAGTACGGCAAATTTTTGATTGGTCAGCTTTTTGAGCTTGGCAACTGCCTCCGTAAGCAGGTCATAACGCTTTAGAATGTCATAGCGCGCCAGCGTTGTAATCACAAAGGTATCTTCGTCTAAGCCGAGCTCTTCGCGCAGGGTGGAGGGCTTATCTGCCGCCGGCGGAGTAATGCCGTTAAAAATCACCCGGATTTTTTTGCGCATCGCACCGTTTTGCACTAAGCGCTCTGCCACGCTGTTACATACGGCTATGATTTTGTGATTTCCGCTTGTAATCAGTCGGTTAATCGGTCTGTGCCATGCAGGTACCTCCCAGTGCAGATGACAGGTGTAGACAACCTTTGGCTTGCTGTAGAAAAGCCTCGACAATACAGCAATGTAGTTTTCGCGCGGATGCTGTGCGTGAATCACATCAATTTTGTTTTCGCGGCAAAGCTGTGCCAGGCGCTTGGCCGCCTTTAAATCGAAGGAGCTGCGCATTTCAAGCCGATGGCTTGGAATGCCCAATTCTGCAATTTGCTCGGACAAAAGCCCTGCTTCGTTGAAAACAAAATAGCACCGGGCGCGCTTGCCCTCGTAGGCTTGAATCAACTTATATACATATTTTTCGGAGCCGCCTCTGCCGGCGTGATTGATTAAAAACAACACGCGCAAAAGCGGAGCTTCGCTTGAATTCGTGTTCATTTATGCACCTCGCTTCCAAAGCTTGTTTAAAACACTCTTCACCGCGTCCGTAATATGCGAGATGCGCAGAAGCAGTGCCATAATAAAGTAAACCGCTACACCGCTGAGGCATAAAATGCCTAAATGCAGAATGCGCAGAAGCACGCCGCCTGCGCTGAGCGTGGCGGTAAAATGCGATAAAGCGGAAACGGCAACGAACATTACCAGCGCGGCGAGGAGACTTTTTACAAGCGTTGTTCCCAGGCCGGCGGCGAAGCTGCCGATTTTTTTACGCAGGCGCCACAGCAGGACGCAGCTGCCGATTAAAGAAGAAACGGAATACGCCAGCGGGATGCCGTATGCGCCGAAGAATTGCATCAAAATTAAGCTGCAGCAGATATTTGCGCCCATAATGATGAAGCCAACCACAGCGGAGGTTTTTGTATCCTGCAGGGCATAAAATGCGCGGTCCAGGATTTCCTTGTAGCCGATGCCGAGAATGCTGATGGCGTAGGCGGCCAAGAGGAGCGCCGCCTTTGTAATGTCTGCGGCGGTGATATTGCCATACTGCGCCAATACGCGCAAAAGCGGCTCGCGCACGGCAATGAAGCCGAAGGTCATCGGAATCAAAAGCGTGCTGACCGAACAGAGAATGTGGTTTAAATCCGTTTTGTACTGCACCATATCGTTTTTGGATGCACTCTCCGTCAAACGCGGGTAGAGCACAGCCGTTACAGAATAAATAATGGCAAGCACCATATATAGAACGATGTTTTGCACATAGGTCAAAAGCGTAACCATGCCTTCAAAGCGTGCAATCATCGTTACATTGTAGAGCATATTGAGCTGGTATGCCGATACACCGAACAGCACAGGCCCTGTCAGCTTGAGTGCGTTTACGATGTCCGGGTGCTTCAGCTCGAAGGATGGGCGATAGCGATAACCCTTTTGCACCAGCGGCGGAATCAAAATGAGTGCCTGCAGGGAAAGTCCGATGAGTGTTGCAACTAAAAGACCGGTGATGCCGAATTTGTCAGCGAAAAAGATAACATATAAAATAACGACCAGGCTGCTCGGTACGCTGACAAAAGCGGGCAGGCGGTAGCTGCCCATTGCCTGCAGCATGCCCTGAAAAATATAGTTGAGCGCATAAAAGAACATAACCGGCATCATAATCATCAGCGCTTTGGTTGCATACGAATAGGTTTCCGGCGTTTTGGAAAACTCCGTGAAGCGCGGCAGAAGTGGCGATATTGCAATGCCGATGAGCACCAAAACGGCGGTCAGCGCCATAGAAATGGTGATGATGTTATTTGCAAAGCGCTTAGCAGCTGCTTCCTCACCGTTGGCCATATGCCCCATAAAAATCGGGATGACAACGGTGGAGAGTGCTGTACCAATGCAAGTGAATATAATATTCGGGATGCTGATGACATAGGAATATATATTCATATACACATCGGAAGCGCCGAAATGCGCCATATAAAATTGTGTGGAAAACAGGCTCATCAGTCGTGCGAGAATCATAATGACCATTACAGAGCTGATGGAGTTGAAGAGTGTCTTTTTTTTCTGCATAGCTACAGTCTCCGAAGATAGATGTTTTGTGTTTTTTGTGTTCATATTTTTCGAAATTCATACTTATGTTAATTATAGCATATTCCGAAATCACAGTCAATAAACAGGCAATAAAAAAGAGAGTCCGAAGACTCTCTTTTTTATTGCCTGTTTATAATCAAACTTTGAAGTTAACGCCTGTGTCAGCTTCCTTCGGATCCTCTGCCTTGAACTCATAGTCCTTGCCCGGCAGGATAGCGTTTAATACGATACCTGCGATGGATGCGCAAGCGAGTGCAGACAGTGTGATGGTCAAGCCACCGATCGGGAAGGAGATGGAACCTAAACCGAGTGCGGAAACGAGAATTACCGCTGCAACGATCAGGTTACGGCTCTTTGTGAAGTCAACCTGGTTTTCTACAACATTACGAACACCGATTGCGGAAATCATACCGTAGAGGATGAAGGAAACGCCGCCGATGATGGCTGTCGGAATCAGGTTAACGAGTGCTGCAAACTTCGGGGAGAAGGAAAGGATTACTGCGATGATGGCAGCAATGCGGATTACCTTCGGATCATATACCTTCGAAAGTGCAAGCACGCCTGTATTTTCGCCGTAGGTTGTGTTTGCCGGACCACCGAAGAGGGATGCCAGTGTGGTTGCAATACCGTCACCTAAAAGTGTTCTGTGCAGACCCGGGTCGGTGATGAAGTTTTTGCCAACAGTCGAGCTGATAGCGCAGATATCGCCGATGTGCTCCATCATAGTTGCCAGTGCGATCGGCATAATTGCAACAACGGAGCTGATTACGAGCGAAGTGTTTGTCCAATCGATGCCGCCGAATACAGTGCCGTTCCACTTAATCGGGAAGCCAATCCATGCAGCTGTCTTTAAGTTTTCGAGTGCGGAAACACTGAAGAGCTTTAAGCCTTCGTTGCCGCCAAGCGCGATGTATGCGCCGTCAGCCGTAGGTGCGCCCCAGCAGAGTGCCAGAATTGCTGCAATTGCACTGGAGCCGAGAACGCCGATGAGAATCGGGATGATTTTTGCCATACCCTTGCCCCAGATGTTGAAAACAACAACGAGAGCGAGTGCGATGAATGCTAAAAGCCAGTTTGCGGAGCAGTTACCCACTGCGCTGCCTGCTAAGCCGAGACCGATGGAAATAATAATCGGACCGGTTACAACCGGCGGGAAGAAGCGCATAACCTTCTTAACGCCAACGAGCTTGATGAGTGCAGCCAATACCAGGTACAAAAGACCTGCGCAAGCTACGCCCAAGCATGCATACGGCAGAAGCTGTGCGTTTGTGAGTGTGCCGTTACCTGCAAGCGGTGCGATAGCGCCGTAACCGCCGAGGAAAGCGAACGACGAGCCTAAGAACGCCGGAACCTTGCCTTTGGTTACCAGGTGGAACAACAGCGTGCCCAAGCCTGCCATCAAAAGTGTTGTTGCGATGTCAAGACCGGTTAAAAGCGGTACCAATACAGTTGCGCCGAACATAGCGAACATATGCTGGAAGCCGAGAACCAATGTCTTGGCGGTGCCCAATTCACGCGCATCGTAAATCGGGCCGGAAATTACCTTTTTCTCTTTAGCCATTTCGAGAAAAACCCCCTTATAAAATTTTTACCGTACACTTACGGCACTTTTCGGGCATAAAAAAAGCCTTGTCTGTGCAAAAAACAGACAAGGTAAATTACCTGTACCACGATGTTATCTTGCCGATGTCCTTGCACCGAAGAAAAGCTACCGTATTGACTTGATATTAGTTTACCATACGAAAATCCCTTTGTAAAGAATTTTTTGTAAAATTGTCAAAAACCGCCTATTTACAAAAGCGGGTTTCTATACTAAAATTATACTGAAGGTAAAAGAAGAAAATAAAGGAGGATGCAGTATGAAAAAAGCATTCCTGACCGCGTGGCTTCTGTGTATGATGCTGTTTATTACTGCATCGTATGCCTTGGCAGCGCCGCTTTGGGAAACGGACACGGAGGCGCAGATTGCGCAGGGCGTAACGCTTCGGCGCATCGACCGGTTTTATCAGAATACTTGGGACAGAATCCGCGTTTTATATGTGGATTTGACAAACGACAACCTGTCGCTGCGCGTTTTGACAGCGGACGGCGGCGTGAGTCAAAGAGAAACGACGCTTTCCATGGCAGAGCGTGCCGGCGCGATTGCCGCGGTCAACGGCGATTTTTTTAATATGACCGCACCGCCGACAAATATGCTCGGTATGGTTGTGCAAAAGGGTGAGCTGCATTCTTCTCCCTCAGCAGATGCAGGTCTGGCGAATCTCGCTTTTTTAGAGAACGGCTCCGTGCTGATGGATTATTTCAGCTTTTCGGGCAAGGTCACGGCACCGGCAGGGTATAACTGCCCGCTGTTTGCTATAAATAAGGTGCCGGTAACAACGGGCGGCATCACGATGCTGACGCCTGCGTGGGGCGAAAAAACAACGGGGATTTTAAAGCAAATTCCGATGACGGAGCTCGTCGTGGAGGACGGCATCGTGACAGATATTCGCATTGGTATGGAACCGGCGCCAATTCCGGAAAACGGCTATGTTTTGGTAACCAACGGTGCAATCAACGGCTTTTTGCAGGAGGCTTTCCAGGTCGGGGATGCAGTGGAGCTGGAAACAGAGCTTGCGCCGGAGATTGATCAAATCCGCGAGGCAACCGGCGGCGGAACACTTTTGGTGCAGAACGGAAAAATATCGACCTTTACGCACAACATTTCGGGCTATGCACAGCGCACGGCCATCGGCATTGACAAAAACGGCACAACGCTGATGTTGGTGACCGTCGACGGCAGACTTGCAGAATGCGAGGGGATGACGCAAACGGAGCTTGCACGCGTTTTAATTGAGCTTGGCTGTGATACGGCAATTAATTTGGATGGCGGCGGCTCGACAACGATGGTTGCGCGCGATCGCTTCAGCGGCAAGCTTGCCGTGCAAAACACCTTAACGGGCTCTATGCGCTCGGTATCGACGGCAATCGGGATTTTTGAAGCGGCACCGAAAAATACGACCGCGAGCGGCATCGCCGTGCGTACCTCGAAGTCTGAGGTGTACCCGGGCGAGCCGGTGAACATAGAATATGCCGTATATAATAAGTACGGCAATAACATAGATGTTTCGTCGTCCAAGGTAAGCATTAAAACCGACCGCGCTTCAAAGATTACGGGCACGCAAATCGTGCCCCTGGAGGGTGGAACATATACGGTAACGGTCACCTGTGGCAATGCCAAGCAGACCGTGCATTTTGAAAGCGTTGAGGAACTGACGGACATTTATCTGTCCTCGCAAAGTCGCAGAATTTCAGTGGGGAGCAGCTATACCTTCACGCTGCGCGGTACGGACGAATACGGCAACAGCGTCAGCGTTCCGGCATCGAAGGTGAAATGGAGTGTGGACAGCGATGCTTTTATCGTGCAAAACGGCAAGGTGACGGCAAAGGCTGCCGGCAGTGCCTTTTTGTGTGCCGAGCTTGATGGGATGCGGGCGTATGCCGCAATTGCAACCGACGGAGAAATTTTATATAACAAGCCGGTGGATGTTGGTGTGCCACACCCGAGCTACGGCGAGGGCAACGGCTACGAGTTGTATATTTCCGGCAATGGCTATGAAAGCAACAATCTTTTGTATCGACTTTTAAATGCGCAGAGAAACGGCTTTCTTGCCTCGAAAAAGCACGCGTACAGATTGGGTGCCTACACAGGCGAAACGGAAAATATTACAGCGATTACCGGCTTTACAAAGCAAAGCATCAACAACAACCTGCTGCTTACGGTTAATAACGCAAGGGGCGGCATCAAAAACACGGATGCTGCGCAGTGGCCGCTTTTGATTTCTGCCGTGCTGAATGCGACGGAGAAAAGCATTGTGATTATAATGCCGAAAACGGTTTATGGCTTGGAGGAAAACGAGAAGGGTGTTTTGGATGCACTTTTGGCAGATGCCGTAAACCGGGGTAAGGCTGTTTATCTGGTCTATGAGGGCAGTGAAACGGATTATGCAATGGAAAAGGGTGTGACCTACCTCGTGTGTGGTGCGATGAAAAATGCACACACAAAAACCTTCTTTACAGATCAGGAGCGCTTTGCCTGCATTCGGCTGACGCTGACCTTAAACGGTGTATGCTTTAGCTATGTACAATAAATAATAAATTTGCCGCGGACGGCATAGGATAAACAGAAGGAGTGGGTCCTATGCGCATCAGCGGCAATTTTTTTGAAAACTATGTTCAGAGTAATTATAAACTGCTGCTTTTTACGCTCTGTGTGTTTACCGCAGGTGTCATCGGCGGCAGCTTCTATCTTGCCAATGTACCGCAGGAGGCGGAAAAGGCACTCTACGGCGTATTTGCAGGACAGTCGGGCCTGCTTACTGCGGCGGATTCAACGCGCGTGTTTCGAAGTGCTTTTTTGAATTTGCTGCAGGTGTGGGTGCTTATGTGCCTTTGCGGTACGAGCTGTATCGGACTTGTGTTTGCGCCATTATTGGTTGGTATACGAGGCTTTTTATGCGGCTTTGCGGTGTCGGCGCTGGCGGTTTTGTATGGCGCGCGCGGTATCGGTGCGGCAGCGGCAGGGCTTTTGCCGCAGATGCTTCTGGTTTTACCGGCACTGCAGCTGCAATGCAGCGGAGCCGTTTGCCAAATCCGGCGGTTGGCAGAGACGGCTGACCGCCGTCAGCGCAGACAGCTGTTTTTTACCTATTGTGTGTTTTGCCTGCTTGTGCTGTGTGTTTTTGCGCTTGCCGCAATTTATGAAGGGTATGTCGGTTGGCGGCTGATTTTAGCAATTCTTGCCTGACTTTTCCTTTGTTTACAAAAAATTTATAGATTGTTTCCAAAAAAACTATGTACATTTTCAAAAAAATCCTGTAAAATAGAAAATGTAAACTAAAGGGTACATAATATCGGAGAAAGCTATGCTTACACAATACCGCGACAATTACATAGAATATTTAATCCGGGAGCGGCATTTGGCAGAGAACACGCTTTCGTCTTACCGAAGAGATATTGACTTGTTTATTGCATATCTGCAGCAGTCAAAAATTCCGGATTTACAGCGCGCCAATAAAACGGTGGTGCTTTCTTATTTGCTCAGTCTGCAAAAGCAGGGCAAGGCTGCATCGACTGTTTCGAGAACGCTGGCATCGCTTCGCTCATTTTACCGCTTTGCAACGCGTATGGGTTATACGGATACGGATGCAACCTTAGAGGTGGAAACGCCGCGCGTTGCGCGTAAGCTGCCGCAGATTTTAACTGCGCAGGAGGTGGAGCGCCTTTTGGACGCACCGAAGTGCGTGGACTTAAAGGGCTATCGCGATAAGGCGATGCTGGAGCTTTTGTATGCAACGGGGATTCGCGTCAGCGAGTTAATTGAATTGAAAACCGAGGATGTCAATACGCAGCTCGGCTTTGTGCGTTGCGGCAAGAAAAAGGAGCGCATTGTGCCGCTCGGTCGACTGGCAACGGCAGCCGTTTCGGTATATCTGGAGCAGGCACGGGCGCTGATGGTGCGCCAAAGTGACGAGCCGGTGCTGTTTGTGAATATGAACGGTAAGCCGATGACGCGTCAGGGGTTTTGGAAAATCATCCGCAGCTATAAGGAAAAGGCGGAGATTGCCTGCGAGCTGACACCGCACACGCTTCGCCATTCGTTTGCGGCGCATCTTTTGGAAAATGGCGCGGATTTGCGCTCGATTCAGGAAATGCTCGGGCACAGCGACCTTTCCTCGACGCAGATTTATGCACAGCTGATGAAAAACAGGCTCAAGGATGTGTATCAAAAATACCACCCGCGTGCCTGAAGAGTATAAACCAATGCAAACTATACTAAGGAGGGAATACATATGGAATTCAAGGGATTTATGGAAAAAATTATGCAGCACGCCAAGAGAACACAGGAGGTTGTTGTACAGAAGTCCAGCGATGTGGCAAAAATTACAAAGCTGAAGCTGGCGATTGTATCGCTCGAGGGCAAGATTAAGGAGGCCTACAATGCAATCGGCAGAGCTGTATATGAGGCATACCGTGCAGATGAAGGCGATTCCGAGGTTATTGAAACGAAATGCGCCGAAATCGACGCTATGTATGCAGAGCTTGAGCAGCTCAAGGGTGACTATGCAGTAGTGCGCAAGATGAAGATTTGCGAGGCCTGCGGCACAGAAAATGCTGAGGAGGCAGCTTTCTGCTCGAAGTGCGGCACGGCGCTGCCCTGCACGGCAAAGAATGTGCCGACAACAGAGAAGGAAGAAACCATTATCGAAGTGGAAACCACAGAGGAATAATTCTTAAGTAAAGCGTGTGCTTTGGCACACGCTTTACTGCTTGAAAAGAAGGAAGGCAGAGGAAAAGCTTCATATCGGTTTTTGCCAAAACGAAGAAAATGCTGAAATTACAGTAAATGTCAAAACTGTTTTTTGGTTATATTCACAAAATTTTGCAAGAAAAGAATTTTTGCTTGCAATTCCTACTGCATTTTGCTATACTTTTATTTGTAGTGTAATCTATCCTGAGGAGGTAATGATATATGGCAATCAAAAATGCGTATCTCGCAGAGGTTTATGCCAAGGTTGAGGCAAGAAACGCAGGCGAGAAGGAGTTTTTACAGGCGGTTTATGAGGTATTAGAATCCTTTGAGCCGGTTGTAGAAAAGAGAGAAGACATCGTAAAAGCAGGTGTCATCGAGAGAATTGTTGAGCCGGAGCGCTTTATACAGTTCCGTGTAGCTTGGGTTGACGATGCAGGTAAGGTGCAGGTTAACCGCGGCTTCAGAGTACAGTACAATTCGGCAATCGGTCCGTACAAGGGCGGTATCCGTCTCCATCCGAGCGTAAACGCTTCGGTTATTAAGTTTTTAGGCTTCGAGCAGTGCTTTAAAAACAGCCTGACCACGCTCCCGATGGGCGGCGGTAAGGGCGGCGCTGACTTTGACCCGAAGGGTAAGTCCGACGGCGAAATTATGCGCTTCTGCCAGAGCTTTATGACAGAGCTTTCCAAGTACATCGGTCCGGACACAGATGTGCCGGCAGGCGATATCGGCGTTGGCGCAAGAGAGATTGGCTATATGTTCGGTCAGTACAAGCGTATGCGCAATGAGTTTACCGGCGTTTTGACCGGTAAGGGCTTAACCTATGGCGGTTCCCTGGCGCGTAAGGAAGCAACGGGCTTCGGTCTTTGCTACTTTACAAAGGAAATGCTCGCTGCAAAGGGCGACAGCTTTGAAGGCAAGAATGTTGTTATTTCCGGTTCCGGTAATGTTGCAATCTATGCAGCACAGAAGGCAACCGAGTTTGGCGCAAAGGTTATTGCAATGTCCGACTCCAACGGCTACATCTACGACCCGAACGGCGTAAACTTAGATGTAATCAAGCAAATCAAGGAAGTTGAAAGAGCAAGAATCAAGGAATATGCAGCGCGCGTTGCAGGTGCAACTTATACAGAAGGCTGCCGCGGCATCTGGAGCGTAAAATGTGACATCGCTCTGCCGTGTGCAACACAGAATGAATTAAACGGCGACGAAGCAAAGACTCTGATTGCAAACGGCGTAAAGCTCGTTGCAGAGGGTGCAAATATGCCGTCTACTCCGGAAGCGGTTGCTGCATTCCAGAGTGCAGGCGTTCTCTTCGGACCGGCAAAGGCTGCAAACGCAGGCGGCGTTGCTACCTCGGGTCTTGAAATGAGCCAGAACTCCATGCGTTACAGCTGGAGCTTTGAAGAGGTTGACGCAAAGCTGCAGGGCATCATGAAGTCCATCTATAAGGCAGCAAGCGAGGCAGCTAAGGAATACGGCTGCGAGGACAACCTCGTTGCAGGTGCAAACATTGCCGGCTTCTTAAAGATTGCCGAAGCGATGATGGCACAGGGCATTATGTAATAAAACAAAAAAGACCGCATCCGCGGTCTTTTTTTTGTTTGCTTTCTTCGCTGATTCTGCTTATAAAAAGGTAAAATCGGCGCATTGCTTCGTTGCAAAAGCAGACCCGTACGCGAGTACTGTGTCTGCTTCTGCGCCTTGCACTGCATCCGATTTTCCACTTTTTATGTTGGTTTGGGTTATGTGTTTCCTTTGCTGTTTCCAATTATAAAAAGGTGATTTCGGTGCATGAAAAAAGAACTGTATCAAAAGATACAGTTCTTTTATATTTATTCACACAGCACATCCATATGTGCGACCTTGGTCATATCGCCGTGCTTTACGGTGACGCTGATGCGCACGGTGCCGGATTTGTGCAGGTGCACTGTGCCGTCTTGGTCGACGGTTGCAACTGTGCTGTCTTCGCTTTCAAAGTGCGCTGTCGCATCGGCAGGCAACGCAAATTCGGCGCCGGATTTATCCTTTGCGACGAGCTTGAGCTTTAAGCTTGTGCCCGGCTTGCCCTGTGCGGAAGCGAGACCGAAGTATACGCCCCATAAGCTTGCGTCCGTTTGCTCTTGTGCATGGTCATTATAAAAACGAAGCTCAGAATAAGAATTCCAGGTGCTTGTCGAGTTGCCGTAGCACATTAGTTTTACATATCTTGCGCGCACATCGCCAAGCTCGATGATTTCCGGCAGGCTTGTTGTGCCGCTGGTTTCGTGCTTTGTTTTTACGGTTGTCCAATTAGAGCCGTCCTCGGAAACTAAAATGTCAAAGATGCTCTTTCTGGTGTGACCGTTGTAGCAGGCAATTGCCATCGAGTGTACATTTTGTACGCTGCCGAAATCATAACTGATCCAGTGCTCACCGCTGGTTGACCAACGGGTTTCGAGGTCATTGTCGACCGTGCCTTCACGAAGATAAGTAACAAAACCGTCGCTTGCATCGACATACTGCACCGGAATCCACGGATTTACCGCCGGCGGCGTGAGTGCCGATTGCGGGCGAAGCTCGATTTCGCGCGGATAGCCTGCTGTTGACATACCGGCGATACCGGCAAATGGGTTTTCCTTAAAGTGAACGGTGTAGAGCTTGCCGTTGATTGTGACCTGTGTCTGCGAAGCATCGATGATATTGATGCTTGTCTGTGCGCTGTTTGCATTGGTGAAAAGACCGACCGTCTGCGGTGCATTTGTTTTTTCAACATAGTAGGTCATCTTTTCCAAATCAAAACCCGGCAGCGGTTTTCCGTCTACAGTGAGCAGGATATCCAGTGCGTTGATAAGCGCATTTGTTGTTTCTGCATCGTAGCTTGTGCCGTTTTGACTGATAACAATGAGTCCTCGGTCATCCCAGAACACCTGCTTGCCGATTGCCTCTGCAATCGCGCGAAGCGGAACGAAGGTGCGGTCATTGTAGGTGTTTGCTGCGGTGTCGAGTGTAATTGGCGCACCGTCAACATACATCACAGCTTCGCCGATGCGCAGCGTAATGGTTTTGCCTTCATAATTTACCGTAACGGTTTGCGTTGCATCCTCCCAGCCGACCTTTGCGCCGAAGCTTTCAGCAATGAATCTCACCGGCACAAGTGTTCTGCTGTTTTCGGTAAACGGCACAACGGCTGTGTTGTTTGTGTCCACGAATGTAAACTGTCCTTTGCCGAAGCTGCGCGGCGTGTTTAATTTGAGTGCAACAACATCGCCGAGCTTTTGAACCAGCGGTGTCGGCTTTGCGGTGTCCGCGCTCCAGCTTGCAAGCGGCATAGCCGTGCCGGAGGTCGGTGCGGTTTCGCCATCCTTAAGCGGTACAAATTCAATCGCAAGCGTCATTTCACTCACATTTTCCATGTGCAGCGTCAGTCGATGCCCCGGAACCGGGTTTTTGCTGTTGCCTTCCGGTGCAGGGGAGACAGAAAGCGGTACGGTGTCTGTATAGTAGAATTTTGCATCCGTCGGACCGTCCATGATGTTAATCCAAAGGCGCTTGCCCTGCTGCTCTAAGAGTACGCTTCGTTTGTCCGCCGAGATTGTAATATCGGCTTCCGTATGCGCAAACCAGTAAAGCTCGGCAGGCGATTTTGTTTTGATTTCATCCTGCACGATGACGCGGCTGCGGTTGTTTGTAAGACGGATACCGCGCTTTGCATCGGCAAACACGTCATTGGTTTGTGTGATGTCCATAATGCCGAAGCTTTCCGTAGCCGACGTGCCGGAGGCAATCACCTGCGCAAAAGCACTCTGCTTCTGGTCATCGCTGCCGTTCGGGTTTGCGATGATGGTGTTGTGTCCCTCTGCGCGCGCCCAGTAGTAGTCGAAGCGACCGTTGCCGAAGTAATTGTCTACGGCGTAGGTGTTGACATCCGGGTGCGTAAACCAGCGCACGCCGTCGGCTTCGATAACGAAAGAGCCGAGCGCGAGGTGGATGTGGCTTGTGTCGTTACTGCCGCCGTGCATTGCGGCGTAAATCGCATTTTTATCCTCCCAGCTTGAACGCAGAATTATGCTGTTCGTTGTCAGAAGCGGGATGTTTTCCGGCGCAGCATCGTAAAACTTATCTAAGCTGAAGCTGCCCGGCGCTAAGTCGGTTTTATCCTTGTCATACCAAATGATGGACAAAAGCGCATACAAGCCGGAATTGTAGCCGAGCTCTTTTTCGGCATTTAATTCATACCAGGCATACTGCGGCTTGTCAAAATAGTCTGCTGCCCAGAAAAACCATGGGTCGCGCGTGCGGCGGCTTGTACCGTCGCCGACAATGAAGGCTTCTGCAGGACCGTTGTAGTAGACCGGAAAATCGCAGGTTTCCGCCACGCCCGGGTAGTCCCAGAGGCGCAGAGACTGCGGAATTTTGTCTGCATCTTTTGCGGCAGAGTCAATCACTGCCATACCACGAAGCAAAAAGCCCGTACCATAGGACCAGTAGCGAATGCCTTCGGCATAACCGCCGTTTTTATAAACGGTAAGGCCGAGCGGTATATTGTCGCCTGCTTTTTCCAACAGATAGTCGCAAACGTGCGGATATTCGTCCGCAATTGCGATTGCGGCGAGCATAATGTTTGTATTACAGATGACATTCCAGTTGTTGTCCATCTTTGTAAAGTCCACGCCGAAGTTTATGCCGTGGTACACATATACGGCAGTATTTATGCCCATACGCATCAGTACATCGAGTACCTGCGCGCGCTCTGCTTCGGTCATGAAATTATAGAGCCAGTCATACGCCATAGAGACACCGGCCATAAACTGAGCGGTCGTCAGATAGTGCTCTTCGTCCCAGGAGGGGAAGGTGCCTGCATGGATGATTTCCTCAATACAGCGCTGCTTGTAGCGTTCGTCGCCTTCGATATTATAGACAAAGGCGAGGTTGGAGCAAATGTCTAAAATCGACTGGCTGACCGGCAGCGCCGAGCCGGTTGCACCGGCGATAAACTCGGTTACCGGCATAGTCAGATATTTGTCGGCCGTCATTTTTACGCCCTCGTACCATTTTTGGCAGTTGGCATCTGTTTGGATTTTTGCCTTGATGCTGTCCCACTCGGTTACGAAAATGCGCGGATGCGGCTTTAGGTTCTGGCTCATTTGCATGCTTTTTGGTGCAACATTTGCCCAGTCAACCTGCTTGTCGCCGAGCAGCACGCGGTTGGATTCGACCTTGTCATAGGTGTAAACCACAACATTGTCAAAATATGCATTTTGCCCTGCCGGCAAAAGATTCATAAACCAAAGCTCGGTTGTCGATAAATCCGCAATTGCGCCGAGCGCATAATCTGTGCGGTATGCTGCGCCGTTGACCGAGGAGGTAACGGTGCTTTTTTCAAAATCGAGCTCGATTTTTGCGTAGTTCCAATCTGTTTGGCTGATTTCCTGTGTGCCGAGCTTTTTGCCGCCTTCGGCAATAATTAAGTTCGTATTTGCCTTGCCGTCCGACTGCAGGGAAATTTGCACCTTGCCGCCTGCCGGGATGAAGGCGAATTCTACGTACGCCTTTTTCATGCCTTCGGCATAGATGCTTTTTTCGATGCGCGGTGCGCGTGCAGTCGTTGTATTATTGTTAAACTCCAGCACCTTGTTTTCGCCGATACCTTTGATTGCGATATAAGCGGTGTGGGAGGACCAATAGCCCTTCGTAGTGTCGATTTTATCGTTTTTGTAGTTAAAGGTATCGTTCATCAAAACATTTGCCTTTGCAGGAATTTTGATGTCCTGCGGCGGTGTAGTGCTTAACTCTAAAGCACTGTCGGTGATACCGGTGTTGTCCGTAAGCTGTTTGCCTGCTTCCTTGCCGCCGGCGTTGATTAAAGCGACATCTGCGCTGCCGTCGACAGAGATTTCTACATCATCGAGCAGCACCTCGGTGCCGTCCTTTACAGTGGCGAGAAAGCGGAACTGACACGTTGCCCAGTCGGTGACGGGGTTAATGCCGCGCTTTTCCTCGACAACTGCGCCGTCAGCTGTGACTTTTGCCGTCAGGTTCTTTTTGTTTATAGTCACTTCGACCGTTTTCCATTCTGTCGGGCCGGTAAAGAAAAGCTGTGTGTTTGCTGTAGCATCCGTCATCCATTGCAGTGCGAATTTTGCACCGCTGCCCTCTACGCGCACGCGGAAGCGGAAGGTGATTTCCTCTACAGGATTTAAGTTTAAATACTTTTCAATACGCGGACTGCGCAGTGTATCGTCGCCGTCGTTTGAAAGGCGGAGCATTTTGTTTTTGCCCTCTTCGACAACGGATACCTTTACGGTTTCTTTTTGCACAACGTAGGACCAAACGCCCTGCGTATTGGATGCGGTTTTCGGGGTTTCGCCTGCGTTATATGCGGAAAAGTCATCCGCAAACACAACGGTTTCTGCCGCCAGGACGGGCAGCGTCGGCAGCAAAGAAAGCACAAGTGTAATGCAAAGCAGAAGTGAAAGTATTTTGTTTTTCATAGGTTTATGCCTCACTTTCAAATTCAAATTCGAAGTCATAAGGCTTCGTTTCTGTCGGCGTAAAGCTGTAGGTATAAAGGTTTTCTTTCGATTTTGTTAAAAGGTTGCCCTTCGGCACATAGCCGTCCGGAACGAACAGTGTAACTGTATACAAATCGTTTGCGATAAGCTCGCTTGTGAGCGAAAGCTTGTTTCCATTCCACGACAGAGCCTTGATTTCTGCCGCACCCTGCGTAATGTGGCGCGAGGTGGAAATGATTTGCGGCTCCGCCTTTACCGGGCGCAGGCAGAGAATGCGGCTTTCGCACGCCGCAAGCTCGAGTGTCAGCGCCTCGTCTGCAATGCCGAGGTATTCTTTTTTCGTGTAATCATATATGTGGTAGCTGCCTTCGTCTAAATACAAATCTGCATTCAGGCGCAGCCTGTATTCGGTTTCTGCCTCTTGCAGGTTGAATACATCCAGTACCGTATAGCTTTCAAACGGCAGCTCTACATTTAAGTTAATTGTCAGCACGCGCAAATCGTGTGTGTGTCTGCGTACATCCATTGGATGAATGTCGAGCACCGGCAAGCAACGGCGGATGATGTCGACGCGCTCTTCCGGCAGGGCGGGCAGTACATCGCCAAACGTCATCGGCAGACCGAGCATCGATACAAAGTAAGCGCGCGATGCCGCTTGTGCATAGGTGCTGTGCTCCTCGCGCAAAATTAAGTTATCCGGGTCGGCGTAGAGCGCGATGTTATGCACCGGATAGTAGCGCATGACCATCTGTACGCCTGCCTTTAAAAATTCGTCCCAACCGAAGATATCATCGCCGACGCGCGCCGCGTCAAACACATCAGCACCCCAAAGCACGGCGCGGTCACTGCTGCCGGAGCAGGCGAGCATATACACGTCCTCGCCGAGGATGTCTCGCGTTTTCTTTACGACATTGTGATAAGCCTCGAAGGTGGTTTTGCTCGGGTCGTACATTTTATCGTGATGCTCTTCGTGCATTTGAAGGGCAATCGGAATTGTGTCAAACTTAATGGCGGTGTAGCCCCAGTCGAGCACATTTTGTACCGCCTTCGGCAAATAATCGTTTAAGAATTTCGGATTCGTGAAATCGTAGAAATATGTACCGCACCAGCTGGTTTCCTTGTGTAGCACAACATCCGGATTCTTTTCGATGAAGTCACTCATACCCGGCTCGTGCGTATAGCCAATCCACAGCGCCGGTCTTAAACCGAGCTGTTTAATCTTGTCTGAAACATATTTTAAGCCGTGCGGATACTTTGTGGCATCCGGCAGTAAGGAATTTATGCCGTCCGTGCGCTCGGTATCAAACGCATTATGATACCATTCCCAGTCAACCCACAGCGTGTCTGCACCGAAATCCTTTAGGTGCTCTGCCTGCCAAGCGGCATTTTCAAGCACATTCTCCTCGCAGGCATCGAACTTTACGGCATACCAGGTCATCCAGCCGACCGGCGGCTTTGTATAGCCGCGCTTTTTGCTGATTGGCGCATACGGCAGATGGTAGCGCTTTGCCATAACATCGTTTTCAAACTCGAAACGGAATTTTCTTTCCATATCGAGTACGCCGGTTGTCAGAGAGAGGGTATAGCATTTCTTTGCCCAGTCGTATCGAAAGCGAATCTTTTTGCCGCCGGCTACGCGAAGTGCGCTGTCGGTTGCGCGGTCAAAAAGCATATTGTCCGCAGCGGATGCGGCAGGACCGAATGCGCAGCGCAGCTGCATGGAGTTTTCAATATCGGACATCGGGAAAGCATCCGTACCCCAAAGTGCATCGCCGACAATATTGAGATGGCAGCCCTGGGCGAAATCGGCATTGAATACAATGCTTTCTGCCGAAACCTTAAAGTACAGAACAATGCTTTTTAAGCCCTCGCCTTCGCGCGTGTAGCGTACTGTCAGGGTGTGCACATCTACCGCGCGCGTGTGCTTGCATTCCTTGTGCGTAAAATCTGCAAGCGACCAGTCGCGGTCGGCATAGCGCAGGCTTTCGATTCTTACATCCTTGTAAAACACGCCGTACTTGCTGTTTGCCAGCGAAAAGGTGTTGTTTTCCAAATCGTAGCTTACGCTGTTATCTAAATAAGAGCAATAGTATTTTTCTGACATATGTATCACCGTTCCTTATATAAATCATTATAGCACGGTTTCTTATGCAAGACCATATTTTTTAAGCATTTCCTTTTCAAAATTCAAAAGGTAAGCTGCTTCTTCGTCGATGCGCGCTTCGGACGGATTGTCGATTAAGTCGCGGAACACCTTGATATCACGACCAACCTCGCCGCCCTGCATTACAAACGGCTCGGATACGATGCGGTTTTTGTAGTCAATATCTTTGAGCGCACCGAAGATTTCATCCCAGTCGAGATGACCCTTGCCTGGTGCGGTACGGTTGTTTTCGCCCGTGTGGAAGCTGGTGAGACGGTCGCCGACCAAGCGGATAGCATCACCGATGCTTGTCTCTTCTATATTCATATGATAGGTGTCTAAAAGCACACCGATATTTGGGCTGTTGATTTCATCCGCGTAGGCAAGTGCTTCTGCGGCTGTGTTAATCAGGCAGCCTTCAAAACGGTTTACGGCTTCTACGCAGTAGGTCACGCCGTTGTCTTCGGCGGTTTTGATGATTTCGCGCATACTCTTTATGCTGTTTTCCCAGAGCGGACGCTTGTCGTCCATAACATACGAAGGCGTACCCCAGCCGGCATAGCTTACGCCGGAGAGCAGGGTGCCGTCCATATAGCCGATGCATTCTACAATGCGCTTTAAGTAGTCTACGCCGCCGAGACGCACCTTTTCGTCCGGCGAGGATACATCGTAGGCGCGGTCTAAGCCTAAGCTGTAGGTGAGCTCGATGCCGACCTCATCAGCAAGCTTTTTTAAATCGCGCATATGCTCTTTGCTCATTTCAAGCAGCGGCTGCGCCTGAAATTCCAAAACATCAAAGCCGATTTTTGCCGCTTTTTTGATATACTTTGCGTGGTCAGCGTCCCAATTCTTTTCCCAGAAATTCATAAAAATACCAAGCTTATTCATAATTATAATACCTCCGTTTCAATTTCAAGATAATACTCGAGTGCTTCCTTTACGGCGTCGGCATAATGCCCGTAAACAAAGCCGATGTGGTGCTTATAGCCGTTTCTTGCAAGATAGTTGGATACATTGTCGATGTTTTCCTTTTCAACGACCTTGCCGCAGCCAAAGAATTCTTCCTCGATTTCATCGTCCGTAAACTTCGCGTCGGCACAGACGCTGAAGAGCTTGCCGTCCTCTGTTTTTAATGTGCCGAAGGTCACATCGCCGGAGCGAATCTGTCCTTTGTTTACGCCGACACCCGTGCCGTCACCGAAGCTCTTTTTAAACATCAGATGCTCGATGATTTCTCCCTTGCCCTCTAACGAGGACGGCGCACACGGACCGCAGTGGAAGGCGATATTTTTGTTTTTATCTTCGCCGTAGTTGTTGTTCCAGTCAAGCAGCATACAAGGACCGTCCGATGCAAGCGAGAGTGCGCGCATCATTACGGCATTGTTGATGTCCAGCTCGCACGCAGCAGGAATGCCCATTTCATTTAACAGACCGAGACAGATGCACGGTGCGATGCCGAATTCCATCTGAAATTCGTTCCAGCAGCGGATGGCAACGGCATCTAAGTCAAACTGATTTATAATCTCTTCTAACACTACCTGCAGGCGTGCAATATTATTGAGCTTTTCTTCCGGATAGTTTTTAAAAGAAGTCACCGCGTTGATGATGGCTTTCTTTTCGAGCATATCCTTTTCAGATACGGTGCGCATTCTTGCGAAGATTTCGCTCAAATCCAGCGCCTCTACATTAATACCTTTTCGCTGAAGTGCAATCTCATCTGTACGCACGGTTTTAAATGCAGTTGTTCTTGCACCAATGGCACCGATATTCACACTTCGCATACCGCCGACTACGCGGCAGAGTGCACCGAAGCGCTTTAAATCTGTGTGAAAGCTTTCCCTTGCCGGATGTACAACAAATTCCTTCGTCAGCGTATATTTAATGCCGGCTTGTCTCAATGCATTGCACATCGCAAACTTACCGCACATCGCATCGCGGCGGTGCGCAAAATCCATTTTGCCGATTTCATCCGGATAGGCTTGGATTAAAATCGGTACGTTTGCATTTTTAAATGCTGCCAGCCCGCCGTTTTCATCACCAAAATTTGGCAGACACAAAATAATGCCGTCGTATTTACCTTCGTTCTCTTTCAAGAAGGCAGCATATTTTTTGCCTTCCTCCAGGGTTTCAACTGCGCCGTAGCGCGTTAAATCCTCTTGCATACAAATGTAGTCAAAGCCGCAGTCGGTTACGGCTTTCTTCATGTCGGCAATTGCACCGGCGATTAAATCGCCCGGGAAAAAGCCACGGTTACCAAAGTATAAAGCAAATGTTATTTTTTTGTGCATCATACACACCTCCTGAGTCTATCATAGTATTTTTAAAAATAAAAATATAGTGAAATACAGAATAAAAAATAGCATATTCTTCCTTGACAACTATACAAAAATGCGTTACGATAATATCGGGGTGATGCTTATGCCGACTGTGTTTGACAAAGAAAAGCTCAGGCAAGTGCTTAAGGATTTTCATACGCTCACGGGAATGACGTGCAGCGTGTTTGATGCAAACTTTAATCAGATTATTTTCTATCCGAACCCGATGGCGACATTGTGCGCGAAAATCAAATCAACACCGAAGGGGAGGATGCGCTGTCAAAGCTCCGATATGCAGGCGTGCATTAAAGCGGCGGAAAAGCGTGCGCCGCATACCTTTACCTGCCACGCCGGCCTGATGGATACGGCAACGCCGATTATATACGCAGGAGAAATCATCGGCTATATGATGTTCGGGCAGGCAGTGGATGCAGAGGGTAAGTTTGCAGACAAGGCGAAGGTCATAGAGGCGTGCAAGAATTATGGTTTAGAGGAGGGCGTTGTAGACAAGCTCTACGATGCACTTTTGGTTGTAAACCGGGAAAAGATTGAGGCGGCAGCAAATATTCTGCACATTTGTGCATCTTATTTGCATTTGCGCCAGATTGTCAAAGTGGAAAAAAATGAGCTTGCCTCAAGCATTGAGGCTTATTTGGATGAGAATTTAGAAAGACCGATCCGTCTTGAGGATTTGTGTAAGCAGTTTTCTGTCACGAAGAATCAGCTTTATACGTTGTTTCATACCTATTTTAAAACAACAGTTACTGCGTATATCCTGCTTAAACGGCTGGAACGCGCAAAATCTCTTCTGGCAAAGACGAATTTGCCGATTACGCAAATCAGCGAGTCGGTTGGTTTTGCGGATTATAACTATTTCATTCGGATGTTTAAAAAGAAAACCGGCTATACGCCTCTGCAGTTTCGCAAGAAATTTCCGCACGAGGTCATCGGATAAAAAAGCAGGAAGCCCGGCGATGGGGGAATCGTCGGGCTTCTTTTAAGGGGATATATATCAAACGAGTGTGCGGGGTAACACATTCGTCAGAGAGGCAGGGTTACGGTGTATTCAACATAGCCGTCTGTCTTTTTTTCTTTTAAAACGGCACGAATGCCGGACTCTTTCATCATTTGTACGGCTTGTCGCAGCGTGTTTGCTGCGATTTTCAAGCTGTGATTTCCGAGACAGAGTGTCGGTGATTTTTCAGGCGTGCTTTCTTTCAGCATGTTTTCAATCAGCTGCTCTGTCTGACTGACATTTAAGCTGCGCTTGATGATGCGCTCAAGCGCCTGCGTCTGCAGCTTGCAGTCATCGCCGAGGCGCAACAGCGCACGCGCGTGCCGCTCGGTTAAATTGTGCTCCCGGATTTTTCTTTTAATCATCGCAGGCAGGCGCAAAAGGCGAAGCTTGTTGGCTACGGCGCTTTGCGTTTTGCCGATGCGCTGTGCGATTTGCTCTTGCGTCATTCCGTGCAGGCGCACAAGCTTTTCGTAGCCCTCGGCTTCCTCTAAAAAGGTTAAATCGCAGCGCTGGAGATTTTCCAAGAGCGCAACCAAAGCAGAATCCTCCTCGCTTAAATTAACTATAACCGCGGGAACGGAGGTGAGCTTTGCCATTTTGGCAGCGCGCAGGCGGCGCTCGCCTGCAACCAGCTCATAGCCGCCGCCGAGACGCCTTACCGTAATCGGCTGCAAGATGCCGTAGGCCTTGATGGAGGCGCAGAGCTCTTCGAGTGCTGTTGGGTCAAACTGGTTTCTGGGTTGGTATGGGTTGGGATGAATGATGTCAATTGGCAAGAGAGAGATGACACCCGAAGTCCCTGTGCCGCGAGTGGCGGTAAGCGGTAAACTCAATTGTTGCTCCTCCTTTGTTGTAAAATAACAAAAAACGGTTTTTGACATTTTCCGTCTCGGTATGTCCGTTCCCGCAGTTGATAGCGGTTTGCGACAGAAGAACCTGTCGACAATCTAAGAATACCATATTTTGGAAAAATGTAAAGAAAAACCGTTTTTGCTTTTTCGACATATGCAGTTGTTATGTTGCAAATTATAAAGGTTTTGCTGACGGCTTATTGCCGCTGCGGGGATATTTTGTCGGCGTAGATAAAACCTTGTCGATGAAAACTACATTGTGTGCAAGGTCAGTGCCGCTGACCGCAACCGGTACGATACCGGCTGCTTTGCCGCCGAGAATTTCAATGGCGTTTTGTGCACCGCTTAATTCCTCTTCGGCGTTCGGGCCTTTGTAGGCTGCCATTTTTCCGCCGATTTTCACAAACGGCAGGCAGTATTCCGACAAAGTGTTCAAATTTGCTACCGCGCGGGACACGGCAAATGCGAAACGCTCTCTGTATTTGTCGTCGCGTGCCAAATCCTCGGCGCGCGCGTGCACAAGCGTCAGTTTATCGCAAAGCTTCAGCGTTTGTGCCACTTCTTTGAGAAAGTGGATGCGTTTTGCCAAAGAATCCAGAAGCGTGATGTCTAAATCCGGGCGGAGAATTTTTAAAACCATGCCCGGAAAGCCTGCGCCGGTACCGACATCGATGATTTTCGCGCCTTTCGGCAGCTTTTCAATCGAAAGGAGCACGGCGCTGTCTAAAAAGTGCTTTCGTGCAACCTCTTCCGCCTCGGTAATGGCGGTTAAGTTCATCACCTTGTTGGTTTCTACCAGCAGTTCGTAATATGTAACTAAATTGTCCAGTGTTGCCTCCGAGTAGGGGATGCCTAAAGCATCCAGCCCGGATGAAAGAATTGTTTTCATAATCAATATTCCTTATTTCTGTGCTGCGCGGATGGTGTTTTTCATTAAGATGGCGCGTGTCATTACACCAACGCCGCCCGGTACAGGTGTAATATAGGACGCTTTTTTCTCTGCACTTGCAAATTCAACATCACCGACGAGCTTGCCCTCGGCGTTTCTGTTCATACCGACATCAATAACAACTGCGCCTTCCTTAATCATATCACCCTTGATGAATTCGCCTCTGCCGATGGCTACAACCAAAATGTCTGCGCGGCGCGTGATTTCTGCCAAATCCTTTGTTTTAGAGTGGCAAATGGTCACCGTACCGTGGCGCTGCAGAAGCAGCATAGACTGCGGCTTGCCGACGATATTGCTTCTGCCGACAACCACACATTCCTTGCCTGCGATATCGATGTTGTACTCGTCTAATAATTCCATAACGCCTGCCGGTGTGCACGGCAGAAAGTCATAGTCGCCAATCATGATTTTGCCCACATTTGCCGGGTGGAAGGCATCAACATCCTTGTCTGGGCGGATGGTATCAATGACTGCTTTTTCATCTAAGTGCTTCGGCAGCGGGAGCTGCACTAAAAGACCGGAAACCGTATCATCTGCGTTGAGCTTTTCTACAAGCGCAATCAGTTCTTCCTGCGTTGTGCTTTCCGGCAGCGCAAACTCACGGGATTCAATGCCGACTTCGCCGCAGTCGCGGATTTTGCCGGCGACATAAACCTTGCTTGCCGGGTCCTCGCCGACGATAATCACCGCCAGGCACGGATTAACGCCGTTTGTCTTGAGCTTTGCGACCTCTACTGCCAGATTTTCCTTTATCTTTTTGGAAAGTGCCTTTCCGTCCATAATAATTGCCATTTTTATTTCCTCCTGTATTTGCTTGCTTGCCCGGCTCTGGCCGCACAAGACAATTTTTAGTAAAGCCGATTAAATCTTCTCTGCCGCACAGGCGCAGCGCCTTGCGGACCAGGTTGTGGTTTGCCGGGTTTTTATACTGCAGCAGTGCGCGCTGCATTGCCTTTTCCTCCGGCGTTTTGGCGACATAGAGCTTTTTGCCGGTGTACGGGTCAAGCTCTGTGTAAAACATTGCGGTGGAAATCGTGCCCGGTGTGGGATAAAAATCCTGCACCTGCTGCGGATTTAAACCGTTGTCGCGCAAAAACAGCGACAGCATAACCGCATCCTTTAAGGTTGAGCCCGGGTGCGAGCTCATCAAATAGGGAACGAGGTATTGCTGCTTGCCGAGCTTGGCGTTGATGGCGTAGTATTTGTCTGAAAAACGCTTATAGACGCCGCCTGCCGGCTTACCCATATACTTTAATACATTTTCACTCACATGCTCCGGCGCCACTTTTAACTGACCGCTGACATGGTGTGCACAAAGCTCGGTGAAAAAGGTGTCATCCTTGTCTGCCATAATATAGTCATAGCGCAGACCGGAGCGCACAAATACCTTTTTGACTCTGTCCAAGCTGCGCAGCTTGCGCAAGAGCGCCAAATAGTCGCTGTGGTCTGCTTCTAAGTTTTTGCACGGCGTCGGGAACAGGCATTGCTTGTTTTTGCAGGCGCCGACCTTCAGCTGGTTTTTGCAGGCAGGCTTTCTGAAATCTGCGGTCGGCCCGCCGACATCGTGGATGTAGCCCTTAAAGTCAGGCTCCCAGATGATTTTCTGCGCTTCTGCCAAAATGGACTCGTGACTGCGCGATTGCACGATGCGCCCCTGGTGAAAGGTGAGCGCACAGAAGTTGCACGCGCCGTAGCAGCCGCGGCAGCTGGTGATTGAAAACTTGACCTCTGCGATTGCGGGAATACCGCCCATAGCTTCATAGCTCGGGTGGTAGGTGCGCATATACGGCAGAGCGTATACGGCATCTAATTCCTTGGTGTTTAAAGGCAGCATCGGCGGATTCTGCACCAACAGTTTATCGTGGTGCGGTTGAATCAGGCGCTTGCCGCGAATCGGGTCTTGTTCTTCGTACTGAATGCGGCACGCTTTGGCGTAGGCAGGCTTGTCTGACGAAACGGTCTCAAAGCTGTCGAGCAGGATGCCCTCCTGTGCATATTCCTTGTCTGCAACAAAGCAGGTGCCGTTGATATGGCGTATTTTTTTAACCGGAATACCCTTTTCGAGGGCATCCGCAATTTGCACAATTTGCTTTTCGCCCATGCCGTAGATGAGCAAATCCGCGCGGCTGTCCAACAGCACGCTGCGGCGTACCTTATTATCCCAGTAGTCATAGTGCGCAAAGCGCCTGAGGCTCGCTTCTACGCCGCCGATAATAATCGGAATGTCACCAAACGCCTCGCGAATGCGGTTGCAGTATACAATGACGGCGCGGTCCGGTCTGTGCCCGGCTTCACCGCCCGGGGAATATAAATCCTCGCTGCGCGGTTTTTTTGCCGCAGTATAGTGGTTGACCATCGAGTCGATGTTACCGCTCGAGACGAGTACGCCGAGGCGCGGGCGACCGAGCCTTTTAAAGTCTTTTGTGCTGCGCCAGTCCGGTTGTGCGATGATGCCGACGCTGTAGCCGTGTGCCTCCAGCACACGCGAAATGATGGCATGGCCGAAGCTTGGGTGGTCGACATAGGCGTCGCCGACGATGTAGATAAAGTCGGGCGTATCCCAGCCGCGCTTTTTTAAATCTTCGGTTGTAATCGGTAAAAAATCTTTCATAAGCAAGTTCCTGTATACTTAGTTTGCGTCGTAATAGTACACTCTGCCGTCTGCGGTAGTAATGCGCCAGGTCGGCATCGCGGAAACAGAGCGGTGGTAGGTGCTCTTGTTGCCGGTGGTGTAGCCGAGTGTGATATCAACAATATGGTTGGAGCTGCCCGCGCGGTATGCATCGGAAATAAAGTCAATCAGCACGGATGTAATTTCTTTTACACGACCGCCGGCAGAGCCGCGACCGGTTTGCTCGTCCGCCATAAAAAACCAACAGCCGTTTGCGTTGCTGATGCCCTTAGTCGTTATAGTTACCTCCAATTGCGAATCTAAAAGCGGATAGCTGTCTAACCGCTGTGTAAACAAAAGCTTGACCTCGTCTCCGTTTTCGGAAAGTACGGAGACCTGCGCCTTGCTCATATCCAGTGCAGCGCGTGTAAAGAAGTCTTTTGCATAGTTAACGGCTTCGTCTGTTGTAGAGAAGAGGTCTCTTTTTGCCGGATTGATGTTTACATAGGTAAAGGAGTCGCCGTCAAAGCCGACGAAAGCCGTGGAACGCATATAATTACCGGTTTCTTTATTGAGTACGGCCTTACCGCCGAGCAGTGCTTCCGCCAGCGCTTTCTGGTCGGTAACGGAGTTGTGTACTGCAACGGCGCTGAGTGCCGGCATTTTGCGCGGAATCAATTGGTTGTCCACCTTAATGTCGTTTCGCGCCAAAATGGCAACCGTATCTGCAACCATTTGCTCGGAAATGGTGGATTGTGCTATATTTTCTTTTACGAGCGTGAAAATCAAAAACAGATTGATGCCAATAAACAGCACAATCAGCCAGGTTTTTGTTCTTGACCAGTTCATACATTTTCCGCCCTTTCCTGAAAAATAAAAAGAAGAGGTTTATTCTAAACCCCTTCTATTATACTACTTTATGAAGCCAAATACAAGACAAAGAATGCCTGTGAGCACACAATAAATTGAAAAAACATAAAAACGGTTGTTTTTTAAAAGACGAATCATAAACTGAATGGCAAGTATGCCGGAAACCATTGCAGCAACAAAGGCGATAATTGTCGGCAAAAGCTCAACGGAAAATGCACCGTCCGCAATCAGGGATGCACCCTCCAGTACGGCTGCGCCCAAAATGGCCGGAAGCGACATTAAGAAGGAAAACTTAATGGCAAACTCTTTTTTGTAGCCGCACGCACGCGCTGCAGTGATGGTTGAGCCGCTGCGCGACAAGCCCGGCAGCAGAGCGCAAGCCTGCGCGAGGCCGACGAGCCATGCCGTGCCGAAGCCGGCGTTTTGTTTGTCGAGTGTGCCGTCGCCGAAGCGATTCACAATATACATCAGCGTTGCCGTTAAAAGCTGGGTTACGCCGACCACCGGTAAAATCGAAAGCTTTGCGTCCAAGTCGAATGCTTTAAAGACAAAACCGACAACCACGGCGGGGATCGTTGCATAGATCAGCATAATCAGCATGCGGCGCTCCGGCGTTTCCACCTTAAAGCGACCGCGCAGCAAATCGCCGAGCCATAAAAAGAATTCGCGAATCAGCATCCATACATCCTCTCTGTACATAATGCAGACCGACAAAAAGGTTGCCAGATGCAAAAGCACGGAGAATGCGTTGCCGTCCTCGATTTGTACATTTAAAATATTACTGAAAATGACAATGTGCCCGGAGCTGGAAACCGGCAGAAACTCTGTCAGCCCCTGTACCAAGCCTAAAATCAGTGCTTGAAACCAATTCATAATGTTCTCCTTTACGGTTCACTGTTAAATGGATATGCTGTTTACGCGCTCTTTATACTCTTTTAATACGCTGCTTGCCTGCTTTTGGTAGCTGCGAATCAGCGCGCGCTCCTCTTCAGCCAATGCCTGCAAGCGCTCAAGCTCAGCCTGCGCCTCTGCCTGCACGGCGGCAATGTGCGCCTGCGTTTCCTCCAGCATACGCTCGCCTTCCTTCTTTGCGGTTAAAAGCGCATCGGAAATAAAGGCGCGCTCCTCCTCAAGTTTGCGCAGCTGCGTATCCTTTTCGGATAGCTGTACACGCAAAGCTTCTATTCTTTCTTCTGCGGCAGCAAGCTTTGCGGAAAGCTCTGTGAATTTTGCATCGACGAGCTTGCGGTTATAGCCGCCCATAAAAGACTTTTTGAACAATTTGTCTGCCATTGTACATCCCTCCCTAACCATATTTAGCTAATTTCTACATCCGGCAGGGGTTTTCCTTCTTTTTTGCCCCGGAAATTCGTTTTTTTCTTATTATAAGTATTGACACAGTGCGTGCTTTGTGGTATGATTCCATAGTGCGAATACAGATGTTTTTGTATCGCGCACACGAACGGAGGTGAGCTTTTGCAGCAGAAAACTGAATTTTTATTGATTGACACCGCAGTTTTGCCGGATATCTTTTTAAAGGTCATTGAGGCAAAGCGCCTCTTGAAAACCGGCGCGTGTCAAACGGCCTCCGAAGCAGCAGAGCGACTGAAAATCAGCCGTTCGGCGTTTTACAAGTATAAGGACAGCGTATTTCCGTTCGAAGAAATGGGCAAGGACAAGATTGTAACGCTTTTGTTTGAGGTGGCGGACCGGACCGGTGTGCTTTCGGGCATATTGAAGGTGCTTGCATCCGCGCAAATCAGTGTGTTGACCATCAATCAAAACATTCCGGTCAACCAGCTTGCCAGTATCACGGTTTCGCTGCGTATCAGCGAGATGACGATGCGCATTGACCAGCTGATTAAAAAGCTTCGTTCGGTCGGCGGTGTACAAAAGGTTGAGATTATTTCAGGGGAATAAGGAGTAAAGGCTATGGTAAATATTGCAATCCTCGGTTACGGTACGGTCGGCAGCGGTGTGTATGATATTTTAGACACGAATGCAGACGGTATCGCACGCAAGGTCGGTAAAAAAATTGCAGTAACGCATGTTTTGGATTTACGCGATTTTGACACGCATCCGAGAAAAGAAATTTTTACAAAAAACTACGATGATATTTTAAATGATGCTTCTGTAAGCGTTGTTGTGGAAACCATTGGCGGCGTTGAGCCGGCATACACCTTCACTAAGAAGGCGCTGCTTGCGGGTAAAAGCGTTGTTACAAGCAATAAAGAGCTCGTTGCCAAGTGTGGCACGGAGCTTCTGGCGATTGCGAAGGAAAAGAATGTCAACTACTTGTTTGAGGCAAGTGTCGGCGGCGGTATTCCGATTATCCGCCCGATGCATAAATGTCTTGCAGCAAATAATATCACTGAGATTTTCGGTATTTTAAACGGCACAACAAACTACATCTTAACGCAGATGATTCATAACAATAAGTCGTTTGAGGAAGCACTTGCCGAGGCGCAGGCGCTCGGGTATGCAGAGCGTAACCCGGAAGCGGATGTAGAAGGGCACGATGCTTGCCGCAAAATCAGCATTTTGGCATCGCTTGCTTTTGGCAATGCGCAGGACAGCGAAAAGGTTTATACCGAAGGTATTACCAAGATTACCTTAGATGATGTAAAGCTTGCAGGTCGCCTGGGCTATGTGATTAAGCTGATTGGCTACACCCGCAATCAGAACGGGAAAACGCTTTGCCGCGTTTCGCCGATGCTGATTAAAAAGGGCACGCCGCTGGCGATGGTAGAGGATGTATTTAATGCCATTATGGTGCGCGGCGACAGCGTGGGTGATGTAATGTTCTACGGCAGAGGCGCAGGCAAGCTGCCGACAGCGAGTGCGGTTTTGGGCGATGTGATTGATATTGTCAGCGCAGGGGAGAATAAAAACTTCATCTGGACTGCAGGTGCGCAGGAATTGACCGAAGCGCATACCGAGGCTGAGGGTGCAATGTTTGTTCGCGCAGACGGCGTAACGGTAGACGAGGTGCGCGCAATCTTCGGTACAGATACTACTTTTGCCGACAGTGACGAGCAGGTATGCTTTATCGCACCGGCGGAAAAGGAAGCGCATATGATAGAAAAGATTGCAAAGCTCGGCGATTGTGTAAAGAGCTATATTCGAGTGATGGATTAAGGGGGAGAATACAGTGAGTTTGGTAGTACAGAAATTCGGCGGCAGCTCGGTTGCCAATGCCGAGAGAGTGTTCAATGTAGCACGAATTATTACAGATAAGTACAAGGAAGGCAACCAGGTGGTCGTTGTTGTGTCCGCGCAGGGCGATACAACGGATGACCTGATTGAAAAGGCGAAGGAAATCAGTGAAAGACCGTCTAAGCGTGAGATGGATATGCTTTTAGCCACCGGTGAGCAGATTTCGATTTCGCTTTTGGCAATGGCAATTGAAAAGCTCGGCTGCCCGGCGATTTCGCTGACAGGCTGGCAGGCAGGCTTTAACACCAGCAGCCAGTACGGTATGGCAAGAATTCATAAGATTAACACAGAGCGCTTAAAGGTTGAGCTGGATAAAAACAAGATTGTTGTTGTTGCAGGCTTCCAGGGCTTAAACAAATACGACGATATCACAACGCTCGGCCGCGGCGGCTCGGACACCTCCGCAGTTGCACTTGCGGCGGCGCTCAGCGCAGATGTTTGCGAGATTTATACAGATGTTGACGGCGTGTACACAACAGACCCGCGCATCTGTCCGGATGCTGTAAAGCTCAACGATATTTCCTATGATGAAATGCTTGAGCTGGCAAGTCTCGGTGCGAATGTATTAAACAACCGTTCGGTTGAAATGGCGAAAAAATATAATGTAAAGTTAAAGGTGCTCTCCAGCTTGCACAGAGTAGAGGGTACAACCGTTAAGGAGGTAAAAGACGTGGAAAAGATGATGGTAAGAGGCGTAGCACGCGATAACAATACAGCAAGCATTGCAGTGATGGAGGTAGACGATCAGCCGGGTAAGGTATATACAATCTTCTCCAAGCTGGCGGCAAAGGATATCAATGTTGACTTAATTATCCAGTCCGAAGGCAGAGACGGCACAAGAGACATCAGCTTTACCGTTGCTTCCGACAGACTCCAGGAGGCACTCGATGTATTGAATGCGGCAAACGATGTTATCGGCGCAAAGAAGATTGTTTTCGATGATACCGTTTCCAAGGTTTCCATCGTTGGTGCAGGTATGGTTTCCAACGCAGGTGTTGCATCCAAGATGTTTGAGGCGCTGTTCCAGAGCAATATCAATGTGCGTATGATTGCGACTTCTGAAATCAAGGTTTCCGTGCTTATCGACAGAGCGGATGCAGAGCGCGCAGTTGTAGCAATTCACGACAAGTTTGATTTGGGTAGAGTATAATGAATAAAAGACAAAACGAGCTGACGGAGCTGCGCGAGGACATTTTAGAGGGCAGAAACCCGGTGTTTGAGGCGCTGCGTGCCGGTCGGCAGATTGATAAAATTTTAATAGCAAAAAGCGATAACAAGGGTGCGATTACACGCATCCTTGCGCTTGCAAAGGCGCAGAAAATCCTCGTAAGCGAGGTGGAGCGTAGTAAGCTCGATGCAATTAGTCAGACGGGCGCGCATCAGGGCATCATCGCCTATGTTGCGGCGGCAACCTATGTTTCCGTTGAGGAAATTTTGCAAAATGCCGCAGATAAGGGCGAAGCGCCGTTTGTCATTTTGTGCGACTCCTTAAACGATGCAGGCAACCTCGGCTCGATTATCCGTACAGCGGAGTGCTGCGGCGCGCACGGCGTAATTATCCCGAAGCACCGAAGCGTGGCGCTAAATGCCATTGCGGCAAAGGCATCTGCCGGCGCAACGGAGTATATGCCGGTATGTAAGGTAACGAACCTCACGCAGTGCATCAAAAAGCTGAAGGACGCTGGCCTTTGGGTGTGTGGAACGGATGCAGAAGGCGCTTCCGAGCTGTATAAAACGGATATGACCGGACCGCTTGCGGTGGTCATCGGCTCCGAAGGCGAAGGCATCAGCCGCCTCGTGAAGGAAAACTGCGACTTTATGGTCAGCATCCCGATGAAGGGGCATGTCAACAGCTTAAACGCTTCGGCAGCTGCTGCAGTGCTGATGTATGAAATTCACAGACAAAGATATTTTAAATAAAAAAGTGACTTCATATGAAGTCACTTTTTTATTTAGATTTCCACTATATTCCCCTCAAAATCCTTCCAAATAAACACACCGTTTTCCAACAGCATATAGCCGTGGTGGCTGTTTTCTTTCGGGATGGAAACGGAGCCCGGATTCATATAGGTATAGGCTTCGTGCTTTGTGCATTTTGGTACATGCGTGTGTCCGTGCAGTAAAATATCACCGTTCCCAAGCGGCGGCAGGTTGTTTTCGTTAAAGTTATGTCCGTGGGTAGCATAAATGACCTTGCCCGCATCCGTAATAATGCAGTAGTCCGCCAAAATCGGGAACTTGAGCACCATTTGGTCGACCTCGGTATCGCAATTGCCGCGCACGCATAAAATCCTGTCCTTCATTGCGTTTAAAAGCTCGATTACCGCTTTTGGGTTATAGTCCTTCGGCAAATCGTTTCGCGGTCCGTGATACAAAATATCGCCCAAAAGGAGCATTTTGTCTGCCTTTTCCTTTTCGAAGCAATCCAGCATTTTTTTGCAGTAGTATGCACTGCCGTGTATGTCTGATGCAATAAACCATTTCATGTGTAATTCCTCCCAAACTGTATTTTAATCTTCATTTGTAGGGACCGACCTCCCGGGCGGTCCGTAAAATTACGCAATACGGACAGTCGAGGACGCCTGTCCCTACGATGGAACATAGCTTCGTGCTTGTATGAGTCATTATACCACGAGACAAAAATATTGACAAGGCTTGAAATATAAAATACAATAAAGAAAAGGCGGTGGTCTTATGAAAGAAAAGCTTGCAAAACTGGCGCTTGCGGCAAGGGAAAATGCCTATGCGCCGTATTCCGGATTTAAGGTCGGTGCGGCGGTTTTGTGCGGGAGCGGAAAAATTTATACAGGTGCAAATATTGAAAATGTCAGCTACGGGCTGACGAACTGTGCCGAGCGCAGTGCAATTTTTTCAGCGATGAGTGCAGGAGAGCGCAGGGTTTGCGCGATTGCAATTGCCGGCGGCAAGGTCGAATGTGATTACACGATGCCGTGCGGTGCGTGCCGCCAGGTGCTTTCGGAATTTGCGGATGAAAATTGCCCGGTGTATCTTGCCAAAAGTGAAACGGAAATCAAAGCATATACCCTCGGCGAGCTGTTGCCGTATGCATTTGGAGGTATAAAATGATTTATTCTACAGATAAACAGTATCATATCGGACTAAGACACGGAGACTGCGGCAGATATGTCATATTGCCGGGCGACCCGAAGCGCTGCGCGAAAATCGCGGCATATTTTGATGATGCGGAGCTTGTGGCAGACAGCCGCGAGTATGTGACTTATACCGGCTACATCGACGGCGAAAAGGTCAGTGTAACAAGCACCGGTATTGGGGGCCCTTCTGCGGCAATTGCAGTAGAAGAGCTGGTGCGCTGTGGCGCGGATACATTTATCCGCGTGGGCACCTGCGGCGGGATGTCGCTCGAGGTTTGCGGCGGTGATTTGGTGATTGCAACTGCATCTGTGCGCCAGGAGGGCACAACAAGAGAGTATGCACCGATTGAGTTTCCGGCGGCAGCGGATTTTGATGTAACAACGGCGCTGGTGCAGGCGGCAAAGCGCACAGGCTACACCTTCCATACCGGCATTGTGCAGTGCAAGGATTCGTTTTACGGGCAGCACGAGCCGGAGAAAATGCCGGTTTCGCACGAGCTTTTGCATAAGTGGGAGGCGTACGGTAAGCTCGGCGTAAAGGCATCGGAGATGGAGTCGGCGGCGCTGTTTGTGCTCGGCAGTTATTTGGATGTGCGCACCGGCACAGTGCTACTTACCGTCGGCAATCAGAACCGCCAGGACAAGGGCCTTGAAAATATTCTGCATCACGATACCGAGCCGGCAATTTTAACGGCGATTGAAGCGATAAGAGAATTGATAAGATTGGATAGGGAATAACGATGAAGAAACGAGTAGCTTGGGAGATTTTCAAAAACAAGGCGTTTTATTTTGCTTATTTCTGTGCGGCAGGCTTTTATTGTTTTTTATGTGCATTGCTTGCACTTTTGAATCAAAGCGGTGCAGTGTTTATCCTCGCTTTTGAATTTTTAGATGTTCTCTATGCAATTTTGGGCGCGATAGCTTTTGCATTGTGGTGTCGCAAAGATGCTGTGACAGCTTTGGGGCTTTTGCTTGGAAGTCTGACACCGCTTTTTGCAGCAGTTTTTATTTGAAGCGAAATCAAATAGGATAATAAAACACCCGATGCGTTTTGCATCGGGTGTTTTATTATTATTATTTGAAAAATTTGTTTTTCTCCATTGCACCTGCAAGCGGAATGCCGAGCACGCCGCAGGAGAGAATTTCGCCGACGGCGACGGTTAAAAACAGATACCACATTGCGTCGGTCAAGCCGTACACATAGGTGAGCACAAATGGGATAATCAGCGTATTTGCCAGAATCGGGAAAACCGGCGCGAGCCACTTGCTTTTTTTAGAAAGGTAGCGCGTGCCGAGCGTGCCGAGCAGGGTGGCAAGCGTGCCGAAAATGACATCCCAGAGCGCACAGCCGGTCAGCAGATTTGCCAGAAGGCAACCGAGTGCCAGGCCGGGGATTGCCGCCACCGTAAAGAGCGGCAGCACGGTGAGTGCTTCAGAAAAACGGATTTGAATTGCGCCGCTGGCGAGGCCTAAAAGGTTTGCAAGATATGTCAGCGCAACATAGAGCGCCGCAATAAGCGCCGCCTGGGTTATGGCTTTTGTCTTTTTCATTTTTTGTCTCCTTTAGTTTTGTTTTAAGTGAGGAAGGTTTCGAACTCACTGCGAAACAGTATAGCACAGGTTTATCTTTTTTTCAAGTTTTTTCGATAAGTGGCAGGTGTTGTTGAAAAATTATTTTTAAATATTGCAGAAAACTGCGCATTTGTCGCAAAGCCACATTGCTCTGCAATAGCGGCAATGCTGAGCGAAGTGGTTTCCAAAAGATATTTTGCACGCGACAAGCGGCGCGCAATCATATAGTCACGCGGGGCTTTGCCCATTTTTTCTTTGAAGATATGCCTGAAACGGTCATAGCTGTAATTGGAGTCGGTGGCAAGCTTTTTAAAGTCAATTTTTTTCGCATAATGTGTATCAATATAAAATGCGGCAGATTCAATATCGCCGGTGGGATAGTATAGCGGTTCTGTGCGAGAAAACAAAACCAGCGCTTCACCAAGCAGATGCGTAAGCATTTGCATGCGGTGCGGACGGGATGAGGCGATTTCTTCACGCATACGCATAAACAGTTCGCGAATATTTTCGTCTTTGATATAGTATACGGCACTTTCATTAAAGAATGGCAGATCTGTTGTAAAGTGTATGGATACAACTTCGCTTTGCTCGGCGTACAGCTTATCGTGCGGTGTGCCCGGTAAAACGACAGACAGAGAATTGCTGTTAAAGTGAAAGTTTTTTCCGCCGATGTTTTCAAAACCGATGCCATAGAGATGGAAAACAAGCTCAATGGTTCTGTGGGTCTCGGTTCTTACGTGCTGTCCCTTCCAATGACGATAGTTTTTTACGACCGTAATATGAAGATTTTCCTGCATCTTCGCACCTCCCCTTTTCTAAAGAATATCATTTTATGAATGAAAAGTAAAGAATTTTGTAGCCAAAACATATAAAAAATACAATTAAAACTGATATGGTAGAACATTTTTGTTTGTGTTATAATGAAGGCAGAAACTAAAATGAGCGGAGGTTAAATTTTATGAAAACAACAAAACGCATTTTAGCTGTCCTGCTGGCGGCGGTAATGTGCATCAGCCTTTTGCCGACCTTTGCGGGGGCAATGGTAAAGGATATGCCGAAAAAGCCGGCACGCTACACGGGCGGTGAGATTGATTTGGACAAGGCGGAACACCTTGTGTTCTCGGATGACTTTGAAAGCTACTATCCGGGCAACAAGCCGCGCGGCGTTGCAAATGATATGAACCAGTGGTCGAAAATTACCTCGAACGATGAGGCGAAGGTTTATATTGCGGCAAGTGAGCATAATCCGGAAAATCAATATCTGATGTTTGAGGTTATTCCGGAGCGCGAAAAGCACGGCGGCCCGGCGGTGCAGAAGTATTTTAACATTTTCGGGCATAAGCCGGTAATTTACGTCGGCTTTGCGCACAACAAAATGGGCGGACATCGCTTAAACGTGCGCGTTGCCGATTCGGTGGGTACACGCGTTTCCACCATTCTCAGCGAGCTTCCGTTTGAGACGGGCTATGTAACGGCGGCGCTTGACTTTGAGCAGATGTTGTATGAACTTTATGTAGACGGTAAGTGTGTAGATACAAAAGAACTTCCGTCGGATTGGGATTTTCAAAACAATTTCACCATCAATCTGCAGGGCACACTGCAACCGGGTGAAACCATGGCGATTGACGACGTGGAGTTTTATTCGAGCATCCCAGAGTTCGGCAAAGCGCCGATTCCGGATGTAGAAAAGGAATTTATCGGCGATACAGCGATTTTAAGCAGCCTGCGCACCGGACATCCGCGCCTTTGGTTTAACGAGGAAAATACATTTGATGCTTTAAAGGAAAGAATTGCAGCAAGTACATATTTGACACATGCATATAACAGATTGAAAGAAACGGTAGACAAAAACCATTTGGCGGCTAAGCCGTATGAAAAGGTTGTATCTTCCGACCGTTCGCCGTACCTTTCCTGGGCGAGAAGCACAGAAAACCGTTTAATCGGTCTGGCGTTTATGTATGCGATGACCGGCGAGGATGCATACAAAACCCGTGCACTCGAAGAAATGAAGAGTGTATTTGAAATCGGCAACTGGATTAACGGTTCTGCACTTGCGGTGTCCGAAATGAGCACAGGTGTTGCACTTGCGTATGACTGGATGTACAATGACCTGACGGCGGAGGAAAGAAAGTTTATCGAAGAAGGACTTTTGGAAAACGCACTTGTCGATATGGCAAAATCCTTTGCCGGCAAGGGCGGCATTAACAACTATATGAATGATACCGGCAATAACCGTGGCGTTGTAAATGATGGCAGTGCGATTATCGCGGCGCTTGCGATGTACGAGGTGTATCCGAACTGTATGAGCCTGATTTTGGAGGGCGCAGGCAAAAAGATGCCGGAGTCTATGGTGTGCTATGAGCCGGAGGGCGCATGGTATGAGGGTATCAGCTACTGGAATTTAACCACACGCTATGCGGCATTTACCACGGAAGCTATCAATACGGCAGTCAAGCCGGGATATGCAATTCCGCGTGTGCTTGATTTTTCAAACGAGCCGGGCTTTGCGCAGACGGCGGAATATGTAATGTATTCCAATGGCCCGGTTGGTGCGTTCAACTACGGTGATGCGAGTCCGGAGCCGCTTAAGACCGGTCCTTTATACTGGCTTGCAAACCAGTTTAATCAGCCGGCATATGCGGCATATCAGTACAATAACTTTGATGCAAACACATTGCCGAGCGGATATTTATCCAATCAGCTGTTTTTGCTTATGAATATGGATGTTGCTGACACAGATGCATCGCAGTTTGCATATTTTCCGCTCGGACGCTTGTATTCGAGCGACTGGTGTGACATTATGCTGATGCGTAACTCCTGGCTCACAAACGATGCAACCTATGTCGGTATCCAGGGCGGCAAAAACGGTGCGAGCCACTCGGTATATTCACTCGGTAACTTTATGCTGCAGGCAAACGGCGAAACTTGGGTAACGATGCGTCCGAGATATAACTACGACTGGCCGGGCGAGCGCTCTATGTACTATCAGGCGCGACCTGAAGGGTGGAATGTGCTCGTATTTGACCCGGACGAAGACTGCGGTCAGGACCTTACCGGCACAGCAAAATCCGAAATTCTGGAAACCAACATCAACGGCACCTTCGGCAGAATGGATTTAAGCAAGGCTTATACCGAGCATGTGAGCGCCTACAAGCGCGGCGTGCGCATTGATAACCTGACGGGCGCGGCGCTTGTGCAGGATGAAGTCAAGGGTAAGAAGACATTTGAGAGCGGTTATTGGTTTGCACATACGGATGCGGACATTACAATTGCAGAGGACGGCAAGAGCGCCATTTTAACTCAAAACGGTAAGCAGATGCTCGTGCGCATCGCGCAGGGCTTCGAGGGTGCAAAATTAGAGGCGATGGAAGCAAAAGCACTGCCGACCAGCCCGACACCGCCGATTGATGTAAACAGAGACTACGGCAAAAAGCTTGCAATTTCTATTGCGGGGCAGAAGGACTTCACACTTGCGGTGGAATTCATTCCGCTGAAGAGGGGTGAAGCAGATGCAGCAAGTCCGTTTGCGGCAGAGGCGATTGCGGACTGGAAGCTCGACACCGAAACAGAAGCAAGACCGGAGCTTTGGAATACGGTTTGCCTGTTTGTCGACAAGGCAAACGCCTATGCAGGCAACGAACTGACGCAGGTCGATGTAAACAATCCGGAGATTGCACCGATTGTGCAAAACGGAAGAACGCTTGTGCCGGTACGCTTTATCGCCGAGAAATTCGGCGCTGATGTCGGCTGGGACGATGCCACACAGACGGTAACTGTAAAGAAGGGGAACAAGACTATCACACTGCAAATCGGCTCCGACCAAATGCAGGTGGGCGAGAATGTTGTAACACTCGATGTGCCGGCGCAGACGGTCGGCGGCAGAACGCTGATTCCGCTGCGTGCAATGGTTGAGGCAATGGACAAAGCCGTGTTCTGGGACGACCGGGGCTTAATCATCATCAGCGATATGAAGATTACATTTGAAGCGTTTACCGTGGATTATCTGGTGGAAATGTTGAATAAGTAAAAAAAGGGTTGAGATTTTTAATCTCAACCCTTTTTCTATGCATTCATAAAATAATTATAAACCTCATCGGAAATATCGTCGATGGTGCGGATGCAGCCGTCTTTTACACAGCTGATGATGTGCCAGCCGTAGCGCTTGGCAACCCAAAGAGCGTTTTCATAGCTTTTTTGAATGTACGCTCTGTCGCTTTCGTGAATATCCTGTACCATTTCGCCGGTGGACTTGTTGGCGCGCGTCTTTGTAAGCTCTGCGGCATACTTAGGCGGCATATCTAAAAAGACAACCTTGCTTGGCGCGGGGAGCTTGTAAATGCCGTACTCAAAATCCGTCAGCCAGTCGATGAAGGCTTCCTTTTCCTCAACCGTGTCGAGCTTGGACGCCTGATGAATCATATTCGAAGTCACATAGCGGTCTGCTACAATTACGCGGTCGGACAGGTAATCTGCCTCCCAGCGCGTTTTGTACGACACATAGCGGTCGATGGCAAAAAAGGTCGATGCCGCTTTAGCGTTGACATCGTCAGCGTGTGCGCCAAATGTGCCGTTTAAATACATTTTTACGATATCCGAGGATTTGTTTTCATAATCCGGGAAGGTGACCTTTAAAGGGTTTTTACCGTCCGCGGTCAGGCGCTCAACGAGCTTTGCGGTTTGCGTTGCCTTGCCGGCGCCGTCCACACCTTCAATTACAAATAAAGTACCCATATTTATTTCTCGCTTTCCTGCTTGTATTTTCTGCCTTTAAATAACACCGTTAACCCGAAGCGCGGCAATGCGGTCATACGCCAGATGCGCTTTGGTTCTTTCTTTAAGCGGTATGCCCATTCCAGACCTGATTTTTGCCATTTTTCCGGTGCACGCTCAACTCTGCCGGCAAGCACATCTAAACTGCCGCCGCAGCCCATCATGATTTTTGCATTCAGCTTGGGTGCGTTGGCATAAATCCACTTTTCCTGCTTCGGTGCGCCGAGACAAACTAAGATGACATCCGGATTTGCGGCGTTCATTTCGGAAATAATGCTTTCGTTATCCGCTTCGGTAAAATAGCCGTTGCGCATGCCGCAGATATTCAGGCTCGGATGACGGCGGCAAAGCTCGTCTGCCGCTTCCTTTGCCACACCTTCTTTAGAGCCGAACAAGAACACGCGCGCGCCTTTTTTTTCGCAAACGCCCATAAATGCGCACATTAAGTCGAAGCCGGCAACTCTTTCGGCAAGTGGCTTGCCTAAGATTTTGGATGCGTATACAACGCCGATGCCGTCAGCTGTGTTTAGGCTCGACGCATTTAACAGCTTTGCAAATTCTGTATCCTTATAAGCCATTTGTATAATTTCAGAGTTCGGCGTAAACACCATGTCCGTTTTTTCTGTTTCCAAAAAGCCGGTCAGCTTGTCCAAGGCTTCTTTGTGTGTCAATCGGTCGATGTGTACACCTAAAATGTTGATGGTTTCGCGCAAGGGAATCCCTCCTTGTCCTATTTCAATATTATATAGTTTACGCGCGGTAAAGTCAATGTAAACTTACTTGGGCTGACCGAAATTGTATTTGTATGCCGATGGGGAAATGCCCATGATTTTTTTAAACTCGGTCGAGAAGTATTTGTAGTCATTGTAGCCGCACAAATCCGCAATTTCGGAAAGTGTGTAGTAGCCGGTAAGCATCAGCGATGCCGCATGCCTGATTCTGCGCCCTATGACATAGCGCTGCGGCGAAACCCCGAATTCCTGCTTAAAAAGCTTTCGGAAATACGGCTCGCTGATATAAGATTTTTCCGCTGCAACCTGCAGCGAAAAATCGTGTTTTAAATAGTTTTCCTCTATATATTGGACGGAAGCGCTGATTTTTGAATTGTTCGGTTGCTCTGTTTTATTGTCCTTATAAAGCTCGGCAAAGATGAGGTTTAAGATGGCAGCGGCTTCGTGCTTGTAGGATGCTGCTTTTTCCGACCAGCAGGTATAAATTTTCTCAAACAGCTCGCGATATTTCTCCGGCTCGGGCGGGAGATATTGCTCTACGGTGTCACCTTGGTAATTGAAGGCTTTAAAGTGGATGACAATCATTTTATCGTGGTTGGATATGCGCCCGTAGTCTACATTTGCCGGGAAAAAACCGATGGAATTATCGGGAAAATGTATTTCTTTGTTTTTGCAGAGGATGCTTGTGTCTGCCTCAAAGCGGTAGGATAGTGCATCAAAATTGCGCTTGTGGCTGAAAAGCTTAAAGCTTTGCTGGGATATATACAGTACATCTAAAATCTGAAAGCTGATTGCTTCTTGCTCGAAAAACACGAAAAGCACCTCCTTAAACACTTAAATCATACCATTTTAGTTTCGAAAAATCAACCTATTTGCTCGAAAATAGGGTGTGCTGTTTTTCGGCATTGTGCTATGATATAATCAAGCGAAGGGGGAGCTTTTTTATGAGCAGAAGAGACGATGTATTAAAATATTTTAACGAGCAGGCGCCGTTTTGGCGCGAACGCGCCGCGCGCGGCATTGAAGAAAACCGCAAGGGCGATGCGTATTTAAGCATTACGGATGCGGAGGGGAAGCCGATTCGGGCGAGTGTGCGTTTGCGGCAAAAAACACACGATTTTAAGTACGGCGCAAACTTGTTTATGTTAGAGGAAATGGAAAGCGCGGAGAAAAACAAAATCTATAAAGAGAAGTTTGCAGAGGCGTTTAACCTGGCGACGCTGCCGTTTTACTGGAGTGATTTAGAGCCTGTAGAGGGGAAACCGCGCTATGCAAAGGACAGCGAAAAAATTTACCGCCGCCCGGCGCCGGATTTGTGCTTAGAATATTGCCGCGCACACGGAATTGCGCCGAAGGCACATTGCCTGACCTATGTGAATTTCACGCCGGACTGGGTGAATTTGGATGATATCCGTGATGCGCAAAAGAAACTGCAACGGCGCTATGCTTCGCTGGCGGCGCGCTATGCAGACGAGATTTCGGATTGGGAGGTCATCAACGAAACGCTTTGCAAGGGACACGGACAGCAAAATACTGCATATTTTAAAGTGCCGGAGCTTGTGGAATGGAACTTTGCGCTGGCAGAAAAGTATTTTACGGCAAACAAGCTGATTATCAACGAGGCAACGCATATCTGGCAGCACCTTTACTGCTTTGACCGCAGCCCGTATTATCTGCAGATTGAGCGCGCACTTTCAAAGGGCGCGCGCATCGACAGCATCGGTATGCAGTTTCACAATTTTGTGCGCGCGGAAAACGAGGCGGAAACGGCAGCTGAATTGTACAATCCGGCGCATCTTTACGAGGTGCTCGACACTTACGCGCGCCTAAACAAGCCAATTCAGTTAACCGAGGTGACGATTCCTGCCTATACGGACAGTGAAGAGGATGAGGCGCTGCAGGCAGAGCTTTTGGAAAACCTGTATCGCATTTGGTTTTCACATCCGGCGACAGAAGCGATTATCTACTGGAATCTGGTCGACGGCTATGCCGCATTTGCACCGCAGGGGGATATGAGCGCGGGCGAAAACTACTACCGCGGCGGTCTTTTGCGCTTCGATATGTCGGTCAAGCCGGCATATACGGCGATTCAAAATCTGTTTGAAAAAGAGTGGCGCACCAACATAAGCGTGCAAACAGACGCAGAGGGCAAAGCAGCATTTCGCGGCTTTTACGGCACCTATGATGTTGAAATTACGTTGAACGGACAAACTTACACAAAGCAAATCCATTTGCACAGGGGCGCACAAAACCACATTCAGATTACATTATAAAATAAAAAAGACCCTGCATCGAATGATGCAGGGTTATGTTTGTTTTAATTAAAGGCTGTCGTAGCCTTTGTAAACACCGATGTCAATGAGCTTTTCGCTTTCGTCAAATGCCCAGCATGCGATTACACGGGCTTTGAAAAATTTGTAATATGTTCCGATCTCGGCCTCAAGCGTTTCCGAACCAATCATTTCGGAGTCATCGTATTTAGCCCCATGGAAGCGCAACACAACGCGGTCATCTTTTATCGCAAACCCGTAATCAAACTCACGATAGTGAGGAGAGGCATCCGGATAACGCTTTTCAGCATTTTCGTTAATGAAATCAATTACTTGTTCTTTGGTTGAACCAATTGGGGTGAATTCAAAAAGATATTCACGGATTTCGGCTTCGGATTTTCGTAGTGGGTTTAAAGCACGGTTGATGAAAAACAAGCCAATAATAAGTATAACAATGCAAATGATAATAAATATAATTCGTTGTTTTTTCATGCGTTTTAAATCCTCCTTTGTATTATGCAATTTACAAGGAAAAGAAAACAAATATTAATGCGATGACCAGATGGATGCCGGGCAGAAACGAAAACAAGCTGAGCTTTTGGTCGCGGTTTGTTTTAAAGAGCGCATATAAGTAAGTGATGATATAAGTATTGGTTAAAAACAGAGCGCAGTAGCTGATAAGCGTCTTAAAGCTCGACCAGTCCGACTGACCGGAAAGCAGAACGGAAACGACAGTGAAAATCCACGACAGAAAGGAAACGGGCAAGGGAATTGCACAAATTGTCCAAAGTGCAGTAATTAAGATTTTCAATGTACGTTGCTTTTTCATTTTGCTCTCCTTTCTATCTGTTCCTTGAAATTATTGTAACATCACCGCAGGAGAGGTGTCAATAAAATGAGTAAAAAAAGACCCTGCACCATATGATGCAGGGTTAACTTTTTTAAAATCAATCGGAAGTATACGGCAAAAGTGCAATATGTCTTGCTCTCTTGATTGCCTCTGTTACTTCTCTCTGATGCTTTGCGCAGCAGCCGCTGATTCTTCTCGGAACAATCTTGGACTTTTCCGAAATGAACTTCTTAAGCTTAAATGTATCCTTGTAATCGATTTCTGTTACTTTATCTGCACAAAATACGCAAACCTTTCTGCGGGATCTCTTCGGACCGCGTGCAGGTCTTTCCATCTTTTCTGCCATTTTCATTTCCTCCTATCTTACTGAGTTTGGTTGCCATTAAAACGGCAAATCGTCATCTGACATGCTCGGCATAAAATCGTTTTGATCAAAATCGCTTGCAGCACCGAAATTATTTGCCGGTTCTGCAGCCGCCGGAGCGGACCAACCCGATGCGCGCTCACCCTGCGGTGCGCCTGCGCTGTTGCCTTTGCTTTCTGTGAAGTAGGCTTCGTCTACGACAACTTCCGTTGCGTAGCGCTTGTTGCCGTCTCTGTCGGTATAGTTTCTGGTCTGAATCGAACCCACCAAACCGATCATACGGCCCTTTGTAAAGAAGCGACTGATGAATTCAGCCGTCTGGCGCCATGCCACACAGTTGATGAAATCTGCCTTGCGTTCTTCGCCGGCTCTTACAAATCTGCGATCCACTGCAATAGAGAAGCTGCATACATTCACGCCGTTCGGTGTGGACTTAAGCTCCGGGTCAGCAGTGAGTCTGCCTACCAATATGGCTTTGTTCATAATTTTTCACCTCGTGGTAGAATTAGTTCTTCTTAATGATGATGCTTCTCATGATGTCTTCCGAAATCTTGTAGATACGGTCGAGCTCTGCCGGGAAATCGCTCTTGGAAGAGAAGTTAACCAATACATAGTAACCCTCTGTCTTGTCATTGATTTCGTAAGCAAGCTTTCTCTTACCCCATACATCTACGGATTCGATTGTACCTGCGGACTCGATCAATGCCTTAATCTTGGCAACAACTGCCTCTGTCTTTTCTTCATCTAAATCAGGATTTACGATGAAAACGGTTTCATAGTTGTTGATGATTTCAACCATTGTCTGTACACCTCCTTCTGGACTTTGACCCTGTGTCTCCCACAGAGTAAGGATAATGCTTATATTCATAAGCCTATTTATTTTAACGCAAAGAAGGCGCTTTGTCAAGGAATTTTTGAATTTTTTGTGTATTTTATTGATGAAGGGCGGAAAATGTGTTAGAATAACAAAAAATGACCTTGGAGGCATGGCTATGAATTACGAAGAAAAGATTGCAACAACGGAAAAGGACCGTAAAAAAATATTTATCCGCATCGTGTGTGCGCTGGCGCTGACCTACCTTTTATCGGGCGCGTATTCGGCATTGAAGCTGCCGTTCGGCGGCATTGCAAGGCTTGTATTTATCGGCATCACGGTGGCGGCGGTGTATTTTATGCTGCGTCACGGCTTGATTGATTACATCTATAAAATCGAGGACGGCGTGCTTTTGTTTATCACAAACAGCGGTAAGTATGACAAGATTTTGTGCGAGGTGGAAATCGAGAAGGTGCAGTATATCACAAAGGGCTCTGCACCGGAGGTCGAGGGTGTATGTATGAATGTAACGAAGTCGAGCTCGGGTCTGGAGCGCTACACCTGCGTGTTTGCAGATGATAAGGGCAAGGTATATAAGCTTTTGTTCGAGCCGAGCGAGACCTATATTGAAAAGGTAAAGGAACTGGGCATTGAAGTACGATAAGAAAGCAGAGAACTTAAATATTTAAAGTAAGGACAAGATACCAAATCCTTCGAAACCACATATGATGGTATTACAAAGGCAGGGCGCAGGGCAAGAGGCGCCGCCTTTGAAAGTGGGGAAGGAGGTACGGGTATGGGCTGCTTTTTCAACGGTTGCGGTGACGATAACAACAACTGGCTGCTTTGGATTATCTTAATCGTTGTGGTACTTTGCTGCTGCTGCGGTGACAACAACTAAGAAGCCGGAAAAAGGATAAAACGGGAAACCGAGCAAGAAGAAAACGGCAGGGCGCAGGCTCTGCCGTTTTTTTGTATGCTATTTCTGATGTGTTTTGAAGTCATTTAGATTTACGGAAAAGTATTCATTATATGTGTATTTGTCTGACCTTGGCATTGAATAGTGCTTTGCACGCTCTTTAACATTGTGTGTGCTACAACCGCCGTGCGCAGCTTTTTGAATTTTGGAATATGTGTCTTGTGAACAAGGTGTCAGTGCAGGGAGACTTCCGGTTTGCTTTTCACTTTCGATATAGCTTACATAATGGTCATTATTTTGGTAAACATAATGAGCGTACAATTCTAATGTATATGGTATTGCAATGTCAGATGGTTGGACATAGTGTATGTATACATCCTTTAACTGAAATGTAGAGTTTGTTGTATATCCCGGAGTGTTTTTGATTGCATTAATAAATTGTTGTACAAGAGGATAAAATTCTCTTTCATGTGCATAAACGGCATCATGTGCCGTGCAATAATTGTTTGTGGTGGATAACATTGTGCAATCCAATTCTATGCATTCTGTTTTTAATTCGTGGTTTGCACATGCAGTGCACATAAGACACAATATGATTAAGAATAAAAAATACCTCATATTTACACTCCTTATCCATATAAAATGTTACACATTAATAATAACATAATTTCTGAAAATACGCAAGTGCGTATACGCAGGAGCGGAAAATAATTTAGAATATCTTTAGGGGTGTTGTTATGGACCTGAAAGATATGATTGTAAAAAGATTTACGGAATTGTGCATACAAAGGAATATAAAAATTAATGAGCTGGCGAATGTTTCGGGCGTCACGCCGTCAACCGTATACAGTATGATGGATAAATCGCGCAGGGACATTTCGATTCGCACGATTAAAAAGCTTTGTGATGGTTTGGAAATAACCTTGGGTGAATTCTTTTCAACAGCAGAATTTGATAAGCTTGAACAGGAAATCAGATAGATTTTCGGAATTGAGGCTATGCATAGCAGGACGGTAGTAGGCAAAAGCTACCGTCTTTTTTTTGTAGAACCGCAAAAACAAATTTCTTGACAAAATATAAATGTATGTTATATTGAAAATGAGGTGATTTCTATGAAAAAGATTATGCTTGGTAAGAGCGGGATTTCGGTGCCGACGATGGCGGTCGGCTGTATGCGTATAAATAAATTAGAGGAAAAGGATGCGGCTGCATTTGTGCAGACGGCAATCGCGCACGGTGCAAACTTTTTTGACCATGCCGATATTTACGGCAGAGGAGAATGTGAGAAGATTTTTTCAAAGGCAGTAGGCATGTGTCCGTCTGTGCGCGAAAAAATCCTTTTACAGTCGAAGTGCGGTATTGTGCCTGGCAAAATGTTCGATTTTTCGAAGGCGCATATTTTAAGCTCGGTAGACGGTATCCTTCAAAGACTGGGTACGGAGTACCTCGATGTGCTTTTGCTGCACCGCCCGGATGCACTTGTCGAGCCGGAGGAGGTTGCAGAGGCATTCTCTGTTTTAAAGCAGGCGGGGAAGGTGCGCCATTTCGGCGTGTCGAATCAGAATCCGATGCAGATGCAGCTTTTGGAAAAATATATGCAGATGCCGATTGTGGCAAATCAGCTGCAGTTGAGCATCACCAATGCGACGATGATTTCATCGGGCATCAATGTAAATATGGAGAACGCATCGGCAGTAAACCGCGACGGCGGTGTGCTCGATTTCTGCCGCTTAAATGACATCACGATTCAGCCGTGGTCGCCGTTTCAGTACGGCTTTTTCGAGGGTGTGTTTATCGGCAGCGACAAGTATCCGGCGCTCAATGCCAAGCTGACGGAGATTGCGCAAAAATACAATGTCAGCGAGACGACGATAGTTATGGCGTGGCTTTTGCGCCATCCGGCAAAGTTTATGCCGATTACGGGCACGATGAACAAGCAAAGATTGTTAGACTGCATCCGCGCAAGCGAAATCACACTTACGCGCGAGGAGTGGTACGAGATTTATAAAAGCGCAGGCAATGTGTTGCCGTAATAAAAAAGACCGATCGTCGGTCTTTTTTTTCTGTGGATCGAAAACGGGACGCCGGGGACGCCGTCCTCTGCGAATTGCAATGAACATCGTAGGGCGCGTGCCTATGTGCCGCGCCGTAAATCTATGCACGAGGCTTGCGAAACGACACGCAGGAAGCACGAATTGTGCGGAATAATTCAAAAAAATTAAAGGGATAGGTAAAATGGCGCAGAAGGTGCGAAGCGAACCGCCAGGCTCTGCCCGAAGATGTACTTGTGTACATCGAGGGTTCGTTTCGTGCGTTCTGCGCCATTTTAACATCCCTAAAAAAGTCAAAATCCCGCACAGTATCTGTGCGGGATATCATGACATGCGTAATTAGATAGCTCTTTCTACCTTACCGGCACGCAGGCATCTGCTGCATACATAAACGGACTTGTTTGTACCGTTTACAACTGCCTTAACTTTTCTTACATTCGCCTTCCACATACGGTTGCTTCTTCTGTGGGAGTGGCTGACCTGGATACCGAAGGATACGCCCTTGCCGCAAACTTCACACTTTGCCATGTTACATTACACCTCCTGCATACTACCGAATTTCTATATCGGAAAGTAACTTTACTCATAATAAGCAACAACTATTCTAACACATAAAAATATAAATGGCAAGACTTTTTTGAAAAAACTTTTGAAAAAATTGTTCACAAAATATTTAAAAATAAAATCTTGACATTTTTCCGGCGGGGTGGTATAGTATAGTCAAACAAAGGTCAAAGAAAGTCAAAGTCAAAAAATGAGGTGATGAGATATGAAAATGAGTGATGTTATAGAGCAGTTTCTTTTGGAGATGTTACAGGATGAGGCAGACATTGTTTTGAAAAGAAACGAGCTGGCAAGCCGCTTTTCCTGCGCACCGTCGCAGATTAACTATGTCATTGGCACACGCTTTACCGGGCAGCGCGGCTACGAGGTGGAGAGTCAGCGCGGGGGCGGCGGCTATATCCGTATTCGTCGCGTTGCGCCGAGCGGCTCCGGTTATTTGATGCATGTGGTTAATGCCATCGGGGACGCCATCAGCTACGCCAGCGTGCAGGCGATGGTTGTCAATATGATAGAAAGCGGGATTTTAAACGAGCGCGAGGGTAAGCTCATTTGTGCGGCGACTTCCGAGCGAAGCCTGCCGATTCAGCAGCCCGAGCGTGATAAGCTCCGCGCAATTGTATTTAAAAATATGCTGATTAGTATTGTATAGGAGGAAAAGGGTATGTTCTACGATTTGTTTGACGATTTTTTCGGCGGCAAGGATTTGCATCTGGTGTTCGGCACGCCGAAGGCACAGTATAACGATGAAGCCTGCCCGGTTTGCAAAACGCGCCTCAGCGAGGTTGCCCAAACAGGTAAGGCTGGCTGCTCGAAATGCTACACGGTATTTCGACCGCAGTTTGAGTATATGCTCGCAAAAATTCATTCCAACACACAGCATACCGGCAAGGTTTCCGAGCATGCAGGTGAGCGCATCAAGGTGAAAAAGGAATTGGAAAGCCTGAATGCGCAGCTGCAGGAAGCGATTGCAAAGCAGGACTTTGAGCAGGCAGCTGTGCTGCGCGACCAAATCAAGGCTCTGCGCGATAAGGAGGTGGGCTGATATGAAAATGTGGTATCACGAAAAGGGCAAGGAATGCGATGTTGTTATCAGTACAAGGGTGCGCCTTGCGCGTAATGCTGCCGAGGTGCCGTTCCCGCCAAAGTGGAGCGATGCGGCGGCAAAGGAAATTACGGACAGCGTGAAAAAAGCGCTCGACACCACCAAACAAAGGTTTTCGTATTTGAATTTAGACAATGCGCCGCAGCTGAATAAGTCCGCGCTTGTAGAAGACCATATCATCAGCCGCGAGATGCTCGGCGGCAAGAATAAGGCGCTGTTTTTAAATGAAGGCGGTACGGCGGCGGTGATGGTCGGCGAAGAGGACCATATTCGCATCCAGGCCATCGAGCCGGGCTTTGCGCTCGAGAAGGCGTTTTCGGCAGCAGATGCGCTGGATGATGCACTCGGCAAGGTCTTGGAGTATGCTTTCGATGAAAAGTTTGGCTACCTGACACACTGCCCGACCAATGTCGGCACAGGTATGCGCGCATCGGTGATGCTGCATTTGCCGGCACTGCGTATGGCAGGCAGCATCAACGCGTTAATCGGTCAGGTCGGCAAGCTCGGGCTGACGATTCGCGGCGTTTACGGCGAGGGCAGCCAGTCGCGCGGCGATTTGTATCAGCTTTCAAATCAGATTACGCTCGGCTTGAGCGAGCAGCAAACGCTTGAAAAGCTGACAGACATTGTTAAGCAGATTATTAAAATGGAAAGAGATATGCGCCAAAGACTCTACGAAAGCGACAAGCTTTCGATGGCAGACCGCGTCTACCGCGCACTCGGTACTTTAAAGTATGCAAGAAAAATTTCCTCCGAGGAGGCGCAAAAATTGCTGTCGTATGTTAAACTCGGCGCAGACCTGGGTATAATAGAGGATGGAGATGCGCAAAGGCTTACACAGCTGATGATTGAAAGCGAGCCGCACCATATTGCGCTCGCGGAGGGCGAGGCGCTGTCGCCGGAGGCGCGCGATGAAAAGCGCGCGGCGCATATTCGGGAAAGCATCTGAAAGGAGAGGTTGTAAATGACTTTCGATAACAGATTTACACAAAAAGCACAAAACGCCTTGCGTGGGGCACACGCCTGTGCCTGCGCGCTCGGACATAACTATATCGGCACGGAGCATATTTTAGCCGGACTGACGACGGAAACCACAGCAGTTGCGGCGCAGCTTTTGGCGGCGAAGGGCGTTACGCAGGCGGTTGTACAGGAAAAGATTATTGCCTTAACCGGGCGCGGCGAAGCGCTCAGCGAGGGCGCGCAGCTTGTGATGACACCGCGCACGAAGCGCGTGATTGAATTGAGCCTGGCAGAGGCGCGCAAGCTCGGGCACGGCTTTATCGGTACGGAGCATATTTTGCTTGCACTTCTGCGCAGCGGCGAAAGCGTAGCGCTCAAGATTTTATCGGAGTGCGGCGTGGAGCTGCAGGGCTTTTATGCCGAGATTGCCGCATCGGTATCCGGCTATTCGGCAGCAGGTAATCCGAGTGGCGGCAATGCAGAAGGTGCGGCGAGCGGCGCAAAGCCACAGACCAAAACGCCTACGCTCGACCAGTTTGGCCGCGATTTTACACAGATGGCGCGCGACGGCAAGTTTGACCCGGTCATCGGCAGAGATAAGGAAATCGAGCGCGTCATTCAGATTTTGTCGCGCCACACGAAGAATAATCCCTGCCTAATCGGCGAGCCGGGTGTCGGCAAAACGGCAGTGGCAGAGGGGCTTGCACAGAAAATCGTTGCAGGCGATGTGCCGGAGGTTCTTACGGATAAGCGCTTGTTTACACTCGATTTGTCCTCGATGATTGCCGGTGCGAAATATCGCGGTGAGTTTGAAGAAAGACTCAAGGCGGCAATGGATGAGGTTGTAAAGGCAGGCAATGTGATTTTATTTATCGATGAAATGCATACCATCATCGGTGCCGGTGCCGCCGAGGGTGCAATTGATGCGGCAAATATTTTAAAGCCGTCGCTTGCGCGCGGCGAGATTCAGGTCATCGGCGCAACAACGCTTACGGAATACAGAAAGCATATCGAAAAGGATTCTGCGCTTGAGCGCCGCTTCCAGCCGATTACCGTCGGTGAGCCGACGGAGGCAGAAAGCATCTTGATTTTAACCGGTATCCGCGATAAATACGAAGCGCACCACGGCGTAAAGATTACGGATGCGGCACTCAAAGCGGCTGTGGAGCTGTCTGCACGCTATATTACTGACCGCTTCCTGCCGGATAAGGCGATTGACTTAGTCGACGAGGCGGCATCGAGAGTGCGTCTCGGCAAGCTGACCGCACCGCCGGAATTAAAGGAATTGGAAGAAAAATATGCTGAAATTATAAAGGAAAAGGAATCTGCGATTGCCGTGCAGGATTTTGAGCGTGCGGCAACGCTCCGCGATGAAGAAAACAAGTTGAAAGAGCAGCTGGATGCGGAAAAAGCCAAGTGGGACGATGTAAAATCCACGCAGAAAATGTGCGTCGACGAAGAACAGATTGCGCAGATTGTGGCGCAGTGGACGAATATCCCGGTTGCACGCCTAAGCACGGATGAGTCGCAAAAGCTTCTGCAGTTAGAGGACAGCCTGCACGCGCGCGTGATTGGACAAGACGAAGCTGTGCGCGCGGTTTCGAAGGCAATCCGCCGCGGCAGAGTGGGCCTCAAAGACCCGAAGCGGCCGATTGGCTCGTTTATCTTCCTTGGTCCGACCGGTGTCGGCAAAACGGAGCTTTCCAAGGCGCTTGCAGAAACGATGTTCGGCTCGGAGGACGATATGATTCGCATCGATATGTCCGAGTATATGGAAAAGCATTCGGTATCGCGCCTGGTCGGCCCGCCTCCGGGCTATGTCGGCTACGACGATGCGGGACAGCTGACGGAGAAAATCCGCAGGAAGCCGTACAGCGTGGTGCTCTTTGATGAAATCGAAAAGGCGCACCCGGATGTGTTTAACATCCTTCTGCAAATTTTGGAGGACGGTATTTTAACCGACTCGCAGGGCAGACGCGTGGATTTTCGAAACACAGTGATTATCATGACCTCGAATATCGGCGCAAGACTGATTACCGCAGAAAAGAGCACAAAGCTCGGCTTTGCCTCGGCTGCGGAGGACAAGGAAGCGCGCACCTACGAAAAGATTAAATCGGATGTGCTCGGCGAGCTTAAAAACCATTTCCGCCCGGAATTTTTAAACCGTATCGATGATACGATTGTGTTCCATCCGCTCACGGAAACGGAAATCGGCGAAATTGCAAAGCTGATGCTTCAGTCGCTCACGGCACGCCTTGCCAAAAACGAAATTACGGCAGAGTTTACCGATGCGGTTGTTTCGATGGTCGCAAAGGAAGGCTTTGATCCGGTTTACGGTGCGCGTCCGCTTCGCCGTGCGATCCAGACAAAGATTGAGGATGCACTGGCGGAAAAGATGCTCGATGCCGACATCGGCGCGGGCGACAGCATTGTGGTCGATTTTAAAGACGGTAATTTGGATGTTGTAAAGAAGTAATAATCAAAAAAGAAGGCAACCGTGGTTGCCTTCTTTTTTGATTATATAATTTCGTATGTATCTCTTTCCGTTACCATCAGAGGATAATCCTTGAGCGGTAAGTTTTTATATGCCACAATGCCCGGGTCGTACGGGCTGTCCGGTATGGGGGCATCGAGAGCGAATACCTCGCCGGTGTACGGGTCAATTAACACAGCATCTTGGAGCGCGCCGTGGATGCACACATCCGCTGTATACGGAATTTCTTCGTTTTTGGCAAGGTCGGTCGGCAGGTAGTAGGTATAGACCGGCTTGCCGTTTCGGCTGTAGGTCAGCATTTGACACGCAAGCGTTTCCGTTGGAGACGGTGCGGTTGTGTTTATATGCATATATGCATCGGTTGCAGCAATTTCACCTGAGAAGATGGTCGAAAGATGTGTGATGGTGGTATACGACTCTTTCGGTGTATAGGTAAGACCGTTTAAGATGCCGTGTGCAGCCGGCTTTTTTAAGACCTGCACCGCCTTGGCGTACGGCTTTTCCCACATATCCGCCATCTGGAAAAACGAGCTTCGCTTTGCACCATAGCAGATGTCTAAAAAGTAGCGGCGCAGCTGGAACATGGCCTGTCCGCGCTCATCGTCGCAGCCGGCTTTCACGAGCCAGTGCCCCTCATATGCCCAGGACGGATAGCCACCCTCGCCCTGCCATAAATCGACATGGGCAAGGCCGTTTGCATCAAGACTTTTGCGGTGATGATGGATTAAACCTTTGAAGCGGTATTCCGGCATAGCAGAATAGGCGTGGTAGGCAAAAAAGTGGAGCTTGTCTTTCTCTACGCTTGTATAAAATCGGTCGGTATAATCAAAATAGTACGGCGCGGAGACATTCGCGCCGATTTTCGCATCGGGGTACACCGATAAAATGACCTCGGCGGTCAGGTTCACGAGACGCGCATATTCCTCCGGATTTGCCGTAGACGGATACCAAAAGCTTTTGCCGTCTGCCTCGTTCCAGATTTCATAGTGCGAAACGCGATCCTTGTAATGCTCGGTTAAGGCGCGGACAAAGCTTTTCCAGGCGTTTAAGCATTCGTCACCGTAGTAGAGCGGTACACAGCCGACCGCCGTCGGGTTTGGCACATCCGGCATATACACAGGATTGCCGTAGCCGACATTGAACCAAGGGAGAATTCCGCGAGAAAGCAGATTGTCTACCACATCGTCGAGCCAGGCAAAATCATAGACGCCCTTTTCCTTTTCGCATTTTGTCCAGCCGGTCTGCACGCGCGCGTGCTTTACGCCGGTTTTGGCGAGCGGGTCATAGCATTTATTTGCATCAAACAGCTCGCGGTCCAGGCACTCAAAGCCGATGCTGACACAGGAGCTTTCAATTTCTTTAGAAGTGTAGGTTTTAAGTTTTCCGATTTTCTGCATAAAAGCACCTTCTTTTATGGATTTGCCTTCATTATAGGGAAAAAGAGAATATATTACCATTTAAAATTCAATCATTTTTTAATGGATTCGCTCATTTTTACTTGAATTTGCTTGACAATTTTTACAAATACGATAGAATGAAATCGGGTGATGCAGTATGCCGCGTTTACAAAACTATGCCACACAGACGGCACTTGAAAATTTTTTTGTATTTAAATACCGGCCCAAAATCTTTCGCAAGCAGATTTTGAGCCGCGCAAGCTCCTCAATTTTGTATCTGATTGAGGGGCGCTATCTCTATGAGGTGGAAAACGAGAAGGTCTATCTGGAGGCGGGGGAGGCAGTGTATCTGCCCAAAGGCGCACAATATACCTACAATGTTGTGTCCGAGCAGACTCTTGGTATTCAGGTGGAGTTTGATTTAAGTGAAGACGGTAAAACGGTTGTTTTCTCTGATGCACCGGTCATGTTCAGGGAAAAGGCAGCGGAGATTTATACGCTTTTAGAGGAAATGGAGCGCACGAGCACACAGGATAAGTGGCTTGCCGTCAGCAATTTATATCGGATTATCGGTCTGTTTTGCGAGGGGATGCGTGCGGCAAGCGTGTCAGGCGTATATGAAGGTATTGTGCCTGCCGTGCAATACATCGAGTCGCATCTGCAAAGCAAAATCTATGTAGAAGACCTTGCCAAGCTTTGCGGTATCAGTCAGTCGCATCTGCGCCGGCTGTTTATAAAGCATCTCGGCATGTCGCCGATTCAGTATAAAAACAGGGTTTTGATGCAGGCGGCGTGCAAGCTGCTCAGGAGCACGGGAATGAATGTGAGCGAAACGGCAGATGCGCTCGGCTTTAACGATGTGTATACCTTCAGCCAGCTGTTTAAAAAGGAAATCGGGATTTCACCGAAAAAATATATGAATCTGTTGTGAGAAAAGCATCCTTACGGATGCTTTTTTTGATGCGCGGATTTCCTAAATTTCAGGGGCGCATTTTGCATTGTTTTGCCTTTGAGATAAATTTATAATGAAGACAGAAAGCAAATGGAAAGAAAGGCGTGATAGAATATGCCGGTTTGTTTTATAACGGGCGCAACGAAGAATACCGGGTATGCCATTGCGGAGAAATTTGCCGAGAACGGTTATGCGATTGCAATTTCGTCGCGTAAGGAAGAGGATGCGCAAGCGGCAGCGCAGAGACTTAAAGAAAAATACGGCGTAGAGTCAAAAGGCTACGGCTTGGATTTGACGAGCGTTTCGGACATTTGCCGTGTGTTTAAAAAAATCAAAGCAGACTTCTGCAGGCTCGATACCTTTGTTGCAAACAGTGCGCATTTAGGCGTCGGCAACAAGCTTTTGACGGCAACGGAGGAAGAGTTTGATGCTTTGATGGATGTCAATTTAAAGGGAAATTACTTTTGCTGTCAGCAGGCGGCACTTCTGATGAAAGAAAACGGCGGCGGTGCGATGGTGTTCATCAGCTCTGTCCATTCGAAAAAGCCTGCAAACCGCAGCCTGTACTCGACCTCGAAGGCGGGCATCAATGCGCTTGCAAGCGCGGCGGCATTGGAGCTTGCGCATTTAAACATCCGCGTCAACACCATACTTGCCGGTGCAATCCGGACGGAGCGTTGGGACGATTTGACGGAAGAGGAAATTGCCCAAAAACGCAAAAACTGGCCGCTCGGCGTAGAGTCCACGGGCGAGGATATTGCAAACGGCGTGTTTTATCTTGGTACGCCATTGTCTAAGACCGTAACCGGTGCGGAGATTACGATTGATTCGGGTGTGCTTTTGAATTTACTGCCATATAACGGAGGGGAAAACAAATGAAAATTTCGGATATTAAAATTTATACTTTAGATGCCTTCAGAACAAACTGGGCATTTATCAAGGTCGAAACTGATGAAGGTCTCTATGGTTGGGGCGAAGCGTCACTCGGCACGAATGAAAATGCATTAGAAGGTATGGTTGCGGATTTAAAGCGCCTTGTGGTCGGCAGAAATCCGCTTGAGATTGAAAAAATGTGCTTTGAAGTGTACCGCGATATTTACTGGAAGGGCGGTCCGGTGCTGATGAGCGCCATCAGCGGCATCGAAATCGCGTTATGGGATATTGCCGGCAAGTATTTTAACACGCCGACCTACAATCTGTTCGGCGGCAAGATGCGCGACAAGGTAAAAATGTATGCCAATGCTTGGTTTGTCGGTGCAAGAACGCCGGAGGAATTTGCCGCAAAGGCAAAGCGCACGGTGGATCTGGGCGTAAAGGCGCTCAAGTGGGACCCATTCGGCGCGGCACATATGACCATCAGCCGTGAGCAGTTAGAAAAGAGCGTAAACATTGTCGGTGCAGTGCGTGAAGCCGTTGGCGACAAGGTGGATTTGCTCATCGAGTGTCACGGTCGCTTCAATCCGACAACGGCGATTGAAATTTCCAGAGAGCTGGAGCAGTTTAAGCCGATGCTGATGGAAGAGCCGTGCGTGCCGGACAATATGCGCTCGACCGCGTATGTGCGCGCACACTCCAATATCCCGATTTCTGCAGGAGAGAGAGGGTATACAAAGTACGCGTTCCAGGAAATGTTTGAGCTCGATGCCGTAGACTATGTGCAGCCGGATGTATTCCATACCGGTGGTCTGATGGAGGGTAAAAAGATTGCCGCGATGGCGGAGGCGAAGCATTTGATGGTTTCCTTCCACAATCCGAGCGGCCCGATTTCCAATGCGGCAATTCTGCAGCTTGCTGCAACAGTGCCGAATTTTGTAATTCATGAGATTATGCTGACGGATGGCAGCTTCAGAAAGAAGATTACAAACGAAGAGGTTGTTTTTGACGACGGTTATATTCTGATTCCGGACAAGCCGGGTCTCGGTATTGATGTCAACATCGACGAGGTGCTCGCGCGTCCGTATACGCCGAGAAACCTGCGCCACTATACTGGCACGGTAACGGATATTCGCCCGAAGGATGACACGATATACTACTTCAAGGGATTGGAGGACAAAATTTATGAGTAATCCGATTTTAGAGCAGGGATTGGTAGTGATTTTCCGCGGTGTGCCGCTGGGGAAAATGGCGCCGGTGTGCAGGGCGCTTTACCGCGCGGGCGTGCGCGTGATGGAGGTTGCATTTAATCCGAGCGATGAAAATACAATCGAAACGACGCAGGCGCTCATTCGTCGCGCGTACGAAAGTGTGGGTGACGATGCATTTATCGGCGCAGGTACGGTGGTAAAAAAAGAATATGTGCAGGCGGCATACGATGCCGGTGCAAAGTTTGTCTATGCGCCGGACACGAATGTGGAAATTATCAAAGAAACGAAAAAGCTCGGTATGCTTTCCATTCCGGGTGCGTATACACCGACGGAAATGACAACGGCATACAACGCCGGTGCGGATATTGTCAAGCTGTTCCCGATTACGGTAAATGAAATCGGCTATATCAAAAATATTGCGCGACCGCTGTCGCACATACCGTTCCTTTGTACGGGCGGTACGAATGAGGATACCATTGAGGCGTTTATCACCGCAGGTGCAGTCGGCGTCGGCACAGGCATTTCGATTTTGAAGCCGGAGCTGATAGAAGCGGAGAATTATGATGAAATTGAAAGGCTTGCAAAACTACATTTGGACAGAGTCAAAGAGGCAAGAAGCAAGTTATAATACAAAAAAGCTTTCGGAATTTCCGAAAGCTTTTTTGTATTATAATAAATGATTCTTCTCAATAACCTCTGCAATTGCATTCGCCATAATGTGCATACCCAAATCATTCGGGTGCACGCTGTCGGCACTGCAATCGCCGGTCGGGATGTCTTTAAAAATTTCCTTGCCGTCGATAAAGTATACATTCTTATCGCCGCTTGCAATCGCGTTTTGGTAGGTTGTATAAATGATTTTTCTGCGACGGTCGTTTTCTTCGTTGTCTAATTTATAATGCAGAATCGGCTTGGTAAGCATAATATATGGCACATCCGGATGCTTGGCGCGTATTGCCTTATAAAGCTTTTCGTGCGTTGCTTCTAAATGCTCCGCGCTTGGGGCATTGTGGTCGTAGTCGGACACAAAGATAGAGTAGTCCTGCGCTACCATATACTCGATAATGGCATCTTCTGCCTTTGCGCCGCTGGCAAAGCCCAGATTGATAAAGTTTGTGTTAAAGCGGCGCGAAAGCATCGCTTCATAGGTTTGTCCCGGGCGGGATACGCTTGCGCCGTGTGTGATGGAGGAGCCGTAGAAGAAAACCGGCTTTTCGTATTTATAATCGTCTGCCGGCAGAAGGCTTGCGCCCTTTTCAAGTCCAATCCACACATCGCTTACATCGTTATAAAGCGGCATATTGATTGTAAGCTCCTTTTCGCCGGGGAAGAGCTTTTCTTCTCTTGTGTAGCCGTCGGTTAAATCAATCGGCGGATAGAGGCAACCGAAATATTCCTGCTTGCCGTTTACCGTCTGATAAAGGTCAAAGCCTGCCTGGTTGAGCATCGTGATAATGCTTCGGGTGGAAACATTCGGCACGCTTACGCGAATGACAAGGCGCTCGGAATTCGTTTTAAAGCGGATTCTGCCGCCGGTCGGGTTCGTGTGCAGCTTGGTAACCTGCTCGCTTGTGGCTTTTGCAACCTCGGTTGGCATACGCTTAAACTGTGCCTCGTTTTTGTAATTGTATAAGCCGTAGACGCGGATGTCGTCCGTGGTTTTAATGTTGTAAAATTCGATATTTTCTGTGTCTACAATAAAGTTTTCTTTAAAATAGCCTTCGTTAATGCGCATAGCATATCACCTCAAGCTTTATTATAAAGAAAAGAGGACTGAAAAACAATGTATTTTTCAATCCTCTTTTTGTACGATTCAAACTTATTTCTTTTGGCGTATTTTGTTTTTCGGCTTCAGAAACGACGGTCGGCGCACGGACACATACTTGTTGGTGAAAATGCTTTTGAGCGCATCGCGCATAGAAAACGGCGCAAACGGCGCAAGATACGGCGTTTGCAGTGTGGTGTCGGAGATGATGGTGCTTAAAAGTAAAAACAGCCCTGCGACCAAGCCGAGCAGCCCGAAAAATGCCGTAAAGAAAATCAGCATAAACTTTATAATGCGCACCGTCGCTGTCAGGCTGTAGTCCGTTACAACAAACGAGGTCATCAGGGACAGCGCCACAATCACCAGCACCACCGGGCTGACGATGCCTGCCTCTACCGTTGCCTGCCCGACCACAATACCGCCGACGATGCCGATGGCAGAGCCGATGTTTTTCGGAATACGCATCAGGCACTCGCGCAGGATTTCTACCAATATTTCCATTAAGATAATTTCCGTGACCACCGTTGTCGGTACACCCGCCCTGCCGGAGGCGAGAATCATGGTATACGCAGTCGGCAGGGCTTCGGCGTGGAAGGCAACCAAGGCAATGTAGAGCGGTGTCACCGTAATGGAAATGAGCACGCAGATGAAGCGCAAAAGCTTTGAAAAAATTGCAAAGTAAACATTTTCGCCTTCGTCTTCATCGGAATGAAAAAATTCGACGAGCAGCTTCGGCGTGAGGATGGCCAAGGGGCTGCCCTCGCAGAGCACTACGACCTTACCCTCCAAAAGCGCGCCGCAGGCAACATCGACGCGCTGCTCCAAGCCTGCCTGCGGAAAAAGCCCGAACTTTTTGTCCTTTAAAAACCATTGCAGATGTGCCGCCTCTAAAATACCGTCGATGTCGATGGCGTTTAAGCGCTTTTTCACCAGCTTGACATAGTCCTCGTTTGCAATATCGGCGATGTAGGTTACGAGGACGGCAGTCTTTGTACGCCTGCCGACGGAAATCACCTCCGTGCGCAGGCGCGGGTCCTTCATACGGTAGCGCAGCAGCGATAAATTGATTTCAATGTTTTCAACAAAGGAATCCTTTGCGCCGAATACGGAGTAGTTTAATTCGGGCGCGGAGGGGGAGGCAGAGGCGTTTTTGCGCAGGTTAATTAAAATGCCGTCGCCTTGCTCGGTGAGCAAAACCGTCATGCCGTTAAACAGCTGTGTTTCAATTTCGTCGGCGCCGGTGAGCAGCATACACTCCTCCACGCAGAGCACCTGCGTGTATAAATCATCGACGGTAAGCGGCTTGCGGATGTAGTGCCAGTATTGCAAAATCGGACGCATCACATCCTGGCGCAGTGCCTCTACATCGCACAGCTGTTTGATATAGACCAGATAGATTCTGCCGTAGCCTGCGTCGAGTACGCGGGTGACGGCGTTGTTCTCGTTTTTAAATTTTTCACATAGCTTGCTTGGGTTGATTTGCATTATTTCTCGCCTTTCATTTCAGCACAACCTCTACATCGAAGGTCATGGCTTTGAGCATTGTGTTCCAGTTTTGCATATCAAAGTCCGTGCGGCTTTGCGCCAAGCGGTATTTGTAAAGCTCTAAAAAATCGCAGCCGGTATCGCGGCTTTGCTTAAGCGCATCGGTGACTTCCTTTTTCAGCTTTTGGGTGAGCTGTTCTGCAATTTCCTTGCGCCGCGCAGGCTGCAGTGTTTGTGTGCCCTTGCCCTGCTTTAAAGAAAAGGTCAGCTTGGTGCTGATGTGCAGCTTGCCGTTTTCAATTTTCGGGTAAACGGCTTTGCGCATAAGCTTTGTTACGAGCGGTGTGCCGTTTACAATGTGCTGCTGCGTCGCATGCGGCACGGTGAAAAATGCGACGGCGGCGCCGGAGGTGAAGCCGACGCTTTTTCCGCCGATAAATAAGCTGTAGCCGTCGGTTTTGAGTATGCCGTCTTTTACGGTGATGTGCGGAATGCAGTAGCCGGCGTCACCGTAGGTGAGGGCGTATAAAATATCGCCGATACTTGTGTAGCGCATTTCGCCGAGCTCGTAGAGTGTAGATATTATGCTTTCCGCAGCAAAGCCGCCGGAAAAATCGTTGAGGGCTTTGTGCGATACAACATCCTTTAAGCTGCTGTCTGTTGTAAAAACGGCAGTGGAGCGGCGCAGGCGCGGCTGCGCATCTAAATAGCGTATCAGCGTGCGGATGTCGGTTTTTGCAAGGTCTTCGCCGAAGATAACGGCGCGCAGCGCGCCGAAAAACAGCTCGTGATCCGCGCTTTGCTTTAAGTGCAAAACTGCGGCATCTAAATTGCCGCCTGTAGCGCGGATGAGGCTGACAGGCTCATCCGCCATACTGTCTGCAAAGCTGCGCACATTTGCAACGCCGCCGCCGAGCAGAAGATTTTTGTCTTCAATATCAGCATACAGCGAGGTTAAAATATCCGTGTTTTCGATTTCGGTATATGGATAGCAGCCGCACAAAAGCGCAAATAAGGGCAAAAGACTAATTAGTTTTTTCAACAGAGCGCCTCCTTTTTATGAGAAGCAGTATCGGCAGAGCGACAAAGAAAATGCTGCCGCCGAGCAGTGCGGTGTAGGTTAAAAGCAGAAGTGCGCTTTCCTCGCTCGGTATGATAAAGGCGGCTGCGGCATATAGGACGAAAAAGACGACCAAAAGCCAAGGCGGTTTTATATTCGGGTAAAGCTCGCGCAGCGCGGCATACGGCAGATGTGCGGCGAGCGTGCCGGCGGAGAGCATCAAAACCGTCCAGGTGAAGATGAAAATCAAATCGCCGCGCTGGAAAAAGTCCAGGGCAGAAAGCGATAGTGTTTTCATAGCAAGGACGGTACTGTTTAAATGCTCGGCAGTTTGCAGCGGTCCGAGCACGCTCATGCAGCCGGCAGTGGCTAAAATGAAAATGAAGCTGCTGAGTACAATAGCACCGCTGCTTGCCAACAGCTTTGTGCGCTTCGGCAGCTTTATACTGCTGCTGACATACAGCAAAACAAAAAAGCCGGACAAAAACAGACTGCCGCCGGGCAGTGCCGGCAGGCGCGCGCCTTCGAAGAGCGGAAGCAGATTGCGCATATCGCCGGAGGCGAGCAGAACAGAGCGCATGATTACGGTTGCGACAAGTACAAAAACGGTTGTCAAGCTGATGAGGCGCAGTATTGTTTTGACGGACTTTGCAGCCGTAGAAAGACAAATTACAATTAAAAACAGCGCAATCGGCGCAAGGGGAACACCGTCTAAGAACCAGCCCTGTACGGTGTGCGCGTAGTAAGAAAAAAGCAGAGCGGCAACCAAAGTGCAAAACAGAAGGTACAGCGCGCAAAGCGGCTTTGCGACCTTCGGCAGCTGCGCAGAGCAGACTTGCACAAAGGTATCGGGAAAGGCAAGGGTAAAGAGCGTATTTGCTGCAAGTGCAACCAGCATGCCGCCGAGCAATATGCCCCAGAAAAAGGTCGAGCCGAAGTGTGCGGCGGCGGTCGGCAGGCTGAACAGCCCAAGACCGAGGATGCCGCTCGTGCAGGCAAAAAACAGTAAAGCACCGTATTTTTTATCGGACATAATTTTCTCAACTCCCGCGGATGTGTGTGCTTTAAAGTTTGTGACATATTTGCGAAATTATACGCATAGGACTTTGCAAAGTGAGAAAAATATGATAAAATCGCGATGAAGGGAAGTCGTGTGTATGGGAAATATGCTTACCTATATAAGTGAATACGGGCATCTCAGTTTTGAGGAAAAGCCGTTTTGCGAGGTCGACAGCCTTGTGCTGGCGCAGATTTCGTATTTTGTATTTGACGGCTATGTGTCCGGCAGGCACAGGTTTAAGAAGACTTTGCGCGAAATTGTCTGCGCCGCTGAGGACAATATGGCGCTGGATACAACGCTACCAAAGGACAACAAGCAGCTTTTTGATGCGCTCAAGTCTTGCCGCCGCTTCGGCGAAGTACAGCCGGCATGCTACACCGCCGTGACGGATACAGAGAGCGAGCTGCAGTTTGCGGCGGTGACCTTCAGGCTTTCGCCGCGCTTGCATTATATTGCCTTTCGCGGAACGGACACTTCCTTGGTGGGGTGGAAAGAGGATTTTAATTTAGCCTATTCTGAAAATATACCGTCTCAGAAGCAGGCGGCGCTCTATCTCAGGCGTACGGCGCGATACCTGCGCGGCACCCTGATTCTGGGCGGACATTCCAAGGGCGGACATCTGGCGGTGTATGCCGCTATGCATGCCTCGCGCGGCTTGGACAAGCGCATTGCCGCAATTTATAACCACGATGGGCCGGGCTTTTTGCCGCAGGTGTACGAAAGCGATGGCTTTCGGCGCATCGAAGGCCGCTTGCATAAAACCGTGCCGCAGGGGGCAATTGTCGGCATGCTTTTGGGTAACTATGGTCGCTATACCGTAGTCGAAAGCAAGCATTTTGCACCGGTGCAGCATAATCCGTTTACCTGGGAAATTGAAAAGGATCAATTTGTGCGCTTAAAGCAGGTGAATTTTATTTCCACGCTGACCGATAAGACCCTGCAGGCATGGATGGCGCAGCTGGATGTACAGACACGCAAAAAATTTGTGGATGCAGTTTTTGATATTTTGTCTGTAACGGGGGCAAAAACCTATCCCGAGCTGATTGAAGCCTTGAAAAAGGACATAACGCCGATGCGCGATAAGCTCAAGGACATGGAGCCGGAAACACGCAAAATGATGTATACGGTGCTGCGCAGCTTCGTGAAAATCGGCGCAGCGCAGTTAAAGCTGTTGCTGAAAAAAGGAACGGAGGAAGAAACTTGAACCGTGAACAATACTTCAAAAACTTAGAGGTACCGCAGGGTAGAATCGATGTAGTTTTGGATACGGACACCTTTAATGAAATTGATGACCAGTTTGCAGTGGCGTATATGCTGGCGTCAAAGGATAAGCTGAATGTCAAGGCGCTGTATGCCGCGCCGTTTTTCAATGAAAACTCGTCCTCACCGGCGGACGGTATGGAAAGAAGCTATCAAGAGCTTTTAACGCTGCTTGCGCTTGCAGGAAGAGAAGACTTGAAAACCGTAACCTTCCGTGGTGCAACGGCGTATTTGCCGAGTGAGCAAACACCGGTTGCAAGCGATGCGGCAAAGCACTTAGCAGAGCTTGCAAGCGCCTACACACCGGAAAAGCCGCTCTATGTTGTCGCCATCGGCGCAATTACAAATGTAGCATCCGCGCTGCTTTTAAAGCCGGAAATTGCGGAAAGCATTGTTGTGGTATGGCTCGGCGGTCATGTGCACGGCTATGTGAACACAAAGGAATTTAATATGCGCCAGGATATTGCGGCGGCGCGCGTGGTGATGAAAAGCGGTGCGTCGTTTGTGCAGCTGCCGTGTCAGGGCTGCGTGAACGCTTTTTCAATTTCGTATATTGAAATGGAAAAGCTATTGCTGGGAAAAAATGCACTGTGCGACCATTTGGTTAAGGCAGTCGGCGAGGCACTGGGGATGCCGGATGCGGAAAAGCAGCCGCTCTCGCGCGTGATTTGGGATGTGACGGCGGTAGCATGGCTTTTAAACGACGGTGACCGCTTTATGGCATCGGAGGTGCGCGGCTTAAGATTGCCGGACTATGATTACGGCTATGAAGCACCGAGTGCACAGCCGATGCGCTATGTGTATCAAATCAACCGCAATGCATTGGCAGCGGATTTGTTTGATAAGCTGGCGAAGGGGGCGTTTTAAAATGAACAATATTTTGGTTGTCGGCAGTATGAATATGGATTTGAGCATTGAAATCGACCGTATGCCGCAAATCGGCGAAACCATTGTCGGAAGCGGCTTTAAAACCGCACCGGGCGGCAAGGGCGCAAATCAAGCGGTTGCGGCAGCGCGCCTCGGCGGCAAGGTGCAATTTTTGGGAGCTGTCGGAAGCGATGCCTACGGCGCGCAGCTGGTAAAAAGCTTAGAGTCGAACGGCATTGCCTATGCAGGCGTGTTTGAAGAGGGTCTGCCTACCGGTATTGCGATGATTACGGTTTGCGGCGGTAATAATTTTATTTTGCTTGAAAAGGGAGCGAATGCTGCGGTAACACCGGCACTTTTAGAGGAGAAAAAAGAATTGTTTTCCTGGGCTGATTTTGTTATTCTGCAGTTGGAAATTCCGGTGGAGTCCGTGCTGCTTGCGGCAAAGCTTGCCAAGGCAAACGGTGCAAGGGTGCTTTTAAATCCCGCACCGTATCAGGCATTGCCTGCGGAAATTTATTCATACATAGACTATCTTGTGCCAAACGAGCATGAGGCGGCAGATTTGGTTGGCTTTGCGGTGGAAACGGAAGTAGATTGCACAAAGGCTGTGCGCCTGCTTTCTGAAAAGGGTGCAAAGCAGGTTATCATTACACGCGGTGCACTCGGCTGTGCTTACGGCAGCGATACGGTTCGTTTTCAGCCGGCAATGCCTGCCGATGCAATCGACACAACGGCTGCAGGCGACAGCTTTATCGGTGCATTGGTTTTAAGGCTTTGTGCAGGTGCTACGCTTGCGGAAGCTGTCGAATTTGCAACTCGTGTCAGCGCTGTAACGGTCAGCCGACGCGGCGCGGCGGAATCCATTCCGTATATAAGTGAAATAGAGAAGTAAAAACGCGTATGCAATGCATACGCGTTTTTACTTCAGTTTTTTAGCAATACGGCAGTAGTAGGATGTGCTGCCGAAGCCTGCCTCCTGTGCGGCCTCCTCTAAGGTGTAGCCGGAAAAGAGCAGGCTTTCGACCTGCTTGAGGCGCAGGTGGTTTCTGTATTCTACGGGCGACATGCCCGTGTGCTGATGGAAAAGCTTTCGGAATTGACTTTCACTCATATATACCAGCTTTGCGTATTTGGTGATTTTTTCGTTTTTCTGATATTCGCGCTGCAGTGCCTCGATTGCCGGTAAAATCTTCAGGCTTTTTTGTGCTACGCTGATTTGCAGCAGATACACAATGCGATACAGATTGGCAAGATAATAATTCGGATTTGTGATATCGTTTTCGTGCTTGGCGCATTGGTGCATCGCGATGATGACGGAAGGGTCTTCGTCAAATACGCGGATGCTGTCCCAAAGCGTGCCCTCGGTGCGCTTGAAAATAAAGGTATAGGTCCAGTTGCTTTCGCCGTAGTAGCGCGAGTCGATGGTCAGTCCCTGTGGCAGATAGACGCACTGCCCGGTCGTGGCGGTGTGCTCTTCGCCGCCGCAATAAAAGGTGATTTTACCGTTGGCGATGTAGATTAAGCGGTCGAGCACACGCGGTGCGTTTTCTGTGTAAAAATAGCCCGTCGGGCGCGAGGCGGTTACAAAGGCAACCTCGCTGATGGCAGCGCTGCTTTCAAAAGCGAGCATTTTCTCGCCTCCAATCGTCGAAAAGTATTATATAAATTTTAACATATGTGTTGAAAAGTGTCAATGCAATGGGGGGAAAGGGGATTGAAAAAGGAAACAGAATCATCGAATCGTGCATTGTTTGTGCTGCTTATATGTGGTACAATGATGGCAGAAACGGAGGGAGATATATGCAAATTACCGTACATAACAAAGTAGAAAAGCAAGTGAAAAACTTCTGGAACGCTATCCATTTTCATCCGACAGATGCGATTGAGGATGCATGGGGGCAGCGCATTTTAAATCGCGTTGCCGAGGACAAGGTTGCAAAAACGGTGCGTATGTATACGATGATGGAGGACATCGTCAGTGTGGATGCAGACGGAAATTTGCAATATGACTTTACAGAAAACGATGTGCGTATGGATTATATGGTTCAAAAGGGGTTTGACCTGCTTTTGTCCTATAATTTTATTCCGCCGTGTATTTCCTCCGACCCGGACGAGGTCAGCAAGGTCTGCAAAAAAGCGACACGCTACAAAGGGAAATTTATCGTGACCGCGCCGCCGAAGGATTATAAGCTGTGGGAAGAGATTTGCTATAATTATACAAAGCATATTGTTGAGCGTTATGGATTTGAACGCGTAAAACAATGGAAGCTGCAGTGCTTTAATGAGCCGGATTCTCGTTCGTTTTTTATGCGCAGTGAGGAGAATCGTGCAATCAAGGCGAAGGAATACTGCAAGCTCTATGATGCATTTGAAGCAGGGATTCGCCGTGTGAGCGACGATTTGTTTATTGGTGGTCCTGCGTTGGCGTTTTTCTGTGATTTTCTCGATGTTTTTTTAACGCATGTCCGCGAAACAAAAAAGAAAATGGACTACATTTGTTTTCATGTTTACGGAACGGGACCGGATGCGTTAAATGCCGGCGGTGAGATTACCGTGGAAAACTGTATGCGCCTTCTGCGCGATACGATGGCGCATATCCGCGCGCAGGGCTTTGGCCATTTGCCGGTGTATATTGACGAGTGGGGTGCAAGCAACGCCGGTTTTCACAACCGTGAGGAGTGCCCGAAGCTGATTTTCAGGGAAAATGAGGTATATTCGGCGTTTTTCGTAAAGTGGTATACGGCGATTCTCCGCGAGGGCTACCCGATTGAAAAGATGATGATTTGTCTGTCCGGTCAGCACGAGATGGAAGCGGATTTTACGGGCTTTCGCAACTTCTTTACCTTAAACTTTTTCCAAAAGCCGATTTACAATGCGTATATGCTGTCGGCAAAGCTCGGCGAAGAGGTGCTTTTGCTTAAAGAAGAGGACGGTGTGACTGTTTTTGCAACGAAGGATGCAAAGGAAAATGTACAGATTTTGCTTTGCAACGCAGACGAGACCTTTTCTGCTCAGGCGTCCGAAAAAACGGTGACGCTTAAGCTTGAAGGCTTTGAAGAGGCATATCAGGTGAAAAAATATATTATAGATAAGACCCATTCCAATGCAATTGACCTTTACGAGCGAATCGTGGAAAATGAACAGCCGACTGAGGCGCAGATTGACCAAATCCGCGAAGCAGACAAGCTGTATTGCGCAGATTTGGGCAAATGCAGCGTAACGGAAATTACGGAAACGCTCGGTGCCAATGCAGTTGTACTGTATGAATTGATAAAATAGAAGCAAAAAAGCCCTAAGGGCTTTTTTGCTTTATGGGTGAATTGACTTTCGTGAAAATGCGTGCTATACTGGTCATATCAACATTTTAGAGGAGGAACACCAATATGAAAAAAAGAATTTTATCCGTAGTAATGGCATTGGTGCTTATGCTGTCCATGCTGCCAGGTATCGGCGCAGCAGCGCAGCAGGATGTTAAGGTTGTCCTGTTCGGTCAGATGCTTCAGTTCGATGTACCGCCGCAGCTGATTAACGGCAGAACCATGGTGCCGCTTCGTGTGATCTTTGAATCCATCGGCGCAACGGTTGGCTGGGACGATGCAACCCAGACCGTTACATCCACAAAAGATGCAACCACCGTCAGCCTGACCATCGGCGTGCCGAGTATTACCGTGAACGGCAATGCAATCGCACTCGATACAGCACCGTGCGTAATTGACGGTAGAACATTAGTGCCGGCAAGAGCGGTTTCCGAGGCATTTGGCTTAAAGGTAGACTGGGACGATATCAGCTGGACCGTATTTATTACAGAACCGGCTGCAGAACCGACTCCGGTACCGATGCCTGCGCCGGCTGAGACTTCGTTTACAAAACTGAAAAACTATGTGCTGCAGAACGGTGAATACATAGAGGGCAGCTATACTGTATACTATTTTCCGGAAGAGGATTCTTCTGCGGAGACAGCGTTGCTTATCAGCTATGACCCGGTTGAAAATGAGATTTCCTGTATGACATTCATTGAGTCAGGCACCGGCGCGGAGGCGGTAAAAGCAGGAACGATGGTTCTTCTTTCTGAAACTGAGCCGAACGGCGTTGTTTTCAACTTTGAGACTATGGGCATGGAATTTAATATTATCGGTGTTTACTATGCGCCGAATGCACCGTATACAGAGCTGAAAAATGATTTCCCGACAGAAGAGTTAAAGGTTTCGGCCAGAGAGCTTTTAAACACAAGCTTATCTTTGATGGATGTGCTGTTGCAGATGGAGGCAGGTCAGTCGATTCGCGAATTCGGTATCTATTATACAGAGTAATGAATGCTATCGAGCATCAGAAAAAACAAGGGCGGAAGCAAATTGCTTCCGCCCCCTTTGTTTTATGCTGTTGATTACTGTCCTAAGGATTTTAAAAATTCACGGCTCAGCTTTGCAGATTCGATTGCCGGTCTTTCCGGTGCCTGATCCTGTTCGTAGATGATATACTCAGTGCCGGAGGCTTCGCAAGCCTCTAAGATTGCCTTAAAGTCCTGCATACCGGTGCCGAGTGCCTTAAACATAAACTCGTTCTCCTCGCGGGAAACGCCCTTTACTTCCTTGCCGTTTTCGTCAATTAAGGAGTATGCCGGGCCTGCGTTCAAGCTCTTGCAGGTGAAGTCCTTTAAGTGCACGATGCTGACTCTGCCTGTGTACTTGCGGATGTACTCCGCCGGGTCCTGACCTGCATATTTTACCCAGCAGGTATCGATTTCGGTTGTGAGCAGGTCTTGCGGTACGGTGGAATAGAGCTTATCGAAAATGAATTCGCCTTCGAGCTCCAAAAACTCAAAATCGTGGTTGTGGTAACCGAGCTGGATACCGTTGTCCTTTAACAGCTTGCCGACCTTTTTTGCTTCCTCACAAAGCTGCGCAAAGCCATCCTTGGTTGCCATTTTCTGTACCGGCATCCACGGAATGCAGCAATACTTTGCACCGATGGTCTTTAAAAAGTCCACATTTGCCTGTGCCTCCTCGCCTAAGAACACATCGTGTGTCTGGTGTACGGAAATACAGGTGAGGCCGTGCTTATCGAGAAGCGCCTTAACTTCCTCGGCGCTCTTGCCGAAGTAGCCTGCAAACTCGACATAGTCGTAGCCGGCTTCCTTTACCTTTGCCAGTGTTGCATCCATATCCTCTTTCATATCATAGCGCAAAGAGAACAACTGGATACCGACTTTAAACTTTTTCATGGTAATACACCTCTTTTTCATAATTTTGTAATTTTAACATAGCATATTTTTGCCCGAATGGCAAGCGATAGGAGCAAATTGTGCGAAATATTGAAACTTTTGTGCGAAATATTGAAAAAAGGTTTGAAATGTATATGAAAGGATGATATAATAGATTTGTCTATTATAAATGCACGCTGTGCATAAAAATGAAAAGAGGTATGTGAAATGAAAATCGCATTGATTAACGAAAACAGTCAGGCAGCGAAGAACGCCCTGATTTGTGACACACTCAAGAAGGTTGTTGAGCCGATGGGTCACACCGTATACAACTACGGTATGTACTCCGCTGAGGATGTAAACCAGCTTACATATGTACAGATTGGTATTTTAACAGCTGTACTCATCAACTCCAAGGCTGCTGACCTGGTAATCACAGGCTGCGGCACAGGCGAAGGTGCAATGCTCGCTTGTAACGCATTCCCGGGCGTACTCTGCGGTCATGTTGTAGACCCGACAGATGCTTACCAGTTTACACAGGTAAACAACGGTAACACAATCGCTCTCCCGTTTGCTAAGGGCTGGGGCTGGGGCTGCGAATTAAACCTCCAGTATGTATTCGAGAAGCTCTTCGTTGAAGAGTGGGGCGGCGGCTATCCGAAGGAAAGAGCTGTTCCGGAGCAGAGAAACAAGAAGATTTTGGACGAAGTTAAGAAGGTTACGCATGTTGACCTCGTTACAATCTTAAAGAACCTCGACCAGGAGCTCGTAAAGGGCGCACTCTCCGGTGAGAAGTTCAAGGAATACTTCTACGCAAACTGCCAGGTACCGGAAATCGCTGAAGCGGTTAAGGCTATTGTTGGCGAATAATCAGTTATTTGAAAAGGCGGTGTCGTTGACACCGTCTTTTTTCTTTGCAAGAAGAAATAAATATGAAAATAGTTATAATTTTGATTTTGAAGTAATGCACAATTTCAAGGAGAGTAGAGGTAAAATGGCTTGTAGAAGAAAGTGAATATTGTGCTAAAAGGTGTGAATGAAAGCATTGACACGCAAAGTAGCGAAAGATATAATTAAATCAGTAAATTTTGTGGTGAAGGAGCAGCGCTATGTTAAACGATTTTGAAACTGCACTGCAGGTAGAAAAAATTCCTACCAGAAAAAGAATGAAAAAACTCGGTACGATTCAGATAAATGTTGTAGAGTCCACTCCGGTCGTATGGGAAGGCAGACTTTTGCGCTTTGAATGGGTACGACCGAGCCGCTGGGGTGGCGCCGGCGGCATAGAACGTGAGGTCGGCTACTATCATTTTGTGGATATGGAGACAGAAGAACCGGTTTGCGAATTTGCTGTGGATCATTCGTTCGGCTGCTGCATAGCGGTAGACGGAAAAATGTATGTCTACGGCGTGCGCGGCAGCGGCGGCGGTCAGGTGCTCGACTGCTTCTGTTCCGAAAATTTGAAGGATTGGGAATGTAAGGAAATTCTGACCTTCCCAAGCGATATTCTGCTTTACAACACCTCGGTGTGCAAAGGGGAAGGCAAATATATGCTCGCCATTGAAATTGGCGGCTCCAACCCGGCGGTCGGTGAAAAATTTACCAATTTGTTTGCCGAGTCGACGGATTTGCTCAATTGGAAGCTGCTCGATATGATGGAGTATTCCTACTCGCGAGACCGTTACACGGCTTGTCCGTGCCTGCGCTATGTGGATGGATTGTACTATATGATTTATTTGGAGAGTGCGCCGTGTCACAGATGGATTCCGTACATTGTAAGAACCCGTGATTTCAAGGATTGGGAGCTTGGGCTGACCAATCCGGTAATGTGGCCGGATGACGATGACAAAATCGTAATACATCCGGAGCGCTTTACACAAGAGGAGCTTGACTATATTGAGAACGCAACCAACAGCAACAACAGCGACTTTGATATGTGCGATTATAACGGAAAAACCATAATTACCTACAGCTGGGGCAATCAGTTTGGCAAAGAATTTCTTGCTTTGGCAGAATATGATGGCCCAAGTGATGAATTTTTAAAATCATTTTTTGCATAGGCGGGTTTCGTATGTTTAAAAAAGAAGATACACATAAAAAAACACCATGGCGTGCCAAATGGATATGGCTGGATGAAAAACGCTTTCCGAATCAGCAGGAAAGCGAAAGCTATTCCTGTATGAGTGGTGCGCCGGATGCATCTTGTATTGCTGTTTTTGAAAAACGGTTTACCCTGCAAAAGCCATGTGAAACGAAGGCGTACATCAGTGCAGACTGCCGCTACCGTTTAAGCATCAACGGCAAAATCATCTCGGACGGACCGATGGAGTCGGGCGGCGACTGCTGCAGAAACAAGCCGATGGGACATCGGTATTACGATTGCTGTAGCGTAGAATATGCCGCGGACGAAAATGTAATTGAAGTATTGGTCAGCCTGCAGCCGGAGCTTGCCTGGTCGGATATTTCCGAAGGGCACGGCGGGCTTATCTTTGAATCGGAAACGCCGGAGCTTGTGCTTTGCAGTGATGAAAGCTGGCTTGGCGGCGTGTATGCAAAAATGCCGAATTCTGCATGCTTTGACCCTGCGGCAGAATGCGCATTATACCCTGCAGAGGCAACAGAAGATATTTGGGGAGCGCTTTTGCCGCGCGAGCTGCCGGAGCTTTCGTACAAAGAAATTGCGCCGACGGCGCTTGTAAACCCGCTTTGTACGGGACGCGTAGTGCAAAACGGTGATGCATTTGTCGTCAGCGCAGGTGCACCGGTGACCTTTTGGGTGGACTTCGGCAAAATCTATGCCTGCTATGTCGAGCTTGAAATTGAATGCGCATGCAAGGTAGTGTTGCGCATGGCGATGCAGGAGCATGTCGGCAATATGCACGCTGCGACCTATTTGGTGCATTTGACAGGTGGAAAGCATCAATTCCGTACACTGAAAATGTACGGCGCGCAGTATGTGCAGTTTTCGCTTGAAAATTTAACAGCATCGGTGAAAATTACGCCGAAGCTGATTTATAAGTCCTATCCGGTGACGCAGGAGGGACACTATAAGTGCAGCGACGAAAGTTTAAACAAAATTTATGACTTGGGCAAATGGACGCTGGAGATTTGCCGCCAGTCCTATCATATGGATTCGCCGGTGCATCAGGAGCCACTCGGCGATACGGGTGATTATCTGGTAGAAAGCCTCGTCGGCTATGCTTGCTTTGGCGACAGCCACTTGACGCGCATGGACATTTTGCGTACGGCGAAGCTTTTGATCAAAGAGGACGGCAAGATGTTCCATACGGCATACAGCCTGATGTGGCCGCAGCTGATTTTGGATTATATTCTGCATACGGGCAATGCTGAAATTATAGAGGAAGCGGACATTTTGCCTGCGCTGGATTTGTTGATGAAGCGTTTTGCGGGTTATGTCGGTGAAAAGGGCATTATTGAGCACGCGCCGAACTATATGTTTGTCGATTGGGTGGAGATTGACGGCTTTAACCTGCATCATCCGCCGCGCGTTTTGGGACAAGGGTATATGACGGCGAATTACTATAACGCGCTTGTGTGTGCAGAAAAGATATATACGCGCTTAGGACTCGGGGAAGAGGCAAAAGCGTGCGCCGGGCAGGCGGCAAAGGTGAAGACGGCATTTTCGTGTCTGTATGATGCAGAGCGTGGATTGTATTTTGACGGATTTAGTTCGGATGTGAGCGACAACTGGCTTCCGGCGGGACAAGGAAAATACTTTACTTATTACACAAATACGGCGGCGGTGCTTTATGATGTATGCCCTCGAGAAAAGGCAGAAGGCATTATGGAAGCGCTTTTGGCGGATGACAGTCTTGTACAACCGCAGCCGTTCTTTATGCATTTTGTATTTGAAGCCTTACAAAAAACAGATTTGTTTGAAAAATACGGCAATACGCTGATGCGTAAGTGGCAAAAGCTTTTAGACGAGTGTAGTGGCGGCTTAAAAGAGGTTTGGGGTGGCTTTGACTGTGACTATTGTCACGCCTGGAGCGCGACGCCGACGTATCAGATGATTTCCAAGGTGCTCGGCATTACGCCGGTGGCAGATGGGTACACAAAAGTGAAAATCGCGCCGCAGCTTGGCGATTTATCGTGGGCAGAGGGCAGTGTGCCGACACCGCTCGGTATGCTGTATGTGCACCACGAAAAGAAGAACGGACAAATTGTGACAACATATACACTACCCGACGGAATGGAAACGGAAAGTGGGGATGGAAAATGATAAGAAAAGTAAAAACAATGCTCGCTATAGTTTTAGCATTGGCACTACTGTGTACAAGCCTGCCTGCTTATGCGGCACTGACGCCGACGGGTGCAAACTCAAAAGAAAATCCGACATGGATGAAAACCTATACGGCGGAGGCGCGCGTTTCTAAGCTCTTGAAAGGCAATGTTGCCTTTGCAAACGGTGTGCGCTATGCTTGGGTGCGCGACCGCAAGGTGGATATGGGCGAAAATGCAATTATGCAGTTGGATGAAACCTTTCTTGTGCCTGCCGCATTTGCCAAAGCGCAATTCGGCATTGCAACAGATGAAGCTTATGTACCGCATACGGCAATTGCTGAAAAGCTCGGCTATCACACCTTTACGGACAAGCGTGGCTTCTGTCTTCTGAGCTTGAGCGAAAAGGCTGTAAATCTGACAGAGCGTGTGAACGGCGTTTCTGTGTATTACACGGATTTTTATACAGTCAGTGAAGCCATCGGTACACTGGCGTGGGAGGATATAACGCTGACAGATGCCGATTATAAAGCGTTTATCACGCGTTGGAAAAACTTGATTGCCGTACCGGAAAACGCATCGGCGGATTTTCCAGTGTACAAGCAGGGTATCATCAACAAGGCGTTAGGTTATCTTCCGCTCTATGGGCAGTATGAGGACGGCTCAAGTCCGTTTGTCGATATGTACATTTCCGCACCCTATACCGCAACGCAGTCGACGGAGATTGAGGCGGTGTATTCGCGTATTTTAGAGATGGCGAAGGGCTATTATTTGGACGGCAGCAAAAATAAGGATTTGGAAACGGCAATTTTGGGTGCACTGAAATTCATGCACGAAAAATATTATGCGCCGGGCGGCAATTTCTACCGCTCCAAACGTTGGCCGACATATGAATACCTTTTGCCGGAGATGCTCGCAGATACGCTCGTGCTGATGCGCGATGGTTTGCCGCAAAGAACGATTGATACATATATAAATGCGGCGTTTGACAAAAACATCGACCCGACCGTGCACACCGGCTCTGTGATGGAAGGCGGTAACAATCATTATTATACCAACAGACTCTCACTTACAATTCCGTACATAAAGTGTGCGGTGCTTACGCAGGATGAGTATCGTGTTAATTACGGTTTTCGGTATTTAAATCATATCTTCGAGTATGTGGACAGAAATGCGGTAGTGCCGATGAATGCCAATGGCTTTTACAGTGACGGCTCACTTGTGTTTCATAATGCAATGGCATATAACTTAGGCTACGGCGCAGCATATCTCGAGAGCCTTGCTTATTTGGTGTATATGTCTGCAGACACGGTGTTGGATGTGAAAAACGTCTATGGCTATGCCAATATTTACGGCATGATTGAAGATGCATTTTTACCGTTTGTGTATAAAAATCAGTCTATGGCAATGGTGATGGGCAGAACGAAGACAGACAACGCACTTTCGGTCATTCGCAGTATTATGACCATATTAAACTATGCACCGGCAGAGGAAAAAGCGCAGCTGACGGCGGTGTTGAAAACCACGCTCGGTGAAACGCTTGACGCGTATGAAAAGCAGACAGGTGACGGCGCGATGACGGCAAAGCCGCAAATCCGTTTGGAGATAGAAGATTTTCTTGCATATGCGCAAAGCATTTCGGCGCAGTCTGCGGAGTATAAGACAAAGGTGTATCACAATATGGACCGTGTTGTGCACGACCGTGAAGGGTTCCGTTTTGGTCTTTCGATGTCCTCAGAGCGTATCGATAAATATGAGGGCTATACCACCTCAGGCGGTCTCACGGAATGGTACATCGGCGACGGTATGACCTATGTTTATATGAACGACAAAAAGCAGTATACCACCACCTGGTGGGCAAATGCCAACCCGTATTATATGCCGGGCACAACAGTGGATTCCGTCGTGCGCCGCACAGATATCGGTACAGAAGACAATCCCGACTGGCACGTGCCGGAAAACACATTTGCCGGCGGTGTGACGGACGATAAAAGCGGCGTAGCCGGTATGATTTTAGGCAACAAATATGTTACCGGACTTGCCGGCAGAAAATCGTGGTTTATGCTTGGCGATACCATCGTTTGCCTCGGCTCCGGTATTACCGGTGGCGAAGGCGAGGTATACACCGTATTGGATAATCGTATAATCGATATGCGTCAGCCGGGCACAGAAGGCTTGTATGAAGCCGTGCCGAAAGCCATTTTTGACTATGCAAACACCCCTGCCGATGATTTGAATTTCATCATCGACGGTGACTATGGCACGAACTGGAGAAACCAGGTTGTCGGCTCCTGGATTACCTTTGATTTCGGTGAAAAGGTGGATTTGGGTGCGGTTGCAATTGCTTTTGATAAGGGCGATACCAGAAAAGCGTACATCAAGCTGTACGCTTCCGACGACGGCGTGGACTACAAGCTTGTATTTGATGGCGAATCAAGCGGTACAACCTCGGCGCTCGAGCTTTTTGAAGCAACGGCAAGCGGCAGATACTTAAAGCTTGAATCACTCGGTAACTCCAATCCGACGAGCGATTGGGTGAATATCCCGGAAATCAAGTTTTTTAAAGCGGGACAGAGCAAGGAAACAATTTTGGCAGAGCTGTCCGCGCCGCGCATCGGCTATGAAGATGTTTATATAGACGGTGTATTACAGCAGGTAGATTTTGATGAAACACATACGGCGGATGCCAATTGGATTTATACTGAGCAAGGCATAGGACATGTAATTTTAGACGATGCAAAGCTCAACTATCGCAGAGACATATATAAGTCAGGTTTTCCGTATCTGATTACTTATCTTTCGCACGGCGCGGCGCCGGAAAACGCAGGCTATGCCTATGTGATTTTGCCGGAGACAACACAAGCGGCGGTGAGCGCTTATGCACAAAATCCGCAGGTGGAAATTTTAGAGCGTACGGATAAGATGCACGCCCTGCGCGACAAACAGAGCGGCACAGTGTATGCAAGTGTGTTTGAAAATGGTACACTCGACGGCATTGAGATTCAGTCGCCGAGTACGGTGATGCTTCAGCAAGACGGCTTTGTGCATACCGTATACATTTCCGACCCGACTATGCTGCAGGATACGATTTCGTTGAAACTTGAAGCGCCGATTGTCCTTGTGGACGGAGAGAATGTAAGTGTTGACGGTACGAGTGTGCGCGTAGATGTTTCGCTGCATGCCGGTGAGACGATGTGCTTTAGCTATGTGCTTGAAAGTGACTACGAAGCTTACAGCCGCGGCGAAGCGCCGGAAAAGGTGATTGAAGTTATTGACGAAACTTCTGTCGGGGGTAACATTCGCGTTGTGTATGACGGAAGGGATATCGACTTTGAAAAGTACGACAGCGTATATCCGGTGATTGAAAATGGCAGAACGCTGATTCCGATCCGCGCGCTGTCCGAAACCATCGGCGCGCAGGTCGGATGGGAGGATGCGACACAAAAGATTACCATTACGGAAGGCAAAACGGAGATTACAATGTATTTAGATCATCCTGATGCCGCCGTGAACGGACAAACGGTGATGCTCGATGTGCCGCCGGCAACGAAAAACGGAAGAACCATGGTCCCGATTCGATTTGCAAGTGAAAGCCTCGGCCTGGAAGTTAAGTGGACACAAAAATAAATGAAAATCAAGGACGCCCGGGAAAGTTGCCCGTAAGGGCGTGCAACTTAGGGAGAAATCGGTTTTAGCCGGTAATTTACCGAAAATAGTGCACAAAAAATCTGCATTATACGCGAGTATGATGCAGATTTTTATGTTTCTCTTTCCGACAAAATTCCTCGTCTAAAACTACCGAAGGTACCTTAAAAGGGAATAGTTTGGATGAAGAGCAAGGCAAAAATGGTCGACATCCTTGCGGATATCGACCATTTTTAACACAGCTATTCGCCAAAATATTTCTTTTTAAGGCGTTTAATCCCTAAGAGAAGACGCCCAAGGCATCTTTTTTTATTTACACATCATTGCCGAGCGCGCAGGTATAAACCCATTCAATTCTGTCACCGGGCTTTAATATATAATTTGAGCAGTCGTAACCCGGCTTTTCACCGTTCACCTTATAAATCCATCCCGACTGACTGCCGCAGTCGCGTTCGTACAAATTGCCGATGCCTTCGATATATACACTTTGATACATTGGCGATTTTGTAAACTCAAGCGGAATGCCGTGCGTCTGCATTTCGCGCAAAAGCACATCAAACACACTTTCCCCTTCAGAAAACGCAAGGCCTTCTCCTGCGAAAATCACCCCATCCTGCGGCAAAATGGAGTTTTTCTCTCCGGCTTTTCCGAGCGCCGTATCACAGCGCACCGACAGCGTGCACTGCAAAGCATTTTCTTCTTCCGCTTCTTCCGCCGATACTTCTGCCTGTACTTTTTCCGTATTCTCCTGTACTTTCGTCTCTTCCTGTACTTCAGCCATTGGCGGTGCAGGTGGTTTTTCCGCTATTTCTTTCTTCTTCTCCTCCGCAATCGGCTTTTCCGCTGTCGCATCTGTCACTTCTGTCTCCGTATTTACCTTCGGCGCAGGTGCATCATCCCCCATAAAAAAGGCAAAGCACAAAGCAGCGATAATACAAATACACGCAAGGATATACGCCTTATACCTTTTCAAAAACCGCATCCGAAATCACTTCCTCTGTTTTACAGCGCACAAAAACGCATAAAAATCGCAGCCGCCTCCGCGCGTGTCAGCGTACCGTCCGGTGCAAGGCAGGCATTTTCTCTGCCGCGTAAAATACCGTTTTCCACCGCCCATGCCATTGCTTCTGTTGCATAATCAGAAATTGCTTTTGCATCTTCAAAAGTTAATAACGCATCGGCATTTTGCTCAAAATCCGCATTCTTACTTTCAACATAGCGATAAAGAATCGCCACAAATTGCTCTCTTGTGATAAAATCGGTCGTGCCGAACTGCTGTGCATCCTTGCCGAAAACAAGTCCTTCCTGCATTGCCCAGCGTATTGCTTGCGTGTACCATTCGCCGTCTTCTACATCTGCAAAGTCAATCGAAGCATCTGCCGCCTTTTCGCCATCCAGGCGCCAAAGCACCGTTACAAGCATGGCTCTTGTCAAGCCGTTTTCCGGCTCAAATCCGTTTTCCGTGCCCTGCATTAAATCATTTTCGTAAGCATATTTAACTGCCTCGTAGTACCACGCATCCGCTGCCACATCCGGATAGGTCTTATCCGTAAATTCCTTTTTCGGCGGCTCTTTTACTGTCCATTTTGCATACAGCGTCACATTTTTCGTTACCTTTGCAGAAAAATCATACGGCTTTGTCAGCGCACTGTCCGTATACCAGCCGCCAAACGCAAACCCTTCTTTCTCCGGCGCTGCAGGCTCTGTCGCAAGCTTGTTTTTCTGCACGGTCTGGCTTTCAACACTGCTGCCGCCGTCCGTTTCAAAAGTAACCTTATAGGTTTTCGGCGCATCCGCATCTACAGAGCCGCTCGGCTTTTCTTCTTTCTTTAAATCCTCGCCGTAGTCACGCGTGTAAAGCACCTCTACATAGTCGCCGCGCGAAAGCTTGTAGGCATCTATGGAGTTTTCTACAAACACACCATTTACGCAGTACATCCATCCGCTGCCGCTGCCCATGTCAAACTCGGAAAGCCCCTCAATCGAGGAAACATACAAACCGTACAGACTCATAGAGGTTTCGATGTCCAGCCCCGTTTTTTCAAGCAATTCATATGCCGTTGTTCCCTTGCTGACCGAATACGCTTTTTTAGATAAATATGTTTCACCGCTCGGATCTGCAACGCGGATATACACCTTAATTGCTGAACTGCCGCTACCGGATGAGGACGGCCTTCTTGCCCGCACCGTCAGATTACAAACAGCAGGAACAATCGAATTGTCCTCCTTATATGCCACTAAAGTATACTCCCCCGGCGTCATCGATGCACTTGTCGAAAACGTTATCTTTCCTTCTGCATCGGTTGTCCCGGCAATTTCTATTTCCGTATCTAAAAGCATAAGCTTTGCGCCTGCGCATCCGGAAAAGATTTGTGCATAATTGTTTTCCGCGTCGTAGCCGCTTAAGTGCATCAGCGTAAGCTCAACCGCTTTACCGGCCTCTACCGTAACACTGTTCTGCGTAAAATACGCATAGCTGTCCGCCCATGTGGTTGCATCATAATAATTGAAGGCAACAATGCTGTCTTCCGCCTGCACTTCATCGTCTAAGCTCATACAGCCGGCATTGTTCTTCCAATAGCCTGCCACCGCGCTTGTATTTGCCGTTCCCTTTCCCCATAAAATCGCAAGAGACAAACCGAGTGTACCGCGATACGAGCTGTATCCTGCCGCAGCGCCGCCCGGATAGTAGGCTTCGTGTGCCGCATAAAGTGCCTCGTCCACGCTCAGGCGCCCATCGCGGTTACAGTCCTCAACACTGACACAGGCGCGAGCGACATATCCGCCGTTTTTATCCTCTACCACGCGCCCCTCAGATACGATGGTCACATACACATTCTGCGGTGTTGCCGGCTCGATAATCACCGGCGGTTCCGGCTGCTCCGGTGGCTCAGGCTGCTCCGGCTGTTCAGGCTCGGTCGGCGGCGGTGTCGGCTCTTCTTCGTCTACATTGATTGGCGGAAAATCCCAATACGATACCTGCTCTAAATGTGCCTTTTTATACGCATCATATGCCTGCATCACCTGCACGGTCGCCATCGAATTGACATTTTCGCCATACATGTAGCCGTTGCCCTCCGGACTCCGGTACTGCTCCAGCGCATAAATAATGTTGCTCTCCGCATTCGCAAAGCCGTTCTCCGCATCCGTCACATCTACATTCAATACAGAAAGCGCAAGCAAAACCTGCGCGGTTGTATTCACATTATCCGCATAGTTAAATTCTTCAGAAATCGTCGTTTTCAAAAATGCTAAGCCGTTTTCCACCGCCTGCGCGACCGCAGCATCCGCCCGATACGGCGCTAACGCCTGCAGGCAAATTGCCGTAATATCCGCATCGCCGTTTTCCGCTCCGTAGAGTCCGAAGCTGCCATCTGTCGCTTGAAAGGCAAGCAGCGCTTCTGTAATGGATGCTCTGCTCCACGCGGCTGTATCCGGAATTTCGATTTTTGCGGCATCCAGCGCCAGCAAGGCATATGCCAGCTCGTTTGCACCATCCGAAAGCTTTGGACTATTGTAAATCAACGCCGCAAGATTCACGCCGTCCACATCCGTGATATCCTTACCCATCGCGCAAAGCGCAAGCGCAGTACGCTCTATGTCGGTCGGCTTTGTTTCCGCCGTCCACGTTTTCACGGTTGACACCACAGATGCATAGTATGCATCCAAAATCGCTGCATCCACCGTTTTTCCGCCGCGCAGCATTGCAACGATATACCACTCAATACCATAACCGACATCGCCGCTCTCATTTAACGCTTCGAGCGAAGTTTCGATATAAGCTGCGGCGGAAGCGATGCCCGCATCCATCGTCGAATAAATGTCATTTTCTTCAGCCATTGCCACTGGCGTTAGCGTACTTAAAAGCATACACAGTGCAATAAATACACTCCATACTCGTTTCATGTTACATCTTCCTTTCTACAATTCATCTGCGTTCTGAAAATGCCGAAAATTTTCTTTTTTCCACCTCCCGACACCGCAGACAATAAAAAAAGCTGCGGTAATTTAAAAATTACCACAGCAGCGTTTTCCTGTGACCTTCACAATTTGTGCGCCTGAAAAAATCAAGCGCAGCAAAACTATTATACCTATGCAAAAACACTTACGGTATAACATCAAAGCAGGTCTTCTGACTTGTGCCTTCGCGCTCATACTCTGCCTTCTCAGTTTCCCAATGACTGACTTTCGTCAACGAATATAAGCAAAACACATACAGCGACTGGTATCGTTCAGGACTTACACCTGATTCCCTTTTCACCGGCTATGTCCTGCGCGGCATAACCGACACTTTGTGTGCAATATTGAATTATAAGCTTTTTGCCCAGATGACAGCATCTTTAATCCAGCGTTCAATCTGCGGACGCACCAATTTTTCAAAGTCACCGTGAGCAGTGATTTCGTTTGCAAGGGCAACGCCGTGCGGTGCATCCGGATAGATGTGCATTTCAAACGGCTTGCCGAGCTTTGCATATGCTTCTCCTAATACAAGTGCATTTCTTACCAGTACAGTCGCATCATTTGCTGTATGCATAATATAGAGCGGAACACTTTTCTCGTCCACAAGCATTTCCAAGGAGGCTTGCTGATATACCTCGGGAGAAACATCTGTTCCGAACAGATTCTGGAAAGAGCCTATATGACCAAACGCCTTGTCGCTTGAAATAACCGGATAGCCGAGCATCATACCTGCCGGCTTGTTGTAGCCGTATTCCATACCGGTTGCTTCGTAAATCTCCGGCAGGTGCCACAAAATGCCCAGGCTGCCTGCCAAATGTCCGCCGGCGGAAAAGCCGGTAACGAAAATGCGCTCCGGGTCAATGTTATATTCCTCTGCATGGTCTTTAATATGTGCCATTGCAAGGGACGCTTCAATCAACTGCCCCGGGAAATGCTTTTGATGATTTACGGAATAGTTTAATACAAAAGCATTGTAGCCCTGCGCCATAAAGGCAAGCGCAATCGGCTCACCCTCGCGGGGAGAAAGATTTTTATAGCCACCGCCCGGCAACACCAAAATGGCGTCGCGCACAAAGTTTTCCATCGGGTCTGCAACATAAATATCTAAATATACATTTTCGTATTTTTCATCAAGCTGAATTCTTTTTGCAAGCATAGAATATACCCCCATTTTTTCCTATTATAATACAGAAAAGTTAAAAGGTCAACCTATGCTTTTCGGCATTTGCCGGGCGAAAAGCCGAAATAGCTTCGGAACTTTTTTGAAAAATAAGCGCTGTCTTCAAAACCGACTGCTAAAGCAATTTCAGCGACGGACATCGACGAATGTGTTAAAAGGTATTTTGCGCGCTCCATAGTCAGACGATTTTTATACTGCATCGCTGTGAAGCCGGTACATTTTTTGAAAATATGCATAAAATGACAGCTGCTCATTAAGCACATTTTTGCGTAATCCTCTATGGTGTATGGTGTTTGCATTTGCCGCTCCATCGCATTGAGCGCCGGCATCAGGCGCATGATATCGCTGTCGGAGGTGGAAGCGCCGCTGTTATCGCGGCAAATGATATTCAGCATCGTACAAAAATGCAAACAGCACTGCAGCTCGTAGTTTTTCCGCCGCAGTCGGATTTCTGAAATCATATTATAGACAGAGGAAAGATTGTCTTCAAAATTTATATTTGTATAACAAAACCTTTCGGACAGACCGACCTGCTCAAGCAAACTCTCTGCCTGTGTACCGCCGAAGTGTACCCAGTAGTAGCTTGTGTTTTCCTGTGGATTGCACAGGTACACCTGACGCATGCCGGGTTTAAATACGGCAATGCTTCCGGCGCCGATGGGTGTTTCACTTCCATCGCAGTTTTTTACATATATGTAGCCTTCCGTCACAAAAAGAAGCTGGTAGTCACTTCTGCCCTCCGGGCGAATTGCCCCCAGCGCTTGATTGAGCTCGACATAATGCCCGCAACTGCTGATAAACAGCGGTTTTGTGTGTGCTTCGGGCGGTATACTGTCTCCCCTATAGATGTGTGCTTGTACTAAATTCATACTTCATCACCAATTTTCAGTATAAGCTTGCAAAAAAAATATGTCAAGCGCTGCGCAGTATTTTCCAAATTTTGAACAAGAAAATCTATTGAATCCAAGTCGGTGGTGCGATATACTCAAATTAACAATACAGATCAGGAAAGGAACGAAAGAAAATGGGGAAAAAATTAGAAATCCGCAAAGACGGACTGTTTTTGGGTGGCGAACCGTTTTACCTTGCATCGGGCGATATGCATTATTTCCGATTTTTTAAAGAAGGCTGGAGAAGAAGACTGCAGCTGATGAAGGATTTTGGCTTGACAACGCTGCAAACCTATGTGCCGTGGGATTTGCACGAGCCGGAGCGCGGTGAATTTCATTTTGAAGATAATTTAGATTTGGGCGCATTTTTGCAGCTGTGCGATGAAATCGGGCTGAAGGTGTTATTGCGTCCGGGTGTCTATATGTGCTCCGAGTGGGATTTTGGCGGCCTGCCGCACTGGCTGCAGCAGATACCGAATATGTGTCTTCGCTCTTGTGATACCGAATTTTTAGAGTGTGCAAAAACCTATTATACGCGCCTTGCAAAGGAGTTTGTTCCGTATTTAAGCACCAACGGCGGCCCGATTATTGCGGTTGCGGTGGAAAATGAATACGGCAGCTTTGGCGATGATACAGAGTATATCCGTTGGACGGGCGATTTGATGCAGGAACTTGGTGTGGATGTGCCGCTGTTTACAGCGAATGCGCACGAGGGCTTTAAGCTGTATAACGGATCGCGCAAGGAATACTGGACGGGCATTGATGTCCATAATTTAAACGACAAGATGGCAGAAGCAATTCGCAAGTATCAGCCGGACAAGCCGATTTATGTTGCGGAATTCTGGGCAGGCAGAGGCATTCAGCAAGGGGGCTACTTTGCACGCCAGACGCCGCAAGAGGTTGCCGAGCATTATAAGGGAATCCTGGATATGGGAGCCTATGTAAACTTCTATATGTTCTGCGGCGGCACGAACTATGGCTTTATGAACGGCGCACTGGAAGGAAAATACAACTGCGGCGTTCTGAATATGGACAATATATACATCCCATTCGGCACGAGCTATGATGTAGATGCGCCCGTAACGGAATATGGCGAGCCGACAGAAAAATATTTCCTCTGCAAGCAAATTCTGCGCGATTATATGGAAAGTCACGGCTTTGAATTTACCGGCAGCAATGAAATGTCGCCGACAAGCAAGGTGCCGACACAGGCAATCGACGAAATTGAGCTTACACAATCGGCAGATGTGCTTTCGCAGGCAGAAAACCTTTGCACAAAGCATTGCAAATCCGGAAGGCCGCTTACAATGGACGCACTCGGACAGGATTACGGTTTTGTTTTGTATACAACATATGTAAATCATACGGACGATATTAAGCGTATGCTTGTGCTTGAAGGTTTGCACGACAGAGCGCTTGTTTACGGCAACGGAGAATATCTCGGCTGCTATATGCGCGACAGAAAAGGCGAGCCGATTACCTTCTTTATACCGCCGCAGGGCATGCAGCTTGACATTCTGGTTGAAAATATGGGGCGCGTAAATTACGGCAACGCAATGCACACCGATAAAAAGGGCATCTGCAAATTTGTAAAGTTAGAGCTGCTTGGTGAAAACGGAGAGCTTTTGTCATACAACTATTCCATAAAAATGGGCTTCGAAAATTACAGCCTGCCGATGAAAAATCCGGATGCCGCTGTATTTGATAACGGCGCAAAGGAAAACAGACCGGCGCTTTTCAAAGGTACGTTTAAAGCAACACCGGGCGTAGATACCTTTGTAGATATGACGAAGCTGCACAAGGGCAATGTCTGGATTAATGGCTTTAACCTCGGCAGATATTGGGAGATAGGTCCGCAGGAGACTTTGTATGTCCCTGGGGAGCTTTTGCGCGAGGAAAATACAATCCACGTGCTGGAGCTGCACAATACAGAGAATACCTGTAAGGTTTCCTTCCCGGATGCACCAAAGCTGGACGGCATAGATAAGGATGACTTTTTCAGCCGCCGTATTGCCTCCGGCAAATGTGAGCAGAATAATTAAAGACATCAAAAATTCCACAGAAGTAAACTCCAAAGTTTATACAAAATTAAATATTAACTTGCTTGTGAATGAGTTCGGTATTGTACCGGACTCATTCCTTTTAGTTTATACAACCTGTAGAGTGTGTGGATTGAATGAAAAGAGTTCTACTCGACGAAAGCACATCGGAAGGCCTAAAATTACAACTAAAAAATCAAACAAAGGCATAACTGAAAAGCGCAAGATTGTGTTAGAAAACCGCAAGATTGTTTCTTGTGTTTTTGTATTTTCCCCTATATAATTAAAATAGGAATATCATAGTATTGAAGGTTTTGGACATGCTAACGACGGAAGTACAGGTGATTTTCGTGAAAACAATTGCGGCATCGGATTTTGAACCGATACAGTGAGAATGGAGGAAAAGGAAATGATTTGGTCTTTATATGCAGAATTAGGGGTAAATATGTGGTTTTCTCCGGCCGAGGAATTCCGTTTTCAGGAATCGGCATGGAAAAAGATTGTGGATGCGGCCGTAGAGAACGGGTTTAATCAGATTGTGCTGGATTTGGGTGAGGGTGTGCAGTATCAGAGTCATCCGGAACTTGCCATCGAGGGTGCATGGTCACCGGAGCGCGTAAAAAGCGAAGTGAAGTCTCTACGTGAAAGGGGCATTGAACTGATTCCGAAACTCAATTTTTCCGCAACGCATCATCTGTGGCTTAAAGAATACCGACGTATGATGGGATTGCCAAAATACTATGAAGTGTGCCGTGATTTGATTCGCGAAGTATACGAAATGTTTGGCAAGCCGCGTTTTGTCCATCTGGCGATGGATGAAGAGGGCGAAAAACTGTTCTTTGAAGAATTTGATATTGTGGCATACCGCCGCGGCGAATTTTTCTTAAACGATTTGCAGTTTTTCTTTGATTGCGTAAAAGAACTCGGCGCAAAACCGTGGATTTGGCTTGACCCGTACTGGGATTATCCGGAAGAATTTAAAAAGAAATTCCCGGCAGACAGCGTGATGCTTTCACCGTGGTACTATCGCGGCCTTGCAAGAGAAAATTTTACGCCACTGAGCTTGCGCGAGGAATATCAGCGTTTTGCAGAGGGCAAATACAAAGAATTCAACTTGCAGTATGTCGAGGAGGATCCGTTCCACGAAAGTAAATTCAGAGAGCGTTTTTTAAATACTGCCATTCCGGCGGCGGAGCACGGTTATGATATTGTACCATGTGCTTCGATTATTTTTGGCAACACCATCAATCCGGAAGAGATTGTAAAATATTTTACGGAAAATGCGCCGAAAGAGCATCTTGCAGGATTTATGGTTGCGCCATGGTGGGCAACCAGAGAAGAACATGTTGAGGAAATCATAGAAAATATGCGTCTTTTAAACGCGGCTAGAGATAAATTTTTGAAATAAGGGAGAGGGATACATATGAAAAAAGCATTATCGGTTATGCTTGCGGCAATACTCATTTTGGTCAGCGTGCACTTTCCGGTTTTGGCGGCGGAAGAAGTGGTTCTGTATGCAGACAATTTTGACAACGCCGAAGAGGGTGAAAAACCCGGCGTGATCGGTATTGTGGAAAATACAACCAAGAAACTTCTGGTGCGTATTGCCAAAGAAGGCGACAACGGCTATGTGTACATGCGCTGTGAGGCAGACGGCATCAAAGGTACGCCGCGTATGCAGTTTAGTTTTGATGCAACGGCATATGACTCCGTTACGCTGACGGCAAAAATCAAGAGCATGGGCGCATCAGGTGCGGTTACTTACACCACTGACGGTGCAGCAGCGGGCATGAATACAACCATGCTCGGTGTGCAAGAGGAAAAGTGGACGGATGTAAAGGTTGTTTTAGATTTTACAAAAATGACATTTTCTCGCTGGATTGACGGCGAACAGACGGCAGAAGACAGAAGTCTGCATCCGCCGCAGGATGCGTCCATGAGTGAATTTCGTTTTACAACCGACACACTGGAGCCGGGGATGGGTGTTTGTTTTGATGATATAGTAATCAAGGGCGTTCCCTCTAAAAATCCAATACAGCAAAAGCCGGCAGAAGTACCAAGTGCGCCGCCATTTGTGCCTGCAAATGCACCAAAAACAGTAAAAATTCCGCAGAGTGCATATGTGTTTTTGCAAACGGATTTTGCGGATGCAAAACTCGGCGGTGCGGCATCGTCGGGCGTCTTTGACGGCGGTACGGCGTATTCGGAGATTATAGATGTCAAGGACAACCGTTTGGTGCGCTACTGGGCGGCAGACGGAAAAAGTCATCAGCCGAGATTGACGTTTTCTCTGCCATCCGGTGTAGATACGTATGTAATTGATTATGCGTTCTGGATGTCCGACACAAGCGAATCTTATGTATCTTTGTATGCAGACGGAAAGGGCAATGCAAGTATTGCCGGTACGACGAGCAAAAATTCAAGTTTTATTCCGGATGCGTGGAACTATTTCCATATCGAACTGGATTTAAAAAATCTTACCGCTCAAGTGACATTGAACGGCGAAGAACTTTCGCCGAAAACCGTCAACCCCATTGTCAACCGTGATTCGGTTTCTTTGTGGTTTGTTGCGGGTTTAAAACCGGGCGATGTTGTTTACTTTGATAATGTTTCGGTTTACACCGAAGAAGACTATAAATATACAGGCATTATCAAAGGGAAACGGGAAGTTGTCTGGGAAAATGTAAAGCCGAAAACAGAAATATCTGTGCAGAGTTATACAAGCAATTTAAAGGCACATCCGCGCATTTTTGTGCGCAATTGGGATGCGGTGCGCGAAAAAATCAACTCGACTTACGAAACACGGATGTGGTATGCGAAATTAAAGCAGAATGCAGACGTGTATTTACAAGAAGATGTTACCTATGTCGTTAACTCGCGCGGTAACATTTTAGAGTCCTCCCGCGAGGCGGAAAAGCATTTGCAGGCGCTTGCTTTTGTGTACAAAATTGAGGGGGATAAAAAATATCTGGACAAGGCGTATGCCAATATGCTCGCCTACGGCAAATGGCCGGACTGGTCGGGTTTTGTATCCGCACTCGTTACGGCAGAAATTCAGTTCGGCTATGCCTGTGCATACGACTGGCTCTATGACGATTTGACAGCGGAGCAAAAAGCGACCATTCGTGAAATTGTCAAAAAGCACGGTTTGCCGGAGTTTATTTACAACTATGAGCGTAAGGCGGACAGCGCAAGTTACACCGCCGGCGCGGGCAACTGGAATCCGGTTTGCAATGCGTCTTTAATCGGTACGGCTTTTGCGTTTGCTGATGAAGAGCCGAATTTGGCAGAATATATATTGGAGCGTGCCCCGGGTTATATTGTCAATGCGCTTTCACCGTACGCACCACAGGGTGCATATCCGGAAGGTACGACCTACTGGGCTTATGGCACACAGTTTTTGGTTTATGCGATGGATATGCTCGAATACGGATTTAAAGACGGATTTTCCGTGCCCGAAGCCTATAAATATTATAACTATCCCGGTATTGCCAACACGCCGGAGTTTGCCATCTACCACAACGGCACGGCAGGCAAATTTGACTACGGCGATTCGGATTCGTATTTGACAAGTTCCGAGGTTTTCTATTGGATGGGCAACCGTTTTGACAAGCCGCAGTATGCGTGGTATGAAAACAAATTGCAGGCGGACCGCGGCAATTATCTCGGCGGTATCAATGCGATTTTGGCACTTTCGTGCTACGATGCAAACAAGGCAACCATTGCGCCGGGCGCATTTGCCTTAGACAAGTTCTATGATGCACAGACCGGCTACAACGGTATGAGTATGCGTTCAACTTGGGAGGGCAATAACGCACTGTTTGCAGCAATGCAGGGCGGCGAAAACAGCGCCAGCCACATGCATTTGTCGTTGGGAACTTTTGTAATTGATTACCGCGGACAGCGCTTTGTCGATGAGGAAATTACTACGGATTATGCACTTAAAAACCCAACAGAGGAAATTTATTATAAGCGCGCAGAGGCGCACAACACCTTGGTAATCAACCCAAGCAAGGCAGCTGACCAGAAAAAAGATGCTGTCGCACGTGTGATTCACCACGGGACAAGCGATAATACGGCGTACGGTATTTTGGATATGACGGCCACGAATACGGCATTTACAGATGCAAAGCGCGGCATGATGCTGACGGACGGTAGAAGCCGCGTAATTGTGCAAGATGAAATTCACACCAATGCGCCGTCAGAGGCATACTGGTTTGCCAACACACAGGCAAATATCAAATTGGCGCCGGACGGCAGAAGTGCGCTTTTGGAGTCGGGCGGACAGAGAATGCTCGTCCGTATGGTGAAAGCGCCACAGGATGCGCGATTTACCATTATGAACAGAGAATCGCTTGTCGAGGGCGTACTGAATGACCAAAAGGGCAGTAAACTTGCTGTACATATGCAAAATATAACGAATTTGCAGTTTGCCGTGGAATTCATCGGTTTAAAAGACGGTGAGGGTATACCACCGCTGTCGGCATTTGTGCCGTTGGCAGATTGGAAGGCAACGGATTTCGGGGCAAGTGCAGTGGCGCAGGCAGGCGGTGCCACCGTGCTCAAAATCGGTACGCCGAATGCAATTGCTAAGGGCGAAAAGACATTTGTAGATACAAATAATACCCAGGTCGTGCCGTTTACCGAAAATGGAAGAACGCTCGTTCCGGTACGCTTTATTTCGGAATCCTTCGGTGCAAAGGTCGACTGGGATGAAGAGACACAGACCGTTTCCGTAACAAGTAGGGACACCGAAATCAAGCTGGTTATCGGTTCGAATCAGATGCTTGTAAATGGGCAGACAGTTACGCTGGATGTACCGGCAAATACGTATAATTCCAGAACGCTTATTCCGCTCCGCGCTCTTGTAGAGGCACTTGGAAAATATGTGTTCTGGGATGACAGAGGGTTAATTATCATCAAGGACGATGCGACACCTTTCGATGCACAAACCATAAACGCGCTGATTGCTCAACTCGATGTGCGTGTGATTGTGGACGGGCGCGATTTACCGTTCTTTACGCTGGAGCGCGATACATATACCGTACTTACAGACGATGCGACTGTTCCGGTTGTCGGCGTACTCAGCACGGGCACGGACGCGGTTGCGGTTTCGCAGGCAACCTCGCTTGCGGATGCGGCAACGGTGACGGTGAACGGAAAGGCATATACCATTCATTTTGCAACAGATCCGTTTGCAAATGTACTTGGGCATAAAGACCCAGGAGTGGTATCCGAACTGTCGATTGCGATGGCAAGCACGGCTTTGCCGTCATACCCAACCTATATCTATGTAGAGGATTTGACGGATTCTACAGGATTTGCAAGTTATCCGAAACGCGGTATTGTGGATGGTATCATCAATGCGGAAACGAAGAATCGCTGGGCAAGCAACGGAGAAGGTCATTGGATTCAGCTGGATTTCGGCACAGTAAAAAATATACACTCTATGGCATTTGCCGGTGTCAACCAGGATGTGCGCGCCTATAACTTTGATGTGCTCGCCTCGACAGATGGCATAAATTATACCACCGTACATACGGGCGGTGCGCCGACCACAATGGAGAAAATGAGTATTTTGTCGCTCGGGGACGTGCAGGCGAGATATATAAAACTTGTTTGTCATGGTAGCAACCAGGGGACATGGAATACCTATGCCGAGGTGCGGTTTTATGAAAATGCGCAGCAGCAAGCAGAGGATGTTTCATACTGGCCGGCTTATTTTGCGCAGAGCAATATTCAAGGCGCTGCAGGGACGAATGCAAAACTCGTGGTCAGCGCGGTGGATGCCCAACGCGGCAATGTGGTATTACGCGAAGATGCACAGTACACCTATAAAATTGCAAACGAAGCGGTGGCGACCGTTTCGCCGGACGGTAACCTCATATTTGTTTCCGCAGGCGAAACCAAACTGACTGTTATGGTTACGCAGGACGGATATAGCGCAAGTGCGACCGTTTCGGTTGTTTGCAAATAATAGGCGGAGAAAACATATGCAAATAATGACATTTAATACGTAGCATCGCCTAAACTATGTAACCCGTGAAATTGATTTTCGTGTAATGGCAGATACCCTCGAGACATTCAGAGGGAGTATATGCGCTTACACGAGCAAAATCTGACTTTAAACGAAATCGCGGAAAAGCTCGGCTTAAGCACATATAGTAAAAAGCACCAATCTTGTAATTAGATTGATGCTTTTTCTTTTGTAGAAAAGAATGGTTTGATTGGAGGCAAGAAAATATTATTTGTGGCAAAATGCAAAAAGAAAATCCCACAACTGTGATAGTTGTGGGATTTTGTAGATAAAGTAATTATCTCTTGGAGAACTGCGGTGCACGACGAGCAGCTTTGAGACCGTACTTCTTTCTTTCCTTCATACGCGGATCGCGTGTGAGGAAACCGGCCTTCTTAAGTGCGCCACGAAGCTCTGCATCTGCCTCTAACAGTGCGCGAGCGATACCGTGACGGATTGCGCCTGCCTGACCTGTGAAGCCGCCGCCGTTTACATTAGCGATAACATCAAACTTAGCAGCTGTGTCTGTCAGCGTAAGCGGCTGACGAACGATAACCTTCAAGGTTTCCAAACCGAAATAATCGTCTAAATCTCTCTTGTTGATGGTAACTTTACCATTGCCCGGAACAAGACGTACTCTTGCAACGGAGCTTTTTCTTCTACCAGTGCCGTAAAAAACTGTGTTCTTTGCCATGTTCGTCTTCCTCCTTATTTAATCTCGCCTGTCCAAGCTACCGGCTGCTGTGCTGCATTGTTGTGCTCTGCGCCATTGTAGATACGAACGCGTGTGAGCGCCTTTGCGCCCAGAGAGTTGTGCGGCAGCATACCCTCGATTGCGAGGTACATAGCTCTGTCGCTGTGCTCAGCCATCAGCTTGTTGTAGTGGATTTCCTTGAGGCCGCCAACCCAACCGGTGTGGTGGTAACGAACCTTGCTTTCCAGCTTCTTGCCGGTAAGGATTGCCTTATCGGAATTGATAATGATTACATGATCGCCGCAATCTACATTCGGTGTGAATGTCGGGAGATGCTTACCGCGAAGGATGTTCGCTGCAGCTGCAGCAACACGACCGAGCGGCTTATCTGTTGCATCGATGATGTACCATTTTCTGTTCAGCTCATTTGCTTTTGCCATAGTGGTGCTCATGATTATTCCTCCTGATTTTTTTAACTTTCTTTTTTAGTCGCTTGACCATTTTAATACATTCCCATGGGATTGTCAACACTTTTTTTGAAAAAATTTAAAATACATTTTACAATCTCTCTAAATCGCTTAAAATCTCGCTCAATCTCTTTAAATCTAACTTTGCAATTTTTGCAAAAGTATTAAAATTACCTTATTCTTACAAAGTTATTGTATTCTTTTATTGCTTGTGTTATAGTTTTTGTATAAGACATTTGAGCGACTATATTATATAAGGAAAGCAAAGGTGTTTTTATGAAAAAGCTTTTGGCAATTGTATTGTGTTTGGCGCTGTGCATCGGGCTTTTGCCTGTGTATGCGGCAGAGACTGCGCCGACAATTATTTTGTTCGATGATTTTTCGACTTATACCGAAGGAACGGTTATTCCGGCGGACCGCTGGACGAAGCATGTGAAAAACGATACGACAAAATCCTCCGGTAAAGCGTATTTAGAGGATGGCAACATGGTTTGTCGGTTTTCGATTGAAACGGCAAATACCAACTCCGGCCCGGAATTAACGCGAACGATTGATTTGACCGGTATGGAGGATATGACCATTACCTGCCGCGCAAAGCAAGCCGGCGGTACAACCTGTCAGCTGAATTTCTATTCGGACGGCAAGCTGAATGTAACGCTTGCAAGTGTATCGTCGACTGTCTGGACAGATATTAAAGCCACTTTTAAACTTGTGGAGGATGTATGGACATATACGGCAACGGTCGGCGGCGTGACAACAAGCGGCACACTTAGCGAAATTTATGACCTCACAAACTGCGAAATCCGTTTGAAGCAGAACATTACTTCAACCAAATTTGGATATTGGGATGATGTTTTGATTACAAGCTACACTGTACCGACCGTCGATACAAAGGATGAATCTGAATGGTTTGCCTGGACAATTCCGGACGAGAGTAAGGCCAAGGGGACAGCGATTGATGCTTCCTTTTTGTTGGAAAAGCCGGCAGGCAAGCACGGCTTTGTTAAGGTAGCCGGTGACGGCTATGTATTTGAAGATGGAACGCCGGCGCGGTTCTGGGGTACGAATGTCGTGTTCAATGCAAACAATATGTCGCACGCAGAATCGGATATTTTAGCAGACAGAATTGCCCGAAGCGGCTATAACATCGTGCGTATGCATATGTTCGACGCTTCGCGCGAGCCAAATATTTTTGCGCCGAACACCACGCGCGCCTTCGATGAGGCGCAGCTCGACCGCCTGTTTTACTTTACGGCGGCGTTAAAGGAGCGCGGCATCTATATTTATATGGATTTGCTTGTCTACAGAAAGGCATATGCGGCTGACGGTGTTGCAGATGTAGAAGAAATCAATACAAAGGGCTGGTACCCGGAGTCGCATTATGACCCATATCTGCGCTTTTTGCAAAAGGAATATGCCGAAATGCTGCTCACGCGCGTCAATCCGTATACCGGGCTTGCGTATAAGGATGACCCGCAGATGGCAATGGTTGGCATCACAAACGAGTCCGGTGTGGTTTCGATGATGCGTATGAATTTGTATCCGAAGTCGGAATACTATCAGAATATTCTGAACACGAAATTTAACGCGTGGGTACATAATAAATACAAATCCGGTGCTGAGCTTGCGACGGCTTGGGCGCAGAGCGGCAAAACCGGCTTGATGGACACGGAAAGCTATGAAAACAATACAATCACATTCCCGAGCAGCCCGAACTCCACGAGCCTGAGTATGGCGCGCAGACGCGACCATAACGAATTTGTGACGGACCTGGAGCTGGATTTTTACGGTGAAATGTCTGACTATCTGAAAGACGAGGTTGGCATCAAATGTCCTTGCACGGGCACGGCACACGGCGGGTCGGGTGCGATTACCGCAAACATTTATGCTAACGCAAAGGTAACGGATTACATTTCCAGAAACAGCTATTACGGAGAAAACGCGTCTACCTTATTTAATGCTTCGCATTTGGAGAGCATGGCAGCAGCGCGCGTGTACGGAAAGCCGTTTATCGTAACGGAGTGGTGTGCATTTGAGCCGACACCGTTTATTGCGGAAAGCACGCTTTTGATGTCGACCTATGCACAGCTGCAGGAATGGGATATGATTCAGTTCCAGATGTGGCACGAAAACACCTTGCCGGGCAATCAGGCAGCAATCAATTCCACCTTCGTGGAATATCAGCATCCGATTCGTACGGCACTTGCACCGGCAACGGGGCAAAACTTCCTGCGTCAGGCGATTTCGCCTCTGACAACAGAGTATTATTATCCGACGGATTATGCAGATGCAACTGACCCGACCAATACCGGCTTTACGATGAATCAGGATACAATTATTTATGCAAAATCCGGCTGGATGTATGATGAAATGTCGCCGAATCCGGCGGCGTCGAGCAATGCGGTGCTTGCAGAAATTCAGGCAAAGATGGCAGGCCCGGAGGCTGCAAATATTACCGAGCAGGTATATTGGGATACGAGCAAAGCAGACTTCCGTGTGGAAACCGAATACACACAAGGCGTAGCGGGCTTCAGAAGAGGAGAAACGGCGCTGGAGTATGTCGCCTTTGATATGGATAACCGCTACTATACAGCGATTTTAAACTCTATGACAAAGGACACAATTGAAGCGTCTGACCGTATGCTTTTGAGCGTTGCCTCCTACGCCCACAATACAGACCGCGAGGTTTCGGGCGACTACGGTGAAATTATCAGCAACGGCAAGGGGCCGGTTTTGGTAGAGCCGGTGACCGGTACGGTGACCTTAAAGCTTAATCGTGAGGTAGAGGTGTACGCGCTGACCAGCAGCGGCGAAAGAAAAGAAAAGCTTGCTACAACGAAGGGCGAAAACGGCTACACAAGCTTTACGCTCACAAGCGCTCAGCAGACCTTAAACTACGAGATTTGCTCGGTCGGTTATACCGGCGGCGATGCAAAATTTGTGATTGAAAATGCGATGCGTACGCAGAGCGGTGCGGAATTTGAAATCAGAAACAGCGGTGGCGCACCGGGCAGCACGATCGTTGTTGCGGTAGCGTACAACGGCGATGCGCAGGTGGGAATGAAAATGCAAAGCGTGTCTTTAGACGCAAATGAAAGCAAAAAAATTGTTTTCGAGCCCGAAAAGAAATATACAAAGCTTCGCGTGTTCTCGATTATGGACTTCTTTACGATGCGCATCGGCGCGCCGCAAACAGAGTTTTAAAAAAGCATCCGAAACCATAACGGCATATGGTTTTTTACAAAAAAGCGTAATGCTTTTTCGTCGTTACGCTTTTTCTTTGTTTCCAAACACGCGCTTGAACCGCCGTTGGAACTTGGCAGCAAAATTGATTTTAAATGCTAAAGGCTTTGAAGGATATAATCCTTCAAAGCCTTACTTTATGCGATTCTATAGGATGCAATATATTCAGCGTCTGATTGTATCTTTGGATTGTTTTGCTCAAAAACAATATCCAAATTGTTTCCTTTTGCAGCCAGGTCAAAGTGGCAAAGCGCAATGCCAATATCAATCATTTGCATATCAAGTTTTTCTGTGCGAGCAAAGCCTTTACTGCGTTTTAAGTAAAAGTGAACTGCATTATCGGTCACAACAGCTCGCCAGGGCTGCTTGTTTACTGCCGATGGGGCAAGTCTTACCATCTCCAGAGCATTAAGCCACTTGCCTGCTTTTTCTTTGGATAATGGCCTGTCAAATGAGCCGTCAAAGAATAACGCTTCAAAAGGCAGTCGCTCATCTGCTTTAACGCTTTTCCGCATCATACTCTCGCGGAGGGACATCTTTTTGGCAGGATACCCAAGCGGACTTGCACAAGGCATAATTTCGCCTGCGTTCAGTTCCATTGCATTTTCAAAAGCAGAGCGGTTCATCGTTCCGCCAAGCCAGGTTGTTCCAATGCCGAGAGACTGGGCATATAATACGAACATTTCAAAGGAATAGCCAAATGCCACGCTTGCATTTTCCGTGTATTTGATTTTGCCGCCCACAAATAAATCTGTTCCCACCGTAACAGGACAGTTCAGTCCGTATTCCTTTGCATTCATAAATTTGAAGTCAACAGGAATTTTATATGGGTTTTCGATTGCCTTTGCAAAAGCTGCCAGTTTTTCTATGTCCGCTTTAGCAAGGTCTCTTTCGTCAAATGTCCTGACGCTTCTTCTGTTTTTAATATGTTCTGAGATATTGTTCATAACACACCTCTTTGATTATTTTTCAACCTCATATGGCCAATCAATAATTCCGCCAAACTCTTTTACATTGGTATAACCGAGGCTTGCAAGACTTGCAGCTGCAATTTTACTGCGTCTGCCGGACCTGCAATATACAAGAATTAACTCGTCCTTATCCGGGAGCATTTCTTCTGCTTTGTTTTCAATCTCGGTATATGGAATCAGGATGGCACCCGGGATATGTCCCGCGTCAAACTCATCCTGCTCTCTTGTGTCTAAAATAGTATGTTCTTCGCCTGAGTCCATTATCTTTTTGGCTTCTTCTGCCGTAATTTGTTCGTACATGGCTTTATCTCCTTTTTCGCTAACAAATATTGCAGTCGGCCCATCCGCGCCGCCGATAATTCCAATGCTTGCAGCATCTCCGCAGGCAGCCAGGAAAAGGCAAAGCAAAATGGATAGGATACCGAATCGTTTTTTCATCATTTTTTACCTCGCTTTTTGGGTTTGGTCAGCTCGCAGCTGTCGTCAATCATATTCTTAATATCATTTATAGGAATGCTCCCGTCAAGAATGATAGAATTCCAATGCCATTTGTTCATATGGTATGCCGGAACAACGGATTCATAAGTGCTTCTCCACATATGTGTAAGATTCGGATCGCATTTCACATTCACCCAGATGTTTCCCAGATGCTCGTATATAGCCGCAAACATCTTTTGATTGCCCTTATGCCGCATAATCGTCCAGTTAAAGTCGTGGAAGGGATAATCTTCGTATGTGTCATCAAGCGACAGGCAAAACTCTATCGCATCTTGTCTTGTTTTCATATTATCCCGCCTTTCCATATAAATTAATCTTACCCCTCTTTTTCAAAAATAAAATCCTGTATGTGTCAATTATACTACATCTCATTAAAAAATTCAATAACGCTGAAATTCTTCATCGCCGCAGCTTTTTATAGCAATATGTCCCTATAATCGCTTATAAAAACTATCGTTATTGTGGTGTTTTTTGCATATAAATTGCCGAGTGTCCTTAAAAGAACACTCGGCATAGGGAATGGATTTTTTTGTTTTACTGCTTTACGATGATAATTTCCTTTACTTCTGCTTCGAAGAATTTTACAAATACCAGACTTGCATCGGCATCATCGTATTTCTGAATGTCGCCGGTGGTGCCTGCCTTGAGCATTGCGTTTACAGACTTGCTTTCGTCTAAGATATAAATCTTAGCGTCGCCGAACGCGATGTTCTTTTCCGCGCCGCCGTTTACGGTCACATTCATCGAGGAGGCAAACTTTGCGGATACCTTACCATAGAGAATGCCTAAATCCTCTGTCGGGCTTGCTTCAAATTCCGTTGCCTTCTTTGTGATGTCAAAGAGCACGCGGAAGGTTGTGATTTCGCCCTTTGCGTTTGTCTTATACTGAATGATATCACCCTTCTGCAGCTTTACAAAGGTGCCGCCCTCGCTCGGCTTTACAAGCATATCCTTGTCGGTTGCGAGCAATTCCTTCTTTTCGCCGTTTTCGATGATATACAGCTTGTCAACGATTTCATCGTCATCGTTTGCGCTGGTGGTGATGCTTGTTACAATTGCGCTTGCCGCTTCTGCGGAGGCTTCGTATACCGTGTCGGTCACGATGAGTGCCTTTGCGGTGTAATCCTTGCCCATATCGAATACGATTGCATCGTAGGTGCTGTCGTTTTCAAACAGGGAAAGGTCGCGGATGGCGAACTCGTCCGGGTCGGTCGAGCCTGCCGGGATATCGAAAATTACGGTATCCTTTGTTACATTTACATTGCCGAGCTTACCTGCAGCCTTCTTATAAACCGCATCGTCGAGCTTGAGGTTTAAGGTGAACTTATCCTCGTCGATTGCGCCGGTTGCGGAGTTGTCGGTTGCGGTTGTGAGGGCAACGATTTTGCCTTCGCTGTTCTTTTCAAAGGTAACGAGTTGCATAACAACCTCGCCGCCGCTCTTCAGCGCGGTAAGCACATCCTCGCTCTTTGTGCCGCTTACGCCGTTGAAACGGATTTTGTCTGTTGTTGTCAGCGTTTCGGTTTTGCCGTCCTTTGTAAACAGGCGGATTTCCAGTGCCTCACTTAAGCTGTTCGGCTTGCCTGCCTTTAACAGGTATGCGTAGTTTGTGCTGATTTGGCTTGTTGCATCGACTGCGGCAATTTTGCCCTCAATGTCAAGGTAGAATTTACCTTCATCCTTTAAAGCGATGCTCTGGGTATAGTTTTTGGCGATTTCGTAGAGCTTATCGCCAATCACAACGCCTTCCTCGTCGAGCTCTTCTACCTTACCTTCGATTACATTGTTTACAACATAGATTCTGAAAATTCTGTCGTCGGTGCTTGCTGCAACGGAAAGTACATCCCATTCCTTCAAGTCCTTAACCTCGAGCTGTTCGCCGCCCTTGTGCAGCTGTACATCAATTGTATCATCCTCCGGGTCGAGGGTGAGCGTCGGTGCGCCGTACTTGTCGATAATTTTGCCGGAGGTCGGCATTACCTCTTCTACGACGATGTTTTCAAACTCGGTTACAAATACGAGGTCGTATTTGTTGTCGCGGTCGATATCTAAAAGCTCAATGCCGCCTGCTGCATCGGTTAAGTCGATGAGCGCGTTGTCCATGGTTTCGTATTTACCGTTGTAGATTAAGATTGCGTCTGTCTTAATGTCTGCCTCTGTCGGTTTTTTGTCGGCTTCCTTGTCCTTCCAGTAGGAAAGAACCTTTTTGCCGGTTACATCTTCGATTTTTTCAAAGTTATCTGCACTTACGGAGAGCGTTGCATTTTTATTTGCCTCCGGACGAACGAGGATGATTTGCTCATCGCCGTGCTCGTCCTCCTGCAGGTAGAATACAACTCTGTAGCCGAGCAGGTTGGTTGCGTCTACATGCTCTGCGTTGTAGATTTCGCTGCCGATTTTTACCTTGCCCTTATTGAGCGGGGTGCTGCCGTCGAGCGCAGTTTGGCTGGTTGCCGTTACCTGGCCGGTCAGCTTGGTTGTCTTCAGCTTGGAAGAAAGAAGCGTTTTGCCTTCGACGATGGAGTATTCCGGCTTGTCGCCGAAGCTGGTCTGTTCCATCATATCTGCGGTCAGCGCGTTAAACATCATCTGTGCAACAAGCGAGCGTGTTGCCGGTGCATTGCCTTGCGCCGTTGCGTTTTTGCTGATGCCTGCGTCAGAACCGACTACGAGATGCCCTGCCGGATAACCGCCCTTGGAGAGCGCAATCGGCTCGTGACCAATCATTCTTACGAGAATGGTCATTGCTTCTGCGTAGGTGATGGTGTCCTCCGGGCGGAAGTTGCCGTCGGTATCACCGATGACAATGCCCTGGCTGGTTGCTACATTGATATATCCGTTGCCCCAGTAATCTGCGCCTACGTCCGGGTACTTGGATACGGATTGTGCGCCCTCTGCCACCGAGGTCAAGCCGAGCGCTGCAACTGCGATTTTTGCAACCTCTGCGCGCTTGATTGCGTCATCCGGTCTGAAAAGACCTGTGTCTTTGTCGCCGACCATAATGCCGAGCGCATACAGTGTTTCTACAGCTTCCTCTCTGCTTGAATCTGTCATATCAGGGAAAACGGAAGCCGATACATTTGCTGTGCCGAGCACGCCGAACACCATCAGGCATGCCAGTACGGCAGATAAAAGCTTGCTGAGTTTTTTCATACAAGTGTTTCCTCCTTATAATGTAGTGTTTTTTTAGTTTACATAATTTTAACAATTTTCTTGGCGCATACATTAAAAGTGTTGATTTAATGCGTATCTTTTAGAAATTGTTTTTGTATTATGTCAACCACAGTTCCTATTATACGCATACCCCACCCCATGTGCAACCCTCAAATGTTGGGAAAAAAGGAAACAAAAAGGCTACGGCAAAAATGTGCCGTAGCCATGCTATGTTCGCCAATATATTATAGGAAGCTTTGTTTTTTGCAAAAATTATTTTGCGTTTTCAAAAAATACTTTATATGCCTTGTAGGTCATATAGCAGTCGAATTTGTTGGATACCTCGAACGGTGCGTGCATACAAAAGAGCGGTGTGCCGCAGTCGATGACATTTACGCCTAAGTTTGCCACATACTGTGCAATCGTGCCGCCGCCGCCGACATCGACCTTGCCGAGCTCGCCGTTTTGCCAAAGGACGCTGTTTTCATTAAAGATGCGGCGGATTTTCGCCGTAAACTCTGCGCTTGCATCACTCGAGCCGGATTTGCCGCGCCCGCCGGTATACTTGCATACGAGCACGCCCTTGCCTGCAAAGGCAGAATTGCGGCGGTCGTGTACTTCCGGGAATTGCGGGTCATATGCTGCGCCGACATCTGCGGAGAGGCACTCCGAAGCAAACAGTACCTTATTTAATATATCGATGTTGCAGCCGCCAATCATTTTGGAAATCATATCGCCGAGCTGCAGCTCAAAAAAGCGCGATTTCATACCCGTGCGCCCCATAGAGCCGATTTCCTCCTTGTCCACAAGCAGGCAAATGCTTGTTTTGGCAGGAACTTCCTCCAAATCCAGAAGCGCCTTCAATGCAGCATAGGCGCAAACGCGGTCGTCCTGGCCGTAGCCACCGATGAGCGCGCGGTCTATGCCGATGTCTCGTGCCTTACCTGCCGGTACAAATTCGATTTCAGCGCTGGTTAAATCCTCCTCGACGATGCCGTATTTCTCATGCAGCATCGCAAGCACATTGAATTTTACCTTTTCGCTGATTTCATCGTCGCCCTTCGGCAAGCCGCCCAGCAGGATATGGAAATTATCAGCGTTAAATGCAGTAGACAATGTCTTCTGAGACTGATCCTGCGCCAAATGCGGCAGAAGGTCGGTGATGGTAAATACCGGGTCGTCTGCGTCCTCGCCGATGCAGATGTTTACGCTTGTGCCATCTGTTTTGCAGATGATACCGTGCATCGCAAGCGGCAGCGCCAGCCATTGATACTTTCTGATGCCGCCGTAGTACTGCGTTTTGAGCCAGGCCATATCGCTGTCTTCAAAGAGCGGGCGCGGCTTTAAGTCCAGGCGTGGGGCATCTACATGCGCACCGACAATGTTTACGCCCTCGAGAATGTCCTCCTTACCGATTACGGCAAGCAAAATACCCTTGCCGCCGTTGATGGCATACACCTTGTCACCCGGCTTTAATACGCTCATATCGCCTAACGCACAGAAGCCGTGCTCTGCAGCAATTTTTTCCGTTAAAGCAACGGATTCGCGCTCGGTTTTTGCTTTGGAAATATAATCCTTATAGCCTTCGCAGTAGTCAAAAGCTGCTGTTTTCAGTGCATCGTCTAAAACCGTATTTACATGCTTTACCGTATAGCTTAATTTTTCAAAAAGTTCTTTATCACTCATAGTTTTCACCCTGCCTTTCTAATTTAAATGTATTGTACCACAAAAGCGTGTTTATTACAAATATTTTCGAAAAATGTTTACAAACCGGAAAAATGTTGATAGAATTAGATGCATAAAGATAGATTTGCGGCATATTTAAAGCAAATTTCGGATAAACTGTAAAGGAAGCGTTATAGATATGGCAGACACAATACTTCGCGGCATCAGCGCTACGGGCGGCATCCGTATTTTCGTTGCGGAAACGACCGAGCTGGTGCGCCGCGCACAGGAAATTCATAAAACATACCCGATTGCAACTGCGGCGCTGGGCAGGCTTTTAACCGCCGGCGCAATGATGGGCGATATGATGAAGGGCGAAAACGACAGGCTGACGCTGCGCGTTGCGGGCGACGGTCCTTTGGGCAAGCTGATTGTAACTGCAGATTCTGCAGGGCGCGTGAAGGGCTATGCGGAAAACCCGACGGTGCAGCTGCCGAGCAAGGCGCCCGGCAAATTAAATGTTGGCGGTGCTGTCGGTCAGGGCACGCTCTCGGTTGTATGCGATTTGGGTATGAAGGAGCCGTATTCCGCACAGCTGGAGCTGGTGAGCGGTGAAATCGCAGAGGATATTACAGCTTATTTTGCGACCTCCGAGCAGGTGCCGAGCGCCTGCGCACTCGGCGTGCTGGTAGATACCGACGGCTCGGTGATCAATGCGGGCGGCTTTATTTTGCAGCTGATGCCGGATGCAACGGATGCCGATGCGGTTTTGCTGGAGGAAAATATTAAAAAGCTGCCGCCGATGACTACGATGCTTTCGGAGGGTATGAGCCCGGAGGATATTTTGCTAACGGTGACGGAAGGCATTGATATGTTTATGTATCAGAACGAGACGAAGCCGGCCTATGTGTGTGACTGTACGCGCGAGCGCGTTTCGAGTGCGCTTTTGGGCATGGGCGCAGAGGAGCTGCGCGCTTTAATCGACGAGCAGGGGCAGGCAGAGGTGACCTGTCAGTTCTGCGATAATGTTTATAACTTCAGCCGCGAGGATTTGGAAGCGCTGTATTCGAGATTGACAAAAAAATAAAAAATTATAAATTTTTATAAAAAAAGTATTGACAAGTGCAAAAACATCTTGTATAATAACATTCGTCGCTTGCGAAGCGACTGGTGCGGGAGTTTAGCTCAGCTGGGAGAGCATCTGCCTTACAAGCAGAGGGTCACAGGTTCGAGCCCTGTAACTCCCACCATAATTTGGCCCGGTAGTTCAGTTGGTTAGAACGCCAGCCTGTCACGCTGGAGGTCGAGGGTTCGAGCCCCTTCCGGGCCGCCAATTCCTTTTTCTACAGAAGGAAGCTGTGGGGTAAATGCGTCACACCAGACGCCTCTGTAGCTCAGTCGGTAGAGCAAGGGACTGAAAATCCCTGTGTCGATGGTTCGATTCCGTCCGGAGGCACCATATCTGCGGGAGTGGCTCAGTGGTAGAGCGACACCTTGTCAAGGTGAACGTCGCGAGTTCGAATCTCGTCTTCCGCTTCAATTTTTACTACAGAAGGTGCACACAATCGTGATTGCACCTTTTGTATTAAAAAATTAAATATCCGGTACCATGGCCAAGTGGTAAGGCAAAGGTCTGCAACACCTTTATTCCCCGGTTCAAATCCGGGTGGTACCTCCAGAAATCGACAAGGTTCAACAGAATCTTGTCGATTTTACTTATTACCTATTCACTCTTCACTATTCCCTAAAAATGCTTGTCGATTTTTGGAAAGTAACAAGTAATAGTGAATAGGGAAGAAGTCAAGGTGGCTTTGCTTATGCAAAGCTTATTTTTATATGGCATCTAAGCCAGTCGTTTTTTGAATTTATTTTGAAAAAGGCATGGGGAATACTGTTGAAATGATATTGACAACCCGCAAAAACAGCGGTATAATTTCCGTAAATTCAAATAAAACAAGGAGATGTTTGTTATGCCGATGATTGATAAGCCGCTGCACGAGCTTAAAACCTATATGGGCTCGAGCCCGAAGCCGGCAGATTTTGATGCATACTGGGACAAGGCACTCTATGAGCTTTCGATGATTGAGCCGGAGGCGGATTTTTTTCCGGCGAAGGTAAAGATTAAGAATTTTAACTGCTACGATGTATATTTCACCAGTGTCAACGGTGCGCGTATTCACGCAAAGCACATCGTTCCGGAAAATTTTGAGGGCAAGCTAAAGGGTATGCTGCATTTCCACGGTTATTCCGGTGATTCGGGGGATTTTGAAAGTCATATCAGCCACGCCGCAATGGGCTATGCCGTGTTTGCAATGGATGTGCGCGGTCAGGGCGGCGGCGAGAGTGAAGATGTCGGCGGCTACGGCGGCGGTACCTACCACGGTCAGTTTATCCGCGGCGTTGAAAACGACGATCCGCAGAAGCTGATGTATCGCGATGTATTTTTAGATACGGTACAGCTTGCGAGAGTGGCAGCAGAGACGGAGTATGTAGATGAAAACCACATCACGGCGCAGGGCGGCAGTCAGGGCGGCGCGCTCACGCTTGCGTGTGCGGCGCTGTATCCGAATTTAAAGCGTGCCTACGCAACCTACCCATTCCTTTGCGACTACAAGCGCGTATGGGATATGGATTTGGATGTGCGCGCCTATGAGGAGCTTCGCACCTATTTCCGCCATTGCGACCCGACGCATGCGCGCGAGGATGAAATTTTCATGCGCTTAGGCTATATTGATATTGCCAACCTTGCACCGAGAATTAAGGCAAAGACCACTGTGTTTACAGGGCTGATGGACAATGTTTGCCCACCGTCGACGCAGTTTGCGGCATACAACCGTATGATTTGCGAGAAGGATATGGTGATTTATCCGGATTACGGTCATGAAGCTATCAAGGGGCGCCGCGATGCGGAATGTATGATGATGCTTCAAGATTAAAACGGGCGGTAAAAATAGTCCGGAGAGCAAAAGCAAATAATATAAAATGAAAGAGGGAAAATATCTGCAGGATATTTTCCCTCTTTTTCAAAGCGACTTTTGCCGGGTATCTGTTTTCGTTTTTCTTGACAATTAAAGGAAAACGCAGTATAATTTATTTTATTTATCTGTTGCAGGACGGGAGGTGGCATATATGGCATTTGATGCGATTGCAGTTCGTGCAGCCTGCAAGGAGTTTTCCGAAAAGCTGACGGAGGCGAGGGTAAACCAGGTTTATCAGCCGGAGCGCGATGAGCTGGCGCTTGTATTGCGTACGAAAACAGAAAACTTAAGACTGCTGTTGTCGGCAAGCTCGGCAAATCCGCGTGCACATTTTACGGTGCATACAAAGGAAAACCCGAAAAGTGCGCCGATGTTTTGTATGCTGCTTCGCAAGCACCTTTCCGGCGGTCGCGTGATTGCGGTGGTGCAGCAGGGGTTTGAGCGTGCGATTGATTTTCAGATTGAATCGTATACCGAGCTCGGTGATTTAACCGTAAAGCATTTGATTATTGAAATTATGGGCCGCCATTCCAATATTATATTAACGGATGATGATGCAAAAATTTTAGATGCAATTAAGCATATTGACTTCACCGTCAGCGCCGTGCGCCAGATTTTGCCGGGTATGCGTTATGCAGGGCCGCCGCCGCAGGAAAAGCGCAATCCGCTTACTGTATCGGAAGCGGAGATTATGGAGGCAATTGCCGAAAGCGAAGAAAAGACGGTCGATAAGCTGATTTTAAATGCATTTGAGGGCATCAGCCCGCTTGTGGCACGCGAGCTTTGCTACAATGTGTTTGATTGCACGGATTTTAAGACGGGCGATTTAACCGAGGTACTGAAGGTAAGACTTTGCAACCGGTTAAGTGATGTGTTTGCGCAGGTGCGCGAAGGTGATTTTTCACCGTGTCTGATTTTTGATACGGCAAAAAGACCGATTGAGTTTTGCGCGTTGCCGATTAAGCAATACGGCAGTGCCGCGCAGGCGGAATATTTTGACTCGATGAGCGTAGTGATTGACGGGTATTACTATATACGCGACAGTGCCGAGCGGCAAAAGCAGAAAAGCGCCGCAATTTTAAAAATTATCACCAACAATATCAGCCGCTGTGCAAAGAAAATTATGCTTCTGGAAAAAACGGTTGCCGATGCGCAGAATATGGATAAATATAAGCTATACGGCGATTTGATTACGGCGAATTTGTATCAGATTCAAAACGGCGACAAGCAAGCCCGTGTGCTGAATTATTACGAAGAAGGTATGCCGGAGGTTATTATTCCGTTAGACGCGTCGATAACGCCGCAAAAAAATGCGCAGCGCTACTATAAAAAATACAACAAGGCAAAAACCGCGCTGATTGAAGCGGATAAGCAGCTGAAGCTTGCGCGCGAGGAGCTGGCGTATTTAGAAAGTGTGGAGCAAAGCTGCCACATTGCGACCAACGAGGCGGAGCTGAATGAAATCCGCGCGGAGCTTGCAGCAAACGGCTACATTTTGCGTGTGCAAAAGAAGAAGGGCAAGGCGGAAATGCAGAAAATGTCTGACCCGCTGCACTTTATCAGCAGCGACGGCTTTGATATTTACTGCGGAAAAAACAATGTGCAAAACGATTATCTGACACTGCGCTTTGCAAACAATTCGGATTTGTGGTTTCATACGAAAAACTTCCCCGGCTCGCATACGATTATCAAGTTAGGTCTTGATAAAGATGTGCCGGAGCGCACGCTTCGCGAGGCGGCGATTATTGCCGCGACCTATTCGAGCGCGAAAAACTCGGCGCAGGTGCCTGTGGATTACACGCAGATTAAAAATGTAAAAAAACCGTCCGGCGCAAAACCGGGCATGGTGATTTACGATGTTTATAACACGGTGTATGTCACACCGGATGCAGAATTGACAGAAGGCTTAAAAAAGTAAAGGAGAGGATGTATATGGCAATCAGAATTGGTATTTTCGGTTACGGTAACCTCGGGCGCGGCGTAGAATGTGCTATTCGCCAAAACCCGGATATGGAGCTGGTGGCAGTGTTTACGCGCCGCCCGCCGGAAACGGTAAAAATCCTGACGCCGGGCGTGCAGGTGCTGCACGCGGATGCGGCAGAGAGTATGCAGGGCAAAATTGATGTTATGATTCTTTGCGGCGGCTCTGCTACGGATTTGCCGGTACAAACACCGGCGCTTGCAAAGCTTTTCCATGTGGTGGACAGCTTTGACACACACGCGAAGATTCCGGAGCATTTTGCTGCGGTGGATACGGCTTGTAAGGCATCGGGTAAGGTCGGTGTTATTTCCGTCGGTTGGGACCCGGGTATGTTTTCTTTAAACCGCTTGTATGCGGGAGCTGTGCTGCCGGACGGCAGCGACTACACCTTCTGGGGCAAGGGCGTCAGCCAGGGGCACTCCGATGCGATTCGCCGTATTGAAGGTGTGTTGGATGCAAAGCAGTATACAATTCCGGTAGAAGCGGCACTTGAGGCGGTGCGCAGCGGCGCAAATCCGGAGCTTTCAACCAGAGAAAAGCACCTGCGCGAGTGCTTTGTTGTGGCAGAGGACGGCGCAGATAAGGCGAGAATCGAAAATGAAATCAAAACGATGCCGAACTACTTTGCAGACTACGATACAACCGTGCATTTTATCTCTAAGGAAGAGCTTGCGCGCGACCACAGCGGTATTCCGCACGGTGGCTTCGTAATTCGCACGGGCAAGACCGGCGCGGATTTAGAGCACAACCATGTGATTGAGTACAGCTTGAAGCTGGATTCGAATCCGGAATTTACAGCTTCGGTCATCGTAGCCTATGCACGCGCGGCATATCGTCTCGGTGCTGAAGGTGCAACCGGCTGTAAGACCGTATTTGATATTGCACCGGCGTATCTTTCGCCAAAGAGCGGTGCTGAGCTGAGAAAGGCACTTTTATAATGCCTGCGCTTGTGCTGGAGCGCGAGGGTCGCGCGGTGCTTTTGCGACCGAGCGCAGAAGTTCAGATTGATTCGCTCGAAAGAGACTTGGAGAAAATCGACCGTATCTATCATTTCGGCTATGCTGAAGCCATGCGACGCATAGAGGAAATTAAGGAATTGCTTTTGGAAAAATAAAAGCGATAACCGGGCATTGAAAAAGATGAATATCCATAGTATAATAATAAGTGATAAATTAAATATTATTTAAAAGGAGCGAATGAATTGAACACTATGTTAATTGCTGAACTCGGTATGTTCGGCGAAATCTGTATCCGACTGGCGGCGGCGGTGCTGCTCGGCGGATTGATTGGTTGGGAAAGAGCCGGAACGAACCACGATGCCGGTCTCAGAACACACATTATTGTGTGTCTCGGTGCGGCAACGATTATGGTTGTCAGTGAGCTGGTGGTTGTGAGCTACAATGTGCCTACGGAAATTGTGCGTATGGGGGCGCAGATTATCAGCGGTATTGGTTTCTTGGGTGCCGGCAGTATTTTAATCGACGGTAACCGTATCCGTGGTATCACCACGGCTGCCGGTATCTGGACGACGGCTTGTATCGGTATTGCTATCGGTATCGGCTGCTACATCGTTGCAGGTGTGGTTGTGGTTTTGATGCTGTTTGCGATGATTGCGCTGCGCAGCGTTTCGAGCAAGCTGCATTTGCACGGCAACCAGTATGTTGTTAAATGCACATTGGAGGATAAGGACACAATGAAGGCTGTTTTAACCTTGCTCACGGAGATGCAGGTTTCCGTAAAGCAATTGAAAACGGCTACGGATGATGACAATGCGCTTTCGCTGCGCATGAACATCGGCTTGCCGCTTAATAAGGAAATCGGTGAGATTATGATTGCCCTGAGCGGCTGTGAGGGCGTATCTGCCATCCGAATCGGTTAAGCTACATATTGTAAAGAAAAAGGGAGGTAAAGAAACTGAGTTTCTTTACCTCCCTTTTAATCCTCCATCGGCAGTTCTGCGCGAATTAAAAGCGCGACCGCGTGGGTGCTGATGCCCTCACCGCTACCTTCAAAGCCGAGGTGCTCGGTGGTTGTGGCTTTTACATTGATATCGTGCATATCTACACCGCAGATGTCGGCGATGTTTTCGCGCATCTGGTCAATATACGGTGCGAGCTTCGGGCGCTGGGCGATGATGGTAATATCTGCATTGCCGAGCGTGTAGCCGATGTCTTCAATCAGCTCGCATACCTCGCGCAAAAGCTCTAAGCTGTCTGCGCCCTTGTAGCGCTCGTCTGTGTCCGGAAAATGCTGCCCGATATCGCCGAGCGCGGCTGCGCCTAAGATGGCATCCATCAGCGCGTGTACACATACATCGGCATCCGAGTGTCCTAAAAGTCCTTTTTCATACGGAATTTTCACGCCGCCTAAGATGAGGTCTCTGCCCTCGGTTAAGCGGTGTACATCATATCCGTGTCCGATTCGCATCATGGGTTAGTTCTCCTTTGCTATCAGGAATTCGGCATATGCCATATCTTCCTCTGTTGTAATTTTTATGTTGGTATAATCGCCTTCGACAAGCTGCACCTTTGCACCGCAAAACTCTGCTGCCATACAGTCGTCGGTAAAGGCTGCGCCGGCTGCGGCGCCGCGGCGATGAAATTCGATGATGTCCTCTGTGTAGAAGCCCTGCGGTGTCTGAATGCTCCAGAGAGCCTCGCGCGGTACACTTTCGAGCACCACATCGTTTTCGTCTGCGCGTTTAATTGTATCCTTTACGCGCACGGCTGCGGTTACGCCTGCGGCTGTGCCTGTGCAAACGCCGTCATATACGCGGCGGATGGTTTCCGGTGTAACCAGTGCGCGAGCGCCGTCGTGAATCAAAACGATTTCGCTTTTGACCTCGGTAAGACCGTTTACGACGGATTGCTGCCTTGTGTCACCGCCGGCAACGATGCCCCTGATTTTTTTAAAGCCGAAGCTTTTTACGATTTGCGCCAGCTCGGCAATATCTGCCTCGCGCGTAACGATAACGATTTCGCCGATGCAATCGGTCTGCTCGAAGGCGTGCAGCGTGTGTGCAATCACAGGCACTTCGCCGATGGCGCGGAACACCTTGTTGACGGGGGTGCCGTCCTTTTTCTTAAGCTGTTTCATGCGCGTGCCGCTGCCTGCAGCAACAATTACGGCGCAGGCGGTCGGTTTTTTTGCCATAACATAAACCTCCGTTATTTTTTGAGTTTTTCCATTTGCCCTTCGGCGATGTGGTTGTATAAATCAATCACCGCATTCGGCTTGCCCATATTTTTTGCCGCGAGCGACAAAAGGTCCAAACGCCAATTGTGCTTCAGGAGCTGGTATACAGCTTCGTCAATCGGGAAGGTCTTGCTTGCGCGGATGGCAAGTCCGTTATTGAGCAAAAATTCTGTGTTGCGGTCCTCTTGTCCCGGAATCGGATTCAGCAAAATTGCCGGCAAGCCCTTTGCGAGAAATTCGGAAGTAGTCAATCCGCCCGGCTTCGTGATAATTACATCAGCGGCATCCATCAACAGCTCTACATTATTTACATAACCGAGCGCCAGAACATTTTTTTGCCAGCGGTGCTGTTCGATGCGCTTTTTGAGATGCTTGTTATTGCCGCAAACGCAAATGACCTGAAAATCCGCTTTCATATTGTCCAAAAGCTCTAAGTTGTCGAGCAGCTTACCGTACCCCATAGAGCCCATCATCACAAGCAGTGTCGGTTTATTCTCAATGCCGAGCTGATTGCGCGCGGCGCGTTTTTCGGTTTTTGTGCTGAATTTCGGCTCAATCGGGATGCCGAACGGCAGCGCCTTGGTGCTGTCTAAGCCACGCTTTTCCAATTGCAGATTTAACAGGCTGGACGGCGTGACATAGTAGTCCATGTCCACATCCTCCCAAAACGGATGCACCGTAAAGTCGGTAATTACACCGTACATCGGGCAGGTGATGCCGCACTTTCTTTTAAAGTAGGTTGCAATCTGTGCGGCGAAAACGTGCGTGCAGATTATGGCATCCGGCGCAAAATCCTGCACATATTTAAGCAGCTTGCCGGTTGTGATTTTATTGATTGTATCCGAAAGGAAGCTCGGGTCGGTTTTTTGCCGCTTTTCGGCAAGGCGGTAAACTCTGCCCCACATTCTCGGGGTATATTTCGTGGAAAGCAAATATCCCTGATTTACGGATTCGGACAGTGCGTGGTTAATGTAGTCATATGTATTGAGCATTTCGCAGCGGCTGGCACGGCTTTCAAAATAGGATTTGATGGCCATGCCGGTTTTGTGGTGTCCCATACCGGCTTTAATGGAAAGAATCAGTATGTTCAATTGGCTTTGCCTCCGTTTCTTTTGTGTCTTTCTTCATTATATAATATAATGCATGCTTGTATAAATACATTGTATACTTTTCTGAAGAAAAAAACAACTCTTTTTTGCAGAAGAGGCATAAAAAGCGGATTGCAAAAAAAATTAAATTAACTATTGACACGGCAGCGGATTTGGGAGTATAATATGTAGTACATTTGTATATCTTGTCCATCCGGATAGGGTAAACACTATTATGTATATAGTAGTGAAGGGAGTGAAAGTAATGTCTGAAATCAGAGTAAAGGACAATGAGTCTTTAGATAATGCACTTCGCAGATTTAAACGTCAATGCGCAAAGTCCGGTGTTTTAACGGAGCTCAGAAAGAGAGAGCACTATGAAAAGCCGAGCGTAAAGCGTAAGAAGAAGTCTGAGGCTGCCCGCAAGAGAAAGTTTAAGTAATTAAGGGTGAAAAATATGGGACTCAAAGAACAGCTTGCTGCAGATTTGAAGCAGGCAATGAAGGATAAGGATGTGATCCGTAAAAACACGGTACAGCTTGTCCGCAGTGCAATTCTGCAATACGAGAAGGATCATCTCACAGAGCTTGACGAGGAAGGCGTTATCGAAGTCATCGCCAAAGAGCTCAAGCAAAGAAAGGATTCCCTGCCGGATTTTGAAAAGAGCGGCAGAGAGGATTTGGTGGAAAACTTAAAGCGCGAGATGGAGGTTTTAATGACTTACCTGCCGGCGCAGCTTTCCGAAGAAGAAATTACGGAGATTGTCCGCGAAGCGATTGCAAAAACCGGTGCCGCATCTATTAAGGATATGGGCAAGGTGATGGGTATGGTTACCGCACAGACCAAGGGTCGTGCAGACGGTAAAACCATCGGCGCGATTGCAAAAAAGTTATTAGGTTAAAGAAAAAAGGGAACGCATCTGCGTTCCTTTTTTTGTGCATTTGTTCGCTGATTGCGGTTGTAAAAAGGTAATTTTGGCGCATTACTGCGTTACAGCGGCAAGCCCGTACGCCGTAGGGCGCGCGCCTGTGTGCCGCGCCGTGAACATGGCAGGAACGGAACGACACACAGGTCGTTCCCTACTGCATCCAAAATTCCGCTTTTTATGCTGATTGGAATTTGTTTTGCGATGCACGCCACAAATATCACTATATTATGTACCCTATATCATTCAGGGTTGTTGCGAACGTGGTTAATGCTTCAACGGCATTCAGCATTGAGACGATTTCTTTGTGGTACTTTTCAAAAGGTTGTTTAAAATCTATGATGTCAACCTTGATGCGTAAACTTAAAGAAGAGCCTGTGTCTGCCCAATGCATATTGGCATCTTTATGTTTTGCCAGTTCGGTTTTTAGTCGTTGGCTATCTTGGAGTTTTCCGGTGAATTCCAAATCTACAATACCTTGATTTGACTTAAAGTAAAGAGTCGTGCCTTTTAAAGGTGTTTTATATTGCACCCATGTTGAACGAGGTCCTTTTGGACCTTGAACGGGGTACATTTCAATTTTTGTATTGGATGAACAACAGTAACTATAAAGCTGTTTCCAAAAAAGGGTTATGGAAGGAACCTCCTGTACGATGTAGCCTCGTGCTTGCTTTTTTATAGCGGATTTTATGATTTCAGCATCTAAAAGTCTGTTTACAGAGAGGAAAAATTGCAAAATACTTTCATATGAAATCGTATTTGTATACTTGGCTGCTTCTTCGTTACTATCTATGTATGCTTGTGGGGCAATAAGAAACACTGCAAAAGAGTCGTATTTACCTGCTTGTTTACCGCGTTCTCCGCGATAGGTATATCGTAGGTATTGTTCGGGCATTGCCGTTGCATCAATTTTATTTTCTATAAGCAAACCTAACTTTTGTTTTTTGTGTGCGACAATTACGGTAATGTCCGATTCACCGAGTTCACTATCAGTAAAGGAGTGTTCAATGCTGATTACACTATTTAAAGGGTATCCTGCCTTTTTTAGAAAAAGAGAAGTAAACCCGGAAAGCTCCGCAAAGGCGCGCATAATAATAAAATCGACATCTCTTTCTTCTATCTTGTCAAATATGAACTGCATGTCCTTCCCCCTAAAACATATTCTTTTTTATAGTATAGCATAAATATTGAAGTTTGAAAATAGAAACATATATTTCCGGTGAGCGAGCAGGGGATTCTTAGAGGGGACGGCAAGTCCCCTTAAGCCGTTTTGAGGGGGTTGAAGGGGGAGAATCGGAACTCCCCCTTCGTTTTGCTACTTTTGCATTCAAAAGTAGGCTCGTCGGGCAGGCAAAACCCAACGGGCGATTCGTGAATCGCCCCCTACAATCTATTGTGGCCAAAACGGCGTATTTTCCCCTATCTGGTATACCAAAAAATTTTTTAAAAAAGGTGTTGACAAAGGTTGACAATGCTGTTACAATGAGTTAGTCTGGGTTTAGGTATGTGGGACAAGTGCGCCCAAATACGGTTAAGTAAACGGTAGATAAAATTGGAGGAAACTATGTTAAACACTTTGAAAGATGCTGACGCCCGAGTCGGTATCAAACAATCGAAAAAAGAAGTAGAAGCGGGTAATGTAAAGACGGCGTTCGTTGCAGAAGACGCCGATCCTCACGTCACGGAGCCCTTCGTTGCGCTTTGCAGAAAAGAGGCAGTCGAAGTGGTTTTCGTAAAAACAATGGCTGAGCTGGGGCACGCAGCAGGCATTCATGTCGGCGCGGCAGTTGCAGTCATCTTAAAATCGGTATAAGGGCAAAGCCTTTATATATAATATTTTTGGGAAGGAGGAATCACCAAACATGCCTACATTTAACCAGTTGGTAAGAAAGGGCAGAAAGGACAAGGAGTTCAAGTCTACAGCACCGGCGCTCCAGAAGGGTCTCAACTCTCTGAAGAAGAAGGCTACAGATCAAAGCGCACCGCAGAAGCGCGGCGTTTGCACATCTGTTAGAACAATGACTCCGAAAAAGCCGAACTCTGCACTTCGTAAGATTGCCAGAGTGCGTCTTACAAACGGCATTGAAGTAACAGCTTACATTCCGGGTATCGGCCACAACCTGCAGGAGCATAGCGTTGTGCTGATCGAGGGCGGTAGAGTGCGTGACCTTCCGGGTACACGTTACCACATCATCCGCGGTACACTGGATGCACAGGGTGTTGCTAACCGTAACCAGGCAAGAAGCCGCTACGGTGCAAAGAAGCCGAAAGCAAAGTAATAATTCAATCAAACGAGTTATGTAGCTTTGCCAAAAATCACAAATTTATAGTGCGGTATATCAACCTGTGCTTTTTAGCAAGGCTGTATAGATATAAGCGCGCTGACGGCGGATGGAGAGATGCCGCCGAGTACCTGTGATTATGATTAATCATGAAGGAGGGAAGAAAAGTGCCAAGAAGAGGTTTTATTGCGAAGAGAGAAGTATTAGCAGATCCGCTTTACAACAGCGTTGTTGTAACAAAGCTGATCAACAACATCATGCTCGACGGTAAAAGAGGCGTAGCGCAGAGAATCGTGTATGACGCTTTTGAAATTGTTGGGGAAAAGACCGGTAAGAACCCGGTAGATGCTTTCGCGGAGGCAATGGACAACATTATGCCGGTTCTCGAGGTAAAGGCTCGCCGTGTCGGCGGTGCCAACTACCAGGTGCCGATCGAGGTTCGTCCGGAGCGCCGTCAGACACTCGGTCTGCGTTGGCTCACAGCTTACGCAAGAGCGCGTGGCGAAAGAACAATGAAGGAAAGACTTGCAAATGAAATCTTAGACGCAATCAACAACACCGGCGGTGCTGTTAAGAAGCGTGAAGATACACACAAGATGGCTGAAGCCAACAAGGCGTGTGCACATTTCCGTTGGTAGTCTGCATAATTTCATGCAAGCTGCAAAAACTATTTTGAAATGTACAACCCGTATAGGGTTACCTAAAAGTATGGCATATTCTATGCTGCATTTTTAGAGAAAGGAGGAGTTTCGTTTGGCTAGACAATTTTCACTTGAAAAAACAAGAAATATTGGTATTATGGCCCACATCGACGCAGGTAAGACCACAACCACCGAGCGTATTCTGTACTACACAGGCCGCGTTTACAAAATCGGTGATACACATGACGGTACCGCTACGATGGACTGGATGGCGCAGGAGCAGGAGCGTGGTATCACAATCACATCCGCTGCAACAACCGCACAGTGGAAGGGTCATAGAATTAACATTATCGACACACCGGGACACGTTGACTTCACTGTAGAAGTTGAGCGTTCCCTGCGTGTACTTGACGGTTCCGTTACGGTATTTTGTGCAAAGGGCGGCGTTGAGCCGCAGTCTGAAACCGTATGGCGTCAGGCTGACAAGTATCGCGTTCCGCGTATGGCGTTTGTAAACAAGATGGATATCATGGGTGCAGACTTCTACAATGTTGTGGACATGATGCTTGACAGATTAAAGTGTAATGCAGTTCCGATTCAGCTCCCGATTGGCGCTGAAGCTGATTTCAAGGGTATCATCGACCTCATCAAGATGAAGGCATTCGTTTACTACGATGACCTCGGTAAGGATGAGAGAGAAGAAGAGATTCCGGAAGATATGAAGGAACTCGCAGAAAAGTACAGAGACAACCTCATTGAGAAGGTTGCTGAGTGCGATGAGGCTTTGATGGAGAAGTACTTTGAGGGCGAAGAGCTCACAGAGGACGAAATCCGTACGACCATCCGTAAGGCAACAATCGCGAACGAGTTCGTTCCGGTGCTTTGCGGTACAGCATACAGAAACAAGGGCGTACAGCACTTGCTCGATGCTGTCATCGACTTTATGCCGTCCCCGCTCGACATCGATAACATCAAGGGTGTTGATCCGGAAACCGGCGAAGAGGGCGAAAGAATCACAGGCGATAACCAGCCGTTCGCTGCCCTCGCATTTAAGATTGCTACAGACCCGTTTGTTGGTAAGCTCTGCTTCTTCAGAGTATATTCCGGTACACTCGCTTCCGGTTCTTACGTGCTCAATGCATGCAAGGGCAACAAGGAAAGAATGGGCCGTATTCTGCAGATGCACGCAAACCACAGAGAGGATATTGACATCGTTTACTCCGGTGATATCGCTGCTGCAGTAGGCTTAAAGAACACAACAACAGGTGACACACTCTGTGACGAAGATCATCCGATCATCCTCGAGAGCATGGAGTTCCCGGAACCGGTTATCCGTGTTGCTATTGAGCCGAAGACAAAGGCAGGTCAGGAGAAGATGGGTATCGCACTGGCTAAGCTGGCTGAAGAAGACCCGACCTTCAAAACCTACACCGACGAAGAAACAGGTCAGACTATTATCGCCGGCATGGGCGAGCTGCATCTTGAAATTATCGTAGACAGACTTCTGCGTGAGTTCAAGGTGGAAGCAAATGTTGGTAATCCGCAGGTATCCTACAGAGAAACCATCACCAAGAGCGTGGACATCGACCACAAGTACGCAAGACAGTCCGGTGGTCGCGGTCAGTACGGTCACGTTGTTATTACAATGGAGCCGCTCGAAGCTGGTGCCGGCTACGAATTCGTTAACGAAATCGTTGGTGGTGTTATTCCGAAGGAATACATCCCGGCTGTTGACCAGGGTATCCAGGGCGCAATGCTCAGCGGTGTACTGGCAGGTTATAACGTAGTTGACGTTAGAGTTAGACTGACATACGGTTCTTACCATGAAGTCGACTCTTCGGAAATGGCGTTTAAGATTGCAGGTTCCATGGCGTTCAAAGAGGGTTGCAAAAAGGCAAACCCGGTTCTCAAGGAGCCGATTATGAAGGTTGTTGTTATCGCACCGGAAGAATACATGGGCGATGTTATGGGTGACCTTAACTCCCGCCGTGGTATGATTCAGGGTATGGAAGCAAGAAACGGCGCGCAGGCAATCACTGCACACGTTCCGCTTGCCGAAATGTTTGGTTACGCAACCGAGCTTCGTTCCCGCACACAGGGCCGCGGCCAGTATACAATGGAGCCGAGCCACTATGAGCAGGTACCGAAGAGCATTCAGGAAAAAATCATCTCCGACAGAGCAAAGAAAGACTGATTTTTGCAATAATTTTGCGATTTCGGGATTATTTTCAAAGAAAGACTTGATTTTTTCTTGCAATACAGATAAAATAGAAATATCATAAAATCTTTCTGTAAAGAAATAAAGGAGGAAATTCACAATGGCAAAGGAAAAATTTGAAAGAAGCAAACCGCACGTTAACATTGGTACAATCGGCCACGTTGACCACGGTAAGACTTCCCTTACAGCAGCAATCACAAAGGTTCTCGCTATGCAGGGTAAAGCAAAGTACGAAGCTTACGATATGATCGATAAGGCTCCGGAAGAAAGAGAAAGAGGTATCACAATTTCTACAGCTCACGTTGAGTACGAAACAGACTCACGTCACTATGCTCACGTTGACTGCCCGGGACATGCTGACTACGTTAAGAACATGATCACAGGTGCTGCTCAGATGGACGGCGCTATCCTCGTTGTATCCGCTGCAGACGGCCCGATGCCGCAGACAAGAGAGCATATCCTTCTCTCCCGTCAGGTAGGCGTACCGTACATCGTAGTATTCATGAACAAGGCTGACCAGGTTGACGATCCTGAATTGATGGAACTCGTTGAAATGGAAATCAGAGACTTGCTCAACGAATATGAATTCCCCGG
>JAZQCN010000035.1:0-12480 GCA_045546315.1 Clostridia bacterium | reverse complement strand
ATCTAATTCGAATGATTCATGCAAATTAAATTTATCCACAATCCCTTTTATTTCAAATGGAACATGTGCTGTCATCATTGTTTTTTACACCCCAATTTCTTCACTCATAAGCCAATACTACCGGCTAAAATGATAGTAATTCTATTATTAATAATTATACCACAAGCTCCAAAAAGCACAAGAGATTGTCGAAATATATCAAAATATAAAAATGCGGGAAGTTTTTCTTTTCCCTACAAAGAATTACAAACTCACCCACACTTAGTATTAATTTATTGTGTTCAGTACATCAATCCCTCGTTGTGTCATCTCTTCCGTCAGCTGCCGAATAGGGTGTACATTTAAGCATCTGTTTTCGTGAACAATTTAAACCACTACCCAAAAGCAAAAAATGAGATGAAAAATACGCAAATTTCGTTCACGAAAATGCATCAACCCTTTTGTGGACACCGGGCGTGTATTTCGGGAAAGTTTTTTGTTCGCAGATTTTTTTGTGTTGTGGTGGTTTTTTCTCCGACGAAGAGAGTTTTCGATTTTCAAAATCGGCAAGAACGGCAGCATTTGTTTGGTATAGTTTCTTTATGCCAGACGAGTGCTGCCTTTTTTGATTTTTCTAAAAAATTATTATATAATAATTATAGAAAATAAAGAAAGGAGGTAAAAAAATGTATTTTAATAATAACAACGATTCATTAGAAAAACGTCTTTAGGACGAGCGCAATAGAATTATGAAAGATTATCAAGATCAAAGAGATCGCGAAAATTTCAAAGAAGAAATCATTCAAGAAGTCTTCAGAAGATTGTCTATATGTTTTGATACGACTGAAGCTAAAAAAGAAATTATTGATTTAAAAAATATGATTGACAAGACGTTTAAATAATTAAAGGGAGGATTTGAAAATGCCTATTACGTATCCCAATTAGAGAAACGTAATTATACACCGAGAAAAAGCAAAAAGTGATTTTCTTGGCATCAAAAACGAAAACTGGATGGCTGCTGCTCGTAATTTAAGTGCGCACGCACTTAAATTATATATGTATTTTGCCGCAAATGCAGAAGGTTTTAACCTTGCATTATCGCCGGCAGACATTCAAAGCACCATCAATATGGCACGTTCTACATATGCAGATCAATTCAGAATATTAGTAAGCAAAGGTTATCTCGTCCAAAAGAGTGGGAATACGTATGAGTTTTTCGAAGTGCCACAAACAAGTGCCGGGAACAATAATAAAAGTAGTATGACGAGCGACGGTTATAATTTTGAAGACGATACATTTGACGGACAAGACAGTCCGAATGTCGTAAATGCAAGTGCGTCCGAGGATACAGAAATAAATAACATAAATAAAATTATAAATAACTCTGTAATAACTAATTTATACAATTCGGAAGGTAGGTATAATCCAGAAGCGGAAGAACAGCAAAGAATGCACAAAAAGAAAAGCAATGAATTTATATTTTAAAAAAGAGAGAGAGCGGAATCCAATTTTCCGTTCTCTCTTTTGGTTTTATCAAACCTGCGCTTTGCGCACATTTTCTTATTCTATTTCGTACTACTAACATGCAATCTTCAACTCTTCTGGAATTTGTTCTGCTTCTGGTGTGTTTTCATCTTCCAGTCCGAATTCTGCAATCTCCGGATAACTCTCCAAGAACCACTTCTTAACTACTGGATAACGGAACTTCGTTCCTTGACATTCCGCAATTGCGAGTTTATGGCTGAATTGTTCTACGGTACAGCCAAGCTCCGGCTTTGGGTATTTCTTTATATACTTCATCATGTATTTGTAAGTGAGTCCGTGATACGTTTTCTTATCCGAGTTTCTTTTGATAGTCTTCATTAAAACTTGATATGTCGGATAATCCTTTCGAACTTGTTGCAGATGCGCATACTCCTCGCTTATGGTGTTTGTTGCCGCACTTGCGAATACTCTGTTCATTACGATTTGCGCCTTCAAATGATTTACTTTTAATGTACCTCTCATTATTATCTCTCCTTTCAATTATGCGTTTTCCCAAATTGCTCTACGGCAGAAATCTGCGGATTCAACTTCTGGGAAAGCATCAAAGAACCATTTCATAATTGTGCCGTACGACTGCTTGTCCGTACCGGTTGTTTCATCGCCGTCACGATAGTTTTCAAATGTCTTCAACGCCTTTTCGGATTCCGGTCTAATCTTGATGTACTCTTCAATAAGTTTGAACGTAAACCCTCTGCTCTTGGCTTTCCCCGTCTTTACGGTGCCTTTTCTTGCACTTTGCACAAATACTACAGAGAAATCCGGAAATTCGCTTCTTACTTCTTTAACAAAGTTGTATTCTTCCGAATTGTACTTACCTGCGTTGGCAATGAAAGCCTTGCCGCTCACCTCGATTTGCTTCTGTTCGAAGTTGATTCTGATGTTTCTTTCCATGTTCTTTTCGTTTGCTTTTGTCATTTTTAATGACTCCTTTCATAATTAAAAATTTTTTTATTTTGTAGCCGGGTTTTTGTTTTCCTCTTTGCTACACTCATAGTATACCATCCGAGACTCAAAAACCAGTCGTTTTTATATGACGTGTTAAAAATTTTTCAATATTTTTTTAAGATAGAGCGGCAAAAGTTATCAAAAAGATGTTAATAGATATTAAAAAGGCGAATAGTCTTGTCTATTCGCCTTTTATATTTATATCTTGATGTGTTGTTTTACTGCAAACTTATCAAGCAAATTGATTTCGTTTACTTCGTCCGCAATATCACTTACAAGTAAATTGATATAGTTTTGCGTGATTTGCAAATTTGAATGCCCCAGAAGTCTGGAAAGCGTCACAACGTTTCCGCCGTTTACAATCCATTGTTTTGCAAAAGTGTGTCTGTATCTGTGTATTCCGGTTTTTTCTACGCCACGCCGTTTGTTGTAGTCGTACAACATATGATAGCACGTGCTTTTGACGAGTTGCGCACCAAACACATTGCAAAACAAATAATCATCCTCACTTTTGGATTGTCTGTATTTTAAATACTCTAACAGAATGTCCGCCATTGTCTGATTGATCGGCAACAGTAAAGACTTTCTGTTTTTTGTTACTTGAACATTTACAACACGGTTGTCGAAGTCTACGTCTTTAATCTTGATGTGCATCAGACTTCTTTGGCGAACGCCGGTGGAAAACAAAAAATTCGTCATCACCCACGCTTGATATTCAATAAAACTGCATTTGTTCAAGAGCGGCTTGCGCAGAAGCTTTTCCAAATCTTCTTCCGAATAGGTGTCGACACTCGTTTTGTCTACTTTGATAGACTTCATTTTGAACGGCTCGAGATACCCTTCATCCATAAGGAAATGCAACGTTGTAATGAGATCGCGCAAATAGGAATTAATGCTTACATCCTTTTGGAGTGTTTCTCGTAGATGTATTACATATCCATTGTATGCCGCCGCATCCATTTCCACTATTGGCATATCTGGACTGAAATACTTATAAAACTGGTTGTAGCTTTGTCGATAGTGTCTGATGGTGTCCTCGCGCAAATTTCTCTGTCTGCAATCCGTCAAATAACGATTGCACCCTTCCGCAAATGTAATACTTGCGCCTTTCAACATTCGCATTTTTTTCATACTTTCCATCCCTTTCAGATAATAAAAAAGTTAGACACATCATAACGGAAAAAACGAAAATGATGTGTCTAACACTTTTTTAGAAAGTATTTAATTCAAAATGCTCTGAAAGCCTATTATTTACTTGCTTCTTCAACTGCCACTGCACAAGCAACGGTCATACCAACCATCGGGTTGTTACCTGCGCCGATAAGGCCCATCATCTCAACATGCGCCGGAACGGAGGAAGAACCTGCGAACTGCGCGTCGGAGTGCATTCTGCCCATGGTATCTGTCATACCGTAGGAAGCCGGACCTGCAGCCATGTTATCCGGGTGCAGTGTTCTGCCTGTACCGCCGCCGGAAGCAACGGAGAAGTACTTCTTACCCTGCTCGATGCATTCCTTCTTGTAGGTACCTGCTACCGGATGCTGGAAGCGTGTCGGGTTGGTGGAGTTACCGGTGATGGAAACGCCAACAGCCTCGTGATGCATGATTGCAACACCTTCGCGAACATCGTTTGCGCCGTAGCACTTAACAGCTGCTCTCTCGCCCTTGGAGTATGCCTTTTCATATACAACCTCAAGCTCACCTGTGAAGTAGTCGAACTTGGTTTCAACATAAGTAAAGCCGTTGATTCTGGAGATAATCTGTGCAGCGTCCTTACCGAGACCGTTTAAGATTACCTTCAGCGGTGTCTTACGAACCTTGTTTGCAGACTTTGCAATACCGATTGCACCTTCAGCTGCAGCGAAGGACTCGTGACCTGCTAAAAATGCAAAGCAGGTTGTCTCCTCACGCAGAAGCATGCTTGCGAGGTTACCGTGGCCAAGACCAACCTTACGGTCGTCAGCAACGCTTCCCTTGATGCAGAATGCCTGCAGACCTTCACCGATGATAGCAGCTGCGTCAGCTGCGTTTGTTACGCCGCGCTTGATTGCGAGTGCTGTACCCATAATGTAAGCCCAGCAAGCGTTCTCAAAGCAAATCGGCTGAATACCCTTAACGAGGTTGTAAACATCAATACCCTTGTCTTCGCAAATCTTTCTTGCTTCTTCTAAGTCCTTGATGCCGTTTGCATTTAATACTTCATTGATATGTCCAATTCTTCTTTCATAACTTTCAAATAAAGCCATTTTTATTTCCTCCTTATCTTCTTAAATTCGAATTACTCAGCTCTCGGGTCGATAACCTTAACGGCATCGTCAAATCTGCCGTACTGACCGGAAGCCTTTTTGAGTGCTTCGTCAGCAGTCATACCCTTTTTGATGTTTTCCATCATCTTGCCGAGGTGAACGAACTTGTAGCCGATAATGAGGTCTTCATCGTCGAGTGCGATTTCGGTAATGTAGCCTTCTGCAAGCTCGAGGTAACGCGGACCCTTTGCCTTTGTGGAGAATACTGTACCGGTCTGGCTACGAAGGCCCTTACCGAGGTCTTCCAAGCCTGCGCCAACCGGGAGACCGCCTTCGGAGAACGCTGTCTGTGTACGGCCGTAAACGATCTGCAGGAACAGCTCGCGCATAGCGGTGTTGATTGCGTCACAAACGAGGTCTGTGTTGAGCGCCTCTAAAAGTGTCTTACCAACGAGCGCTTCACTTGCCATAGCGGCAGAGTGTGTCATACCGGAGCAGCCGATAGTCTCAACGAGCGCTTCCTCAATGATACCTTCCTTAACGTTGAGTGTCAGCTTGCAGGCACCCTGCTGCGGTGCACACCAACCGATACCGTGTGTCAAACCGTTGATATCCTTACTTTCCTTAGACTCTGTCCAAGCACCCTCCTGCGGAATCGGCGCCGGACCGTGCGCTACGCCCTTTTTCACGCAGCACATGTTTTCAACTTCATGTGAATACATCATCTGATTTACACCTCTTCTGATTTATTAAAGTATAGCTTTAAACACTATTGATAATATTTTAACACTATTTTGTACCAATGGCAAGCAAAAAATACCATAAATTTTAAAATTTTTTCTTTCTTTTCATGTGGGTTTTGCACGAAAAAAGCACCGATGCGCATCGGTGCTTTTGAAGCAGTTATCTTGTAAAGGTATACGGCGCGGTTAAATTCCACATCGTGATAAAGTCTTTCCACAGATACACCTGCACGCTTGCATCGGTATCCTGGATATTGAGTGTGGTTGTTAAATCGGTTTTCGTGCGTGCGGCAAGCTGAATGGGGAGAATTTTTACCTGCGACATCTGTCCGGCATCGCTTACAACGCGTACAAATGCAATTGCACTATAGGCGGTCGGCAATTCATTGGATACGGTGTATTTGAAGCCGATTTCGCCGTTTTGCAAACGCTCCAGCTTCGTTTCACCGGCATAAAATTCCGGTGTTTTTGTCGCAACCGCTGCCTGACGCAATACGATGTCGTCATATTCGCCCCAGTTTAGGCCGCTTTCGTTGTAGCTGTAGCTGCCGTCGAGCATCAAAACCAGATTCGTCTCTGTACCGAGCGCACTCAGCGAGCCGCCCTCGATGAGCAATTGATCGTTTGCATATGCCGAATACAGCTTATTGCCGAAATCAATAACGAGCTTGATGTCTACTCTATCGCCGTCCTGTGCGGTATAGGTGCCGGTGCTTGGCGTATAGCTTACGGTCTGCGTTGCAGAGCCGTTTGCCGTAGCTGCACCGTTTTGCAGTGTTACCAGGCTGATGAGCGATTTACTCGAATTCCAAAGCGAAATCTTTGTTTTGCCGACCGTGCCCGTGCGCACCTTGCAATTCAGCGTGACCGTATTGCCGCCGGCAACGAGGTTTGTATCCAGACGCGTGCCGATTCTTGGGGAGGAAGAGGAATTCTTGCTTGTGCGCCCCTGGAATACAAAGCGCCCGTTTACAATCTTGGAAAACGCGCCGTCTGTAGTGGCTTCTGCGCGTGTATGCCATTTGCCGCTGCTGACAATGCTGCTTGCAGTTGTGCCTTCGGTATAGGCAAAATCCTCTTCAAACAGTGCAAGCGGTGCGCCGCCGATAAAGTTCAGCCCCGCCTCGGTATACGGCGTCCCCTTCTGCCATACGGCATAGAAATGCACCGTTTTTGTTTCGCTGTTTACATCGCCGGTGTAGGTAAGCATCGGTTCTGTTGCCTTCGGGTCAGTCGACCAGCCGAGGAAGGTATACCCCGTGCGTACAAGACCGCCTGTGTTGCCCGGCAGGGTTAAAACGCTGTCTGCGTAGTATTCTGTGTAATCGACCGGCACGCTGCCCATTTTTGCGCCGTTTGCATTGTAGCTTACATACCAGCGTACCAAAGCGGCATCCTCGCCGGCAATCGTGCGTGTTGTATAGGTCAGCGGATTTTTCTTTTCGTTGGTTGCCGCTTGCGCCTCGGCATAGGTCATCCCCGGGGCACGGAAGTGCATCGTTTTATACACCGTCAGCGATTTTGCACTGCTGCTGCGTACGGGATCCGTATTCGGAATGCCGTATGTGCCGGCAACACTTTCCATATTGCCGCCGCCGAGAAGACCGGTCATCATTTTTGTCAAATCGCCGCAAACCCACATACCGGATGCGCCGTAGGCAAATGCATCGCCTGTGTGCTGTGTGTCCTTCGGACTTGCGCCTGCATCATCTAAATAATACGCTTTGAATTTTAAATATTCCGTCGGCAGATTGTGCTCGAGCACAGTTGTGAGTGCAAGCGAGCCCTGTGCGCCGGTAATCAGCTCCGTTTCGCTTACGGTTGCCGTGGTCGAAAGGCTGTCGCGCACACCGTCGACCGTTACACCACCGGTTGCATCGTCGCGGTAATAGGTCATGCCGCTCGCCTCCGGCGAATAGTCCATAAAGCTCATCAGCGACGGCATCGCGTGTACGCGTAGGTTCGTCACCGTGTCCAAGCGGCTGTCATACGCGTAGTAGCTGCGCTGGGTCATCGGTCCGCTGTTTGCGCCGATAAAGGCGCGGATGGCACGCACCGGGCCATTGATGTTACAAATAAACGCACCCTCCGCCGGGTCGTTGGTAAAGCCGTCGAAGGTGTCCTCGGTTCTTGAGCCGCTCATATCGTAATCCAAAAACATCTGCGCAAGTGCCGGCACCTCGGACGACGGCATCACCGAAACCTTGTTGCGGTCTAAGATATCCACGCCGGTTGCATTGCCTGCGGTGATGGAAAGACCGTCATCTGCCCATCTGTCTTCAAAATGATAGGTATAGTTTTCGGTTGTAATCGTCGAATCCTCCGGTCTGCCCACCTGTGCTGCATTTTTTGCCTTGACAAACGGATATGCCTCTTTGTAGGTCTGTCCGCTTGCAAGCTTAAATTCGTAGGAAACATACGCCTTGCCTGCATCGCTTACAAGACCGCTGTCGGCGGTGCGTTCAAACAAGTACACATAGCCTGCGCTGTTTGCATCCAGCGGGTCATTTACCGCGATTTCCATGCTGCGGATTTTCTTCACGCCATCCGGCCACGCAGTGCCCTCCGGCGCCTGCACGCCTGTGTCGCGCGCCATAAATACGATTTCGTCATCTGCGTCAACGCACGGATTTGTGTCTGCGCCGACAAAGGTAGATGTATCACAGTACACCGTCTGCGTAAATGCGGCGTGACTTGCGCTGACATAGCCACCGGTCACACCGTTAAATACATCTGTGCCGTAGCTTGCGACCTTGCGCTCGTCAATCTGCACCGGGATTTGCTCCCACGCCGCGCCGGTATAGCGAAATGCCACAATATTTTCCGGCAAAGCGTTTGCAAATGCTGTTGCATCTGCGCCGGAAAGAATGACCGGGTCTGCCGGTCGGTTTAATGGGACCACTTCTTCTGCCGCAGGAAGCAGCGGCAGAGCAGCAAGCACCGTTGCCATGCATAAAAGCATAGCCGTTATTTTCATTTTCGTCTTCCTGTTCATCGCGCACCTCCGAAAATTTTTTTCTCGTGCAATTTTCAAAAACACACCTTTTTCGAATTTATAATTGTGTTTTTGTAATTTAAGTATAACATTATGAAAAGTACGATGCAACAAAATTTACATTTTTATGCAATTTAGTTAAAAAAAGGAAACAAAACAGTGCACTCTGCACAAGCGCGGCATACTGCAGTACAAAAAGGGATGTAAAAAACTTGTTTTTACATCCCTTTTTGTGTTTTTATTCTTTTTTCAAAACGGCAATGCCGTATGCCCCGAGCGTGCACGCTTCGTTGACCGTTTCTCCCGTTTCCATATTTATATACGCACCGTCCAAAGCGACCTCTACCGCTTCGCTGTTGTAGTTTTCTATAAATAAGAAGCCGCCGTTTCTCGTGTGTGCGCTCACGCCCTCCGGCAAGGACGGCAATGCGCGTATGATTGCAAATTCATCTGTAAGTGCCGTATAAAAATCATTGTAAAAATCCTGATTCGAGCGGAAGGCGATATAGTAGGCGCTTCCTTTGCCGTATTTGTTTTTGAAAATCGCGCCGTTTCCCGCATAGTAATCGTCCGTCACGGTAGCAAGCACCTCCGCCGAAGACGGATGCGCCACATCAAAATACGTCACGAGCGGATACCGCTTGCCGGACAAGTCGATTTCGTTTTTGTCCTCGGGATAGAGTACATCGAGCTCCTCAGCCCACAAGCCGAATACATCTTTAAGTACGCCTGCCGGTCTGCCGCCGAGGTAGCACAAATCCGTTTCATTCACCGTACCCGTCGTGTAGGTGCCGACGAAAATGCCGCCGTTTGCCGTGTAGCGCTCAATTGCATCGACAACGCTCTGCGGCGCCATATACAGCATCGGTGCAATGACCATTTTGTACTTCGAATAGTCTGCATGCATATCAATTACATCAACATTGATGCCCTGCTTCCACAGCGCGTGATAATGCATCTGACATTCGTCGGTATAACCCTTTCTGCCGGTCACCATGCCGCTTAAGGTATCCAGCGCCCAGCGGTTTTCAATATCATAAACAAGTGCAACCTGCGCATCTACACCCGTGCCGACCACGCTGTCGAGCTTAGAAAGCAATGCACCCGTTTCGGCGATTTCTTTAAAGCTGCGCGTGTGCTCGTGCCCCACATGGTCAACCACCGCACCGTGGAATTTTTCAAGTCCGCCGCGCCCTTTGCGCCACTGAAAATACATCGCGCTGTCGCTGCCGTGTGCAATGGCCTGCATACACGAAAGCTTGTGCATACCCGGGCGCTTTAATTTGCTGACAACGTGCCAGTTTGCCGCTTGCGGCGTGCTTTCCATCAGTAAAAACGGCTGCCCCGGCTTCATTGCACGAAACCAGTCGTGGTTAAACGCCGTACGCGATGCTTCTATGGCATTGCCCTCCGGGCTGTGCCAGTACGGATATGCATCCCAGGAAATGATATCGAGCGCATCCTTGACAACTGCATAATTGATTTCGTCAAAGGTGGTCATCAGATTTGTTGTCACCGGCAAATCGGAATGTTTTCTTACCGCCGCCGCTTCGGCGCGGATAAAGTCTGTCGTCTGTTCGGTTACAAAGCGTTTCCAATCTAATACAAGACCGGGCACAGTTTTAAAGTCACCGCGCGCAGACGGCGGCTCCACCTGGCTCCAATCCGTATACTGATGGCTCCAGAAGGCTGTCCAGTAGGCGTGATTGAGCGCATCTAAATCACCGTTGTAGCGCGCTTTGAGCCAATCGCGGAATGCCGCCTGACAAAGCGGACAATGGCACTCGCCTCTGTACTCGTTTGACAGATGCCACATCAGAACAGCCGGATGCTTGCCGTAGCGCTCGGACAGTTTTTCATTGATGATGCGCACCTTCTCGCGGTAAATTGGCGAAGTATAGCAATGATTCTGGCGACTTCCGTACATGTTGCGTATACCCATATCGTTTACGCGCAGTACCTCCGGGTACTTTTGCGCCAGCCAGCGCGGGCGCGCACCGCTCGGCGTTGCGAGAAAAACTCTGCCGCCGTTTTTGTAAATCTTATCTATAATTGTATCTAAAAATGCAAAGTTGAATACGCCCTCCTCCGGCTCCAGCTCCGCCCAAGAAAAAATACCGACAGAAAAGCAGTTACAGCCGGAAAGCCTTGCAAGGCGCATATCCTCGTCCCAGATTTCCGGCGTTGCCTTCCACTGGTCGGGATTGTAGTCGCCGCCGTGCAGCATATGCGGAAACTCATTAAATAATGGATGTATATTGCACATAAAAAACAAAACTCCCTTCAGGATTCTGATTTGACATTTCTGCCTATGTCTTGTATAATAAATGTAGCATTGACGCATCGCTTTGTCAATCGGACGATATTGCAAAAATAGGAGAATATTGCTATGCTCAAAGATACGTTTTATACGCTGTCAAGTGAAAAAGACAAAAGCTTGCCGATTTACCTCGTCAGCGTAGGCCGCTTCCCCGGACAGGATGAGGTTCTTCGCCCGATAGGGATGCCGTTTCACCAGATTTTTGTTGTGACCGCAGGTCGGGGGACATACACCTGCGCAGGGAAAACCTATTCGCTTCTGCCGGGCAGCTGCTTTTATGTGCCGAAGGGCACAGCGCACCACTACTATGGTACGGATGAAGCCTTTACCACGCGCTGGGTTGCCTTCGACGGTGAGCATATCGCACAAGTGTTAGCTGCGCTCGGATTAGACGAGGGCTGCTGCTTTGACGGCGGTCTTAAGTCCGACTTTTACTACGCGCAGGCGGCGCTTTTAGAGCAGGCGAAGCAAAATGCGGATAATACCACTTTGTCAGCATACGCTTACAGCGCACTGGTTGCTTTTGTGCAGCAGCGCAGCCTCGCCGCGCAAGGGAGCAATGCATTGGAGCACGCACGCGAATTTATGAGCGCACACTGCGCAGAAGCACTTACCTTAGACGACATTGCCGCCGAGGTGCATATGAGCAAGTATAATTTCTGCCGCGCGTTTAAAAAGCAGTACGGCGCAACACCGTTTGAATACCTTTTGCAGCTGCGCGTGCTTGCGGCAAAGCAGCTTTTGGCAAGCCGGCGCGATTTGTCCGTTGCGCAGATTGCCATAAAGGTCGGCTTTAGCGACGCAGGCTATTTTATCAAATGCTTTAAAAAATTAGAGCACATCACGCCGCTGGAATTTCGGAAAACGAGGATATAAAAAAGAGCCCTTCGGCTCTTTTTTGTTTTATTCTGCTTCCGCTTTGTTCAGCTCGATGCACAGGCTTCTTCGCGGAATACCTCTGTTTAAGCCTGCATCGTCATTGTCCTCCAGGCTAATCTGATACAGATTTACCGCAACGGTCATTGCTTCGCCGCTCTCCGGCGTAACCGCCTGCGGCACATTTGCGTAAAAAATCAGATTTGCCGGCGGCTCTGTCTTGCCGCCTGCCCTTTTCGGCACGATAATGCGCTTTGCGTAGTAAATGCTATTGCCAACGGTCAACTGTGCGCCCATATGCCCGATGTCACATCCGTCTGCGCCGATTGTTTCCACATCCGCCGTAATGCAAACAAGATTGCAGCCCGGGTTTGCCTCGATAACCTTTTCCGTGCCGTCCGGCAGCTTAACCGTCAGCTTCTTTACAGCCTCTAAGGTATATGCGTGCATCTTCACGGATTCGTTGTCCATATCGGCATCCAGCGCTTTTGTCCATACTCTGTCGCCGACAATCAGCTCCGTCGCTTTGACCTCCGGTCCCTGCTCCCCCTTGCCGCACGCTGCGAGCGAGAAAAGCATCAGCACCGCCAAAACAAAACATAATATTCTTTTCATAACTGCACCTCTTTTTCAAGTTTTTCGTGTAGAATTATTGTAGCACATTGAATTTCAAAATGCAATTGCATATATCAGAAATTCCTCTTTTTCAGCATCTCAAAAAAAATTTTAAAAATTTTCAAAAAAAGTATTGACAAATCAATAAAGTGCCATTATAATAGTAAAAGTGTTCGGGAGACACGAACATATGCACCATTAGCTCAGTTGGTAGAG
>JAZQCN010000034.1:0-20016 GCA_045546315.1 Clostridia bacterium | reverse complement strand
GGTATGGGTATGGGCATCGACCGTTTGGTCATGTTCTTAACAGACTCTTATTCCATCCGCGATGTACTGTTATTCCCGACAATGAAGCCACTTGACTAATTAGCAACAAAAAGCCTTGCAGGTTAACACCTGCAAGGCTTTTATATTTATTTTTCGTAAACCGTTCTGCCGCCGACAATGGTTTTAGCAATGTTTATATCCGCATCAAAGAGCACAATATCTGCATCCATGCCCTCGGCAAGTCTGCCCTTGGCATCAAGATGCACGAACCTTGCCGGTGTCTCGGTAAGCATATACACCGCATCCTCTATCGGTACTTGGGCAAGATTGACCATCGTGCGCACAAGGCGGTCACAATAGGACACGCTACCTGCAAAGGCGCTGCAGTCCGGCAGCTTCGCAACGCTGTCGTCAATGATACAGCGAAGACCATCCTCCTTACCGCCTAAGATGGTTTCCGTGCCCTCCGGCATACCTGCGCCACGCATGGAATCGGTAATCAGGCAGATTTTGTCGATGTCTTTAAACTTCACAATAAACTTTAGCAAATCCGCCGGCAAATGCTTGCCGTCTGCGATAATTTCAACGGTCATATCGTCCAGCAGATACGCACATTCCACGATACCGATATGGCGGTATGCGTTCTTTCTGTGAATCGTACTTGTTGCGGAATACAGATGCGTCACATGCGTAAAACCGTTTTTGAACGCTTCTTTTACAGCTTCGCCGTCTGCGTCACTGTGCCCGATACACGGCAATACACCGCGCTCGGTCAATGCGCTCGCAAATTCCGCGCTCCCATCCAATTCCGGCGCACCCGTCCAACGCAAAATCGCATCGGAGGTGTTCAAAATTTCCATATACTCCTCCGCATCAAAGCTTCGGATTTTATCCGGATCCTGTGCACCTGCCTGCGCCGGCGAAAAATACGGTCCTTCCAGATGCAAGCCCGGCATATTCGCGCCATCGTGCGCCTTGCCCCTTATGGTTTCAAAGGTTTTGATGCAGTCGAGCGTTCTTTGTCTGCCTGCCGAGGTTATTGTCGGCAGGATTGTGCCCGCGCCGTGCTGTACGTGCGCCTTTGCAATCGAAAAATACGCTTCCTCAGTATTGTCCAAAAAGTCATGTCCTGCTGCACCGTGCGTGTGAATATCCACAAACGCAGGTGCAACATACATTCCCTTTGCATCTATGCCTTTATCATACGGAAGCTCTGCATCCGTGACAGCAAGGATTTTGTCATCCTCGAAATATACATTATTTGCTTCGATTTTTCTGTCGGTAATTACCTTGCCGCCGTAAATTTTTATTATCATAAAATCATCCCTTAATCAATGCGCTACTGTCTGCATCGCAGTACAGAATTGCATTGTCTTTTCTTCTGAGAATCGTTGCCGGGCAAGACTCACCGATTTCGCCAAGCACAGTGTTTTTTACCGCATTTGCCTTAGTCGCTGCCGGTACAACACAGAAATTGTACTTGGAAGAAACCAGGGTCGGAATCGTTAATGTCAGCGCCTGCTTCGGTACATCGGAAAGTTTTTCAAAACAGCCGTCATTGACCTGCTGCTGTCTGCAAACCTCGTCCAGTTCTACAATTTTCACAGTTTCCTTGTCGTTAAAATCTGCCACATGCGGGTCGTTAAACGCAATGTGACCGTTTTCGCCGATGCCCATGCAAACGATGTCCACCGGATTTTCTTTTAAGAGCTTGGTGTATCTGTCTGCTTCCGCCTGTGCATCGGTCGCACCTGCGTTAATTAAATTCACACTCTTAAACGGCTTTAAATCGAAAATGCCACGCTTTAAAAAGTTGCTGAAGCACTGCGGAGCATCCGGCGCAAGTCCGATATACTCATCCATATGAAACGCATTGATTCTCTCCCACGCGATGTCTGTTTTTGCGCAAAGGTGGAAAAGCATATCATTCTGCGACGGTGCAGCCGCAAAAATCATATTGATTTCATCCTTTTCGGCAAGCATTTCTTTAATGGCAGCCGCAATATCCTCCGCTGCAGCCTTACCCATTTCGTCTCTCGTTTCAAATACCTTTACTTCTAACTTATCTGCATACATATTTTATGACCTCCTTTGTTTGAGCCTATCATAAAACATATTTTTTTAAATGTAAATAATAAAAAGTAGTGCATTTTATTGCAAAAAATCTACGATTTGATTTTGCGTTCAATCTCAACATGATTCTCCTGCGAGGGCGGATAGCCGAAATATTCCGTGTAGTTCCTGAAAAAGGTCGCATACTCCGCAAAACCGCATTCCGCATATATATGACTTGGGCGTCCCCCTCTTCGAATCAGTCTTTGCGCTTTTGCAAGTCTGCGCACATTGACATACTTCTTCGGACTGATGCTCATCTCATCAACAAACAGACGATGCAAATAGCTTTTTGTGATGTTCAATTGCTTGCAGATATCCTCCACCGTAATCGGCTCGGCATAATGCGCATTTATATAGGAAACTGCATCTCCAATGAGCGGGTGCACGGTCAGCAAAGCCTCATCTATTGTATCCGCCGGCATCAGATACAGATTAAACAAAAGCTCCTCCACAACACTTGTAATCAACATCTGCAAATTTTTGCCGTCAAAATGCTGCGGATAATAATCCAGTTTTTTTAACAAATCAGTAATGCGCCGCTCGCCCGTATAATTGATTACATCAATACTGTGCGGAATTTCGAAAAAGATTCGATTTGCAAGCAGATTTTCATCAAAAACGATGTCATAACGCTCATACGGCTCGTCACTTGAGTCGATACGGATGCGGTGCGGCACATTTGCCCTGAAAAACACGACGCTGTTTTTCGGTAGCTTATATGTCTTTTCCCCAATAATGGCGGATATATCGCCGCTGACCAAATAAATCATCTCACAGACATCATGCACATGCATTCGGAAGTTTGCATCCTGCGGCACATCAATCGCGATATGATTGAAGACGATACTCTGCTCCCGATTTATATATCTTGATATACAGCCCATTCAATCACTTCCAACATTGATTTGCCTACATTATACACAATAATTACACTTTTTGCAATATAAAATTGTATTTTTTACTATTTTCATTTTAAAAAATATGATATATTATATTTATGGTTAAAAAATTTTTTGGGAGGTTTGTTCCATGAAAAAGTTAAATGTAGCCATTATCGGTCAAGGTCGAAGCGGCAGAAACATTCACGGCGCTTATTTCAAAGGTGAGAAAAATACCTTATATAATGTAGTTGCTGTTGTAGACTATGACGAAAGAAGAAGAAACCGCGCACTCGAAGAATATCCGGGCTGCAGCGTACACGCAGTTCATGTCGAGCTGTACGGCAGAGAGGATATTGACCTCGTGGTAAACGCCACATTTTCAAACGACCACTATCAGGTAACAAAGGATTTGCTCGAGCACGGCTTTAATGTTGTGGTTGAAAAGCCGTTTGCAAGAAGCCGCTATGAATGCGATACATTAATCAAGCTTGCAGAAGACAAAGGGTTAGTACTCGCCGTATTCCAGCAGTCCTTCCTTGCACCGTACTATATCCGCGCAAAAGAGCTTATCGAAAACGGCACACTTGGCGACATCAAGCAAATTGACATCACCTTCAACAGTTTTGACAGACGCTGGGACTGGCAGACCACACAGGTAAAAATGGGCGGTAACATCTACAATACCGGCCCGCACCCGATTGGCTTTGCGTTAGGCTTTTTGGATTTTGCAAAGGATTATAAAATCATATATTCCAAGCTCGACCGCTGCTTAAACAGCGGCGACTCGGACGACTATGCAAAAATCATTATGACCGCACCGGGTAAGCCGCTCATTGATGTTGAAGTCACCAGCATTGATTCCTTCCCGGCAAAGCACATCAAAATTCTCGGTACAAAAGGTACATATCAATCCACACCGTCCGAATACGAATTAAAATACATCGTGGACGGCGAAAACCCGCCGCAGGCGCTGGTTTTGGACCCACTGCAGGACGAAAACGGCTACCCGATCTACTGCAAAGAGGATTTAATCAAGCACGAGGAAAAGGGTGAACACAACGGTACCGCATTCGATACCGGCAAAGAAAGCTTCTACGAAATGGTGTATGAACGCATCGTGAACGGCACACCGCTGACCGTGACACCAAAGCACGCTGCTATGGTAATCAGCGTTATTGAAGAAGTACACGCAGCAAATCCGCTGCCACTGATTTATACGGAGGACTGATTCTATGTTTAAAGTAGCAATTTTAGGCTGCGAAAATTCACATGCAAATCAATTTTTGAAGCTTGTAATCAAGGATAAAGAATACACAGACATCGAGTTTGTCGGTGTATACAGTGACGATACGGAAGCAGCAAATAAGCTTGCAGAAGAATTCGGCGTATATGTAATGCAAAGCTATGACGAGTTTGTCGGCAAGGTTGACGGCATCATCATAACTGCGCGTCACGGCGACAATCACTTAAAATATGCCAAGCCGTATTTTGAAAGCGGTATCCCGATGTTTGTTGACAAGCCGATTACCTGCACAGAGGCAGACGCACTTGAATTAAAGGCGCTTGCAGCAAAGCATAATGTACGCCTCTGCGGCGGCTCTGTATTAAAATTTCCGGCACAACTGCAAAAGCTTAAAAAAGCTGTTGCGGAAAAGACCTACGGCAATCTGTACGGCGCTGTTTTGCGCGCACCGGTCAATCTCAAAAACGAATACGGTGATTTCTATTTCTATTCGCAGCACCTTGTAGCTATGATGTGCGAGTTATTCGGCTTTTATCCAAACAGTGTTATTGCACACGAATTAAACGGCACCGTTAACTGCACGGTTCGCTATGATGCTTGCGATGTAAACCTCATATACACCTCCGAAAGCTATGACTACTATGCATCCATCAGCTGCAAGGATGGCTTCCCGATTGAAAAGCTTTCTCTGGAAGGTTGCTTTATGCAGGAGTTTGAAGAGTTTTATGATTTACTTTTGGGCAAGCCGCAGCCGGAAAGCACCGAGGATTTTATCGCGCCGGTATTTATCATAAATGCACTGGATAGAGCATTAAAGAGCGGCAAGGAAGAACAGGTGAACAGACAATGATGAATTTAGCATTTGCAGGTTTTCGCCACAGCCATATACTGAGCTTGTACAATGCGGCAGTAACGGATGAAAATGTAAATATCGTCGGATGCTTCGAGGAAAATCCTGCCGAAAGCATCATAACAGATGCAGTTTCACTGACTTATACATCTTATGAAGAAGTATTAAATGATGCACGCGTAGATGCCATTGCCATCGGCGACTATTATGCAAAGCGCGGACAAATGGTCATCGCCGCACTCAAAGCAGGTAAGCATGTTATTTGCGACAAGCCGATTTGCACCGCTTTAGATGAGCTTGATGAAATTGAAGCACTTGTTCATCAAACAGGTCTGAAGGTCTGCTGTATGCTGGATTTACGGTATATGCCGCAAATTACAACTGTACAAAATCTGATAAACGAAGGCAAAATCGGCGAAATCGTAAATGTGTCCTTTACCGGCCAGCACTGTCTTGATTACGGCAATCGCCCGGGCTGGTACTTTGAAGATGGCAAGCACGGCGGCACAATCAACGACATAGCCATTCACGGTATTGATTTAATAAGATATCTGACAAAAAAGAATCTCACAAATATCAACTGTGCACGCACTTGGAATGCCTACGCGGAAAACGAGCCTGCATTTAAGGACTGCGCGCAGTTCATGGCAGAATTTGAAGATGTTTCCGTTATGGCAGATGTCTCCTATGCCGCACCAAAATGCAACAAGACATTGCCGACCTACTGGGCATTTACATTCTGGGGCAAAAAAGGTATGCTAAGCTTTAATTATGCATCCTCCGATTTATGTGTGTATACCACAGAGGTGGAAATTCTCCCCTGCCCACCGGCAGAAATAACGATTTTAAGGGATTTTGCTCTGCAGATGGATAACAAAGACTCTGTATTAAACTGTGAGGATATGTTAAAATCCCAAAGGCAAGCATTGTACATTCAAACAGCGACAAATTTAAGATAGCCTGAAGCAACTCGCCCATGCGGCGGGTTGCTTTTTGAATAAGTTATAAAGTTTTTGTAAACTTATAGCCATACATTGCCGGAAATCTTGACGAATTTTCAGAAATATAGTATAATGGCTTCAACACAAAAATGCAGGTGGCTGTACAGCCATAACCGTTTCAAGGAGGCTATTTAGCAATGAACAACACGCATTATATTCCGCCGTTTTCCAAAGAATGGTGGGACAATTTATGGTACTACTACAAGTGGTATATTATTCTCGGCATTGTTTTAATCGGTGCGCTTATTATATTTATTGTCGATCTGTTCGGCGACCCGAAAGCCGACTTTGCAATAATGTATGCCGGCGATATGCACGGCATGGGCTCTGTCGAGGGGTATATGCTGGAGGATCATTTCAAGCCGATTACCTCCGATGTTGATGGAGACGGAAAGCATTTTGTAACCTCGAATGTCATTTATATCGAAGAAAAAGAAAAAAATTCCAGTGAATCAGCAATGGGTGTTGTGCTCGACTCCGAAATCATTGCCGGTGAAACCACCGTATTTTTTGCAAGTGAATACCTGCTTGGTCGTTTCCCGCAGGAGGAAATGGAAGATTTAAGCCCGTATATTCAAAAGTTTAACATAGACGAATCTTTGGTAAAACGCACGGCAAGCGGTCGCGCCTATGCAGTATCTATTGCCCAAAACCCGATTTTCTCTCAATTCGAAGGTATTAACCCGGAAAATATTTATTTACTGGTGCGCCCAATCAGAGAAAGCATTGACAATTCCGATTACAAATTACATCTGCACGCGAACGGTTTGGAAATGGCACAGTACATTTTAAGCGGCGGCACATATATACCGGAGCAAATTGATTATAAAAGCCTGCGCTAAGGCGGTGAGGACACTTGTCTGAACAGACAAACGCAACCAAAACAATTGAAGAGCAAATCGTTGACTATCAAACCTCCGGTGATTTTGCCATGCGCGATGCCATTCACAAGCAAACGGCATACATAGCAGAAATTCTTGCAAAGCGATATGTAGGCCGCGGCATAGAATACGAGGATTTATATCAGGTTGCCAGCATCGGTCTCTTATATGCAATTGATCGCTTTGATTCTTCGCGCAATGTAAAATTCACAACCTATGCAACCAAGCTTGTCACGGGTGAAATCAAAAAGCATTTTCGCGATACCGGACATTTTATAAAAATTCCACGCAGAATGTACGAAGCATTTTCCCATGCGGATTTTTCAAAAGACGCTAAGCCGTACAGCGTAGTTTCTTACGAACAGACGCTTGGTGAAAATCGCTCCGCTATGCTTAAAACCTTAATCGGTCAAAGTGACGACAGCTTTCTTTTGATTGAGGACAAAAGTTTCATTTACCAATGTCTGCAGTTATTAACCGGCGAAGAGCACACTTTCATTATGTCCAGATACTACGACGGAATGACGCAAAAGCAGGTTGCGGAAAAGATGCGTGTTTCACAAATGTACATTTCACGCTTAGAAAAAAAGGTTTTAAAAAAGCTATACAACTATTATATGAAAGACTAAAAAACCGCAACGGTAAATCCGTTGCGGTTTTACATTTATTCTTCAGCCATATATGCAGCAAGTGCGGCATCCAACGCCTGAGATGCTTCAAGCACTGCATCCTCATCAGCTTCTTTATCCAAAAACGCATCAAGCTTTTTCCGTTTCTCATCCACCTGTGCAGCCAGCCTATCCTTCTTTAAATTTACGCGTTTGCCCTTTAGATACAGCAAAACCAGCGCAATTACCGCAAGTAGCGCAAATGCAATTACAGTCCAGAAAGACATATAGACATCTCCGCTGCCGAGGATAAATTCTCTGTTTCGCATCGGCTCCATAATTGCTCGCGCGATGCAATACCAAATTAAGTACAAACAAAAAACCTCGCCGTAACGCTGTTTTCTGTCCTGATAGATTAAAATCAAAATGAGGCCGAGCAGCATCCAAAGTGATTCATATATAAACAACGGATGCACCGGCAAAGGCGTTTCGCCGACAATCACCATTCCCCACGGAAGCTCCGTCGGCACACCGTAGACCTCACCATTGACAAAATTCCCCCAGCGACCGATTATCTGCCCAATCATTAAAGACGGTGCAGCCAGGTCGACCAAGCGCCCAATATGAATCTTTTTAATAGCGCTGTAAATAATGCCTGTCAGCACACAGCCAATGAGTGCACCAAGGATGGATATACCGCCCTCCCAGATTGCAAATACCTTCCAAAAATTATCACGGTATGCATCAAAATCGCCGATTACATAGAACACCCTCGCAAAAATCACCGCCAGCGGCATACCGAGAATCGCCAAGTCAAGCACATTATCCTCTGTCAGACCGACTTTTTTTGCGCGTACAGATGCATAAATCACGCCAAGCGCAAATCCAATGGCGATAATCACGGCATACCATCGAATTACTATATCCGTTCCGGGAATTGCAAAGCCGTTATTCAGCGCAAACTCCAGCCCAAGCTTTGGAAACTGAATGATTTTTTCAAAAGGTCCTTGCATCTTTTAACACTCCTTCGGCAAAATCACGGACAGACAGCTGTTTTCCTTGCGAAGCACAGCTTTTCGGCGCGCACACAAATCTTCAAATGTGATACCGTCATATACTTCTTTGAAATCGAACATATCCACATCGATAAGCTGGTGCAAGGCAAAGCTGTAAACAACCGACTCCGTCGAGTCAAATGTATCAATATAGTCGCCCCATGCGCACTTCTTGACACGCTCGAAATCAGCTTCACTGATTTCCACCTGCTCCAAAAGCTCCATAATTCTATCATATGCCGCATCCGGCTGTTTGGAATCAGCACCGAGAGTTGCAAACGCGTAATCACGATGCACCGTATATTCATACGAAAAGCTTTTATTCACCAAACCGTCATTATAAAGCGATTTATAAATCTGAGAGCTTTTGCCAAACATCAGCTCCATAAGCATCTCGGATACGATTTCCTTCTTTAAAAGCGCCTTACCGCGCAAATCGGTATCATTGTCCTTAAACGCAAGCTGGAACATCGGCATTGCAACATCCAAACGCTTCTCTACCCTGCTTGCCAGCACACTCTGCGGCTCCTCCGGCAGCTTACGCACAATCGGTGCCGGCAGTGGCTCTGCCGGCTTAAGCGTCGCCTCAGCCGTTTTAAAGCACTTCTCGACATCAACATCCCCGGCAATATAGAGCACCATGTTCGACGGATGATAGTACATATTATAAATATCATAAAGCGACTTTTCCGTAATCTCAGCAATTGTTTCAACCGTACCCGCAATATCTATACGAATCGGATGCTTATGATAAAGCCCTTCGATACCCTTATAATACACCTGCCAGTTCGGATCATCATCATACATTTTAATTTCCTGACCGATAATCCCCTGCTCCTTGGCAATGCTTTCCTCCGTAAAATAAGGTGTCTGCACAAAGGAAATCAATGTTTCAAGGTTGTCATAGAACTTGTCCGTCCCCGTAAAATAGTATGCAGTTGTGCCGAAGCTGGTAAATGCATTGGCATTGGCGCCGAGCATACTGAAGCGGTCAAATACATTTCCGTTTTCTTCCTCAAACAGCTTATGTTCCAGAAAGTGCGCCGTGCCGTCAGGGATGCGCTTTTCTACCCCATCTGCAACATAAGTCGTATCCAGACTGCCGTAAGCCGTTGCAAACATAGCCATACACTTGCGAAAACCGGGCTTCGGCATTACAAAAATGCGCACACCGCTCTCATGCACGCCGCTATAAACCGTTTCGCCAGTCACGGCATCAATCTTTTTTATATAATTCATATTATTCACTTCCTTTAAGATTCGGCGCAGAGCAGATAAATCATTTCAAGCTCTATTTCCTGCGCTGCAGCAACTACTTCTTCACGGGTTGTCGCCATAATACGACTGACGCGTTCCTCCACCGTCAGACGCTCGCCGTTGAGCAAATCCGTCAATCCATAGACAATCATGGCATTCTGACTGTCCGTTGCCGAGATGGTGTTATTCACTAAATATGCCTTGGCAGACTCAAATTCATAATCCGAGATTTCGCCGCGCTTCAAGCTCGCAAGCTGTGCCATAGTTTCATCATAGGCTGCGTTGTAATTTTTCGCTTCAATTCCCATACCAATGAGCATAGCCTGTTTGCTTCTGTCGATGCGGCTGAAGGCATAATACGCTAAGCTCAGTTTTTCTCTGACATTGTTAAACAGCTTCGAGTGTACGCCGCTGCCCAGAATAGAGTTTGCCAGCATCAGATGCTCATACGGGCGCCTGTCTGCATCGAACTTTGTCGTTAACCCAAGCGTAAGCTTTGCCTGGCTTGCATCAAAATGTTCCGTAATCTTTTTTACTTCACCGCTTGGTGCTTTAGGCTGTGTCGTCACGGTTACAATATCTTCCGCCTTGCGCGCGGAAAAATACGGCTTAATTTTTGCACCAATTGCATCAAAATCCGCACTGCCGCAAACAAAGATATCAACTCTGCTTGTTGCAAGCACCTTTTTATAATGTGTATACAACGCTTGCGGTGTAATTGCCTCTACAGTCTCGATTGTGCCGAGGTCGTGCACGCCGCACGGCTGACCACGAAACATTTCTTCCGTGCAGCGCCAAATCGCATACTGCATTTTATCATTCACCATTGCTTCAATCGCTTCAATTACATTTTTCTTCTCCTGCGCAACATAGGACTCGGAAAATGCACCATTTTCCAAATACGGGTCGAAGAGCATTTCCAAAAGCAAAACCACCGCACCGCCGACCAAATCTTCCCCATTCGGCGCATAGCAATTGGCAAGCGAAGAAGCTTCGAAAAATATAAGCTGTCCATCGCCGCGCTTTGTTACCGAACCGTTGACCGACGCGCCACACAAATCCATTAACGCACGCTCGATTTCATCAAAGCCAATATGCTTGCTTGTCCCGCGCTTCAGCACGGCAGGCAAAATCGCGTTTAAGGATGCCTCTGCAAGCGAAAGCGGACGATGAAACACCATCGCCACGGTTGCACTTTTAAATTTACGATCCGGAATATGGTGCAAATACGCACCTTCTGCAATCTGTATCGTTTTCATTGAAATTTCCTACCTTTAAACTTATAAATAATAATGTATCTATTTTACAATAATTCACCCATTTTGTCAATTATATCCTACATAGTCAGGCTGTCAAGTTCTGCAGCAGACAGTGTAGTGTGCAAATACATATTTATCCCCCCGGCAAGCACCTTAGATATGCGTTCCATCGCCAAGTCAACCTCCTTGGGCGTAACCGTCAGATTCTTAATTTTTTCTTCAAGCAGCCCCTGTACCATCCCATAAACCTCCATATCGGAAAGATTCTGCACACAAGAAAGAACATCGCCGCTCTGCGCATGCATTGCATGCAAAACGCTGCAAGTCGCATCATAGGCCATCGTCATCGCATCAATCACCGTTGGTACACCAATTGCAAGCACAGGCACGCCAAAAAGCGCCTCATTAAAAGCAATGCGCCTGTTTCCGACACCGGAACCGGGGGCAATGCCGGTGTCGCAAAGCTGAATCGTTGTGTTAATACGTCGCGCATCTCTTGCAGCGAGTGCGTCAATCACAATAATCAAACCGGGCTGCACTTTTGCACAAACCCCCTGTACAATCTCTGCCGTTTCCACGCCCGTAATGCCAAGCACACCGGGCGCAACGGCGCAAACAGCTGTCATTGCCTCGCCGAAAATTTCCGCAAGCTGCGCATGCATATGCCTGGTTACAAAAATTCGGTCAGCGGTTTTCGGGCCAAGCGCATCTGCCGTAATAAACCGATTGCCGAGTCCAACAACCAATACCGGCTTAGTTTTGTCAACCGTGTGCAGACGCAAAAGCGCTCTTTTCAACGCAAGACACCCCTGCTCATACTGCTGTGCATCCTGAAATGTGAGCGCATCCGTTTCCAAAGTGATGTAATTACCGATGGGCTTGCCAAGCTGTGCAGCACCGGCCTCATTTATAATTTGAACATATGTTACCGCAATTTCCCCATCCTGCTCCGTTTTCGACACAACGCCGTCCAGTTTCGGATAATTGCTGCGTGCATGCTCGTGCAGCTCTACTGCCAGGACAGTTCTCGGATACATCATTAGAATCACTCCAATTTATAAATATACCGCTATTTTCTGCGATATTGCAGGTTTTATACTGCACAGCAAGGGCAAAAATCCAACAATTACAAAAAAAGACTGGATTTTTATACGAAACTTGTGTATAATAGCAGTATTGACATAAGGAGACGATTGTTTTGAGCTTTAATATTGTATTATGTGAGCCGGAAATTCCGCAAAACACCGGCAACATCGCACGCACCTGCGCCGCTACCGGCAGTCGGTTGCATTTAATCCGCCCGTTCGGTTTTGAAATTACCGACAAAAACCTCAAGCGTGCCGGTTTGGATTATTGGCATTTGTTAGACATTACATACTACGATAATGTAGAAGACTTCTTCGAGAAAAATCCGGGCATCACCTGCTATTTTGCAACGACGAAAGCGCCGCAGACATACTGTGACATCCAATTTAAGGATGGCGACTACATCATGTTCGGCAAGGAAACAAAGGGACTTGATGAAGACCTGTTATACAAGCACAAGGAAGGCTGTATTCGCATTCCGATGATTGAGGAGGCGCGCAGCTTAAACCTTTCCAATTCCGTTGCCGTAGTCATCTACGAAGCACTCAGACAAACAGATTTTGCAGCCTTAAAAGCCGCAGGATCGCTCACAAAATATTCTTGGTAGGAGGAAATTGAAATGAGAATAAAATTTATCGTTGACTCTGCATCGGATATTCCGAAGGATTATGCGCAGAAGCATAACATTTCAGTAATCGGCTTGCCGATTTATTTTGCCGACGGCACAATGGTGCGTGCTTGGCACGACATTACACCAAAGGAATTCTATGAGCGACTCGAAACAGAGTCAAAAATTCCGACTACCTCTCAAGCGCCGCTCCCGGAAATAAAGGAGCTCTTGCTTGACGGCGCATTAAACTATGACGCAACAATCTATTTTACACTCTCGTCGAAAGCAAGCGGCACATATCAAACCTGCCATATGATTAAAAACGAAATTTTGGAAGAGCATCCCGATGCAAAAATTGAAATTGTTGACTCCATGAGCTATTCGCTCTTCATCGTTTTAATGCTGGATGAAGCCATCCGTTTAAACAACGCGGGCAAATCTTTAGAAGAAATTATAGAAGGCGCAAAAAATGTGCGCCGTCATACAAATGTGTATGTGTTGGTTGACACTCTCAAATACCTGGAAAAAGGCGGCCGTATTAACAAAGCCAGTCTGATTGCAGGCAGTCTTTTAAACATCAAGCCGGTTTTATCAGTCATCAACGGCATTATGGAATCCGTCGACAAGTTCAGAGGAAGTAAAACCGTGATTCCGAAGCTGGTGCAAAAGGTCATCAGTGATGATTTTGATGCAGAAAATCCACATTTTTGTATTGTACACGCAAATGTGGAGGACCGCGCTGAACAGCTTTGGGCTGCCGTTAAAGAACAGTGCGGCGAGGACAGCGTGCTTGAGTTCAAATCGGATATTGGCGCAAGCATCGGTACACACATTGGTCCCGGTACCCTCGCGCTCTTCTATCGCACAAAATCTCCCAGAAAAATATACGAGGAAGATTGATTTTAAAGTGTCTGACAAAATGCCGGAGCAGCAATGTTCCGGCATTTCATTATTTCTATTGATTTTATTTGTACATGGTGCTATAATGTGTTCTGCAATCTATAGCACAATCTATGAACAGGAGAGCTTATATGAATATAATCATTGCAGGCTGCGGCAAGGTTGGTCAAAAGCTGACGGAACGACTCAGCCATGAAAATGAACACAATATTACTATTATAGACATTAATCCCGAAATAATCGAAATGCTCGTAAACCAATATGATGTTATGGGCGTTTGCGGCAGCTGCGGCAATGTAGATACCCTCACGCAAGCAGGCATTGAAGAGGCTGATTTGCTGATCGCCGTAACACAGTCCGACGAGGTCAATATGCTGTCTTGTATATTTGCGCAAAGACTCAGCCCTTGTCAGGCAATCGCCAGAGTGCGCAAGCCGGAATACAGCAAGACGCTCAGCCTTTTCAAAGACGATTTAGGTCTTGCCATGATTATCAATCCGGAACAGGCAGCGGCAAAGGAAATGGCGCGTGTACTCCGCTTCCCTTCTGCCATTCAAATCGACACCTTTGCCCGCGGCAAGGTCGAAATATTAAAATTCCGCATCGCAGAGGATTCCGTGTTGGATAATATGGTCGTATCGTCGATTGCATCCAAGCTGCACTGTGATGTTTTGGTTTGCGGCGTTGAACGCGGCGATGACGCTTTCATACCCCGCGGTGACTTTGTATTAAAAAGCGGCGATGCGGTCAGCATCGTTTCCACCATTAAAAACGGCGTGGATTTCTTCAAAAAAATCGGTGTAAAAACAAACCGCGTAAAAGACACAATGATTGTCGGCGGCGGTGATACATCTTACTATCTGGCAGATCTTTTGACGCAGTCCGGCATCGATGTAAAAATCATCGAGCAGAATTCAAAGCGCTGCGACGAGCTCTGTGACCTTTTGCCAAAGGCTACAATTCTGCACGGCGACGGCACAGACAACCACCTTCTCATAGAAGCGGGCTTAGAGAGCGTCGAGTCCTTTGTTGCTCTGACAAACATCGATGAGGAAAACATTTTGCTTTCCCTGTTTGCCAAAACAAAGACAAATGCTAAGCTGATTACCAAAGTAAACAGAATCGCCTACGACGAGGTTATCGACAATCTAAACCTCGATACAATGGTCTACCCTAAAAACATTACCGCTGAGTACATCGTCCGCTATGTGCGCGCCATGAAAAACTCTTTAGACAGCAATATTGAGACTTTGCATTACATTCTCGGCGGCAAAGCGGAAGCGCTCGAGTTCCGCATTTTGGAAAACTCACCGATTGCAGACACGCCGATTGAAAAGCTCAGCCTGAAGAGCAATGTTTTGATTGCCTGCATCAACCGCGGCGGCAAAATCATTATTCCGCGCGGTCGTGATATCATCAAGTCACGCGATACGGTCATTGTTGTAACAACCGACACCGGTCACAAAGACATCAGCGATATTTTAGAATAGAGGTAACACCCGAATGAACTACCGTTTTATACTTCATATACTTGGCTGGGTGCTCTGTATCGAAGCCGCCTGCCTGCTGCTCCCTTTAATTTGTGCGCTTTTTTACGCAGAAAACTATATGCTGTTTGTATTTTGCATTCTTTTGTGTTTAGCCTGCGGCTTACCGCTTGTTCTGATGCGCCCGAAAAACAAGGTCATCTATGCAAAGGAAGGCTTCTTCGTTGTTGCCGCATCCTGGATTACAATCAGTATTTTCGGCGCTTTCCCCTTCTTTTTTTCAGGGGCGATTCCAAATTATATCGATGCTCTTTTTGAGTCAGTTTCCGGATTTACGACCACCGGTGCGTCGATCCTTTCCGATGTAGAGGCATTGCCGAAAAGCATCCTTTTTTGGCGCAGCTTCACACACTGGATTGGCGGTATGGGCGTGCTTGTGTTTCTCGTGGCAATTCTTCCGCTTGCCGGCGGAGAAAACCTGCATTTGATTCGCGCAGAAAGCACCGGCCCGGCTGTAGGCAAGCTGGTCCCCAAAATTGGTTCAAGCGCAAAATGGCTCTATGGTATGTACATTATCATGACCGCAATTCTGGTTGTACTGTTGCTCTTAGGCGGCGCAAGTCTCTTTGAAGCATTGACGCTTTCCTTCGGCACAGCGGGTACAGGCGGCTTTGGCGTTGCAAACGACAGTATTGCAAGCTATTCGGATTATATACAAATTGTTATTACAATATTTATGATATTGTTCGGTATAGACTTCACCTTCTACTACCTCATATTAACACGCAAATGGAGGCAAATTGTACACGCAGATGAAACAAAAGCCTATCTTTTAATCATTCTTGCGTCGATTCTGTGCATTACTCTGAACTGCTTGGGTCGCAGCGATTTATTCGACAGCATCGGTGCTACAATTAAACACGCTGCTTTTCAGGTCAGCTCCATCATCACCACAACCGGCTATACCACGACAAACTTCGACCTGTGGCCGGAATTTTCCAAAACCATTCTGGTGCTGTTGATGTTCATCGGTGCCTGCGCCGGCAGCACCGGCGGCGGTATCAAGGTTTCCAGAGTTGTAATTTGGCTTAAGAGCATCGTGAAACAAATTCGCATTTCCATACATCCGCGCAGAGTGGTTAAACTGACGATGAACGGTAGGCCTATCGCACACGAAACTGTACGCGCAGTGAATGTATATATGGCGGCATATATGGCAATTTTTGTCGTTTCTATGCTGCTTATCAGTTTGGACAATTTGGATTTTACAACGAACTTCACCGCCATTGCCGCGACCATAAACAACATCGGTCCCGGTCTTGCGCGCGTTGGTCCGATAGAAAATTTCTCCGTCTATTCCCCGCTTTCCACCTTGGTTATGACCTTGGATATGCTTATAGGCAGATTAGAGATTTTCCCGATGCTGATTTTCTTTTCACCGCTTGCCTGGAAAAAATAAATTCAAAAAGCAACTGCAAAAACAAATTGCAGTTGCTTTTTTTACAGTCTTTTTAAATCGGTTAAATATCGGATAAATGTCAGATTCTCAGGCTCAATTTGCAAAACATATCGCACTCTGCCTAAAAGATGATTGCGATACTTCTCTGTCAATACGCCATCTGCAGATATAAAATCAGAACGCATTGAATAAAGAATCGCACTCCGCAAGCCAAACTTAATCGCATAATGACATTCCTGACGCAAAAGACGCTTATATGCAGATGAAACTGTCACCTTCTCATTCACCGTAAGCCCCGTAACGCTTTGGCGTGCCGCATGGGTAATATAATGCGTCTTACGCGTATTAATTTCAAAGCCCATTGCCTCCAGCATGGATTTCGCTTTTTCATACACCGGATAAAGAGAAGCATTGCCGGAAAAGGTCAGGTCATCACAATATCGCGTGTAACTGATGCCGCGTTTTTCACACCAAGCGCCTATGGTATCATCAAAATGGCGCATAACCAAATTCGAAATTGCAGGCGATGTCGGTGCGCCTTGCGGCAGCACATCACGATAGCAACATATTGCTGTAAGCATTGTTCCGATATGACGCGGAAAGTATTTTGTATTAAACACGGTTGAATACACCTGCTCAAAGCGGATGCTGCCAAAAAAATCACTCAAATCAATCTTAAGCAGGAATTTTTTGCCGACATGCGGCTTTGCGTTGTTCTGAATTCGAGCGCCGACATGATACGCCGTTGCATATTTTGAAATCGGAAAGCAAATCAGGATTCGTTTTAAAACAGAGTTTTGCATCATCTTCAAAATGCCGTACGGTGCTTGAATTCTTCTGGGCGAGCCGTCACGCTTACGAAGAAGGATATCTGAATAATAGGTATTTATATTCCTGAGCGTACGAAACAGGTCGCTGTGACGCACAGAGAAAAAAGCTGCAAGCTGATATGTATCATATATAAACGGATGCTGATTACAAGAATAAAAATCAAGCACCATATCCGTAGCTTCCATAATACCGAATTTTTTTACAAAATTTATATCTCCTCTATGAAATTCAACAATGTCTTTATCAACGCGCACAAAATCCCCTCCCCACAGCGACAATTCGTAAAACAAAAACAAACCCGGCGATGTATCACAAAATGTCCGATGAACAAGCGTAGGCGAATTTTAAATCATGCAATGATTGGTTATTCGCCGAAGCGTGAATCGGTGTCGTTTCGCTTTAGCGAAACAAAGCTCCGGAAAAGAAAAAACAAAGCAGCGACTCGCTGCTCCTCTCAAGCTTTCACTCAAGATGTACACTGATACATTCGCCGAATCTGTTAAGTATGTTTTTATGATAACACATCCGAATTTCATATGCAAGAAGAATCACTATAAATTTACATTATATTCATGGAGGGACGCAAAACAAAAATCCATAAAATTACATTTCACATTTTTAATTTTTTTTCAAAAAAAGTGTTGACAAACAGCTCTCCTTGCTGTATAATAAACAAGTCGTTTGCGAGTGTGCTGGAATCGGCAGACAGGCACGTTTGAGGGGCGTGTGCTTATGGCGTATGGGTTCAAGTCCCATCACTCGCACCAATAAAAAAGAGGGTATCCGAAAGGATACCCCTTTTTTGTTCTTCCGAGGGGACTTGAACCCTAAGAGGGCGTTTTGCGTTAAGAAAAAGTTGCCGGTGGCAAGTTTTTTAGCAAAGCGGTGCGCAGACGGGTACCGAAGCCGCAGGCTTGGGTCGACAAGCACGGTAGATTGCGTAGCAATATACGGTCCCGACACTTGCACCAAAGAAGAACCGTAATTTTGATACAAAGTTACGGTTCTTTTTCTATGCTCAAAAAGCCTTAAATAGAGTGATTTCTCAAAAAAAAGTTCCGTTGTGATTTTATGTGCGTTTATTTGAGTTAAAATTAGACATCTTATACATTTTCTTAATTCACAATGAAACTTATCTTCGAAAATAAATGCACCGCTTTTGACTTGAAATTTTGTCAAAGCGGTGCATTTTGCTTTTCAAAAAACTGAGTTTTCGGCTCACTCCATTATTTTTTTATGTCAAAACGCTGAAATATCAGTCAAATTCTTGAAAAAAACACAATTTAATGATATAATTATATAAAAACTCAAAGGAGGTTTGCAGATGATACAGGTTGGCATCTGCTGTTATCCCGAAATAAAGAATTATTAAAAAGAAACTAAAAGATGTTTGGAGGAAACATTATGAGAAGAAAGTTATCAAAACTAATGGCATATCTGCTCACATTTTGTATGTTGATGAGCCTTATGCCGGCAACCGCATTTGCAATACCGGCGACACACTCTCACGCAATCTGCGGTGCAGCGCACACTGACATCGGAGACCACACGGGAAGTTGTGAGTCTATTACTTGGACGGCGTGGAACGGCGAGGATGCGAAGCCATTCGCCGCCGGCATCCAGCTGGAGACGGGCAACTACTACCTGACCGGCAATTTGACTCTCAGCAAAACCATTAGAATTTCCGGCACGGTCAACCTCTGCCTGAACGGACACACGATTTCAAACGGCACAAACAGCACATATAATGTCATCGAGGTCAGTGCCGGTGCAACGCTGAATATCTGTGACTGTTCCGAAGAAGAAGCGGGCAGCATAATATCCAATAGCGCAAACACCTTTGGCGAAGCTATCGACAACTTCCACGGCACCGTTAATGTCTATGGTGGCAGCATCCGTGCTACGGGCAACATAGGCAATGGCATCAACAACGACTACGGCACCGTTAATGTCTATGGTGGCAGCATCAGCGCCGCCACAGGCAACCTTTACTTTGGCATCAACAACGACTACGGCACCGTTAATGTCCATGGTGGCAGTATCAGTGCCACAGATGGCTGCTACTATGGCATCTACAACAACGGCTCTGCCACTGTCTCAGGCGGTACTGTTTCCGGCAGTAACAATGGCATCCATAACTCTTTGGACGCAAGCCTTACCGTCAGCGGCAACGCCGACATTATCGGCGGCAATTACGGTATCAGCAACTACAACGGCAACCTGCAGCTCAGCGGCAGTCCCAACATCAACGGCGAAACAGCGGATATACGCCTTGATAGCGGCAGCAACAGCACGCCAACCATCGAAATTGTGGGTGTGCTGACCAGCACCGAGAAATACACGGTAATGACCCACAAAACGCCTGCAGCGGACACCCCCGTTGTGTTTACCTCTGCGGTGGACGAGGGAAATGCAGCCAAATTTGAAAGTGCAAATAGTGACTACCAAGTGATTTATGAGGACGGTGTTTTGAAACTGGCGGTAAAACCCACC
>JAZQCN010000033.1:0-2093 GCA_045546315.1 Clostridia bacterium | reverse complement strand
GCAGCCGAGCCGGACAAAGACACCTTTTCCATTTATCAGCTAAAGCGCGGCGACGAAACGCGGGATTTGCGCTTTGAGCCTTACGACCGCTTGATTGCCACCGGGCATAGCGTGGACGCTGCAAACTATGACCTTATCTATACCGCAGACCTTACCCCGGACATGACCCTTGGGAACATTTGGGAAACCTTTAATATCGACCACCCGAAAGATTTTAAGGGACACAGCCTTTCCGTTTCCGATATTGTGGTGCTTCATCAGAACGGGCAGGACACCGCCCACTATGTAGACAGTATCGGTTATCAGCAAGTGCCGGAGTTTTTACAGCCCACACAGGAAAAAGCACTTACCCCGGACGAACTTACCACAGGCGAACAGATCACCACACCACGGGGGAGCTTCCATGTTACCGCCATGACCCGCGAACAAATGGAAGCCGCCGGGTATGGTTTTCATCATCAATCCGAGGACGGAAAACACCTTATCATGGGGAACGGGACGCGGGCTTTTGCCGTGGCAGCCGAGCAGCCCGAAAAGACTAATCCCTTAAAGCACGTTGAGGACACAATCGAGCAGAACGACAACAATTTTGACGGGCTTATCAATAACACCCCGCAGACCCCAACCGTGGACGCTCTGGAGCAGAAAGCAAAATCCGGCGAGCAGATTTCTCTTACCGAGCTTGCGGAAGCTATCAAGGCTGACAAGCAGCGCGGCGGCAAGGGCAAGGAGGAAAAGCCCTCTATCCGGGCGCAGCTTAAAGCGGGCAAAGAAAAGACCGCCCCGAAAAAGGCGGCGGCAAAAGCGAAAAATCACGATTTGGAGGTATGAGCATGATTAGATTATCTGTTGAGGAAACAAACCTTTTGAGCATTTACGCAGACAGCAGCAAACAAGCATTGATTGAAAATATCAATGCCGCGCTGCCGTTCATGGACGCGGATATGCGGGAGCTTGCACAGCGCACCATGCAGAAAGTGGACGTGCTGACCGAGGAAGAATATGCGGAGCTTACCGTTTATGCCGCTGATGAAGTATGACCGGGATTAGGCGGCTTGCGCCGCCCCAGAGCCGGAGGGTAAACGCCCTTGTAAAGAAAGAGTGCTGCAACTGCGACAAAGGCAACTGCATTTTGCTTGACGACGGGGACGAGTGCGTATGTCCGCAGCTTATTTCCTATTCGCTGCTCTGCAAGTGGTTTAAGATTGCCGTACTTCCCCTTGATAAAGAACTGTATGCACAGCTTTTCAAAGCCGAGGATATGCGGCGTTGTACCGTGTGCGGGGCTTCCTTTGCGTCTGCTTCCAACAGCGTCAAATACTGCCAGGACTGCCGGAGGCGTATCACCCGGAAACAGGCAGCCGAGCGCATGAGGAAAAGACGCGCCTTTGTTACGCAGTAGGGCGCAAAAGGGCTTGATTTACAAGGCTTTCCGGGCGCATTTCCCGCAGGGGTAAGGGATTGATACCTACCCCTGCAAAATCAGCGTTCTATTGCGTAACATTCAAACAAAACTGCACTTGCGAAAAGACGGGGCGCGGTGGCTATTGGATAGCTGCCGTGTCCCTTCTTTTTACTTTTGTTCTGGCAAAAACTGAAAGTTTCATATGTTTGACAAATTCAAATTTTTTATTTCTTTTTAGAAATTATCAATCCAACAATCATACCTATCATAAGTCCAATTCCAACAGCTAATCCACCCCACACAAATTGTCCAAACAGCGCCAAAATGCTCATAACCACGCTACCCGCAATCATTCCAAAACACATTCCATAAGCCATATATTTGGATTGCTTTTTATCATTCTTATTTTCATTATTTCCCATTTTCATTTACCTCTTTAAAATTCTTATTTATAGCACTCTTAATTCCTACTGTTGGAAATATTATAGCACATAAATGTGAAAATTTCTACCACCAAAAGGCAGCCGAGCACATGAGGAAAAGACGCGCCCTTGTTACGCAGTAGGGACGAAAAAGGGCTTGATTTATGGGAACTTTCCGGCGCGTTTCCTGCATGGGTAAGGGTTTTATACATACCCCTGCAAAATCGGCGTTCTATTGCGTAACATTCAAACAAAACTGCACTTGC
>JAZQCN010000032.1:0-5930 GCA_045546315.1 Clostridia bacterium | reverse complement strand
AGGTCGGTGGTTCAAGTCCACTCGCCGCTACCATTTTTGGCCCGTTGGTCAAGCGGTTAAGACGTAGGCCTCTCACGCCTGAAACAAGGGTTCGATTCCCTTACGGGTCACCATTAACCGGGAGTTTAGCTCAGCTGGGAGAGCATCTGCCTTACAAGCAGAGGGTCACAGGTTCGAGCCCTGTAACTCCCACCAAAAATCCTCGTTCGTAAGAACGGGGTTTTTTACTTATTACCTATTCACTATTCACTTTTCCCTAAAACACATGTCTATTTTGGAAAGCAATAAATAATAGTGAAAAGGGAAGAAATTGATGATGCTTTGCTTTCGTAAAAGTTATTTAAATATATGCATCATTGGGGTTCTGCTTTGCAAAAAAGAAATACAATTATCTGTGGAGACACTTCCGGATTCGGTAAGTGTCTTTTTTGATTTATTTTGCCAATGTTACAGAAATATTTCCAAAAGGTAACGAAATAATGAATAAACTTATTGACTTTTATAGGCGGTTATGCTAAAATTTTAGCGGATGTTGTAAATAAGAAATTATTTACACAATAATATTTTGCCAAAAAGGCAGGAGGGTGTTTAGAAATGAAAAAGGTACTTTCATTACTTCTCGTAGCCCTGATGATTGTTGCATCCGTTGCAACATTTGCATCTTGCGGCAACGAAACCGTGGATCCGGAGTTCAAGATCGGCTTTATTTTCTTGCACGATGAGAACTCTACATACGACAAGAACTTCTTAGACGCTGCAAAAGCGGCTACGGAAGAGCTCGGCCTTAGCGCTGATCAGGTTATCTTCAAGACAAATGTTCCGGAAGGCAACGAGTGCTACGAGGCAGCAGCTGACTTGGCTGACCAGGGCTGCAGCATCGTGTTTGCAAACAGCTTCGGTCATGAGCCGTATATGCTCAAGGCTGCAAAGGAATTCCCGAATGTACAGTTCTGCCACGCTACAGGTACAACTGCACATACTGAGAAGGTTGCAAACTTCCACAACGCTTTCGCTTCCATCTACGAAGGCAGATATCTTGCAGGTATCGCAGCTGGTATGAAGCTCAACGAAATGATCGAGAGCGGCAAGATTACAGCTGACCAGGCTAAGATGGGTTATGTTGGCGCGTTCACATATGCAGAGGTTATTTCCGGCTACACATCCTTCTACCTCGGTGCAAAGTCTGTTTGCCCGTCTGTTACGATGGAAGTACAGTTCACAGGCAGCTGGTATGATGAAGCTTTAGAGAAGGAAGCTGCTACAAAGCTTTTGAGCAACAACTGCGTACTCATCAGCCAGCATGCTGACTCCATGGGTGCACCGACCGCTTGTGAAAATGCAGGCGTGCCGAATGTTTCCTATAACGGCAGCACACAGAGCGCTTGCCCGAACACATTCATCGTTTCTTCCAGAATTGACTGGGCACCGTACTTCAAGTACATCATCAACGCTGTTAAGGACGGCAAGGAAATCGCTGTTGACTGGTGCGAAGGTCTCGAAGCCGGCTCCGTTGCACTCACAGAAGTTAACGAAGCTGCTGCGGCACCGGGCACTGCTGAAGCAATCGAAGCTGCTAAGGCAAAGCTGATTGCAGGCGAAATTCATGTATTTGATACAGAGAATTTCACAGTTGAAGGCAAGAAGCTGGATTCTTATATGGCAGATGTTGACACAGATGCAGCATACGAGAAGGATACGGAAGCTATCGCTGACGGTTACTTCCACGAGTCCGAGTATCGTTCTGCACCGTACTTCGATATCAACATCGACGGTATCACATTGCTCAACAGCATGTTCTAATTTGGAGTTGTTCTATAGAGCGGGGAAGCAATTCTCCGCTCTATGTTCAATTTTTTATTTTTTTATAAGCATTTAGTTTTATGTGTTTATAAAAGCATAAAAAGCAAATTTAAGGAATGGAGCGGCTTATGGAACAGAATTATGCATTGGAACTTAAAAATGTAACGAAAACCTTTGGCTCTGTTGTTGCCAACAAGGATGTGTCCCTGGCGGTCAGAAAGGGTGAGATTCTTTCTGTGCTCGGCGAGAACGGCAGCGGCAAGACCACGCTGATGAACATGGTTTCCGGCATTTACTATCCGGATAGCGGCCAGATTTTCATTAACGGTGAGCCGGTAGAAATTGCATCGCCGAAGGATGCCTTCCGCTACAAAATCGGTATGATTCATCAGCATTTTAAGCTTGTTGATGTTTTTTCTGCTGCGGAAAATATTGTCCTGGGTCTCGAGGATGAGGAAGGCTTTGATATGCCGAAATACATCGAAAAGATTATGGCAATCACTGCGCTCTATGGCTTTGAATTAGACCCGCATAAAAAGATTTATGAAATGTCCGTTTCTGAAAAGCAGACGGTTGAAATTATTAAGGTGTTGTTCCGTGGTGCGGATATCTTGATTTTGGATGAGCCGACCGCCGTGCTGACACCGCAGGAGACCGTGAAGCTGTTTAATGTGCTGCGCAATATGAAAAAGGACGGCAAATCTATTATTATTATTACCCATAAGCTCCACGAAGTGCTTTCGCTTTCCGACAGCGTTGCGGTGCTGCGCAAGGGTGAATATGTCGGCACGGTTGTCACGGCAGAAACCAATGAAGAGCAGCTTACGGAAATGATGGTCGGTAAAAAGATTTCGCTGAATATCGAGCGTAGCGAGCCGGAAAATTGCGAAGACAGACTGGTCGTTGAAAACATTACTTGCTTAAACCGCGAGGGTGTAAAAATGCTCGACAATGTTTCCTTCACGGCGCGCTCCGGCGAGATTTTGGGTATTGCCGGTATCGCGGGCAGCGGTCAAAGAGAGCTTTTGGAGTCGATTGCAGGTTTGCAGCATTTGAGCAGCGGCAGCGTTTTATACAATAACCCGAAAACCGGTGCAACCGAGGACTTGCGCGACAAAACACCGCTGCAGATTCGCCAGATGGGTGTTCGTCTTGCATTTGTTCCGGAGGACAGACTCGGTATGGGCTTGGTCGGCAATATGGATATTATTGATAATATGATGCTCCGAAGCTATAAGAAGGGCAAGTCGATTTTTCTGCAGAAGAAAGAGCCGAAGAGTCTTGCAGAGGAGATTATCGAGCGCTTAGAGGTTGTAACGCCGTCGGCTTCGACGCCGGTCAGACGCTTGTCGGGCGGTAATGTGCAAAAGATTCTGGTCGGCAGAGAGATTGCATCCTCACCGACGGTACTGATGGCAGCATACCCGGTGCGCGGACTTGACATCAACTCCTCGTATACAATTTATAACCTTTTGAATGAACAAAAGAAAAAGGGTGTCGCCGTTATCTTTGTTGGTGAAGACCTGGATGTGCTCTTGGAGCTTTGCGATAAAATTTTAGTCATCGGCGGCGGCAAGATTGCCGGCGTTGTGGACGGCAGAACGGCTACAAAGGAAGAAATTGGCTTAATGATGACAAAATATGCTGATGCGGAAGGAGGCGCGCAAACAGATGAATAAAGCAGATGAAAAGCTTATAAAGGCAGTGCATACAAATCCGTTTCATATTGCAAAGCGTGACGACCTCGTTTGGTGGAAGGGCTGGATTGTCCGCGTGCTTTCCGTGCTCGGGGCATTGATTGTCTGCGGTATAATTACCGTACTTTTAACGGATTTAAACCCGATTCAGGTTTATGTAACCATGATTGAAGGTGCTGTAGGCACACCGCGTCTTACATGGAACCTTTTGCAAAACACCGTGCTTTTGCTGTGCGTTGCGCTTGCAGTGACACCGGCGTTTAAGATGCGCTTTTGGAACATCGGCGCAGAGGGTCAGATTTTAATCGGCGGTCTTGCGACGGCGACCTGTATGATTTTTTTGGGCGGTAAGATACCGAATGGTGTGCTGATTTTAATTATGCTTGTCGCTTCTGTGGCGGCAGGTGCGCTTTGGGGATTGGTGCCTGCGTACTTCAAATCGCGCTTTAACTCGAATGAAACGCTGTTTACGCTGATGATGAACTACATTGCCATTCAGCTTGTAGCATACTTTACGCTCGAATGGTCGGTGCCGAAGGGCTCGGGTACACCGCGCACATTGGAGTTTGGTCAGCTGCCGGTTTTGTTTGGACAGAAGTATTTATTTAATATTATAGTTGTGGTTGTGCTGACGGTGATTATGTATATTTACCTGAAGTACAGCAAGCAGGGCTATGAAATCTCCGTAGTCGGCGAAAGTGAAAACACGGCAAAGTACATCGGCATCAATGTAAAGAAGGTTATGCTCAGAACGATGGCAATTTCCGGCGCACTCTGCGGCGTTGCAGGTCTTTTGCTCGTTGCGGGTACTGACCATTCGCTGAAAAGTGATACCTCCGGCGGCCGCGGTTTTACGGCGATTATGGTATCGTGGCTTGCAAAGTTTAACCCGATATTTATGGTTTTAACATCGCTTTTAATTGTGTTTCTGGAAAAGGGGGCATCCCGCATTTCGGAGGTGTACCGCTTAAACGATGCCTTTGCCGATATTATTACCGGTATCATTATTTTCTTTATTATCGGCTCGGAATTCTTTATTAACTACACGATTAAGTACAACAGACAGAGTAAGGAGGAGAAATAAATGCTTGCAACAATTATTCAGCGTGCCGTTATGCAGGGCACGCCTCTGCTCTTTGGCTCTACCGGTGAGATTTTAACGGAAAAATCCGGTCATTTGAACTTGGGTATCCCGGGTATCATGTATGTTGGTGCAATCAGTGGTGTTGCAGGTGCGTTTTTGTATGAGCATGGCGTACAAACCGTCAATCCGTTTTTGGCTGTATTGATTCCGCTTTTGTGCTGCATTGTCGGCTCTGCACTGATGGGACTCATTTACTGCTTTTTAACAGTAACGCTTCGCGCAAACCAGAATGTAACCGGTCTTGCGCTGACCACCTTTGGTATCGGTATCGGTAACTTTTTCGGCGGCTCGCTTATTAAGCTGGTCGATTTGGATGTACCGTCGATTTCTCTTACGGCGACGAGTCTTGCGTTTAAAACAAAGCTGCCGTTTGCTGATGCGCTCGGCTGGTTTGGCGATGTGTTTTTATCCTATGGCTTTTTGGTGTATGTAGCCATTGTCGTAGCGTTGATTGCATCGCACATCTTAAATAAAACAAGAGTCGGTCTGCATTTGAGAGCTGTGGGTGAGAGCCCGGAGACAGCGGATGCTGCCGGTATCAATGTTACAAAATACAAATACCTTGCAACCTGTATCGGCTCTGCAATTGCCGGTCTCGGCGGTCTTTATTATGTAATGGACTATGCCAACGGCGTATGGTCAAACAACGGCTTCGGTGACCGTGGTTGGCTGTCGATTGCGCTGGTTATTTTCTCTGTGTGGCGCCCGAGCCTGAGTATTTTAGGCTCGATTCTGTTCGGTTTTCTGTATGTTATTCCGACCTACATACCGAACATTACCGTTAGTATGAAAAAGCTTTTTGAAATGCTGCCGTATGTGGTAACGGTGCTTGTGCTTATTATCACCAGTATCCGCGATAAGAAGGAAAATCAGCCGCCGGCGGCGCTTGGCCTTCCGTATTTCAGAGAAGAGCGATAGTGAAATTGAATGCAGTAAAAGGATTGCCTTTGGCAGTCCTTTTTGTTTGTAATTTTGGCGTTGTCGCATAACTCGTGTGTTATGGATTCCATAAGAAAATTGGCATACGGTCAACATATTGATAATTTTATAGTTATATGCTATAATATTGTATGTATTTTAGATTGAATGGAGGAATTCAAAAATGAAGAAAATCATCTCTGTTGTTCTTGCGTGCGTTATGCTTGTTGCTTTAGCAGCTTGCGGCGGCAATGCAGGTACAAAAATGACAATGGGTACAGGTGGTACTGCCGGCACATACTACGCTTACGGCGGTATCTTAGGTCAGTACATTACAAACAACGCAGGTGTGCAGACAACCGTTGTTTCCA
>JAZQCN010000031.1:0-8819 GCA_045546315.1 Clostridia bacterium | reverse complement strand
TGTAAAATCATTGTACAGCCAGTCGTAGCACACGCCGTAGGCAAACATCATATGCGCCGTACAAAGGTAAGCATCGTGCCCCCAATCCGGCCAAGTGCCCGCATTGACGAGATCCTGATATACCTTATCTAAGTATTTCTGTTCCCCGGTTAAGCAATATGCCGCCGCTACCGGAATGATATTGCGCTTAAAATTCGTTGTCGCTTCGTTTACGGTGTTGCGCGCATTTCTGTAATATTCCACCGTCGGCGTACCGACCTGTGCGTCCGCGTGGCGGATAATCTGATCGTACCAAGCCTTGCAGTTTTCGTCCGTCGCAATCTTTTGCTTGATAACCTCCCAATCCGTCACATAAATGCGCGGATGCTGCTGATTCATCACTTCCAAAAAGCCTGTCAGCGGCGCATCGGTTTCCGAAAGTTTATTCCAGTTGACGGTCACGCCGTCCATCCCGACGATACCGCCGAGGTCTGTATTGCTTGTTGAAATTACGACATTATCGATTGCCGCCCAGCTACCATCTGGCGGTGTGCGTCCGGTAAAACGGATGCGGATTGCAGTCTGCTCAACGGTATCGAAGCTACGCGAATCCAGGGCTTTACCATCTGCATAAACTTCTGCATTCCAATTCCGACTATCCTCGGAAGTAAAAACAATTTTTATATGTGTCCACACTTCGAATTCATGCGGTGTACTCATAGGACTGATTGTTGTATTTGTTTCCTCTTCAACAACGCTGACCGACATAACGGTTTCTCCGCACGAAGACTTCACATCATAATCTAAAACAAGTTCCGTCAAGCCGTCCAGAGGAATTTCTCTGTCCAAGCGCGGTGAACGAACTGTTTCCTCCGGATTGTCCGGAGCGCCATGGTACGCCTTTGCATACTTGTTTCCGTTTTCCTCCTGCTCAACATAAAAACGCGCTGTTGCATTACTTGCTGAGGTGCCGCCGAAGCCCATACCGCCATATTTCGGTGCCTTACCAACGGCCTGATTTTCAAAGTTCTCACTTAAAATTACCAATCTTCCTTCGGTCGGTGTCGGCTTATCCGCGTCCTTGGAATAATCCACCGTCGGCACCTTGATGGCAAGCGCCTGCATCGGCAGCACACTAAGCACCATCACCAGTGCAAGCACCACGCCGATAATTCGCGTTCTCATTGATTTCATACTGTCACTCTCCTTATAAAAATTTATATATTTACATTTAAATTATAGCATACATTTTTTTAGAAAAACAGGGGACGTATTTGTCTTGTTTTATGTGCTTTTTTGTGCAATATCTTCTCCTTCTTGATTCTAATATAGCAAAGATTGCAAACAATTTCAATGGAGAATGATGCGTTTTTATGGACAAAAGTGCGAAAAGGCAGGTGCCGAAAAATCGGCACCTGCCCTGCAGCGTACTTTTGTAATTATTGAACTGTTACCGTAATGGTTGCACGCTTTTTCATGCCGATGACGGTGACTTCCGCATAAATGCTTGTTTCCCCTGCACCGACAAGCTTCACATTACCTGCAGCATCAACCGTTGCAACGCTTTCATCCATGCTGCCGAATGTAACCTCAGCCATATCCACCGCAAGTGCTGCACCGTTTTTATCCGCGCCTAAAACTGCGAGCTTTACGCTGCTGCCGACCGCACCGCTGATGCCCTCTTTGTTAAAGTTCAGATTCCAAAGCGACTGGTCGTCTTCCATCATCTTTGCGCTCTCATAAATGCGCACCTCGTTGATGCCGAGCCATGTACCGGTCGATACGCGCGTACCGGTTAATTTGATATAACGCGCACTCTTATCGCCGAGTGTGAATACATCGACCTGCTTACCTGCATTGGTCTGCGCATCCGTTACCTTCTCCCATGTTGTGCCGTCCTGCGAGATTTCAACTGTGAAGGTGTAAGCGCGCTGCTCTGCCTTATAACCTGCGATCGCAATAGAATTTATATTCTTCACGTTGCCGAGGTCGTAGCAAATCCAGTTGCCCATACCGTCTGCCGACCAGCGATTTGCGGTATCATCACTGATAACACCGTCAATCGTGCCGCTCGGCTGATACTTTTCATCCCATTCAATCGAAGATGTAACATCCGCTACATCGAGATAGGTCTGATAACCAACATCCGTTGTCACGCCCTCAATCGTAAGCTTGAGGGTACTCAGAATACCTTCCGAGCCCGTGCCCAAAAGACCGTCAAACGGATTTTCCGCGAAGCGCAGTGTGTAGGTCTTGCCGCCCACGGTTACTGTAGCCGGATTGCCCTGTACGACGCTGCTCTCGCTGCTCGAAAGCACGCGCACCTCCGGTACGCTTTCACCCTTGGCAAGTGCAATGTCATATTCGTAAACTTCACTGTCAAAGAATGTAAGCTCCTTATCGCCGTACTGAATACGCGTATCCAAAAGCGCTACCGTTTTGTCGATGGTATCTTTGTCCATACCGAGGACATCCTTACCGATAACGATAAGACCTCTGTCGTCCCAAAGCACCTCTTTGCCGAGCGCCTCAACAAGCGCACGCAGCGGAATGAGCGTTCTGCCGCCAATGGTCTGTGCTGGCACATCCAGGGTTACCTGACTGTCGCCAACCATCATAATATTACTGCCGATTTGCAGTGTGATTTCCTTGGCAAGTGTCTTTAAGGAAACCGTCTGTGTTGCATCGTCCCAACCGACCTTTGCACCAAAGTTTTCTGCAATAAAGCGTACCGGCACAAGGGTTCTGCCGTTTTGCACAATTGGTGCAATATCCAGATTGGTTGTGTCTACATAGGTTTTTGCGCCCTTTGCATATGCGTTCGGGTTATCGACTTTAAGCGCAACCACATCGCCGAGCTTCTGGCTCGTCAGCATTGCATCGTTTTCGTCTACGCTCCAATCGGAAAGCGGCTTAACCGGCTGCGGTGCCGGAATCGCTTCGCCATCCTTCAGCGGAACAAATTCCACAGTCAGCTTCAAATCCTTCACATCTTCCATGTGAATGTAAAGCTTCTGCTCATCAAGCATCGGCTGAATGGAAGGATTCGGGCTCGTCGGCAACGGCTGTGACATCATAACGCCGAGCTTTGCATCCGCAGGGCCCTGTGTGATACGCACGAGCATCTTGTCGCCGCCCATATCCAGAAGCACGCTCTTGCCGTCCTCTGCAATTGTAATGTCTGCCTTTGTATTAGCAAACCAATAAAATTCCGACGGCTTATTTGCCTTGATTTCATCCTGAATGATAATAACCTCGCGGTTATCCGTCATCATCAGACCGCGCTTTGCATCCTCGAAGTCAGCGTTTGTATCGGTCATATTGATGATGCCGTACGCCGTATTTGCCGAGCTCTTGCCCTCAATCAATTCTGCAAAATAGGTAATATTCATATCCGCATCATCCTGCACCGGATTTGCGATAATCGTATTATTTGCCTCTGCGCGGCAATGGTAGTACGAATAGTGTCCGTTTGCCTTTTTCGTATGGTAATTCGGCCAGCCGTAAACCGATGCCTGCCCTGCCACGCGTCTGCCATACATATGCACAAAACGCTTGCCCGCCCAATCAAGAACAAAGCCACCGGCATCTAACGAGGAGTGCGACGCTTTTTGGTCGCCGCCGCGCATTGCAATATAGAGCGCATCCTGGTCCGTCCAGGACGAGCGCATCGCGATACCGTTTACGCCGAGTGTTTCCAATGAACGGTAGTATTTATCGAGTGCAAAGCCCTCCTCTGGGAGACTCGCGTTGTCCGGATCGTACCACAAAAGCGACCAAACCGCTTCCTTGCCGGTTTCGTGCGATACATACGAACTGTTTTCGTACATATACTGGTTGTACCAAGCATACTGCGGCTTGTTGTACTTGTTTGCAAAGTAATACATAATCGGAGAAACAATCATACCCGGGTCTGCATCACCGTAGTTAAATGCCGCCGTAATACCGTTGTAGTAAATCGGAAAATCACCCGAATTGTCAAAGCCGGTTTCGTCCGAGAAATCCAAACATTCCGGCAAGGTCTTTCCGTCCATCAATGCGCTGTCGAGCGCCGCCATTGCCTTGACCTGATAACGCATACCGTAGTCCCAGTAGTTGAGCGGCTCAGCATACGCACCGTCTGCAGACACCTCGTGGAAGCACTTCGGCAGGCTAATGGAAGCCTTGCGCAAAATGTAGTCAGCCACATCCGGGTATTCATCTGCAATTGCAATTGCCGCAACAAGGTTTGAGCCGTTACATACATTGTTCCAGTTGGATTTTGAATTCACCCAGTTCGTTCCCTTTGTATATCCCTCATAGCCGAGCACTGCTTCGCGGATGCCCTTTTCCATCAGCCAGCCGAGGATGTTTTCTCTTTCCTCTTCTGTCCAGTCGTTGTAGAGCCAGTCATAGCAAACCGCAAAGGTTAAGATATTATGCGCCGTACAAAGATACGCATCTGCGCCCCAGTCCGGCCAGTTGCCGACATATTCTAATTCCTCATACAGTCTGTCCTTATAACGCTTATCCTTTGTCAGAGCATATGCCGCTGCAAGCGGAATGGTTGCGCCACGGAAGGACGAGGAGCAGTCGTTTAAGTTATTTCTGCTGTTTCTGAAGTACTTGGTCGGTGCTGTACCGATGCGTGCTTCTCCGGCTGCAATGATATTATCGCGCCAAAGCTTGCAAACATCATCTGTTTCCGATTTCTTATTTAAAAGCGCCCAATCCGTTGTATACAGGCGCGGGTGACTCTTGCGCATTACCTCGAGCATACCCGTCTTTTCCTCTTCCTTCAGCTTCACCTGATCCCAGTTGATGCTCTCTCCGTCCATACCGATAATGCCGCCCAAAGCTACATCTGTCGATGTAATGCGCACATTGTCAATCATCACCCAGCTGCCATCATCCGAGCTTACAGAAAAGCTAAAACGAACTTTAAACATATCATACGAAGACAGGTCATAGCTGATTGTTTTTTCCTTTTTGCCGTCTGCATATACAACAGCCGTGCCGTCCTTCACATCAAATTCTATGCGCATCGGTGTCCATCTTGCATAGGCGTATGACGGCTTGATGTTGACAATAGAGGAATTGGATGTATCCGCTTTCATCAAGCTCATATTCATTGTAGATGCGCCCATACTGGATTTTACATCATATTCAATCGTAAAATTCGTAAGTCCGCTTGTCGGAATCTGCTTTTCCACACGCGGCGTGCGTGTGCCCGGCTCGCCCACCGGATCACCGTGATATGCCTTGAGCACCTTGTTCTTTCCATCCTCATCGTACTCAACATATGCGCGCGGTGCATTTTTAATCGCGCCGGTTGTCCAACCTGCGGCAGTATATGGCGGCGCCTTCCCTACCTCATGCGCTTCAAAGTCATCTGCCAAAATCACAGTAAGCGCATCCTCTGCCGCTTCTGCACCGTAGCTTACCGGCACAAACAGCGCCAAAAGCATCACGATTGCCAAAAATAAACTGATTCCTTTTTTCATTGTAAGACCTCCTTAAAGTATCTTCTGTAACTTAATTGTAACATACAGGACTTATACTGTCTAAACAAATTTAGACCTAAAATATGTATGTTTTGTATAAGTTAAGTTATAGCTTGCCTTCCATCACCTTCTGTGATATAATGCAAAAAAACGGAGGTGTTTTTTATGTATAACATAGATAACATAATCGAAAAAATCAGAAAAACCGTAGACTCGCATCGCTTAGACAAGCCGGGAGCTTATACGCGCTGGCTGTGGCAAAATGATGCCGGCACGCGCGAGCTCGGCTTAAACGAATACGGTTGTGCGGATGCGGCAAATATTTTATATACCATAGGAGATTTCCCCTCCGACCCTGAAGAGCGTGCAAGCTGGGTAGAGACTCTGCAAAATATGCAGGACGAAAAAACCGGTCTGTTTACGGAAGCAACGCATCACTATATCCATACAACGGCGCACTGCAGTGCCGCATTGGAGCTGTTTGAAGCAAAGCCGAAGTACCCGTATCACGATTTGGAGAAGTACAAGGAAAAGGATGCGCTCTACGACTTGCTCGACAATTTAGGTTGGAACGATAACCCGTGGCGCGATTCGCATCAGGGCGCAGGCATTTATGCTGCCTTTGCAAACGCTGGTCAGGTTACGCCGGAATGGAAAAAATGGTATTTTGACTGGTTTTGGGAAAACGCCGACGAAGCAACCGGCTTTTGGAAAAAGGGCTGCGGCTTTAACCGACCAATGTTTTTCTATATGGCAGGCGGTTTCCACTACTTTTTTAACCACGAGCACGCACATATGCCGATGCGCTATCCGGACAAAATCATCGACAGCACCCTTGAAATGTACTATGACAACTCCATAAGCTACGACAACATTCAATTCGGTACAAAGACCGGTTTTATTGAAATTGACTGGGTTTACTGCCTCACACGCTCGATGCGCCAGACAACGCACCGCTTTGAGGAATGTAAAAAAGCACTTATGGAATTTACGGACACCTTCATCAAATTCTTAAATGAAGTCGACGAAACCAAGAACGACGGTTTTAATGACCTGCACAGTCTCTTCGGCACGGTCTGTGCACTTGCAGAGCTGCAACAGGCATTGCCGGGCTTGCTCGAAAGCGAAAAGCCGCTCAAACTCGTTTTAGACAGAAGACCGTTTATTTAAAACAGATAGGAGCAAACAAATATGTATATTGACGATTTAATCTTAAAGATAAAAGAAACCGTAGACACGCACCGTCTCGACAAGCCGGGTGCGTATGCGCGCTGGATCTGGCAAACTGCGCCGGATGGTTCGACGGCGAACATTTCCGGCAGCAACAGTATCGAAGAAGGCGCAGCGCGCGACCTCGGCATCAACGAATACGGCTGTGCAGACGCGGCAAACATTTTGTACACCATAGGCTATTTTCCGACAGACCCCGAAGAGCGCAAAAGCTGGATAGAGATTCTGCAAGGCTTACAGAATCCGAAAACCGGTTTGTTTACGGAATTTACGCATCACCCGATTCACACAACCGCGCACTGCGCAGGTGCGCTTGAGCTGTTTGATGCAAAGCCAAAATATCCGTACTATGATTTAGAAAAGTACAAAGAAAAAGAAAACCTCTACGCCCTCTTAGACGGGCTGGACTGGACCAACCCCTGGCCGCAATCGCATCAAGGTGCAGGCATTTATGCCGCCTTTGCAATTGCAGGTCAGGCAAGCCGCGAATGGACAGAGTGGTATTTTGACTGGTTTTGGGAAAACGCAAGTCCGATTACAGGTTTTTGGAAAAAGGGCTATGAGGACAAGTCTGCACCGCATGCACAGATGGGCGGCGGCTTTCACTACTTTTTTAACCACGAGCACGCGCATATGCCGGTGCGCTATCCGGAAAAGATGATTGATTCCTGCTTAGATATGTACCGCAACACGGAAATGAACGGCAGATTCGGGCGTATGATTGGCTTTTTGGAAGCCGATTGGATTTACTCCATCACGCGTTCAATGCGCCAGACACCGCACCGTTTTGAAGAATGTAAAAAGACCTTGCTTGAATTTGCAGAAAGCTATATCGCCTTTTTAAATTCCATCAACCATAAAACAAATGACGAGTTTAACGATTTACATATGCTGTTCGGTACAGTCTGTGCGCTCGCCGAGCTGCAGCAGGCATTGCCGGGCAGCTTCAGAACAGAGCGTCCCCTTAAACTTGTGCTCGACAGACGGCCGTTTATTTAAAAGAAAAAGCTGAACGAATTTAAAATTCGTTCAGCTTTTAAATTTCTCAATCCTTCGGATTTACAATATCTCTCCAATCCAAATCGCCGCGCTCCACGCCGTGGATCATAACCTCCGCCGTTGCTACATTGGTTGCAAGCGGAATATTATGCACATCGCAAAGCCTGAACAATGCCGAAACATCCGGCTCGTGCGGCTGTGCCGTCAACGGATCGCGGAAGAACAGCACAAGGTCGATTTCGTTGTACGCAATTCGCGCGCCAATCTGCTGATCGCCGCCCTGCGGACCGGATAAAAAGCGATGAATGTCCAACCCGGTTGCCTCAATAACCATGCTGCCCGTTGTGCCCGTAGCGAAAAGATTGTGCTTTGCCAGAATACCTCTGTACGCGATGCAAAACTCAACCATCAGCTCTTTTTTCTTGTCATGTGCAATCAATGCAATATTCATATGCCGTCTCACCTTTCTGTTCACATTCTCTTTTGCAACGGTTTAATTATACACCCTTTTGCAATTTATTGCAATATGTAACAGAATTTTTTACCAAAAATTTCATATTTAAAGGAAATTTATGCAAGCGGCACAAGCTCCGCCTCCAGCGTATACCGCAGCACGCCCTCACCCTTTCCGGGTTCTGTATAGAAGCACAAATCCGAAACTGTAAAATAACGCCTGAGCACCTCATCGAGCTCTGCATTCAGTCGTTTTGTTGCATCGCTGCGCAAAATTGCTCTGTCGTGGCACAGCATACTGCGCAGGCGTGCCGCCGCACAGACCACCGTCTTACGCTTTTCAAAGCGCATACGCCAATCGGAAAGAATCATACTTTGGTTCATGCTCTTCTCTCCTTTCTCAAATTTGCTTGACCGGAAGGTGCACGCAAGCCAAACAGCGCAATCGGTGCGCGCCGTTCAAAGTGCGTCAGCGGCACATTATAACCCTCTAAGCGATTACAGATGCTTCTGTATGCACGCCCTGCCACCGACCTTTTGCGCAGCACCGCCGCCTCGCCGCGATTGGCAGACAGGATAATACGCTCATCCTCAGGCACAACGCCTATAATGCCAAGTCCGAGCGCTTCCGCCACCTCCGAAGGCGACAGCATGTCAAGTCGGAGGCCAAGCGGT
>JAZQCN010000030.1:0-43523 GCA_045546315.1 Clostridia bacterium | reverse complement strand
GCAAATTCGCTGACGCTCATTTCATCGGCGCAAGTGTCACACATGTACTTGTGGCCAGGCCATAATCGCCATGCATAATAGCGTCCGTATTCATCCGGCAAAATTTCTCTGTGGCATAAAGCGCATTTCGGATGCTCCGGCTCCGGTGCATTCGGGCATCTCGGATGGCACGGTTCCTGCAAACATTCCATACACATATCAATCACCTTCTTCCAAAAAGTTTACAAATTTCTCATAGCATTCCGGACACAAATCTATTCTTTGTCCTGTGCCGTATCTTGCTTCGCCAACTCCATACAGTGTTATCCTTGCAGAAAAGTCTTTAATTCTATAAGTTGGCGAGTAGCCATTGTACGGATTAACTATTTCCTTTCCGCACTTGTCACAGACAATCTGTGTTTTTTGTGCCATCAATCCGCACCTTCTTCCAAACTGAATTTTGCAATAACATCAAAGTCTTTCTTGAGCTTGTCTGATAACAAATGACACATACTTACCCAAAAGGTCTGCGTCAATCCGTCCGTGTTCTTAGCATTGCGCACTGCGCGTTCAAACTCACGAACCACGATTGCCTTTAGTTTTTCCTTCTCTTGCTCTGCGCCGTTTACAGTTCCGACCATAATTACACCTCCCTTCATAATGCGTTCACTGGTGCGAACACATATGCAAGCACCGTTGTTCCGTAAAATAGCGCGAAAAGAATCCCCACGGCCAATAAACCTTTCACTACATCTTTAACTGTCAAGTCCGGTATTCCGGATATGCTGCGTAAAAACTTCATCATATGTATTTCTCCTTTCTAGCTGCAGATTTGCCGCGCCAGGCTTGCAACAGAGATATGACCGAATTGATTAAAATTGAACATTCTCTGCACCGTCCGCTTTGAAACACCTAAAAAGTCTGCTACTTCACCGGGACGAAGTATTTCTTTTGTTGGAAAACGCTCTTTGATGCGCTCAAGATTTTCCCGATACCCCTCTTTTTCCAAAGGCATATCCTTCACCTCCTACATTGTTTGTATGCGGCGCAAGTTGCAGCTTGTACCGCTGTTTATAAATATTGGTTTTCAACAAGTCTCTTGGTTCTTTTGCATTAACCGTTCCGGAGGAATCTCCGGGAAAAAGTCTCGATGCAATGTCACTACCTCATCCCAGGTAAAGTTGCTTTTTCCTTTTCGCTTATTCGTAAAAGCTTTAGTTGAGATATGCAATGCACGAGCAATGGCACTCAACTTATATCCTTTTTTGAAAATAGCAATTTCTAATTCGGGATATACACAGCCGCTCACATAAGGTACGTCCATAATATCACCTCCATATCGTTTTGTTCCATATTCGGAACTCTTGATATCATAATAGCACCACATTTGGAACTTGTCAATACTTTTTTTAAAAAAATTGTTCCTTATTCGGAACTTTTTTTCTTGACATATAAAAAGCTTCGTTATATAATGCAAATGAGGTGGTAATTATGGGATTAGAGAAAATCGCTATAATTAGAAAAGAGAAAAACATGACGCTTGAAGAAATCGCAAGCAAATCAGGCGTTCCAATGAGCACATTGAAAAAAATAAGCGCAGGTATAACTACAAATCCCAGTTTCGATACTGTATTAGCAATCGCGCAAGCACTCGGATGTAGCCTTGAAGATTTTATGGATGAACCAATTTCTAAGAGTATATCTTCATCCGAACAGGACCTTATACAAAAATACCGTAGGCTTGATGCCCACGGTAAGGAAATGGTTGATACTGTATTAAACAAAGAAATGGACCGCATCAGAGCGGAAGCTACAAAGCTTCTGCAGCAGACAACAAAGCAACGCTCAAAAGTATCATATTATGATGTATCTGTATCTGCCGGCACAGGACAGCCACTTGACTACTCCACACTCTCAACTATTACAATAGAGGGTGAGATTCCAGACAAAACGGCATTTGTTGTAAAAGTTTCCGGTGATAGCATGACACCTGCGTTTGATGACGGCGACTATGTATATGTAGCAAATAAACTAGACCCGAAACAAGGTGATGTATGCATCGTATGGCACGATGGGAATGCATATATTAAGAAACTTGGAAAAGAAGGTCTTGTATCTTTGAATCCGGATTACCCGGTAATTAAAGCAAACAAAGACACCTACATCCTCGGTGTAGTTATCGGTAAGGTTGTAGGCGAAATTGAATTTTAAGAAGAGGGTTGGTTGCACATGAAAGGAATCGTGCATAGATTTCTTGAAGCCCCACGTTTGAATTTAGATGAACTACCCTGGCGCTCGCCAGAGGGCATAAAGCAAATCCAAAAAGAATATGCCGTCTGTATGGCGGAATATTTAATTCAAACAGAAAAGATACCTATCTACCTTTCGGAATTTTACAAAAAACAGCTACCTATATTGGACATAGAAGTATTGGCGTTCGACGATCCAGAAACTGTTGAAGCAAAACAATTGGTATACGAATCTCAAGTAAAAAAGATGCTCATAAAAAATGTGCATGGTATGTTAAAAATAAAATATTGGCTCACCTTCTTGTCCACAGAAAAAATCAAAAAAGTAATAAACAAGTTATCACCGGATGGGAAATCTGTATTTTACACTATATTCGGAATACTCTGCTTCAACTTAGTACTCCTTATATTTGGTGTAAAACTAAATACTTTTAAAGAAAATTTATTTTTTCACATCCGTCTAATAATGGAAATATGCTTTTTTACTGCACTTCTTGTTCTAACAGTATTCATAAGCCGCATCCGCGCTAAAAAGAAACTCGGCAAGGTGTTTGCCATATGGTGGTGCGTTGCGATTTTGATAGGCTCTTTCCATGTGCCACGGCTACTGAACATAGGGAACACGCAAATCGGCAGCTTTTACGAATTGCCGGAATATAAAGAAAACTATATGGTGATCATGTCACGAAAACCGAATACCGAAAAGAATCGTAAACAATATACACTGCCGGCAGAAATAGAAAAACTGCCTATGTATGCAGGTCAAAAAGTAAGCATCAATGTATACAGCGGTGAACGCGAAACAACCGAAATGTACAGTTCCGGTTACTGCATAAATTATCTGTATTTCAACAACGGTGGCCATTTATACTTCGAAGGTGACGACTATCAAAACGCTTTAATTCTCAACGAGGAAGTAAAAATAGAAGACTACCGCGGTGATACATACTACATCACCCTAACAGACAAAAAGGCAAAGAAATAAAACTTGATAGTAGTAGAGGTAGGTTTTCTGCTATAATAGCATTAGTATTTATACTTGCGCTGTGAAAAACATTCACTTTTTTTGGTCAATTGTATTGACATTTGCATTTTGCGCATAGTATAATAACAGTACAGAAACAACAGTAAGTTGTATTTCTGTGCGCTAATACGCCCACGGCAGTAATCCTCCCACGATAAGGGAAGCGACGAGCCCGTGGGCTTTTAACTTTTATGGAGGTTTTTATGAAAAAAACTTTAACTCAAAACGACACCATCACACAAACAGAACTTTTCAAACCGCAAGTTAAAACAGCGATTTTGATAGATGGTGGATTTTATCGACGCAGAGCAAACTGCAGACCAGGATGTAAATCCGCATCTGATGCCGCCGAAGAACTAATCAGCTATTGCAAAAAACATCTTAACAACAACGAAGAAAACCGCATTTTGTATCGAATATTCTACTACGACTGTCTCCCCATGAAGAAAAAAATGCAACTTCCCATATCTAAGGACCTCTTTGATTACAGTAAAACGGACATATTTACATGGTCGGAATCTTTCATGAAAGAATTAAGTACAAAACGCAAACTCGCTTTACGCCTTGGCAAGCTATCTGAAGCACAAGCTCGATATGAATTAAAGCCGTCATCTCTTCGAGCTCTATGCGAAAAAGAAAAAAGTTTTGACCAAATCACAGACGATGATTTCGCTCTACAGGTTGACCAAAAAGGTGTTGATATGAAAATCGGTCTCGATATCGCATCAATGGCGTATAAAAGTTTAGTTGATCAAATTATACTTATTGCAGGAGATAGTGATTTCGTTCCTGCAGCAAAGCTCGCAAGACGAGAGGGAATTGATTTTATTTTGGACTCGATGGGCGGCCCTATGAAGCCAGAACTTAGAGAACATGTTGACGGAATAGACACCTTCGTCGGAAATAAGAAATAAAAAAAATGACACCCGGCGCTGCAACGCCGAGTGTCTGTTGAAAACCAACTCAATCCACACGAATAGAAAGAAATGGTTCAATTCATTATAGCACATTTCTTTCTTGGATTGCAATACCCATTTACAGAAAGGAACGTGCTATTTTTATGAAACAAAGAAAAGACGGCAGATGGCCGAAAACAATCGTTATCAATGGTGAGCCGGTACACTTTTACAGCCGTGCAAAAACCGAGAAGGCTGCAGAGCGCGACATTGCTCGGCAGATGATTGAATACCGTGAGAAGCTTGAACGCGGCGAACTGTTCAGAATCGTGGCGGAAGCCTGGGAAAGAGAATACCTGCAGCGTGTTCCCTATCATAATTATAAAAAGTGCGGCATGAAAGCTTTTGAAAGAGCTGTCGATGCTTTTGGCGGTCAACCCATTAAAGAAATCACGGCAAAAGAAATAGATATATTGCTACAAAAGCTAATTGCGCAACAATACGGAAAGGCAGCTGTGACAACACAAAAGAGTATTATAAATATGATATTCAAATATGCCGTGCTGAACGGCTTCTGCGATGCAAACCCGGTTGATGTAATTCGCCTGCCGAACAACCTTCCAAAGAAAAAGCGCGAACTGCCGACGACGGAAGATATGCGCGAAGTCAACCTGCACACAGAAGGCTTCGACTTGTTTCCGTTTTTTCTATTGAACACAGGATTCAGACCTTCGGAAGCACTTGCGCTGCGGAAAGAAAACTTCGATTTCGACAAGGGCATTATACGGCCGACACATCATGTTGTCCACGACGGCAATATGCCAATTTATGAACCGGTGCTCAAGACCGATGCTGCAACTCGCGAGGTTCTGATGCTCGATCGTGTACGAGCTGCACTTCCGAAAAACTTCAAAGGTTTCTTGTTCTCTATGGACGGTGACGGCGAAAAACCACTCACACGCAAAGCCTATGTGAAGCGTTGGGAAAAGTATTGCAAAGCATACAGATTGAATATAACCCCTTATCAGCTCCGGCACGGTTTTGCGACAATGCTCTTTGAAGCAGGTATCGACCTCAAAGATGCGCAGGAGCTCATGGGGCACAGCGATATCAGAATTACGCAAAACATCTATACGCACATCCGAAAAGAACGCAAAGACGAAACCGCTAAAAAACTAAACGGCTTCTCTTTTTAAACTGACAAAGTGCTGACAAAGATTTGACAAAGAAATATGTGCAAAATATGCACGAATTGTCACGATATGTCGCACGAAGAAAACAAAGAAAAACCGCATAGCAATGGGAAAATCCCAGTGTTATGCGGTTTCTTATTTTGGTCGGGGTTACAGGATTTGAACCTGCGCCCTCATCGTCCCGAACGATGCGCGCTACCAAGCTGCGCTAAACCCCGATAATGTATGGGTAGAAGCTCTACCCATATTAAATTTTACTCAGAAAAATTGGTTTCGATCATATCTGCCAATGCATCAACGGCATCTTTCTCGTCCAGACCATCGGCGATAATCGTGATAACCGTACCGCGGGTAATACCGAGGGACAGAATACCGAGAAGGCTCTTTGCATTAACTTTTCTTTCTTCCTTCTCTACCCAAATACTGGACTTAAACTCGTTTGCTTTCTGGATAAAGAATGTTGCCGGTCTGGCATGTAAGCCAACCTGATTTTGAAGAGTTACCTCTTTAGAATACATCGAACACTTCTCCTTTCAGCGAACCTGCCGCGTGAACTCATAATGATATGATACTACAAAAAACCGCTTTCGTCAAGTGTTTTTTTCTAAAAATCCACATCTCGGTATTTTGTACAAAATCCGTCAAATTCTTGTCGCAAGCTTTGTAGAATTTTGCGCACGGAATTCGTCAAAATAATCTCCATCAATCGCATCGCGAATCTGCTGCATCAAATTATTGTAGAAATACAGGTTGTGCAGAACTGCCAGGCGCTGCGCGAGCATTTCCTTCGACTTAAACAAATGGCGGATATACGCCCTCGAATAATGGCGGCAAGCCGGGCAATTACACTTTTCATCAATCGGGCGCTCGTCAAGCTCGTACTTTGCATTCATCAGATTTAAGATGCCCTCGCTGGTAAACACATGCCCGTGGCGCGCGTTTCGGCTCGGCATCACACAATCGAAAAAGTCAACGCCGCGTGCAACCGCTTCGATAATATTTTGCGGCGTACCGACACCCATCAAATAGCGCGGCTTATCCTTGGGCATAAACGGTTCAACCGCTTCGATAATGCGGTACATCTCCTCATGCGACTCGCCGACCGCCAGGCCGCCGATGGCATAGCCGTCCAAGCCAAGCTCGGCAATCTCCTGCATATGTGCCTTGCGGATTTCATCGTGTGTGCCGCCCTGATTGATGCCAAAAAGCAGCTGGTGCGGATTAATCGTTGTATCCCGACTGTTGAGGCGCGCCATTTCTGCCTGGCAGCGCTTGAGCCAACGCGTTGTTCTGGCAACGCTTCTTTGCGTGTAGTCATACGGTGCCGGGTTTTCGATGCACTCGTCAAACGCCATTGCAATCGTAGATGCAAGATTTGACTGAATCTGCACACTCTCCTCCGGGCCCATAAAAATCTTTTTACCGTCGATATGCGAGGAGAAATATACGCCCTCCTCTTCTATCTTGCGCAGTCCTGCCAGAGAAAATACCTGAAAACCGCCGCTGTCGGTTAAAATCGGGCGGTCCCAGTTCATCATTTTATGCAACCCGCCGAGCTGATAAATCACCTTATCGCCCGGGCGCACATGCAGATGGTATGTATTCGACAGCTCCACCTGGCAGCCGAGCTCTTTTAAATCCATGCTCGAAACACCGCCCTTGATTGCCGCCGATGTGCCGACATTCATAAAGACCGGTGTCTGAATTGTGCCGTGCACGGTTTTAAATTCTCCGCGTCTGGCTTTTCCGTTTGTTTTGTGTAATGTAAACATCTTTGCCTCCGATGTGGTTTTTATTGAATAAACATAGAATCATCGAAGTTTATAGCATATAAGACAGGAAACTTCGATGAGTGAAAAGAGAAAAGTGAAGAGTGAAAAGAAATGGTTGCTTTTTGCCAAAGCAAAAAGCTTCCTTATCTCTTCTCTATTCTCTTTTATCTCTTCTCTGCTGATAGTATAAATCTTTTATTCTATCAGCATCGCGTCGCCGAAGCTGAAAAAGCGGTACTTTTCATTGACCGCCGTTTCATAGGCGCGCATAGTCAGCTCCCGGCCGGCAAAGGCACTGACAAGCATAATCAGCGTTGACTCCGGCAAGTGGAAATTCGTAATCAGTGCATCCACACACTTAAATTTATACCCTGGATAGATGAAAATATCCGTCCAGCCGGTTTGCGCGCAAACGCGACCGTTTTCGTCGGCTACGGTTTCAATAACACGATTCGAGGTTGTACCGACGCAAATCACTCTGCCGCCGTTTGCCTTCGTTTCATTTACGATATCCGCCGTTTCCTGCGGCAGGATAAAAAACTCCGAATGCATTTTATGGTCGGTAATTTCATCTGCCTTCACCGGACGGAAGGTGCCCAAGCCCACATGCAGCGTTACATAGGCAAGCTTTACGCCCTTATCCTCAATTGCTTTAAGCAGCTCCGGCGTAAAGTGCAGCCCTGCCGTCGGCGCTGCCGCCGAGCCGTCGTGCTTGGAATACACAGTCTGATAGCGCTCCTTATCCTCGAGCTTTTCTGTGATATAATGCGGCAGCGGCATCTCGCCGAGACGGTCTAAAATCTCTTCAAACACGCCTTCATATTCGAATTTGACGATGCGGTTGCCGTCATCCTTAACTTCAATCACCCTTGCACGCAAAAGTCCCTCGCCGAACTCAAACACAGAGCCGACCTTTGCGCGGCGACCGGGCTTTAATATAACCTCCCATTCGTCGAGCGCACGCTTATGCAGCAGCAAAAACTCAATGCCGCCGCCCGTATCCGGGCGCTGCCCGTAGAGGCGCGCGGGAATGACGCGCGTATTGTTTAACACCAAGCAATCCCCCGCGTGCAGGCTGTCTGTAATGTTTTTAAATACAGAATGCTCGATGCTGCCCGCCGCTCTGTTTAAAAGCATCAGGCGCGATGCACTTCTGTCCGCAAGCGGTGTCTGTGCAATCAGCTCCTGCGGTAAATCATAGTAAAAATCCTGTCTTTTCAATCCAAATCCCCACTCAATTCGATAATGTTGTGCCCGGGTAGTAGTGGGCAATAATTTCATCAAAGGTAAAGCCAGCCTCGGCCATACCCTTTGCACCATACTGACTTAAGCCGACGCCGTGACCGTGGCCTCTGCCGTCAAACACATAGACCTCGTTTTCACTCTTTTCTATGCGATTTAAGCCCGCGCCCGTCAGCACATAGGCACTGCCGCCCGCTGCCTGCATACCACTTCCCGTTAAAACCGGTGCATCGACTGTAATCTGTGCCGTACCGCTTGCGCCGACGGCATACAAATCACCCTTATCCGGCGCAGTGATATAATAAAGCTGGCTCTTTAAGCCCAGAAGTGTTCTGCAGCTGTCGAAGGTCACGCTGTAGCTGCCCGAAGTACCTTCGAATGTCAGCTTATGCACGCGATCGTCTGCGCCGCGCTTGGAAACAAATACATTTTCAATGTCGCCGATATCCACACCGCGTTTACCAAGCTTCGCCTTTATTTCCTCCGGCGTATAGGAAACCGACCAGACGCCATTCGGGATGTTTTCCGTATCCTCGTATGCATCCTCGACGCACTTTAAATAATCCAGACCTGCACCGCCGCCCCACGCGGAATACACATCGGCGGTTTTGCCGCCGCTCGATGCCGTAAAGAAGGTCTGCGCCGGCTTGCCGTTATACAGCACAACCAGGCCGCTTGTCTCCTGCGCCGCACGGCGCGTCGATGCCGTTTCGCTGGAAATACCGTTATACGCCTGTGTGCGCGTATCGTCCGTTACATCCACGCCATAAGACTTATAGCCCGTAACGGTGGTTGCATAGGTACGCGCGATGACCGCCTGCGCTTTAAGTGCTTCGATATGCCAGCTTGCATACATTTCACTGCCAACCACAGATGCGGTATAATCATCAAAATCCACTAAATTCACAATCGCAATTGCGCTCGAATTTACGCGGTCCGCCAAAACATAGCCGCGATAGCTTTTACCGTCCACCTTCGTCACGCCCGAACCGTCTGACCCAATGCCAAACAGATTTGTATCGTGGCGAAATACGATGTAATGATACGCGGCATTGACCATCACGGTTTTCATATCCAGATACACCGCTTCAAAAATGCGCCCCTCCGCTTCAAAGGCAAGGCGTGTTTCCTCAGTAGCCGCCGTATTGTCAAACAAACCGATTAACACCTTGTACTCGCCGTTGATGCAGCCGGCGTGCGCCTCATAACCCCTTGTGCGCAGCTCTCTTGCAAGGCTGAGCGCCTCCGGCAGATTTGCATAGACCGCCTGCGACATCAAATAGGTGCCGCCGCCCTTTTCGACAAATACATCATGCCCTTCAATCTTCATCAGTTCAACAAAGGCACGGTCACTCGCATAGCCAAGCACAATGTTTTCCTCGCAGCTCGCCTGAAACGAGTTTACGGCTTCAGAACCGATGCGCAAACCAACCTTGATATATTCAAATGCTTCATAGGCGTGCGCCGGCAAAAAGCTGACCGATAAAATCAGCACAAGTGCCAGCAGCACGGAAATGCTTTTTCGCATAGAAATAACCCCTTATTCTAAATTACTTTACATCTACAAGCGTATCCATAATCCCCTTGGCAATCGCTTCTGCAGCTGCACTGCGACAGTCGGCATCTGCCAGCTTTGCACGGTCTTCCGCGTTGGTGATAAACGCGGTTTCCACAATAACGGACGGCATGTCTGCCTTGCGAATTACATACATAGCGTTGCCGTTGATTCTGCCCTTATTTTCCGTGCCCAGCGCTTTCGGCAGATAGCGCAAAATGTTGTTTGCTACAACTCTGCCGCTTACGCCATAGTCCTCGGCAATGCTTTCATCGGTATGGTGCATCACAAGCGTGCCGTGCATATCTGTCGTTTCAAAGGCATTGCAGTGAATACTGATAAACAAATCTGCACCGATTTTGTTTGCATACTCCGTGCGTGCAGACAAAGATACATATGTATCATCTGTGCGTGTCATATACACGCGCACGCCGTTGTCCTTCAAAATCTGATAAACCTGCCTGGAAATATTTAAGTTTACATTCTTTTCATACAAAAGCGGATTGCCGTCTGCATCATAGCCGATGGCGCCCGGATCACTGCCGCCGTGCCCCGCATCAATCACAACAATCGGCTCTTCGTCGTCAGTTTCTTCCTCTTCTTCCTCTTTTTCGTTCTCTTCTTTTTCGTCGGTTGCAGGTGGCTTGTCCTCTTCCTTCTCCGCCGATTTCTCAGCTGTCAAAAGCACCGTCAGCACCTTTTTATCTGTTGACGCGGTGATTTTGATTTCCGGCTGCAGCTCCACATCAAAAACGCATCTTGCCTTGCCTTCATAATCACCGAGACGGATTTTCGAAGTATTGCCGTCTGCCGAATAGCTGTATTTTCCCGTCGCAATATACGCATCCGCCACATCCACAACCACACGGTTCGGGTTGGTCAGCGTCATATAGGTATACTTTTCAATCGGCTTATCAAAGGTCAGCGTTGCCTGCAAAGTATCCCCCTTCAGACTGCTTGCCACGCGCACCAGCTTGTTTTCCGGCAAGACAACTTCTTCCTTTTCTTCCTCTTTTTCCGGCACCTTCTCCGGCACTTTCTCTTCTTCCTTCTCCGTGATGGAAATCAGCCCTTTATCCGCATCGTAGTCCACAGCCATATCCAGCGTTTCTGCCACAAAGCGAATCGGCACCATCGTTTTGCCGATGCCTTCATATGAAATCAGCTTGGCGGCAACCTCCATCTTGACTTCCTTGCCGTTGACCTTGGCAACATTGTTGCCGATGGCAAGAGAAACTGTTGTGCTTTTATTTGCAATTACCACGCGCGAGGGCTTACCCTCCGTCCAGTACACGCTTGCGCCGAGTGCTTCAAAAATTTCGCGCACCGGCACAATCGACCTGCCGTTTGATAAAACAATCGGCGGAATCGGTGTTTCAATATTTTTTCCGTTAATCTGAATATCGAAATAAGTGCCCTCATATTCGTGCTGTTTGCCGTCGTATTCCAATGTAGCAACAAAAAGCTTATCTGCTGCCACAGCGACAATACCACTAAAAAGAGACAAAAGCATTATAAGTACAAGGCATACAGACAAAAGCCTTTTCATAAGCTGCATCTTCCTTTCTGAATTTTGAAAAACTATCCTTAATCCTCAATTGCAATTTGATGCGCAGACTGCTCGCCGCTATAAGCAACGCCCAAATGCTTGTACGCCATCGGGGTAAGTACGCGTCCGCGCGGTGTGCGCGTTAAAAAGCCGATTTGCAAAAGATACGGCTCATAAACATCTTCAATCGTACTCGGCTCTTCACCAATGGAGGCCGCAATCGTTTCAATGCCGACCGGACCGCCACCGAAATTGCGGATGATGGTCATCATCATTCTGCGGTCGGTCATATCGAGACCGAGATTGTCAATTTCAAGCATACAAAGCGCCTTGTCTGCCACAGCCTTGTCAATCACGCCGTCAGCACGGATTTGCGCATAGTCACGCACGCGCTTCAACAGGCGGTTTGCAATACGCGGTGTGCCGCGCGAGCGGGAAGCAATCTCTGCTGCGCCCTCCGGCGTAATCTCTACACCGAGCACCGTCGCAGAGCGCGTTACAATCTTCACAAGCTCATCTGCTGTATACAGCTCCAAGCGGCTGATGACACCGAAGCGGTCACGCAGCGGTGCCGTCAGATCACCGGCGCGCGTTGTCGCGCCGACCAGAGTAAACTTCGGCAAATCAATACGCAGACTACGCGCCGAAGGCCCCTTACCGATGATGATATCTAAGGCATAGTCCTCCATTGCCGGGTAAAGCACCTCTTCCACGCTGCGGTTTAAGCGGTGAATCTCGTCGATAAATAAAATATCGTGCTCCGACAAATTCGTTAAGAGCGCCGCCAAATCACCCGCCTTTTCAATGGCAGGTCCGCTCGTGATGCGGATATTAACGCCCATTTCATTTGCAATGATGGCAGACAGCGTCGTTTTGCCGAGTCCCGGAGGACCGTATAAAAGCACATGGTCAAGCGCTTCCTTGCGCGCCTTCGCTGCCTCAATGTAAATCTTTAAATTTTCCTTGACCTTCTCCTGCCCGATGTATTCCTCCAAAACGCGCGGACGAAGTCCGGTTTCCGTTTCGGCATCCTCACGGGTGTATTCGCTGGTAATGAGTCTTTCTTCCATGCTATCGTCAAAAAGCATTCTTCGTCACCTACCTTGCCAGTTTCTTAAGCGCATCGCGAATCACCAGCTCCAAATCCTGGTCCTGATTCACGCCTGCCAGCGCCGTCTTTGCATCTGCTACGCTGTAGCCGAGCACCAAAAGCGCCTCCACCGCCTCGTCGGACGGGTTCGACTGTGCCACCGCTGTCAACTCCGGTGCACCCTTGGCGATAAATTCATCGTTTCCGATTTTATCCTTCAGCTCTAAAATAATGCGCTGCGCCGCCTTCGGTCCGATACCGTTGGCACGGGTGAGCATTTTTGTATCGCCCGTCACAATCGCCAGCGCGAGCGTCTGTGTCGGCATTGCCGATAAAAGCGCCGTCGCCGCCTTCGCGCCGACACCCGATACGGAAATCAGCTTTGTAAACATACCGATTTCCTCCTCGGTCAAAAAGCCATACAAATCGCATACCATCTCGCCGATGTTCATATAAGTATATACCTTAATTTCGCTACCCGTATTGCCGCAGGTAGAAAGCGTTGTCGCCGAGGTAAAAATCTTGTAGCCGATGCCGCCGGCATCCACCACCAAAAAATTCTCGGCTTTTTTTGCAAGTGTACCGGAAATATAGTAAAACATACTGCCTCCGTTCCTGCCGCAAAAGGCGGCATTAATCTACGATTTCGCATACGCAAACAGGCGATTCGTGAATCGGCCCTACAATGTATGCGCGAGCATTTTGACGAAGTATTGCGCCAGTCCCTCCTTCAACACTTTTTGAGGGAATTTGGATGCAAGACGAGGAAAAAGCACAGCGCTATATTCTTATATGCGCGAGCATTTTGACAAAGTATTGCGCCAAATTCACCAAAAAAGAAACAAAAAAGGGGCATAATATAGCATTTTATACTATAATTATACACCCTTCTGCATTTAAGGTAAAGTTTCATTTTGATAACAATTGTGAATAATATCTCTCAGAATTGGTTATACTTGTTAAATTGGGCGCTGTGACCGTGGCAGATGGCGATGGCAAGGGCATCGGCGGTATCGTCGGGCTTGGGGACGGCGTTTAAGCCGAGCATCATTTTGACCATAGTCTGCATTTGCTGCTTGGTGGCGCGGCCGTAGCCGGTGATGGCTTGCTTGACCTGCAGGGGGGTATATTCCGAAATCGGGATGCCCTTGTGCGTTGCGGCAAGCAAAATCACACCGCGCGCGTGCGCTACGGTGATGGCTGTGGAAACATTGGTGTTGAAAAACAGCTCCTCAATCGCCATCGCATCGGGCTGAAATTTATCAATGAGCAGTCCGATTGCTTTATAAATATCCGCTAAACGCTGCTCGGTCGGCGTGTGTGCCTTGGTTAAAATTGCACCGTAGTCCACCGGTTTGAATTTGTTGTTATCAAAGTCGAGTATACCGTAGCCCGTGGTTGCTATACCGGGGTCTATGCCTAAAATTCTCATGTTTTTTCTCCTGTTTCAAAAATTTGAATTTTTTTGCCGGAAACTATTGCATTTCCTATATAAATGTTGTATAATACATTACGGCATGAATATTTATGCATAAAAATGCATAAAATTTAATTATTATTCATTCCAAATTTTACTTATTATATTTATTTTATCATAAACTTGGAGGGTTTACAATGGCAAAAGAAAAAGTTGTACTGGCGTATTCCGGCGGCCTGGATACATCCATCATCATTCCGTGGCTGAAGGAAAACTATGATTACGAGGTTATCGCGGTTTGCGGTGATGTCGGTCAGGGCAAGGAGACCGAAGGTCTGGAGGAAAAAGCATTAAAGACAGGCGCATCCAAGCTCTACATCGAAAACCTGCAGGAAGAGTATGTAACAGATTTCATCTGGCCGACACTCAAGGCAGGTGCTGTATACGAGGGCAAATACCTTTTGGGTACCTCGCACGCAAGACCATGTATCGCAAAGCGTATTGTTGAAATCGCTGAAAAGGAAGGCGCAACCGCAATTTGCCACGGCTGCACCGGTAAGGGCAACGACCAGGTTCGTTTCGAGCTGACCATCAAGGCACTCGCACCGCATCTCAAAATCATCGCTCCGTGGCGTATCTGGGATATCAAATCCCGTGAAGAGGAAATCGACTACGCACTCGCAAGAGGCATCGATATCCCGGTAACCAAGGAGGACAACTACTCCATGGACAGAAATATCTGGCACTTGAGCCACGAGGGTATGGATTTAGAGGACCCGGCAAACGAGCCGAACCTTGAAAAGATTTTGAAGCTGATGGTTTCTCCGGAAAAGGCACCGGATGTACCGACCTATGTAGAGATCGAGTTTGAAAAGGGTATTCCGGTTGCTATCGACGGCGAAAAGCTTGCTCCGGTTGAGCTTTTGAAGAAGGCAAACGCTCTGGCTGGCGCAAACGGCGTCGGCATCGACGATATCGTTGAAAACCGTTTGGTTGGTATGAAGAGCCGCGGCGTTTACGAGACTCCGGGCGGCACGCTTTTGTATGCTGCACACAAGGAGCTCGAGTACCTCTGCTTAGATAAGCAGACACTCCACTACAAAGCAGATGTTGCAAACAAGTTTGCAGATTTGGTATATGACGGTCTTTGGTACACACCACTCCGTCAGGCGCTCTCCGCTTTCGTGGATAAGACACAGGAGACCGTTACAGGTAAGGTAAGAATGAAGCTGTATAAGGGCAACTGCACACCGGCAGGCACCACTTCCCCGTACTCCCTCTACGACGAGGATATCGCAACCTTCGACGCAGACGAAGTATACGATCAGAAGGATTCTGCAGGCTTCATCAACCTCTTCGGTCTGCCGCTCAAGGTGCGTGCGCATATGCTTAAGAAGCACGGCATTGACCCGACAAAATAAGTAAAACGCAAAATCTCAATTCGGACGGAGCCTACTCCGTCCGAATTTTCCCATAAGGAGGATAAAACCATGCAAAAACTTTGGGGCGGAAGATTTTCTAAAGCGACGGACAAAAAGGTGGACGATTTCAACTCCTCCATCCGCTTTGACCAGCGCATGTATAAGCAGGATATTTTAGGCAGCATCGCACACGCAACCATGCTTGGAAAGCAGGAGATTATTCCGAAGACAGATGCGGATTTAATTGTAAAGACACTCGGCGAAATTTTAGAGGATATTGAAGCCGGCAAGGTGGAGTTTTTAATCGATGCCGAGGATATTCATATGAACATCGAGAAAATTTTAACCGAGCGCATCGGCGATGCCGGCAAGCGCCTGCATACCGGCAGAAGCCGCAACGACCAGGTTGCGCTCGACATTCGCATGTACATTCGCGATGAAATTGATGAAATTTCCGATATGCTCAAAAAATTGATGCATACACTTTTAAGCATTGCAGAAGAAAACACCGACACGATTATGCCGGGTTATACTCATCTGCAAAAGGCGCAGCCGATTACGCTGGCGCATCATGTGATGGCGTATTTTGAAATGTTAAAGCGTGACCTTGAGCGCCTGGCAGACACCAAAAAGCGCGTAAACATTATGCCGCTCGGTTCGGGTGCACTCGCTGCAACCACCTATCCGCTTGACCGCGAATTTGTTGCCGAGATGCTCGGCTTTGACGGTGTAACGCAAAACTCCTTAGACGGTGTAAGCGACAGAGATTTTGTGCTGGAAACTGAGTTTGCACTCTCCGTAATTATGATGCACCTAAGCCGTTTCTCCGAGGAGCTGATTTTGTGGAGCAGCCACGAGTTCTCGTTTGTAGAGATGGACGACGCCTACTCGACCGGCTCTTCGATTATGCCGCAAAAGAAAAACCCGGATGTTGCAGAGCTCATCCGCGGCAAAACCGGCAGAGTGTACGGCGATTTAATGCAATTGCTCACCACGATGAAGGGTATCCCGCTGGCATACAACAAGGATATGCAGGAGGACAAGGAGGGCGTGTTTGATGCAATCGACACCGTAAAGCTTTGCCTGCCTGTGATGAACGATATGCTCGCAACGATGAAAATCAGAAAAGAAAATATGCTCCGCGGCGCGAAGGGCGGATTTACCAATGCAACCGATGCCGCAGACTACCTGGTAAAGAAGGGACTCCCCTTCCGCGAGGCACACGAGGTTGTCGGCAAAATGGTTGCATACGCACTTGCAAATGACAAAGCGCTTGACGAATTTACAATGGATGAATTTCAGGCTTGCTCGCCGATTTTCGAAGAAGATGTTTATGATGCAATCAGCATGAAAACCTGCGTTGACGGCAGAAGCATCATCGGCGGACCGGCGGCGGAAACCGTGAAAAAGGCAATCGAAACCGGCAAAAATTATTTAAGCTAAGAGGGATTTTATGCGCACACTTACGCTGACAATTCCAACAGAATATGACGGAGTACAGATTAAATCTGTACTCCGTAAGCATTTTGGGCTGTCCTCCGCGCTGATTACAGCACTGAAAACCGCCGACGGCATCACCCTAAACGGCGTGCATGCCAATGTAACGGAAAAGGCGCACACGGGAGACACGCTTGTTTTGCGTATCTACGAAACCGATTCAGAAAACATTGTGGCAACCGAAATGGAGCTGGACATTCTCTATGAGGATGAGGATATCCTCGCCGTCAACAAGCCGGCAGGCATCCCGACACATCCTTCTATCCGCCACTACAGTGACACGCTTGCAAATGGCGTGCGGTATTATTATAAGGACATTCCGTTCACCTTTCGCGCGGTCAACCGTTTAGATAAGGACACAAGCGGCATCGTCTTGATAGCGAAAAACCGGTTTTCGTCAGAGGCACTTTCGAAGCAAATCCGCGAAAAGCAAATCGGCAAAGCCTACCTTGCCATCTGCTGCGGCGCGCTGCCCGCAAAGGAAGGCATCGTAAATGCGCCGATTGCACGCGACGAAGGCATTATCAAGCGCCGCATCGACGAAGCCGGACAGTATGCCGAAACGCACTATTCCGTCTTGGCGCAAGCTGAAGCATACACCTTGGTGCAAGCAGAGCCGATTACCGGGCGCACACACCAAATCCGCGTGCACATGGCGCATCTCGGCGCACCGCTCTACGCTGATTTCCTCTACGGAAAAGAGGTGCCCGGCAGCCGCACGATGCTGCACTGCAGTACCCTTACATTTCTACATCCGCTGACAAAGGAAAAAATGCACCTGAGCGCGCCACCGGCACCGGATTTTGAATTGCTGAAGCAAAAACTTTTTCAATAAAAAAAGGAGAGAGCTGCCCATACGGGCAACCCTCTTTTTTTATTGCATTCAATTATTTGCCCAAGCTTGCAAGCAAATCCATATATCTGTGATATGCTGCAGTATGTACCTTCTGGCAATCTGCTACGCCGAGCTTTTCAACCTGTGCTACATATTCATCCCAAGTCTTATCTACATCAATTGTGCCCATAATAGCCTTCTGCATATACTCATCAATGTAGGTCTGACAGGAGGTCCACTTTTCGTCGATAATATCCTGCTCTTCGTCTGTGAAGCTGTACTTCGGAACGAGCTGGCAGGTGAAGTCTGCATCGATGTAATCCTGGTTACCCTTCTTCGCTTCGTCTGTCATACCGGAGAGCAGCCACTTTTGACGCATATAGTATCCGATACCGATACAACCGATATCGCGTACGAACTGCGGTGCGCCGCCTTCGTACTCCGTAGCGAACTTAGTATAAACCGGTGCGCCATTTACATACTCATAGTCTCTGCCTTCGATACCCATTGCGTTCAAGAGAGAACCTTCATCAGAGTACCAGAAATCGAAGTATCTGAGTGTTTCAGCCAAGTGCTCGTTATCCTTGGAGATACCCCAACCGCTATTATCCACAAGGTTACCCGGGGAATGGCAATATGCTTTACCGAACATATTCTCCGGCGGCATCATAACGGATACATGGAAACCCGGAACATTCTTAATCTGTGTGTTATAAGACATTGTGGAGCTGAACCAATCAAAGGTCATACCACCGGTGTTGCTGCCCCAGAGCTCGCTGCGCGGATTCTTTCGTGTGAAGATTTCCTGATCGATGTAGCCCTTCTCATACCATTCGTGGATGGTCTTGAGCGCTGTCTTGTAGTTTTCTGTGATGTACGGCATAAACATATCGCCATTTTCGTCGATATCCCAATATCTGTGACCGTTGAGACCAAAGAAATAGAAGAGATCCTGATATACACCAAGGAACGGAACTTCGTCCTTCTTGCCGTTGCCGTTCGGGTCACCGTTACGGAATGCGTCCATAACCGCTACAAAATCTTCATAAGTCTTCGGATGCTCTAAGCCGAGCTTATCCATCCAGTCCTGTCTTGTAAACCAAGCCTGCGTCGGGCCTGCTTCACGGAGCTTTGCGCAGATGTATACGCCACCGTCCGGTGCTGTTACAGCAGCCAGATATTCCGGATGCTCTTCGTAAATCTTAGCGAGGTTCGGCATAATGTCCGGGTTGGTTACATACGGCTTTAAGTCAACCAAAACGCCTTCAGTGTAACCTGCAGCGTTGAGGTTGGAAATCGAACCGTAAACGATATCCGGGATTCTGTCCTCCAGAAGCATCAGGTTGAACGCCTGCGCTACATCCTGGTCCTTACCTACAGTAGTTTCTAAGTGGATATTTGTTCTTTCAGCAGCAACCGCATAAACAGTCTTCTCACCCTCGAGCTTGCCGCTTTCAACAACCTCGCCGACAAACTTCGGATAGTGTGCTGTCAGAGTAATCGGCTCTTTAGAAGCCAGCGGGTACTCTAAGCCCTCCAGCGCGCTGAGGTCGATATCAACCTCATTGCTGCCGCCGTTATCATTGCAGCCTGCAAACAGACCGATAATCATGATTGCAGCAAGCAACGAACACATAATTCTCTTTTTCATATTACCTCTCCTTTTCTTAGACAAAATATTTGCCTCATATTTAATCCAAACATAGGCTACCACTTTTCTGGTTGTTATTGCAAGACAAAAACCGATAAAAACTGGTCATTTTGACTCCCCCCCCAAAAAACAATCAAACCAAAAAAAGAGTTGCCCATACGGACAACTCTCTTTTTGGTTTAAATCAGATTATTTACCTAAGCTTGCAAGCAAATCCATATATCTGTGATATGCTGCGTTATGTGCCTTCTGGCAATCATCAATACCCAACTTCTTGAGCTGAGCAACGTAGCCATCCCATTCCTTGTCTACATCGATAAGACCCATAATAGCCTTCTGCTTAAACTCGGAAAGGTATGTATTACATGCAGTCCACTTCTCGTCGATAACATCCTGCTCTTCGTCTGTGAAGCTGTACTTCGGTACGAGCTTGCTTGTGAAGTCAGCAGCGATGTAATCCATGTTGCCCTGCTTAGCTTCCTCTGTCATACCGGAGAGGAGCCACTTTTGACGCATATAGTAACCGATACCGACACAACCGATGTCGCGTACGAATTGCGGAGCGCCGCCTTCGTAGTCTGTAGCAAACTTCGTGTAAACCGGTGCGCCGTCTACATACTCATAGTCTCTGCCTTCGATACCCATTGCGTTGAGGAGGGAACCTTCATCGGAGTACCAGAAGTCAAAGTATCTGAGTGTTTCAGCCAGATGCTCGTTATCCTTGGAGATACCCCAGCCGCTACCGTCAACAAGGTTACCCGGGGAATGGCAGTATGCCTTACCGAACATATTTTCCGGCGGCATCATAACGGAAACATGGAAGCCCGGAACGTTCTTAATCTGTGTGTTGTAAGACATTGTGGAGCTGAACCAGTTAAAGATCATACCACCTGTATTGCTGCCCCAGAGCTCGCCGCGCGGGTTCTTGCGGGTAAATACTTCCTGATCGATGTAACCCTTCTTGTACCAATCTGCGATGGTCTTGAGGGCTGTCTTATAGTTTTCAGTGATAACCGGGGAGTACATGTTATCATTTTCATCGATATCCCATGTCTTGTAGCCGTTCATACCGAAGAAGTAGAACAACGGATCAACTGTACCGATCCACGGAACTTCATCCTTCTTGCCGTTGCCGTTCGGGTCCTGGTTGCGGAATGCATCCATGAGGGCAACGAAATCTTCATAGGTCTTCGGATGCTCTAAGCCAAGCTTATCCATCCAGTCCTGTCTTGTAAACCAAGCCTGTGTCGGGCCTTCCTCACGGAGCTTTGCGCAGATGTATACGCCACCGTCCGGTGCTGTTACAGCAGCCAGGTATTCCGGATGCTCTTCATAAATCTTAGCGAGGTTCGGCATAATGTCCGGGTTGGTTACATACGGCTTTAAGTCAACCAAAACGCCTTCAGTGTAACCTGCAGCGTTGATGTTAGAAAGCGAACCGTAAACGATATCCGGAATTCTTTCTTCCAGAAGCATCAGGTTGAATGCCTGCGCTTCATCCTGGTCCTTACCTACAGTAGTTTCTAAGTGGATGTTTGTTCTCTCTGCAGCAACCGCATAAACGGTCTTCTCACCCTCGAGCTTGCCGCTCGCTACAACCTCACCGACAAACTTCGGATAGTGTGCTGACAGAGTCAGAGGCTCTTTAGAAGCCAACGGATACTCCAAGCCTTCCAGTGCGCTAAGGTCGATATTAACCTCTTCGCTACCGCCGTTACCGCCGCAGCCTGCAAACAGACCTACGATCATAATTGCAGCAAGCAACGAACACAAAATTCTCTTTTTCATGTTACTCTCTCCTTTTTATTTTGTTTTGTATACTGTCTCACAGAAAACAGCATACTAAAATCCTTACATATTATAGCATAAAGCCTGCAAAATTACAATATGATTACACACAAAAACCACGCTTTGTCGCATTTGCACAATTTTGCATCATGTTTTTGTGCATTTTAACCCACGCAAATTCGACCGATACAGCTTGTTTCCGCAGTGTTGCAGCACAATAAAAAAAAACACCTACAGCATATAAGGCTTGCCCTGTATGTTGTAGGTGTTTTTAAAATCTTTTTATTAGTCAACCAGCTCGATGATTGCCATTTCAGCAGCATCGCCGCGACGCGGACCAATCTTATAAATTCTTGTGTAGCCGCCGTTTCTCTCCGCATACTTCGGAGCGATTTCGTTAAACAGCTTTGTTACTACATCTTCCTTTGTGATAAACGCCAAAGCCTGACGTCTGGAATGCAGTGTATTTTCTTTGCCGAGTGTGATCATTTTCTCAGCCATGCTCTGTGTTTCCTTCGCCTTCTGCACCGTTGTTTCAATACGGCCCTTTTCTAACAGGTTGGTTACAAGATTGCGGAGCATTGCCATTCTTTGATCAGTCGGACGACCTAACTTTCTTGTACCTGGCATTCTAATCTCCTCCTTTGGTTCAAATAATAGTTTCGAATATTAGTCCTCTTCCTTACGTAAAGACAGGTTAAGCGCTGTAAGCTTATTCATAACCTCTTCAAGGGATTTTCTGCCGAGGTTTCTAACCTTCATCATGTCTTCCTCTGTCTTATTCGCGAGGTCCTCAACCGTGTTGATACCTGCGCGCTTTAAGCAGTTGTAAGAACGAACGGATAAATCAAGCTCTTCAATGGTCATTTCAAGAACTTTTTCTTTCTTGCTTTCTTCCTTCTCGACCATAATCTCTACATTCTTCGCGTCTGCCGACAAGTCGATAAACAGCGACAAATGCTCGCTCATGATCTTGGCTGCAAGGCTGATTGCCTCGTTCGGCTTTAATGTACCGTTTGTCCAAACCTCAATTGTCAGCTTGTCAAAATCGGTTACGGCGCCGACACGCGCCGGCTCAACCTTGTAGTTTACCTTCTTAACAGGTGTATAAATGGAGTCCACCGGAATGATACCGATAATCGGCTGAGCGTTTTCGCGGTTCACTTCCGCTGCAACATAACCTCTGCCCTTCGATAAGGTGATTTCCATATATAACTTCGCATCTGCATTGAGGGTAGCGATGTACAGGTCCGGATTTAAAATCTCAACCTCTGCATCTGCCTTGATATCGCCTGCCGTGATTACACCTTCGCCTTCAGCTTCGATGTAAACGGTTTTCGGTGTATCGCAATGCAGCTTTGCTGCGATGCCCTTAATGTTTAATACGATTTCCGTAACATCCTCTTTAACGCCCGGAATTACGGAAAACTCATGCAGCACACCGTCGATCTTAATCGAATTTACTGCTGCACCCGGAAGAGAAGATAGCAATATTCTTCTAAGAGAATTGCCGAGGGTTGTACCGTATCCGCGCTCGAGCGGCTCCACTACGAATCTGCCGTAATGGTCCTCCTCACGCATTTCTACACATTCCACTCTTGGTTTTTCGATCTCTATCATGCAAATCCCTCCTTGCTCATCTATGGCTAAATCGCTTTTTTAAATGGATTACTTGGAGTACAACTCGACGATCAAGTGCTCCTCGATCGGCAGATCGATGTCATCTCTGCTTGCCAGGCTAACAACCTTAGCCTCAAGCGCATCCTTGTTGAGCTCTAACCACTTCGGAGCTGTCATAGAGCCTGTAATCTCAAGGATTTCCTTGATCTTAGCGCTGCTCTTGGAGTTCTCGCGAATGGAAATAACTTCGCCAACGGAAACAAGGTAGGACGGAATGTCTACTCTCTTGCCGTTTACGTTAAAGTGACCGTGCAGAACAAGCTGTCTTGCTTCTGCTCTGGATGTTGCAAAACCGAGTCTGTAAACTACATTGTCGAGTCTGCGTTCCAGAAGTGTAAGCAGGTTTTCACCTGTTACGCCCGGCATCTTGTTTGCCATATCAAAATACTTTCTGAACTGGCTTTCCAAAACGCCGTAATATCTCTTAGTCTTCTGCTTCTCACGAAGCTGTACACCGTACTCGGAGAGCTTGCGTCTGCTCTGACCGTGCTGACCCGGTGTTCCTCTCTTTAATGCACACTTGTCTGTATGGCATCTTTCACCCTTCAAGAAGAGCTTCTGACCTTCTCTGCGGCAAAGACGGCATACTGCACCAGTATATCTAGCCATGTACTATTACACCTCCATTAGATTTGAGCCGCTATGCAGCTCTCGTACATTCGAAATCATCAGACACGTCTTCTCTTCGGCGGTCTGCAGCCGTTATGCGGAATCGGCGTTACATCTTTAATCATGCTGATTTCAAGACCTGCTGCCTGCAGCGCACGAATCGCTGCTTCTCTGCCCGCACCCGGACCCTTAACATATACTTCTACGCTCTTAAGACCATGCTCCATTGCAGCCTTTGCAGCTGTTTCAGCTGCCATCTGTGCAGCGAACGGAGTGCTCTTTCTGGAACCTCTGAAACCGAGGCCGCCTGCGCTTGCCCAGGAAATTGCGTTACCCGCAACATCCGTAAGTGTAACAATCGTGTTGTTAAACGTGGAGCGAATGTGAGCGGCGCCTTTTTCAATGTTCTTTCTATCTCTACGCTTTGTACGCGTAGCTCTTTTTGTTGTTGCTTTAGCCATTCTAATTCCCTCCTTCGATTATTTCTTCTTGTTCGCAATTGTCTTAGCAGGACCTTTTCTGGTTCTTGCATTGGTCTTTGTTCTCTGACCGCGAACCGGCAGACCCTTTCTGTGTCTGATACCACGGTAGCAACCGATTTCCATCAATCTCTTGATATCCAGTGCAACCTGACGGCGAAGATCACCTTCCACCGTGTAATTCGCATCGATGATTTCACGAATCTTGTTCGTTTCATCCTCTGTTAAATCTTTGACTCTTGTGTCCGGGTTTACGCCGGCAGCTGCAAGAATCTTGGAAGAAGCCGTTCTACCGATACCGTAAATATAGGTAAGACCGATTTCTACTCTCTTTTCTCTAGGTAAATCAATACCAGCTATTCTTGCCATTGTCCTTACACCTCCTGATTAGTAAATCTCTCTGTGTTTTTTCGTTGCGGCATTTGCCGCAGTCCATTCGGACCTGGTAAATTATGCCTTACACTAAAATGCGAAGCCACTGCATTTTAATCTCGTTAGGCTTCAAGCTCACCGGGACTACCCGCTCAAGGCGGATTCAGCCGCGCCCTTATGAGTTGTTTACAATTTAGTTTGCATGTTACCATGCGTCTCGCAATTTACAAAAATCAACCCTGCTTCTGCTTATGCTTCGGATTTTCGCAAATAACCATAATCTTGCCTTTTCTCTTAATCATTTTGCATTTTTCGCAAATTGGTTTAACAGACGGTCTAACCTTCATTTAGATTACCTCCTCTTAAAGTCCGTCCGCCGCCTTTCGGTCGGCGAATGTATAAAGTCGGGATTGCTCCGTTCCTTATAACCTCTTACTTCGCTCTCCAGGTAATTCTGCCGCGCGTTAAATCGTACGGCGACATTTCAACCGTTACCTTATCACCCGGAAGAATTCTGATGAAATTCATTCTGAGCTTACCGGAGATATGGGCAAGTATCTCGTGCCCGTTCTCAAGCTCAACCTTAAACATTGCATTCGGTAATGCTTCAACCACGGTACCTTCAATTTCAATCATATCAGCTTTTGCCACGGATAAAGCCCCCTCTCACTGTTCTTGATTCTCACAAAATTCGCTGATTGCTCGGCGGATTTCGTTATTGGTCACCTTCTCGGCATCGGTTAATTTTTGGCAAATCAGCTCCGAAACCGCTTTGGTAACCGTTATGTGTTTCAATTTCTTCTTTTTTGGTTTGTCGCACTTACGCGTCTTTCCGTCGCAGATGTAGGCATATTCGCCTTCCGTTGCAACAACCACGAAATAATCGCCCTTGTCGCGCCCTGCCTTGGAAAACACGATCGAACCTAAACCAATGTCCAAAAAAATCACCTCAATAATTTTCGCGTATTACCTGGTCAGGATTTCGCAATCACCGTCTGCTGTAATTAAGATGGTGTGCTCGTAATGCGCCGAAAGCTGTCCGTCGTCCGTGTATACGGTCCAATCATTGTCCGCATCCACATAAACGCCGTAGCCGCCGGCATTGACCATCGGCTCAACTGCAATCGTCATCCCGGGCACTAAGCGTGCGCCGCGACCGGGCTTGCCGTAGTTGAGTACGCTCGGCTCCTCGTGGAGCTGGGCGCCGATGCCGTGACCTGTGTAATCACGCACCACGCTGTAACCGTGCGCTTCGACATATTCCTGAATTGCTGCAGAAATATCCGTTACGCGGTTGCCGCGCTTTGCAAATGCTACGCCTTCATAAAAACTTTGCTTCGTTACATCAATCAGCTTCTGCGCCGCAGGGCTGATTTTGCCGACCGGAAAGGTCTTTGCACTGTCGCCGTGATAGCCGTGATAGCAAGCACCGATATCGATGCTGATAATATCACCCTCACGCAAAACCGTGTTATCCGGTATGCCGTGAATCACCTGATCGTTAATCGAAGCACATATACTTGCTGGGAAACCGCCATATCCTTTAAAGGACGGGGTTGCACCCTGCGAAGTAATGAACTTGTATGCAATCTGATCAAGTTCCTTCGTTGTCACACCCGGCGCAATCGCTTCCTTTAACACCTTGAAGGTATCCGAAACGATTTTGCCCGCCTTGCGCATATACTCGACTTCCGTGCGCGACTTAATGGTAATCATAAGCCGCCCCCTTACAGGTCGAGTGCCTTAAACAGTGCCTTTGTGATTTCATCTACAGCACCGACACCGTCTACGCAAGTCAGCTTGCCTGCTGCCTTGTAATAATCCTTAATCGGCTCTGTCTGCTCGTGGTAAACCTTCATGCGGTTCTTGATTGTTTCCTCACTGTCATCCGCACGCTGCACAAGCGCTGCGCCGCACTTATCACAAGTATCACCGGTTTTCGAAGGATTGTTTACAACATGGAAGGTCGCCTTACAGGTCGGACACTCTCTTCTGCCGGTCAATCTTTCGATAATGTTTTCATCCGGTACTTCTAAAGAAAGCGCAATGTCAATTGCATTCGGAAGCATCGCATCGAGTGCTTTTGCCTGTTCCACCGTTCTCGGGAAGCCGTCTAAGATATAGCCATTTGCACAGTCAGACATTGTCAGTCTGTCACGCACAATACCGATTACAACCTCATCCGGTACAAGTGCACCCTTTTTAATGTAGCCTTCAGCTGCCATGCCAAGCTCCGTCTTTTCAGCAATCGCTTCACGAAGCATTGCTCCTGTGGATATAGTAGGGATCTTGGCAGCTTCCGCAATGTAAGCTGCCTGTGTTCCCTTACCTGCTCCAGGAGGGCCTAAAAATACGATTTTCATTTTTATCCCACCTCGAATTTTGATTATTCTAAGAAACCTTTGTAATGACGCATCAGCATCTGAGATTCAATCTGCTTCACGGTTTCAAGCGCAACACCTTCAACAATCAGCAAGGACGTACCGCCCATTGCGATGCCGGAAAGCATGCTGATATGAGACAGACAAATCGGCAATACTGCAATCAAGCCGAGGAACAGCGCGCCGACCAGAACAACTCTGTTGAGTGTCTTTGCGATGTATTCGCTTGTCGACTTACCCGGACGAAGACCCGGAATGAAGCCGCCGTTTTGCTTGATGTTGTTTGCCATCTCTACCGGATTATACTGCATTGCAGTATAGAAATAGGTAAAGAAGATGATGAGTACGAAGTATATAACAGCGTAAATCCAACCTGTGGTTGTAATCTGCTCATATACTGCCTTCCAGAACGGGCTCGCATTGTTCACGCCACCCATAAACTGGATGATCGTTGCCGGGAACGAGCAAATGCTGGAAGCGAAGATAATCGGCATTACGCCTGCCATTGCAACCTTAATCGGAATGTTGGTGCTCTGGCCGCCGTACATCTTTCTGCCGACAACACGCTTAGCGTACTGAATCGGAATTCTGCGTTCTGCATTGTTCATAAATACTACGAAGCCCAGAACAGCGATGAATACGAGCAGTACAACAATCAGCAGAATAATGCTGAGCGGTGTTGCGCCGACAACAAACTTGTTGTACAGCGTAATGATTGCAGTCGGGATTCTGGAAATGATACCCGCAAAGATAATCAGCGAGATACCGTTACCGATGCCCTTATCTGTAATTTCTTCACCGATCCACATAATAAATGCGGTACCTGCGGTAAAGGTCGCTACGATTGTAATGAAGCTCATTACGCTCGGATCTGCAACAACATTGTATGCCTTCAATGTGAAGTACAAGCCTGTTGCCTGCAGAAGTGCGAGAATTATAGTTGCATATCTTGTAATACTGTTAATCTTCTTTCTGCCTTCCTCACCCTGCTTCGAAAGTCTTTCGAGTGCAGGAATTGCAACTGTGAGGAGCTGAATGATAATCGACGAGTTGATGTACGGGGTAATACCCATTGCAAAAATCGTCGCATTCGATAACGCACCGCCGGAGAATGTATCCAACAGCGAGAACAGACCCATGCCGCCATCAGCGCCCATAAATGCCTGCATCATTGTTGCATCCAAGCCCGGAACCGGAATGGTGCAGCCGAATCTGTAAATAATCAGCATAAAGATGGTGAAAAGCATCTTTTTACGCAGTTCCGGAATCGACCAAGCGTTTCTAAGTGTCTTAAACAATTAGATCACCTCTGCCTTTCCGCCAGCTGCAGTAATCTTTTCTACAGCAGACTGTGTAAACTTCGCAGCCTTCACAGTCAGCGGTTTGGTGATTTCGCCTCTGCCAAGAACCTTGATGCCATCCTTCACCTTGCTGATGATACCGGCTTCCTTCAATGTTTCAGCTGTAACTTCAGTGCCTTTTTCAAAACGCTCAAACACTTCTACATTAACTGTAACATACTCTTTCGCGAATATATTGGTAAAACCTCTCTTCGGAAGACGTCTGTAAATCGGCATCTGGCCGCCTTCGAAACCCGGTCTTACACCGCCACCACTACGTGCGTTCTGACCCTTGTGACCCTTACCTGCTGTCTTACCGTTACCGCTACCGGGACCGCGTCCTTTTCTCTTCGCTACGAACTTGGAACCTTCTGTCGGTTGAAGCTCTTCAAGTCTCATGGTTTTGCACCTCCTTTTGTTTTGTGTTAAAATTAAGCCTCTTCTACTTCGATCAAGTGAGAAACCTTATTGATCATACCACGGATCTGCGGAGTATCCTTCTTAACTACAACACTGCGGATTTTCTTTAAACCCAGAGCAGCTACTGTAGCAATCTGGTCATCCTTACGACCGATCGTGCTCTTTACGAGCGTAATCTTCAATTCTTTTGCCATTTTTGTCTCCTCCTTAACCCAGCAATTCTTCAATGTCTTTGCCGCGAAGCTTTGCAACTTCTTCAGCAGACTTGAGCGATGCGAGACCTTCGATTGTAGATCTTACAACATTTCTTGGGTTGTTGGAACGCAAAGACTTTGCACGAATATCCTTAATACCAACGAGCTCAAATACGGCTCTGGCCGGACCGCCTGCGATGATACCGGTACCTTCTTCAGCCGGCTTCATAACGATGTGGCCTGCACCAAACTTACCGTCTACCTCATGCGGAATTGTTCCTTCTACGAGAGGAACTGTAATCATGTTCTTCTTTGCATCCTCAATGCCTTTGCGAATAGCGTCCGGAATTTCAGCTGCTTTACCTGTGCCGTAACCAACGTGACCGTTTTCGTCACCAACAACAACGAGCGCACTGAAACGGAAGGTTCTACCGCCCTTCACAACCTTAGCTACACGGCTTAAATTAACTACTTTTTCTTTAATATCCAATGTGGCTGCGTCAATTCTCTCTTGCATGATATCCCTCCTCTTTCTTAGAATTCAAGTCCGCCTTCTCTTGCGCCTTCAGCAAGAGCAGCAACTCTGCCGTGATATACATAACCACTTCTGTCAAATACTACTTCCTTAATGCCCTTTTCAAGTGCGAGCTTTGCAAGCTCTGCGCCTACAGCCTTCGCTGCATCAGCATTACCGCCGTAGTTCTCAGACTTAATTGTAGAAGCGGATACGAGTGTAACGCCGTTTTCGTCATCGATAAGCTGTGCGTAGATGTTCTTTAAGCTACGGAACACGCTCAGTCTCGGCTTTGCAGCAGTACCGGAAATCTTCTTTCTGATACGAAGATGACGCTTTAATCTTGCTTTATTGCTTGATTTCTTACTTACCATGTAAATCCACTCCTTTCTTATTTCTTGCCGCCTGCTTTACCTTCTTTGCGTCTGATTGTCTCAGTCGCATACTTGATACCCTTGCCCTTATACGGCTCCGGCGGTCTCTTCTCTCTTACCTGTGCTGCAAACTGACCAACGGCCTGCTTGTCTGCACCGGAGATAACAATCTGGTTCGGCTGCGGTACTTCAATTGTGATACCGGCCGGTGCTTCCATCTCTACCGGATGGGAGAAACCCAGAGTCAGAGCAAGCTTTTTGCCCTGCATTGCAGCTCTGTAACCTACACCGTTGATTTCCAGCGTCTTTGTAAAACCTTCGGTTACACCAACAACCATATTGTTTACAAGGGTTCTGGTTAAACCGTGCAAGGATTTGTGCGCTTTGTCTTCAGACGGTCTTGTTACAACAACTGTATTGTCTTTAACTTCAATAATCATATCTTTGTGCAGCTTCGCGGAAAGTGTGCCCTTCGGGCCCTTCACTGTCACTGCATTTTCAGCCTCAACCTTCACTTCAACGCCTGCCGGCAGAGTGATCGGGCTGTTACCAATTCTAGACATGTTTGTGCACCTCCTATGAAATAATCTTTAATAACCTTAAATTTGTCTTACCAAACGAATGCGAGAACTTCGCCACCGATGTTTGCCTTGCGTGCTTCCTTATCCGTCATGATACCCTTGGATGTGGAAATAATCGCAATACCGAGACCCTTTAATACTCTCGGAAGCTCATCAGCGCCGGCATAAATTCTCAGGCCCGGACGAGATACTCTCTTAAGACCTGTGATAACCTTCTGCTTGTTCTCACCGTACTTCAAGGTTACTCTGATGATGCCCTGTTTAGAATCGTCAATCACTTGATAGCCTTTAATATAACCCTCGTCTAACAGAATCTTTGCAATTGCCTTCTTCATGTTAGAAGCCGGGATATCAACTGTTTCGTGCTTTGCAGAGTTTGCGTTTCTGATGCGTGTCAGAAAATCTGCGATCGGATCTGTAATATGCATTTAAGTTAACCTCCTTCCAAAAACTTGGACGTTCGGCGGTTTTGAAGCTTCGCTTCAACCTGCCGTCACCTTTGATAAATTACCAGCTAGCCTTTTTAACGCCAGGAATCTGACCTTTATAGGCTAATTCGCGAAAGCAAATACGGCAGATGCCATACTTTCTGAGGTAAGCGTGCGGACGACCGCAAATCTTACAACGGTTGTATGCCTGTGTGCTGTACTTCGGTGCCTTCTGCTGCTTTAAAATCATTGCTTTTTTAGCCATGTTGTACCTCCTTAATTTGCGAACGGAGCGCCCATCAGAGTCAAAAGCTCGCGAGCCTCTTCGTCAGTCTTAGCGGTGGTAGCGATGATAATGTCCATACCGCGGATTTTATCGATCTTATCGTAATCGATTTCCGGGAATATGAGCTGCTCCTTAATACCGGTAGCATAGTTACCTCTACCATCGAAGGAGTTCGGGTTGATACCGCGGAAGTCACGCACACGCGGGAGTGCTACGTTGAAGAATCTGTCTAAGAATTCATACATCTTTGCACCGCGCAGCGTTACCTTACAGCCGATACTCATACCTTCTCTTATCTTAAAGTTTGCAACAGAGTTTCTTGCCTTTGTTACTACCGGCTTCTGACCGGAAATCTGTGCAAGATCGCTCATTGCTGCATCAATAGCCTTGGGATTATCCTTTGCTTCGCCCAGACCGATGTTTAATACGATCTTGTCGATCTTCGGAATCTGCATAACACTCTTGTATGCAAACTTCTGCATCAGGGCCGGAGCTACTTTCTCTTTATAAAGCTCTTCTAATCTAGCCATTTTCTAACCTCCTATCCTTACAGATTAGTCATCTAACATCTCATTGCACTTCTTGCAGTACTTCACCTTGCTGCCGTTTTCCAGGAACTTAACGCCTGTTCTTGCAGCCTTACCGCACTTCGGGCATACGAGCTGTACTTTCGATGCGTAAATAGGGGTTTCCTGCTTAACAATACCGCCGGTCTCGCCCTGTCTTCTCGGCTTCTTATGACGGGAAGCAACGCTAACGCCCTCAACGATAACTTTCTTATCTGTCGGGTTTACGCTGAGTACTTTACCCTTCTTGCCTTTGTCCTTACCCGAAAGTACCATAACGGTATCACCGGTTTTAACATGAAGTTTTGTATTCATATCCTCCATAACCTCCTTATAATACTTCAGGCGCCAATGATAAAATCTTCATGTACTCTTTGTCTCTGAGCTCTCTTGCTACAGGTCCAAAAATACGAGTACCGCGCGGGTTTTTATCATCTCTGATTATAACAGCTGCGTTTTCATCGAAGCGAATGTGTGTACCGTCCGGACGACGAACACCCTTCGAGCTTCTAACGATAACTGCTTTAACAACATCGCCCTTTTTAACAACACCGCCGGGTGTTGCCTTCTTAACACTGGCAATAACAACATCGCCAATATTGGCAAACTTTCTATGCGAGCCGCCCATAACACGAATGCACATAAGTTCCTTAGCGCCTGTGTTATCAGCAACCTTCATTCTTGTTTGTGGTTGTATCACAACAACTTCCTCCTTCCAAAAAAGTAAAGGTTATTACTGAGCCTTCTCAACGATTTCAACCACTCTCCAACGCTTGGTCTTCGAAAGCGGTCTCGTCTCCATTACTTTAACTCTATCGCCTACGCCGCAAGTGTTTGCTTCGTCATGCGCATGCAGCTTGTAGGTCTTCTTAACGATTTTACCGTAGAGCGGATGCTTTACGCTATATTCAATGGCAACGGTAATTGTCTTGTCCATCTTGGTGCTAACAACCTTGCCGATTCTTACTTTTCTCTGATTTCTTGCTTCTGCCACAGCATTTTCCTCCTTTCATTCTACACGATTATCGATTAGGATAATTCTCTTTCACGAATGATTGTCATAACCCTTGCGATGCTCTTCTTCACATCTGCGATTTTTACAGGGTTTTCAAGCTGGTTCGTAGCATTCTGAAATCTCAAATTGAAAAGCTCTGCTTTAAGCTCACTCAATTTAACAGCCAATTCTTCTGTTGTTAAATCTCTAATCTCATTCACCTTCATTTGCAGACGCCTCCTTATCCTCGCGCGTTACGAACTTGCACTTGATCGGGAGCTTATGCATAGCAAGACGCATAGCTTCGCGTGCTGTTTCCTCCGGAACGCCGCCGATTTCAAACATTACTCTGCCCGGTTTAACTACTGCTACCCAGTACTCAGGAGAACCCTTACCACTACCCATTCGGGTTTCAGCCGGTTTTGCAGTAATCGGCTTATCCGGGAAGATCTTAATGCATACCTGACCGCCACGCTTGATGTATCTTGTCATTGCGATACGGGCTGCCTCGATCTGGTTGGAAGTAATCCATGCCGGCTCTAAAGCCTGCAGGCCAAATTCACCATAGTTTACAACGTTACCGCGTGTTGCTTTACCCTTCATGCGGCCACGCATTACTCTTCTGTATTTAACTCTCTTAGGTAATAACATGATTATTTGCCTCCTTCCGTCTTTCTGGCTCTTTTATTCTCCGGAAGAATTTCACCTTTGTAAATCCATACCTTGCAACCGATCTTACCGTAGGTTGTATTTGCTTCAGCAAAGCCGTAATCAATGTCAGCTCTGAGTGTCTGCAGCGGAATTGTACCCTCGTGATAATGCTCGGTTCTTGCAATTTCAGCACCGCCAAGACGACCGGAAACCGCTGTCTTGATGCCCTTAGCGCCCATCTTCATGGAACGGCCCATGCACTGCTTCATTGCTCTTCTGAAGGAAATTCTTCTTTCAAGCTGTGCGGCAATGTTCTCAGCTACGAGCTGTGCGCACATATCTGCATTCTTGATTTGGATGATGTCAACCAAGATATCCTTTTCGCTTCTGCCTGTCAGCTTGGAAAGCTGAGTGCGCAGCTCGTTGATCTTCTCACCGTCTTTACCGATGATGAAGCCCGGCTTTGCAGCGTGAACATGGATAACTACCTTGTTGCCTTTTCTTTCGATTTCGAACTTAGCAACGCCTGCATCAAACAAAGTCTTCTTTAAAAACTCACGGATCTTGTGGTCTTCTACGAGTGTATCGCCGAATACATTATCCTGTGCGAACCACTTAGAATCCCAATCCTTAATAATACCAACTCTTATACCGTGTGGATTAACTTTCTGTCCCATAAAACAACCTCCTCTCTTATTCCTTTTCTGCTACTACAACCGTAATATGGCTGGTTCTCTTTCTGATTCTGAACGCTCTGCCCTGTGCTCTCGGTCTGATTCTCTTGAGTGTAGGACCCTGATTAGCGAATGCCTCAGAAACATAGAGTTTGCTTGCATCCATACTAAAGTTATTTTCTGCATTTGCTACTGCAGATGCAACCAGCTTGTAAACAAGCTCGGAAGCAGCCTTCGGCGTATGCTTTAAAATAGCCATTGCCTCAGCTACCGGTTTGTTCTTAATGATATCAAGCACAATCTTTACCTTACGGCAAGAAATGCGCGCGTAGTTTAAACTTGCTTTTGCTTCCACGCTGGAATCCTCCTTTCAGCTATTCGATTCTCATACAAAATTTGGTTATCTGGACGACTTAGCGCCTGCATGACCCTTGTAGGTTCTGGTCGGAGCGAACTCACCGAGCTTGCAGCCTACCATATCCTCGCTTACAAATACCGGAACATGCTTTCTGCCGTCGTGTACAGCGATCGTGTGACCAACCATTTCCGGGAAAATAGTGGACGATCTGGACCATGTCTTAACGACATTCTTTGTATTGGACTCGTTCATAGCAACGATTCTCTTCATGAGTCTTTCTTCAACGTATGGGCCTTTCTTAATGGATCTTCCCATTCTTGTATCCTCCTTCCGGTCAATATAAATGGAAATTTATATTACTTCTGGTTTCTTCTCTTAACGATAAACTTGTTGGACTTAGCCTTGTGCTTTCTTGTCTTAAGACCAAGTGCCGGCTTACCCCACGGTGTAACCGGGGACGGTCTACCGATCGGGGACTTACCTTCACCACCACCGTGCGGATGGTCGCAAGGGTTCATTACGCTACCGCGAACTGTCGGTCTCCAACCCATATGGCGTTTTCTACCAGCTTTACCGATCTTAATGTTTTCGTAATCGATGTTACCAACCTGACCGATGGTTGCCTTACAGTCAAGGCGAATCATACGAACTTCGCCGGACGGAAGACGTACCTGCGCATAACCGCCGTCTTTAGCCATCAGCTGAGCTGCTGTACCTGCGCTGCGCACGAGCTGTGCACCGCGGCCCGGATAAAGCTCAATGTTGTGAATCAGTGTACCAACCGGAATATCTTCAATGTTCATTGCGTTACCCGGCTTAATATCAGCGCCCTTACCGCTTACGATTACATCGTTTACAGCGATACCATACGGTGCGATGATGTATCTCTTCTCGCCATCTTCGTACTGCAAAAGAGCGATGTTTGCGCTTCTGTTCGGATCGTACTCGATTGCGATAACTGTTGCCTTTACGAGATCCTTATCTCTCTTAAAGTCGATTACTCTGTACTTTTTGCGATTACCGCCGCCGCGATGACGAACGGTGATTTTACCATATGAGTTTCTACCTGCATGCTTCTTTAAAGTTTCTAACAAAGAACGCTCCGGAGATTTCTTGGTGATTTCCTCGAAAGCGGAAACTGTCATAAATCTTCTTGCAGGAGAAGTAGGATTATACTTTTTAATCGCCATCCTTAAAACACTCCTTACTTATATAATATATACTGTGTCGGCTTATCGATTAAGCCATGCCCTCGAAGAACTCGATAGCCTTGCTGTCAGCTGTGAGCTTAACAACAGCCTTCTTGTACGCCGGGCGTCTGCCTTCGTTTCTACCCATTCTCTTAAGCTTGCCGTCCATACGAATGGTTGTAACCTTTTCTACGGACACACCGAAGATTTCTTCGATTGCTTTTGCAATCTGAATCTTGTTGGCATCGAGCTTAACCTTGAATGTGTACTTTCTTTCCGCCATCATATCTGTGGACTGCTCGGTGATTACCGGGCTTAAGATAATATCCTGTGCGAATGTCATTGTGCACACACCTCCTCGATTTTCTCGATAGCAGCCTTTGCTATGATTAACTTCTTGTGGTTGAGAATTTCATATACATTGAGTACATCTGCGTTGCTTACGCATACGCCTTCAATGTTTCTAGCAGATTTGTACACATTTGTATCATTTTCTGCTGTAACGATCAGCGCCTTATCAGTTACGCCGAGGTCAGAAAGCATCTTTACAGCAGCTGCAGTCTTGATTGTATCAAAACCGAGACCGTCTACTACGATGATATCATCCTCAGTTACCTTTGTTGTGAGCGCCATCTTCAGTGCGAGTTTCTTAACCTTCTTATTTAAGGTGTAAGAATAATCTCTCGGCTTCGGAGCGAATACTACGCCACCGCCGGTCCACTGCGGAGCACGAATGCTACCCTGTCTTGCACGGCCTGTGCCCTTCTGTCTCCAAGGCTTAATACCGCCGCCGCGTACTTCTGTACGGGTCAGAGTGCTCTGTGTGCCCTGTCTCTGGTTTGCCAGATAGTTTACTACAACATCGTGAAGAACGGATTTGTTAACTTCAACGCCGAAGATTTCGTCCTTAACATCAATTGTGCCGGTTTTCTTACCGCTCATGTTATATAAATCTAATGTAGCCATTATCGTTTTTCCTCCTTTCTTCCCGATTAAGCCTTAACTGTATTCTTAATAACAACAAGGCCGCCCTTTACGCCAGGGATACCGCCCTTAACGCAGAGCAGGTTGTTCTCTGTATCGATCTTAACGATATCAAGGTTCTGAATCGTAACCTTTTCAACACCCATGTGACCCGGGAGCTTCTTACCCTTCATAACTTTGGACGGGTCGGAGCAAGCGCCCATGGAACCGGAACCTCTGTGATAACCGGAACCGTGCGACATCGGGCCGGTGTGCTGGCCGTGTCTCTTAATGGAGCCCGCGAAGCCTTTACCTTTGGAAATACCGGTTACGTCGACTCTTTCGCCTTCTTCAAATACTGTTACATTCAGTTCGTCACCAACATTTAATTCTGCAGCGTTGTCTAACTTGAACTCGCGCAGGAATCTCTTGATCGGTGCGTTCGCTTTTGCAAAGTGGCCCTTTTCCGGCTTGTTTGCAAGCTTCTCTCTCTTGTTCTGGTAGCCCACCTGAACAGCTTCGTAGCCGTCAGTTTCAACTGTCTTCTTCTGGATAACCACATTCGGCTCCACATGAATAACAGTTACGGGAACAACTCTTCCGTCTTCCATGAAGAGCTGGGACATACCGACTTTTGTTCCCAAAATTGCTTTTTTCATGCCTTTCTCCTCCTTAAGGTTATTGGTTTGCACTCTCTGCAAACTTGACCCGTAACAGCCTTTTGGCTATTACAACTTGATCTCGATGTCGACACCTGCCGGCAATTCGAGCTTTGTCAGAGCTTCTATTGTCTTTTGAGTCGGAACCAAAACGTCGATCAAACGCTTGTGTGTTCTCATCTCAAACTGCTCTCTGGAATCCTTGTACTTATGAACCGCACGAAGGATTGTTACAACTTCCTTCTTTGTCGGTAACGGAATAGGACCGGACACCTTTGCGCCTGTTCTCTTTGCCGTCTCCACAATTTTCTCTGCGGACTGATCGAGCAGAGTGTGGTCATAAGCCTTCAGTCTGATTCTGATTGTCTGTGTTGCTGCCATAGTTTTTACCTCCTTTAATTCCTCTTTTTTACTCTGGTTGTCACATACGACAGCGTGCACCCGATTTACAACAGACCCGCGTGTTTCGCGCCCTTCCGTAAAAAATACCCAGAGCGGCCTTTTGGGCACATCTGGGCATAACTACGCTACAATACGCACGAAGCATCGAAAGAGTGTGTATTCAAAGTGCAGCGTGACTTGTCGCCCGGTTTCTGGAATCGGACATTCTCCATGGAAAAACCGAACCGCAACGGGTTCGCAACCTCCCATTTCATCGTATGCCATGTCACAACAGGATATATTATACCTTATATTTATAAAGAAAGCAAGTTTTTTACGAAAATTCACGCACGAAAAACACAAAAATTTTCACGAAATTTTCGCCTAATTTTTGTGAAAATTGCACAAAGAAAAATCGCGCACTTTCCCCCTTATAAACGCAGGTAGAATGTATTATATATGAATAGTTGCAGCTTGTCAACCCTATTTTCAAAAATTTTTTCAGCATATTTTTTACAAAAGCACAATAGGCTTTTAACAAATCTGTTCTTATTATTTATATAGATATAAAAGCATTACGAAACGGAGAGTGCCTATGCCGCGCCGAACAAACACTCCAAAATTCCATCCACTTTTATCGCGTCTATGCAGCACTGCGTTGGCGCTTTTCCTGGTTGCCGTCATCATCGCAAAAATACCGTTACACGCAAATGCGGACACAGCAAGCAAGCTGCTCAAGCACTGCTTCCCCTCCACCGAGGCAACCTCCTTCTGCACGGCGCTGACCGAAACCGCCGAGCTGCTGCTCGGATTTAACCCTTCCGACCCTGCCTCTGCTTTACAGCGCCAATTTACCTACTGCACGCTCGCGCCACAGCAGCCCAAACAAGCATCACCGGATACGCCACCTCCTCCAAACACAACACCGCCGGCGGATACGCTGCCGATTCTTGAAACCAGCCACACTGTTGCCGCACTTCGCAGCACGAACCCAAACAGCATTTATATAGATAACGATACAAGCTATGAAATAGACATCGCCGCTCTGCTGAGCTCGCCGTTGCATATGCAGCCGGTAGCCAACGCGCCACAAGTGCTGATTGTGCATACACATACAACCGAAAGCTACACACCCGATGGGCAATCCTACTACACCGATGCCGACAGCACGCGCACGCAGGACAAGACTAAAAATGTGGTTCGTGTCGGCGAAGAAATTGCGCGGACGCTCACAAACGCCGGCATCAATGTGCTGCACGACACAACCATCAACGATTACCCCTCCTACAACGGCTCCTACACCAAAACGCTCGGCATCATTGAATGGTATCTGGCCCATTATCCGTCCATACAGGTGGTTTTGGATGTGCACCGCGATGCAATGATAAAGACAGATGGCACAAAGCTGAAAACCACTGCAACTGTAGACGGCGAAAAAGTCGCACAGGTTATGCTCGTCATCGGCACAAATGAGGGCGGACTTGTGCACGACAACTGGAAAAGCAATCTCGCACTCGGCTTGCATGTACAGGAAAAGCTCGAAGCGCTCTATCCGAAACTCGCCCGCCCACTCAACCTGCGCAAGGAGCGCTTTAACCAGCACGCGACGCCCGGCTCTATGATTGTTGAGGTCGGCACGGACGGCAACACCCTTTCCGAAGCCGTACTTGCCGGCAGGCATTTTGCCCGTGCCCTGGCAGAGGTGCTACACGCACAAAAATAGTATCAACCGCCCTGCTTCGACAAAATTCTTGTTTTTCCTTAAAATGTATGTTATAATGTAAATTAAGGGGATAAGAAAATTTGCGGGGGTAATTATTATGAGCCGAAAAGAAGGCAGAAGAATCAGAGGCGGCATGCCGATGGACGCCATCATGCCGTTCGTTATGCCAACGCGCGGAGGTGCATCCAATAAGTTTTCCAGCACAATTGACATTGGCAACTGCGAGGATTTTCTTCGCAAGCTGCGCGCAGACGGTATGAAGGGCATTGGTATGATGCACATTTTTATGGCAGCATTTATCCGTGTTGTTTCGCAGTATCCGGCACTGAATCGCTTCATTCGAGGTCAGCGCCTGTATGCGCGCAAAGGCATCGAGATCTGCATGACCATCAAAAAAGAATTAAAGCTCAACGCACCGGAAACCGTCATCAAGCTTGAAGCCGAGCCGACGCATACAATCACCGATGTGTATAACAACTTAAACAAACTGCTGGAAGAAAACCTGCAGGAGGGCGACCAAAATAATATGGATACCGCTGCCAGAGTGCTAACCTCTCTGCCGCGCATCTTTTTAAGATGCGCCGTTTGGCTGATTCGCGTGCTGGACTATCACGGTCTTCTGCCGCGCTGGCTGACAAAGCTCAGTCCGTTCCACGGCTCTTTGTTTATCACAAACTTAGGCTCGCTCGGCATTCCGCCGGTGTACCATCATTTATACGATTTCGGCAACCTGCCGCTCTTCGTTGCCTTCGGCGCAAAGCGCACAGAGTATGTATTAAATAAAGAGGGCGAATCCGAAAAGCACACGATGATGGATTTCACACTTGTTTGCGACGAACGCATCTGTGACGGTCATTATTACGCAACAGCACTGAAAAAATTCAAGCGCATTTTAGAAAATCCGGAGCAACTTCTGACGCCGCCGGAAACCGTCGTGGAAGATATTAAATAAACAGTACGGCACTGTGCATTTCGCACAGTGCCGTACTGTTTATTTCTTTAAAATTCTGTCAAACCAATCATATGCCATATCGCGCACCTCATCTACCGTATCATGTCCGTCGCCATGCATATACAAAGCCAAATTCTGCGGCTGTTCTAACAGATTGTACACCTGCCATGCACGATGCACACATTCTATCGTCGCCATAGGGTCCGGATTATACGGGTCGTTGAACGGCTCGAGGCACATAATGGCTCTCGGCGCACAAAGCGAAAGCATTTCATTGAGCTCCCACGGCGATACGCCGCGCACACGCATCGCATCCGTATGCTGCGGGTCGAGCTGTATTTCTCTGTTCAGAGAACGATAGATATTTGTTGCCCAAGGGCTGATGCCCGTCGACATCACCGCCGCACTAATCCTTTCATCCATTGCCGCCAGATACATCACGGCGCAGCCACCGAGCGAATTGCCCATGGTGCCGATGCCGTCCGCCTTAACATAGCCGAGGCGAAGCAAAATGTCTACGCAGCGCATATGCCCGAGCAGCCGCACCGTCGTCAAGGACCAATCCGGATAATTGTCGTAAAACTTATCCGCCATTTCCTTATATGCCGGGTCGTTCATCGCTTCGCCGAAACCAAACTGGTCGGGCGAAATGGTTACATAGCCGCGCTGTGCAAGCTCAATCGCATAGGCGCGATTCTTCTTAGGCGTTGCACCCAACACGCCGTATTTGCCATATGTACCGTTCGTGCCGTGAATGGTTACAACCGCCGGATACTGCTTTGCTGCATCAAAGTCCTCCGGCAGCACGATGATTGCCCACGCCGGAATACCATCCATGATTTCGTACTTGATTTTAACATGCGTGAGACCGAAATTCTCATAACGCTCAAGCTCTTCAAAGCCCGTCTCGCCTCTGTCCCACAGCATCGTACCGAAATTGTCCAGAATTCTGTTTAAAATCCGGCTGCGGATTTGTGGCCACTCCTCTTTTTTGGTATCTCTTAAAATGACATTTTCAATCATTGCATCCACCCCTTTCCGCAAAAAGCAAAAAACGCCATGCAAAGCACAGCATTTTAAGCCCCAACAGATTCAGTATAACACAGATATTTTTCATTTGTAAATACTTTTGGAAAAATTGCTAAAATAATTCTATATTCTGCACAAAAAATGCTATTTCACTTCTGTTGCTTTGCCGATTGCAAACCTGCGCTGCGCATGGTATACTAAAGGTGACAAAAGAGAAAGAGAGGTACAGTCCAATGTACAAGTAAGACACCGACTTTGATGTAAAGAAAAAGTGAATACTTTCAGAATGAACGCAGTCCCGGAAAGAAGAAAGAGTCTGGTAGCAGGAAGAGTCTACCAAGCACGACGGTGTTACGTTTCAGATAGATGAAGGAAAACCAGAAGGCCAACAGAATTTGAGATTCGTTCATCGGAAGTAAACAAAGTTTCTTTACAAATGAAAAGTCCAAACTCACCTTTTGCAAGAAAGCTACATTACAAAATTCAAAGCGGTTCTCCTTTAGAGACAAAAGATTGAAAGAATGCGGTTCGGTATTGTAAGGATCAAAGCAAAAGGAATCTACGAAAGAGAGGTTTAAATGATGTTAGATAATAAGAATTCACAGAAGTGACCCTTGATTACACTGTTGATAATGTAATCGAGGGTCACTTCTTTTTTTGCATTTTTCTGCTTGACATCCCCTTGGAATTGTAGTATACTTGTCAAGTACCACTTTTCGGGATTTAGCGCAGTTTGGTAGCGCATCTGGTTTGGGACCAGAGGGCCGGGGGTTCAAATCCCTCAATCCCGACCACGCATGGAGCGGTATCGAAGTGGTCATAACGGGACTGACTCGAAATCAGTTGTACAGCAATGTACCGTGGGTTCGAATCCCACCCGCTCCGCCAATTTCAAGGCTTTTGAGATTTCTCAAGAGCCTTTTTTATTGATTTTTTTGGATAAATATGTTATAATAAGCCGAACAGCCTTTTACGAGGAGGGATTAGTTTTGTCTACTAAACCTAAAGTATTTGTAATAACCCCTTTCGATGAAGATTTTTTAGCTTTATATGATGAATTAAAAAAGACTTTTGAAGATAAATTTGAATTTACAAATGCAGGTGATTTGGATAACCAACAAAATATTATAAAAGATATTGTCGAAGGAATATATGAGGCACAAGTCATTATAGCTGATGTTAGCGGCTTAAACGCAAATGTATTTTATGAATTAGGTCTTGCTCATGCTATGAATAAAAAGGTTATTATAATAACTCAAGATGTAAATGAATTACCATTTGATATAAGGTCGTATAGAGCAAATCAATACAGCTTGAAATTTTATAAGTTGCCAGACCTAATTAACGAATTAAATAAATTACTTTCAGGCGCTATGGATAATACAATTAAGTACGGAAACCCTGTATTTGATTACTTGCCAAACATTTCCATAAGCAAATCTGACACTAAAATTATTGAACCTATTTGTACTCCAAAAGAAGTTGAAGAAAATAATGCAGTAGAAGAAACCAACGAGCATGATGATGACAAGGGTTATTTTGACTATATTTCTGATATCGAAGAAAACACACAAAAAATGACCGATGAAATTAATGCTATAAGTGAAGAAATGCAAGAAATGAGCAATTCCATTACTAATGCCACAAACGATATAAATAGAGTTAAAGCACAGAGTGGAAACGCGGATGTTGCGTTTGTTAGAAATGTATGCAGGAAACTTGCTTCTCCTATTGATTTGTTTGCAGGAAAATTAAAAGGACATGTTTCTGTTACATCAACGTGCTGGGATGTTATCGAAAACAGCTATCTTTCTCTAATGGATAATCAGCATATAAGAAAGCAAGAAAATCTAAACGGATTACAAGATTCTGTATCTGCTTTAAAAGATATGAAACAAACGATTGCTACATCTGATGGACAGATTAAGAATTTCGTTAATGTTATGTATGGAAGCATTGGTATGGAACGCAGATTAAGCAAAGCAATTACGTCGCTAATAACTGAACTGGAATCTTACCTGTCCATGACGAAAACAATAGATTCTTCAATTGACCGCATAGTTAGCAAAAGCGAAATCGTTATTAACTCCATTAACTCTGTTCAAGAAAAAGAATAATTTCAAATACATACATAAGTTTTACAATGATTTCAGGTGTAATATCAACACTCAAACGAGTTTGATCATTACACCTGTTTTTTATCCTCTTATGTACTCTTTAACAGCCGTTGTAACTCGGCCTCAAAATCGATTTTAAATGCTATCAAGCACATTAACAACTTTTACCCCTTTTCTCTTTGCATAATCAACCGTATTCTTTGTCCCACTCTTTTGACCATTGAACACAGCAATCACAAGATTTGACCTATCAACCATCCATTCATTCCTCACCTGATAGCAACCTGTAAAATAATGATTATTGATTTCTTTTACAAGGTCGGCATTTTTGATTATCTTGTTAAACCTCATCTTTTCGGTTATACTCCGCCTGCTCTCAAAATTCGGGTGTGGCAAAGCACATATCAGGTGCAAGTCCTTGTTTATCTTCTTTCTCTCTAATACAACCTC
>JAZQCN010000029.1:0-5717 GCA_045546315.1 Clostridia bacterium | reverse complement strand
CATTAGTAGACTCAATGCCAACATTCGTTTCTGTTATGTTGAGAATACTTGATGAAAATAATATAGAATATGCGGAGGATATTATAAAAATCATTACGCCGTTAGGCTATGCCGGTACTGCCGCATATTTTAAGAAGCTGGGTATTCGTTTGTCGGAAGAAGAATTGCTGAAGCTAATGAACGAATATGCGTATAATGAGTACGCTTGCAACATTCAGGCAAAAGCAAATGTGGTTTCTGTGCTTCAAGAACTCAAAAACAGAGGTGCAGACCTGAATATCCTTACGGCAAGTCCGCACAGAGTGCTGGATGTGTGTTTAAAAAGGATAGGGATATATGATTTGTTTACGAATGTGTGGTCCTGTGATGATTTTCAAACCACGAAAGCGGACCCTTCAATCTATGTACAAGCTGCAGAAAAGCTGGGACAGCCTGTTGAAAATGTACTCTTTCTGGATGATAATTATAATGCTGACAAAACGGCAAAGTCTGCAGGGATGAATGTGTGTGGTGTATTCGATGAGTCATCGAAAGAGTATATTCGGGATATAAAGGCAGTTGCAGATCATTATATATATGATTTTTCGGAATTGCTTGAGATAAAAAAGAAATAAAATTTAAGGAGAGAGTTTTATGAGAAAGTATTTATTGCCTGAAGCAGGCGCATTTTACAAGGCGAATTTGCATTGCCACTCTACAGTTTCGGACGGTCGCCTGAGCCCGGAAGAAGTAAAAAATGTTTATAAGAAAAAAGGCTACTCCGTAGTTGCATTTACAGACCACGATGTGCTGGTTCCGCATCCTGAGCTTGCCGACGAGGATTTTTTACCCTTGAACGGTTACGAGATGGAAGTAAACGAACAAAAAGAAAAACGCTTCATGAAAACATGTCATATGTGTCTTATTGCGCTTGAACCTGATAATTTAAAACAGGTTTGTTTTCACCGTTCAAAGTACTTTTTCAGAAACAGTGTCAATTATCTGGATCAAGTGCAGTATGACGAAAATGCGCCGGATTATGAAAGAGAGCATACGCATGAATGCGTTAGCGATATGATGAAAAGGGGAAGAGAAGGTGGCTTTTTCGTTACATATAATCATCCGAATTGGTCACTTGAAAACTACAACGATTATATGGGATATAACCATATGAATGCTATGGAAGTTTTTAATAACGAGTGTGTACTTCTTGGTTATTGCGATTACAATGAAAAAGAATATGATGATATGCTGCGGGGCGGAAAGCGTATCTACTGTATTGCGACAGATGATTGCCACAGAGAGGAAGCCTGCGGTGGCGGCTTTACGATGATTAAGGCGGAAAAGCTTGAGTACAGAGCGATTACGAGCGCTTTGGTGGCGGGAAATTTTTACGCTTCTCAGGGGCCGCAGATACACAATTTGTGGTTTGAAGATGGTAAAATTCATATTGATTGCTCGGACGCAGAAAGTATAGCGTTGCATACAGGCACGAGACGGGCGAAGTTATTAAAGGCAGATGCAGGTGAGTTTATCAGCAGTGCAGACTTTGATGTGGAGTTAGAAGATATTTATGTAAGAATCACCGTCACGGATGCGAACGGAAAGCATGCAAACACAAATGCTTATTTTACGGATGAATTATTTTGATGCATAAGAGAGTGTGTAAGATGAAAAGGTTTTAATAAGTTTAATTATAGGGGTTATGCTGATTCGTTCTGTATCAGTATCTAGTTTATACAGTCTTTATAGTAAGACTGTCGAAAATCATTAAAAGGAATGAAATACATGTTTGTAAATGCAATTGATACACATTGCCATTTGAATTATGGTCCGAAAGACAGTTTAGTACATAATCACCTGACTGATATAATGCAAGAGGGGGATTTGTATACTGCATATTGGGATGTATTGTCGAAAATAAGTGAAACGGCACATATAGGCAAGGTGTTTGTTTCACCGTTTGATGGGGTGCTTGATACAAGCAGAACGGAAGCATCGAACGAGTTTATGTTCGACTTGGCAAACAAGGTCGACGCTTTATATCAATGGGTGATTATTGATCCCAGAAACGAAAATACATTTACGCAGGCAGAAAGAATGCTTAAATCCGAAAAATGTGTTGGAATAAAAATTCATCCGGTGTGCCATAAGTATTCTGTTGAAGAATACGGCGATAAGATTTTTTCGTTTGCAGACAAGCTTTCTGCGATTGTGCAGATTCATCCTGAAAAGGGTGCGGATTATATTCTTCCTTTTGCAAACCAATATCAAAACGCAACCTTTATTATGGCACATTTGAAAAATGAATATCATATTAAAGCCGTGAGAGATGCAAAATTTGAAAATGTTTATGTAGACACATCGGGTTTTGCAAGTCTTAAAAACAGGATAATAGAGTATGCAGTATCGCAAATAGGCTCTGAACATATTTTGTTCGGTACAGATACCTATTCTGCGGCTTCACAAAGAGGAAGAATAGAATTTGCAATGCTTGGACAGAGAGACAAGGAAAATATATTATTGAATAATGCAAAAAGACTCTTTAATATGTAAAGAGGCAGGCATCCGGATTATACAGCCTATATATTGACAAAAGGTGAGGCAAAAAATGAGTTTGAGAGTTGGTTATGCAGTATGCAATATAAACCCAAAAATGGGTTTTGGTGTGATGGGGTATTATGTACCGAGACATGTGAAAGGTTTTTTGCACGATCTTGAAACAAGCGCCATCGTGCTTGAGTGCGGTAAAAAAAGAATTGCCGTAATCAGCGTGGATGTTTGCTCGCTCACCGTAGAGCAGGCAGATGAAATCAAATTGGCGGTGGAGGTGAGCAAGGTGATTTCGGCAGCACAAATGTGCACCCGAAGGACGGCGATATGAACGATACGGAAATCAGCTTTGACAACGAAATGAAGAGTCCCGGTATGGCAAGATTTGTCGGCAGAGCAATGGCGGGCACGGTTTTGCAGGTGTATGACAAGGTAAAATACATCGATGTAGATGACATTGACATTTTCCACAAGACAATCCAGATGCCGGCAAATGTACCGACGCCGGAGGAGCTTGTGTTGGCGCGCAAATATAATCAGCTGCACGAAGAGGGACGCGACAGCGAAATCCCGTTTGAAGCAATGGAGCTTACAACGGTGGTTGCCGAGTCGGCGAGAATGTGCAAGCTTGCAAACGGACCGGAATATTTTGAAATGGGCTTGACCGGCTTAAAACTCGGTGAAATTGCCATGGTGGGTATCCCGGGCGAGCCGTTTACGGGCATCAGTATGGAAATTAAGAGAACACCGGGTTGGGAAATTGTACTGGTGTGCGAGCTTGTTAACGGGCATAACGGCTATTTTCCGGTAGAGTCCGCTTATGCCGAGGGCGGCTATGAGGCACGCTCATCTAAGTTTAAAGCGGGCGTAGGCGAAAGAATTATCGACGGTGCAAGAGAATTGCTTAAGGATATGAAAAACTGAAATAAAAATGAGCTTCGAGGGGAGAGAGCTATGAGCGATTACGAAAAATTACATTCCGGAGAATTGTATCTTCCGTGCGACGATGAAATTATTAAACAGCAGTTTGCTTGCCTTGAAAAGCTGTACGATTTTAATCAGACACGCCCCACGGAGTTTGCAAAACGAAAAGCGCTTTTAAAAGAAATGTTTGCCGAAATCGGCGAAGGCTGCTATATTGAGCCGCCGCTACGGGCAAACTGGGGCGGTAAGCATGTGCATTTCGGGAAAAATGTCTATGCGAATTTTAACTTAACACTCGTGGACGACACGCATATTTATGTGGGGGACTTTACGATGTTTGGACCGAATGTTACGATTGCGACCGGCGCACATCCGATTTTGCCGGAGCTGCGCGCACAAGGCTATCAGTACAATGCACCGGTCAGAATCGGTAAAAATTGCTGGATTGGTGCAGGTGCAGTGCTTGTGCCCGGGGTTACAATCGGGGATAATACGGTTATCGGCGCAGGAAGCGTGGTCACAAAGGACATCCCGTCCGGCGTAGTTGCAGTCGGCAACCCGTGCCGGGTGCTGCGTGAAATCAACGAACACGATAAAAAGTATTATTTTAAGGATAGAGAGATTAAACTATAAAGCTTGCTTGTAAGAAAATGTTTTTGCAGTGAACGGAGGAGAAAATTAGTGGCACTTCATATTTTGGACGAGGCAAATCGCTGCTTGCAATGTAAAAATCCGACATGCCAAAAAGGCTGTCCTATAAGCACGCCTATTCCGCAGATTATTCGTCTTTTAAAGGAAAATAAGCTGGATGAGGCTGGAAGAATACTTTTTGAAAACAACCCGCTCACCACGATTTGCAGCTTGATTTGCAATCACGAGAAACAGTGCGAAGGCAACTGCGTGCTCAATAAAAAGGGCGCGCCGGTTCATTTTTCTGCCATTGAGCATTATATATCCGGTGCATTTGCACCGAAAATGGTTGAAGGTCCTGCAAAGTCAAACGGTCAAAAGGTTGCCATTGTTGGTTCCGGACCTGCAGGTCTTACAATTGCAATCATCTTGGCGCGCTACGGTTATAAGGTGACGATTTTTGAAAGCAAGGATAAAATCGGCGGCGTTTTGCGCTACGGCATTCCGGAATTTCGTTTGCCGAAAAGTGTGCTCGATGATCTACAATATCGACACATTGAACTCAAAGGCATAAAAATTCGCCCGAATATTCGAATCGGCGATGCAATCAGCGTGGATGATTTGTTCAGAGACGGCTATAAAGCGATTTTTATCGGTACGGGCGTATGGCGTCCCAATACATTACATATAAAAGGCGAGACATTCGGAAATGTCCATTTTGCCATCAATTATCTGAACAATCCGAATGTATATAAATTGGGTGAAAAGGTGATTATTATCGGTGCCGGCAATGCTGCTATGGATGTTGCACGCACTGTCGTGCGAAGTGGCAGCCGTGATGTAACTTGCTTTTCACTGACCGCCAAGGTTGCGGCGAGCGATTATGAATACAGCTATGCAAAATTAGAGGGCGTGAATTTTAAGTATAACTGCAAACCGGTTGAAATCTTGGATGACGGCGTGATTTTCCGCGATGTTACAGAACATGAGGACGGAACGATGGAAGAAATAGAAGGCAGCGATAAATTCTATCCTTCGGATTCTGTGATTATTGCAATCAGTCAGGGACCGAGAAATGTTATTGTTTCTACCACAACCGGTTTGGAGGCAAGTAAATCCGGACTTTTGGTGGCGGATGAATTCGGCAACACAAGCCGACTGGGGATATTTGCATCGGGCGATGTAGTGAATGGTGCAAGAACGGTCGTTGAAGCCGTTGCACACAGTAAGATTGTGGCAGAAACCATGCATAAATACATTCAGGGATTAGAGGATAATGTGTAGTTTTTGTTCCGGTCTTGACACGAGTAAAAATTCTGTCGAATGATGTGTAAAGATGTGATAATATAAAGAAAAAGATTGCTTTTTGGTCTTAATTATATGAGTTATCACTAGAAATCGGTGCTTGAATTGTACAGTGTTCATATTAGTTACGACATTTTGCGACAAAACCTACTAATGAATAGTCTTATAGAAATAAAGAAGATTGCGATTAGAAGTTTTTGTAGAAATATGGTGAAATACTTGAATTTTATGTAGAATAGTGATATAATTTAATTAGAAATCTTTGTTAATTATATTATGAAAGAAGATAAAGCAAATGGCAATAACATACGAACGAAAAAAACAAA
>JAZQCN010000028.1:0-1956 GCA_045546315.1 Clostridia bacterium | reverse complement strand
CGCAGTAATGCGCTGATTTTACCTTTTTACGATTAAAACCAGCGAATAAAATCAATAAAAAGATGCGGAGGCAAGCTCCGCATCTTTTTATTGATTCTTCAGTTCGTTTCTGTTTTCGCGTACCGTCATAAGCGTTCTCTCAATCTTTGCTTCGAGGGCAGCCATGTGGTCGTCCACATACTGCTTGGTGCTTTGACGGATGTCGCGTGCGTTGTTTTGCGCAGCATTCACAATTTCACTTGCCTGCGCCTGTGCACGCTGGGTAATTTCGTGATCGTCGATGAGGGAAGCCATCTTCTCCTCTGCAAGCTTGATGATGGTTGCCGCCTCTTTGTTTGCATCGTCTAAAATGCGCTGGCGCTCATCCTTTACCCACTTTGCCTGCTTCAAATCATCCGGCAGGTTGATGCGGATTTCTTCAATCAAGTCCAAAAGCTCGTCACGGTCGATAATGGCTTTGCCAATCAGCGGAATACCACCTGCTTTATCCACCACATCTTCGAGCATATCAATCAGTTCAAGAACCTCCATCACTTTTGTCCCCCATTCTCAAATTTCTCTTGCAGTGCCTCTCTGACCAACGGCGGCACAAACTCGTCAATCGAGCCGCCGAGGCGAAAGACCTCTTTAACCATACTGGAGCTGATATACGAATATTTCGAGTCGGTCATGGCAAAAAAGGTTTCCACATCCGGGTTAAGGCTCTTGTTTAGAAGCGCCATCTGAAATTCGTATTCAAAATCCTTCACGGTGCGCAGCCCTTTGATAATCACCGCGGAATCAAACTGCTGCATAAAATCGACCAAAAGGCCGGAAAAGCAGTGCACCTCTACGTTCTCTATCCCCGCAGCGGCACCTTCAATTAACGCCTTGCGCTCCTCAGGTGTAAAGACGCACGTTTTGGAAAGGTTATCCAAAACGCCGACAATCACCTTATCGAAGACACGCGCGCTACGCCTGATAATATCCAGATGTCCGTTTGTGACCGGGTCAAAGCTGCCCGGATAAACTGCAATTTTCATCGGTCATTCCCCATTCGGTATGCGCAGCACCAAAATCTGTACTCTGCCGTATTTTTTATCCTTCACGATATCGAGTCCTGAAAGCTTTGGCAGCGTCTTTTCGTAATCGCGTTCGCAAACGATAATGCCGTCCGGGCAGATGCTCGGATTTTCTGAAATCGCTGCAAGCGTCTTTTCTAACAGGTCCGAATTGTACGGTGGGTCGATGAAAATAATATCGAAGCTTTCGCGCGCAGATAAAATATACTGCACCGCATCTGTCTTAACCACCTGCGCCGCCGCGGTAAAATCCGCCTTGGCAAGGTTTGTACGGATGATGGAAAGCGAGCTTTCCGCCACATCGCACACGGTTGCCTTTTTCGCACCGCGGCTGAGCGCCTCAATCGAAAGCGCACCCGTACCGCCGAACAAATCGAGTGTGTTTGCCTCGCAAACATACGGACTGATGATATTAAAAATATTTTCCTTCACTCTGTCCGTTGTCGGTCTGACGCTGTCGCCCTCAAAGCCGACGAGCTTTAGACCGCGTTTACTTCCTCCAATGATTCGCAAACACTTCACCCCTATTTATTTTTACATATAAAATTAAAAAAGTCAATAGTCTAACTGCTTTTTTTCAATTTTTTTGTTTGCCTTGGCAAACCTTGTCGGTTTTGGACGGCAAAACGCGACCGAGCCGCAGCGAGACTTGCCGTCCCCCACAAGACCCCCCTGCTGCACGCCGCAAGTTTACATACAAAACCGCAACCGGCATAAAAAGCGGAAATTTGGATGCAGTGCAAGGCAAAAAGGCTGACACAAAAACAAACGGACCGTCGAGGACGCCGGTCCCTACAGGTACAGGTCAGCTCTTGTAACACAGTAAAACCAACATAAAAAGAGGAAAATTTGCTGTAAGACGCGGCGCAGCAGCAGGCACAGTACTCTTGTACGG
>JAZQCN010000027.1:0-8682 GCA_045546315.1 Clostridia bacterium | reverse complement strand
CTGCATATCTCCTGGTGGACCAACGGCTTTTACGGCGGTATGCTGTGGCTGATGTACAAGATGACGGGCAAAGACGTGTATAAACGCTGTGCCGTTAATCAGGAGTGGATGATGGACAGGGCGCTTGCAAAGCATGACGGTCTGAGCCACGATGTCGGCTTTCAGTGGAATCTTTTATCCAAGCCGCATTATGAGTTTGAGGGCAACGCGGAATCGCGCGTGCGTGCACTCTACGCTGCGAATTTATTGGCAGCGCGTGCAAATATTCGCGGCAAGTTCATCCGTGCATGGGACAAAAGAAGTTACTCCATCATCGACTGTATGATGAACCTTCCGCTTTTGTACTGGGCAAGCCGCGAGCTGGAGGATGACCGTTTCTGCTTTATTGCAGAAATGCATGCCGATATGGCAATGCGCGACCATGTTCGTGTGGATGGCAGTGTTGTACATATCGTTGTGCACGATGAGCAGGAGGATAAGGTTATCGAAACGCTCGGCGGTCAGGGTATGGCGGTCGGCTCTGCATGGACGCGCGGTCAGGCGTGGGCGGTATACGGCTTTATCTTAAGCTACATCCACACCGGCAAAAAAGAATACTTAGATACGGCGATCAAGGTTTCTGACTATTTCTTAGAGCATACTGCGGCGTTTGGCTACAGAACACCGACGGATTTTATGCAATCTAAAGATATCGGCTATGTTGACTCCAGTGCAGGCATGTGTGCCGCCTGCGGCTTGATTGAGCTTTACAAGGTAACGAAGGAAGAAAAATACTTGGACGGCGCAATCAAGATTTTGAAAGCACACGAGCAGGATTGCATCTTCGATGATTCCGATCAATCCATTGTCCAAAACGGTATGCATTCCTATGCAAAAAATGCACAGATACACTTAATCTATGCAGATTTCTATTTCGTAGAAGCAATTGCAAAGTTAAAGGGCTTGGATTATTTAATCTGGTAAGCACCGGTTCCTATTTGACACACAAAATTACACCGACGAAAAATGAAAAATGGAGGCGTCAAAAAACAGGCAATGTAACATTGCCTGTTTTTTGTTTCTTTTGAGCCAATGTGAAAAACTCTTTATAATATTCTAAAACGGAGAAACATATTAAAAAAATCAGGGAAAATTTTCTATTGTTGCATCATTAAGTATTATGATAAAATATTTACATAGATGTAACCAAAAAGGAGATGAGCGGAAATGAAGAAAACTTTATGTGTATTGCTGACTCTTGCGGTGCTTATGAGCATTTGTGCGCCGATGGTGTTTGCAATCAAGGAAGAACCGGTTAAGCTGGATGGTCCGGAAACGGTGATTTTCGCTACGGATTTTGAAAATGACACCGTGGGGAAGGTGCCGTCAAACTTTTCCGGCAGTCTTGTTACGGATGTGGCGTGTATGTATGTTGCCGAGGAAGATGGCAACAAGGTTGTAAAAACATGGCACGGCAATCCGAACGGACCGGATGAAAAGGCAAGAGGACCGCGTGTGGAGAAGAATTTCAGCATTCAGGGCTTGCAGCTTTTCTATGTTGACATGGATGTGAAAACCAATGGCGGGGAGACAACCTTGGCAGTGAATCTGATCGGTGAAGAAAGCAAGCAAAGACTTGGCAGCATCACCGTGACAAGACAAGTGACCGAGTGGTCGCATGTGCGTATTGCCGTGGATTTGAAAAATGGAACGGCAACGGCTTATATGAACGATGAGGAGTTTAAGTCGATAGAGCTCGCTGCGCATACGGAGCGAAAGGTTGTGCTTCAGCTGATGGCATCGGCGGCGCCGGAGGAAAGCTGGGCAATGTTTGATAACCTGAAAATCAGCACAACACAGGTCGGCTACGATCCGAACCCGGGCATTGTGATAGAGGATATTGATGCACCGTACAAAGAAGCGGATGCAAAAGAAGAAACCGGTGACCTTTTAACAATTATAGCAGAAGACTTTGAAGGTCAGACGATAGACAAGATTTATGCCTACGATACAGTTGGGCAGGGCTTTCCGATTGGAGCAATTACGGAAGTTGCGTCGATTCGAATCAAAGAGTCGGACGGCAATAAGTATGCGGTAGCCATCCACGGTGACCCGAAGGCAGAGGGAGCAACTGCGCGCGCACCGCGTATGGCAAAGGCGTTTTTTGCTTCGGGTATCAAGACGATGATTGCCGATATGGATGTTATGACAACGGCATCCGGCAAAACGCAGATGCAGCTGCGCATTGCAAACAAAGCGGACAGCAAAATTGTGTCGCGCGTGAATCTGCCGACGGACTTTAAAAAGTGGACGCATGTGAAGGTGCGCTACGACTTTGAAGCAAAAACTGCAAAGGTGTATACCGGCGGTAAGTTGTACAAGGAACACACAGCAGACCTTGCAGGCGCGAATAATATTGAATTCCAGGTCTACAGTGAAGTGGATACTGACGGCAGCTGGTGTGCAATCGACAATTTCAAGCTGACAACGCCGGATAAGGACATCGGCGGTATGATTCGTTTGGACAATACGGTGGACTTTAGTAAGGTTAAGTTGCCGGCAGAGGAAAAGACAGGCATGCTTGATGTGATGAGAATGTCGCACCCGCGTCTGTTTACAAACGATTGGCAGGCAGTGCGTGACAAAATCGGCACGGACGAAAACTTTAAAATCTGGGAAAAGAATATTTTAGATACGGCGACCTCGCTTCTGCGCGTTGCACCGACGGCGTATTACCGAAACTCTAGAAATACAATCAATGATTGCTCGACAACGGCGAAAAACAATATGGTGATTCTGGCTGCGGCGTATCAGCTGACGAGCGACGTGCGCTATAAGGACAGACTCTATGCAGAGCTTAGAGAGGTCGGCAACTGGCCGGACTGGGGCGCAGATGCATATCTGTGTACCGCACACGTAAATCTCGGCTTTGCGGTAGCGTATGACTGGCTCTACCACGATTGGACAGAGGAAGAGCGTATAAATATCGAAAACTGGCTTTTGGAAAAGGGACTTTCCGAGGCAGTGCTCGGCTATGAGGGCTATGAAAAGGGCACGCCTTGGGTAAAGCGTTCATCCAACTGGAACAATGTGTGTAACGGCTCAAATATGATTGCGGCGCTTGCGATTGCCGACAAATACCCGGAGGTAACGGATTATATTTTGCGTAAGGGTGCAATCGGCTTGACCGGCTGCTTTGACGAGCTTTCTGAAAACGGCTCCTATGCTGAAACATTAGGCTATTGGGACTACGGTATCCGTCACCAGGTAAAGCTGATGTCGGTGCTCGATTCCTGCTTGGTTGAGGGTGCTTCCTTGCCGGAAATTCTTGACTTTAAGAACATTACAGGCTTAAACAACACGGGTGATTTCCCGATTTATTTTAACGGTACGACGGGTGGCTTTAACTACGGCGACGGAACGACAGCATTGTCCTCCAGCCCGATTCTGTATTGGCTTGCAACCAAGTACGATAAACCGCAGTATGCGTGGTACAATATGTACCTGCTCAATAACTACGCTTCGGCAAACCATCCGAAGGACCGCTCGGCGGTCTGGTCGCTTCTGTGGTATAATCCGGAGCACGCCTCTACCGCAGATCCGGCGTTTGACTTAGATAAGTTTTATATGTCTACTGCGCCAAACGGCAACAACAGTATAACCATGCGCGGCAGCTGGACAGACCAAGACTCAATGGTGGTAATGGCACACGCAGGTGACGCAACTACAGGTCATATGCACCACGATGCCGGCGGCTTCGTTTTAGACTGGGCAGGCAAGCGCTGGGTACATATGTACGGCAGAGAGCCGGCCGGTGTTTCCGGCGGTGTTACCTATGGCTGGCCGGGGTATCACAACCATGTGGAGAGCGGCGGTCACTTTGACTACTACCATTGTCGTGGTGAAGGTAACAACACGATTATCGCAAATCCGCCGCAGGACAGACCGGATATGAAGCTGGATTACTACGCACCGGTGATTAAGGCTGCTTCTGATGACAATACAGCATTCGGCATCATTGATATGACGGATACCAATGTGGATTATACCTCCGCAAAACGCGGCTTTATGCTGACGGACATGCGTGAAACCTTAGTTATCCAGGATGAAATCACAGCAAGCAAGCCAAGCGAATTTTACTGGTTTGCAAATACGACTGCAAACATTACCTTAGCGTCTGATGGTAAGAGTGCGCTTTTGGAAATGGGCGAGGATCAGATGCTCGTTCGTATCACGCAGGGACCGGCAGAGGCAAAGTTTGATATTATGGCAGCAAGACCGCTTCCGACAAGCCCGAATCCGAGCGTGCAGGAGGATGTGCTGACGAAGATGGATGAAGTAAAGCTGTTTATTCATCTTGAAAATACAACGGCACTGAATCTGACGGTAGAATATGTTCCGCTTCACGAGGGCGAAGGTATTCCGGCGCCGCAGCCGATTTTGCCGCTCGACAGTTGGAGCGCGGCAGGCTCGCCGGCACTAACCACTTCGCAGACGCTTGGGGATATTGTTGCACTTAAGGTGGACAACCCGAATGCATATGCGAAGGGCGCAAAGACCTATGTGGATACGGCAAATATTGACATAAAGCCGATTGTTGAAAATGGAAGAACACTTGTACCGGTACGATTTATTGCTGAAAAATTCGGCGCTAAGGTTGGTTGGGAAGATGCAACACAGACGGTATCGGTAAAAACGGGTACCAACGAGATTACATTGCAGCTCGGCTCGAATCAGATGAATGTAAACGGCAACATTGTCGTGCTCGATGTGCCGGCAAAGGAAATCGGCGGCAGAACACTGATTCCGCTTCGTGCACTTGTAGAGGCGCTCGGTAAGCAGGTGTTCTGGGATGACAGAGGTTTAATTATCATCTCTGATAAGCCGGTAACCTATGATGCGGACACGATTACCAAATTGATTAACCTTCTGGATATCCGCGTGCAGGTGGATGGCAAGGAAGTTAAGTTCTTTGACAGTGAAGTCTACAGCTATAATATTGCTGCTGTGGCAGGTGCTGCTTTAAATGTAACGGCTAGTGCGGATGCGGGCGCAACTGTAGTGCAGGGTAACCCTGCAACCGTAACGGTGGGCGACAAGGTTTATACCTTCCACTTTGCAGAAAATCCGTATGCGGGCAGCAGTGACCCGAATGCAATTAAAAAGCTTGTGATTACACCGTACAATGGCGAAAAACCGGCAGTGACAAATCATCTGCCGATTGCAGGTGCAACAAGCTCGATTGAGTGGACAGATGACAAATATCCGATGAATGGTACTTACGATAATGTAATTCATGACAGCATTACACTGCACCGCTGGTCGGCAAATGGTGTAAGCAACTGGATTTGCTACGACCTTGGCGAGGTAAAAACCGTTCATTCGATGGCGCTTGCAGCCTTTATGTCGAATGAACGCTCTTACACCTTTAAGGTGGAGGGCAGTGTGGACGGTGCAAACTGGGAGACACTCAGCGAAAGCATATCGAGTACGATGGGTGCAGAGTATGATATGTTCGCTCTCGGTGATAAGGCAGTGCGTTATGTGCGTCTTACAGGTGTGTCGATTACCGGCTCTACCACAACATGGCTTGGCATTTGTGAGGTGCGTTTCTATGGTGACGCTGCTGCGCAGGCGGCAGATGATGCAAGCTGGAGTGCGCAGTTCTACCCGGACAAAATCCATGGTAAGGTTGGCGAGATGCGCGCACTGGTGATTAGCGGTACAAATGGTCTTGATCAGCCGGTGGCAGTAAATCTTGCAGAGCTCAAGATGACCAGCGCAGATGCGACTGTTGCAACCGTTGATGCAAACGGCAATATAGCGCTTGTCGGCAGGGGACAGACGAAGGTTACTGTTGAAGCCAATATTGGTGGTATTATGCGCAGTTACAGTATCCCTGTTGTTGTGCAGTAAGTTTCGAAATGAAAGGGGACTCGATGAGTCCTCTTTTTTTTCTTGTTTTTTATATAAAAACATTTTATACTATAGTTGTGAACAGAGAAACATATTAAAAAAATCAGGGAAAAATTTCTATTGTTGCTTTTGAATGTTTATGATAAAATTTATGTAGCTAAAATTTATGTAATTATATTATAAAACTTAAGGAGATGAGCGGAAAATGAAAAAGGCTTTATGTATGCTTCTTTCGTGTGCGTTGCTTTTGGGTGTTTGTGCACCAATGGCGTTTGCCATTAAGGAAGAAGCGGTCAGCATGGACGGACCGGAAATTGTTTTCTTTGAAACGAATTTTGAAAACGATGAGGTCGGGAAGAAACCGAAGGATTTTACAACTGTCGTTTCAACGGCGGAATCTGTGGTAGAGGTTTTTGAGGAGGACGGCAACAAGGCTGCGCGCTTTTACCGCTCGCCGGAGGCAACGGGCACCGGCGGTCCGCGCTTCGATGAGCGTGTAACGGTTCGCGGGCTTCAGGCATTTACCTTAGAATACGATGTAAAGTGGACAGCGGGTGATTCCACCTTCGGTACATATTTGTACGGTGTGGAGACCGGCGCAAAGCTTGTGTCCTTTGCCTCGGTGTATAAATATGATAAGTGGACACACATCAAAGTGGATGTGGATTTGAAAAATCTGCTTGCGACAACCTATGTAAACGGTGAAAAAACCAAGGAAAATTCGATTAAGGAATATACGGACGATTCTGTGTATGTTCGTTTTATGGGCAATATGCACCCGGACGGCAGCAGCGTGCATATTGATAATGTGAAAATCAGCACAAGACAGGCAGGCTACAGCGTAGAGGATAGCTTGTATATCAATCCGGACAATCTCAAGGCACCATACAACCAGGCAGATGCCTTGCCAGAGAGCGGCGATTTGATTACCATTGTAGATGAGGATTTTGAAACACAGACGGCAGAAGAGCTTGTAAAAACCTCGGAAAAAGGCTTTAAAAACTTCGCCGTAACAAATGTTGCGCCGATTCGTGTATACGAAGAGAGTGGCAATAAGTATGTAAAGGCTTACCACGGCGACCCGGTGGGCAGTCCCTCCAACCGCGGACCGCGTATGGGCAAGCCGATTCCGTGCCGCGGTTTAAACACACTGACCGTGGATATGGATATTAAATGTGAGACGGTCGGCAATTCCAGGCTCGGCATCATTTTATACGATGAATTTGCAAAGAAAAACTTTGTCAGCGTATATGTACCGACAGCGTTTAAGGATTGGACGCATGTGAAGGTGCGCTTCGATTTCGGTCAGCAGAAGGCGTTTGTATACGTTGCAGGTAAGCTGTACAAGGAATTTAAAGCGGTTTTAACGGCGACAACGATGGATGTGCGTATTTATGGCGATATTTCCGCAGACGGCAGTGACTGGATGCTGGACAATGTCCTCATTACAACGCCGGACAAGGATGCCGGCGGCTTTGTAAAGATTACGGGCGAGTTTGATTTAAACCAGGTTGCATTAAAGCCTGAGGAAGAATTGGGCATGACCAAGGTGATGCGTACAGGGCATCCGCGCATTTTTCTGCACGATTGGCAGGAAGTCCGCGATAAAGTTAAGACGGATTCCAACTATCAGATTTGGTACAATAATTTAATCAATACAGCAAATACGATGCTGACGACAGAGCCGGCGCAGTATGTTATCAATGAGCGCGGCAACATCAATACCCCTTCCACCCGAGCGAAAAACAATATGATGGTGCTTGCCGGTGCGTATGGGCTTACAGGGGATGTGCGCTATAAGGACAGACTCTGGCAAGAGCTTGAGCACGTCGGCGGAGAATGGCCGGATTGGGATGCAAAGACCTATCTGTGCGCGGCGCATGTGATTTTAGGCTTTGCAATTGCCTACGACTGGCTGTATAACGACTGGACAGAAGAGGAAAGAGCAAAAATTGAAGGCTGGCTGATTGAAAAGGGTATGTCGCAGGCGGTCATCGGCTACGAAGGCCTTTTACCGGGCATCAGCAACTGGATTAACCAGGTTTCCAACTGGAGCAATGTATGTAACGGCTCGAATATGATTGCAGCCCTTGCACTTGCGGACAAATACCCGCGTTTGGCAGAATATATCTTAGTTAAGGGTAACTCCGCTTTGCAGGCGTGCTTTGTAGAGGTCAGCGCAGACGGTGCGTATGCAGAAACCGTAAGCTATTGGGACTATGGTATTCGCCATCAGGTGAAGCTGATGGCGGCGCTCGATACCTGCCTTGCAGAAGGGCAGACACTTCCGGCTGCACTCGATTATAAAAACAATCGTGGTATGGACAAAACGGGCGACTATGCGATTTATTACAACGGTAATGTAAAGTGCTTTAACTTCGGTGACGGCGCAAGTGCATTTTCCAAGAGCCCGATTTTGTACTGGCTTGCGACAAAGTACGATAAGCCGCAGTATTCCTGGTACAATACATATCTTTTAAATAACTATGAGGGTGTTACACATCCGACGGACCGCAGCGCTATTCTGTCGATTCTGTGGTACGATGCAGAGCACGCGGCAACGATGGACCCGTCCTTTGCATTGGATAAGTTCTATTCGTCCACCGAGCCGGACGGTGCAAACGGCATTTCGATGCGCGCAAGCTGGTCGGACAGAAACTCTATGGTTGTTATGGCACACGCAGGTGATGCAACCACCGGTCATATGAACCACGATGCCGGCGGCTTCGTTTTGGACTGGGCAGGCAAGCGTTGGGTGCATATGTACGGCAGAGAGCCGGGCGGCTT
>JAZQCN010000026.1:0-7462 GCA_045546315.1 Clostridia bacterium | reverse complement strand
CCATCCTCTTTGGTTTCACCAAACAAAAGCGGCTTTAGGGTTGTATGCTTTTGTTTTTGGAAATGGATTCGCTTTTCTGCGGAAAAGCCCGGTCGCGGCTCTGACAATCCACCGGATTGTCATTCACTACCGCTCCCCTTCGAATCCATCCTCTTTGGTTTCACCAAACAAGAAGCGGCTTTAGGGTTGTATGCTTTTGTTTTTGGAAATGGATTCGCTTTTCTGCGGAAAAGCCCGGTCGCGGCTCTGACTGTCCACCGGACAGTCATTCACTACCGCTCCCCTTCGAATCCATCCTCTTCTGTTTCACCAAACAAAAAACCGACCTTATAGGTCGGTTTTTGTTTGGTGGAAGAGGATGGATTCGAACCATCGAAGCTGAAAGCAACAGATTTACAGTCTGCCCCCTTTGGCCACTCGGGAACTCTTCCGTATGGAGCTGGTGATGGGACTCGAACCCGCAACCTGCTGATTACAAATCAGCTGCTCTGCCAATTGAGCTACACCAGCATATTTTCAATTGCGTGTGCATTTTACGGGCCTGTCCTCAAATGCGACTTTTAAAGTATAGCACATAAGTTTTTTTCTGTCAAGCATTTTTTGAAAATTTTTTAAAAGAGAAAAACGAATTGAAATTTGCATGGGTGTGTGATATACTGGCAACAACTATTATATATAAGGAGCGAACAAGTTTATGCGCTATCAGTTTTTAAGATTTCCGGAAGGCAAGGCGAAAGCGGTCACGCTCAGCTACGATGACGGCAGCGAGGCGGATTTGCGCTTTTCGGATGTGATTACAAAGGCAGGGCTTAAATGTACCTTTAATATATGCTCAAACGAGCATAAAGCTGGTAAGGTGACGGATGAACAGTTTGAAGAGTATGTGCTTTCGCGCGGGCATGAAATTGCCGTGCATGGGGCAAGGCACAGAGCAAATTGTATGCAGCGTCCGATTGAGGGAATCAAGGATGTGTTGGATTGCAGACTGAATCTGGAAAAGCGTTTTGGGCGAATTATTCGCGGTATGGCGTATCCGGATGCGAGCCTTAAGCATATGGAGACCGGGATAGACTATGAAACAATCCGTTCCTATTTAAAGGATTTAGACATTGCGTATGCGCGGGATATCGGCGGAGACAATAATGAATTTCGTTTGCCGCGGGATTGGTATGCATGGATGCCAACAGCGAAGCACAGCAATCCGCAGATTATGGAATGGATTGATGCGTTTTTAGCATTGGATGTTGAGAAGCTGTATTGCGCTGTACGCATGCCGCGCCTGTTCTATCTGTGGGGGCACAGCTTTGAGTTTGACAGAAACGACAACTGGGACCTTTTAGACAGAATCTGCGAAAAGCTTGGCGGCCACGAGGATATTTGGTATGCGACGAATATTGAAATTTACGACTATGTGCAGGCGTATCAGTCGCTTGTGTACAGTGCAGACGGCAATAAGATTTATAATCCGACGCTTTATACAATCTGGATGGAAATTGACGGCAAGGCATATGTAATTAAGTCCGGTGAAACACTTTGTATAGACACGGCCGAATAAAAAGAGTAAGTGGTGATAATTATGTTTGATGCAAAAAAAGTAAAAAATGAATGTGTGGCTTGGATTCGGAAATTTTTTGAAGAAAACGGGCCGGGGTGCAATGCGGTAATCGGTATTTCCGGCGGCAAGGACAGCTCGGTTGCGGCGGCGCTGTGTGTTGAAGCGCTTGGCCGTGACAGAGTTATCGGTGTTTTGATGCCGAAAGGCGAGCAGCACGATATTGATATGGCATATTTGCTCGTCAACCATTTGGGCATCAAGCACTATGAAATTAACATCCAGGATGCGGCAGAGGGCTTATTAAAAAGTATGCCGGCAGAGTTGGAGCTCAGCACGCAGGCGATTACAAATTTGCCACCGCGCATTCGTATGACAACGGTATATGCCGTGTCGCAGAGTGTAAACGGCAGAGTTTGCAACACCTGCAACCTTTCAGAGGACTGGGTGGGCTATTCGACGCGCTACGGTGATTCCGTGGGCGACTTTTCGCCGATGTCACATCTGACGGTGACAGAGGTAAAGGCAATCGGCCGCGAGCTTGGCTTGCCGGATGTGCTGGTCGACAAGGTGCCGATTGACGGCTTGTGTGGTAAGACCGACGAGGAAAACCTCGGCTTTACCTATGCCGAGCTGGATGTGTATATCCGTACCGGCGAGATTGCAGATGCGGACAAAAAGGCGCTGATTGACAGAAAGCACAAGGCAAATCTGTTCAAGCTGGAGCTGATGCCGAGCTTTAAGCCGGAGTTTTAATTGAAAAACAAGCCTCTTTCCAAAAAAGGAAGGAGGCTTTAATCTTTGCTTGCCAATTTATATTTTGTGCTGTATAATAGGTACGGAAATGAGGTTTTATTATGAAATATACATACGGATTAAAGCGCGGCTTGCCGATTGCGCTCGGCTATTTGTCGGTGTCCTTCGGGTTTGGCATTTCCGCGGTAAGCGCGGGACTTTCGCCGTGGCAGGCGGTGCTGATTTCTTTGATGAATGTGACCTCGGCGGGGCAGCAGGCGGGCGTTGCCGTTCTGGCAGCGGCAGGCACGGCGATTGAAATGATGCTGACGCAGCTGGTCATCAATTTGCGCTATTCTCTGATGGGCATTGCGCTGACGCAAAAGCTCGGTGATAAGTTCACATTTTTGCACAGACTCCTTTGCGCCTTCGGTATTACGGATGAGGTCTTTGTTATGGCGGCATCCGAACAAGAAAAGCTGTCGCCGGCGTATATGTACGGCTTAATTACATTGCCGATTTTGGGGTGGACGCTCGGTACGGCGCTCGGCGCTTATGCAGGGCAAATTTTGCCTGCGGCGCTTTGCAGTGCGCTCGGGCTTGCGATTTATGCAATGTTTGTTGCAATCGTTGTACCGCCGGCAAAGGAAAACCGCGGCGTTTTGTTTGCGGTGCTTGCTTCGGTTGCATTGAGCTGTATTTTATACTATGTGCCGTTTTTAAAGGCGCATATTTCGCAGGGCTTTGCAATCATTCTCTGCGCGGTTTTTGCTTCCGCGCTGATGGCGTTTTTAATGCCGCGAAAGGAGGATGAGTCGGATGCGTAATTATTGGACTTTGCTTTTAGTGATGGCGATTACGACTTATCTGATCCGCATGATCCCGTTTGCGGCGTTTCGGTTTCGCATCAAAAGCCGCTTTATCCGCGACTTTCTCTACTATGTGCCTTATGCAGTACTCGGTGCGATGACTGTGCCGTACATCTTTTATGCGACGGGCAATATCTATACGGCGCTGGCAGGCTTCATTGCCGCCTTTGCGTTGGCATATAAGGGACTTTCACTTTTGCCGGTTGCGGCAATTTCGTGCTTGGTGGCATATTTGGTTGGGTTTATTGTATAACAAAAAAAGCACCTTCTTACAAATATACGGACATCAAAGAAAAACGCGGAAAGCTCAGCTTTCCGCGTTTATTTCTTCGGTTATTTTTTTGTAGCTTTCCATATCCGTAATGTGGTTAATGACCTCGCAGAGCAGGTTGGTGGACATTCTTTGCGGCAAGCCGAGTGCACAAAGCAGCCGTCTGCGCTTATCTGCACTGCCGGCACCGCCGGAAAAACCGTCTCTGTATAAATCCATACGCGTAATCGGATTTTCGCCTGGGGTCCGGGTGCTGTCTTCGCCGACAATTGTTGCGCCTGCTTTGCGCAGGACATCTGCCAAAAGGGCGCCGTCGATGCCCTCAACGCCGAGCTTTCCCTCCTTCGAGGGTGCAGCTTTTCTTTTTTCCTTGCCGAAAATATCGGGGATATAGGCGTGCTTGATTTTTTCCTTTGCAATGCCTTGCTTTACAAAATTACGGATGGCAAAGCCGGCTGCATCGGAATCCGTCAGCACAATAATGCCGGTTGTGTCCGCCATTTGTCTTAAAAATTCCAGTTTTTCTTTGTCTTTAAATATTGCAAACCCGTTGGTGACAAGGATAATTGCATCGACAATGCTTTCTAAGCGAATTTTGTCGTACACACCCTCGACTACGATGGTTTCTCTTATTTTAATCACGCTTCATCACCGTTTGCTTCCTTCTTTTTTCTCGGCGCTCTGCGCTTTGCCGGCAGCGTCATCATAACCTCTGTGCCGACATTCGGCTCGGAGGTAATCTGGATTTTGCCGCCGTGTGCTTCGACAATTTCTTTTGCAATTGCAAGCCCGAGGCCCGTACCGCCTGCGGCACGCGTGCGCGCCTTGTCCACGCGGTAGAAGCGCTCGAAGATTCTGGCAATGTCCTTTTTCGGGATGCCGATGCCGTTGTCCTTTACCTTGACATACAGCTCATTATACAAATGGCCGGCAAATACCTCAATCACGCCGCCGTCCGGCGTGTATTTAATTGCATTGGAAATGATATTGGTCAGTACGCGCTCGAGCTGGTCGCGGTCGCCCATCACCGGCGGCAGCTCCGTTGTCGCAACAAAGGTGAGTGTGTGTCCTTGCTTTTGCGCGCTCATATTCATTTTTTCTACGATGTTTTCCAGCATTTCGCGCATATCAATGCGTGTTTTCTTAATTTCATCCTTATTGTGGTCGAGCTTAGAGAGCGTTAACAAATCCTTGATAATACGCGTCATACGGTCGGCCTCGGAGTTGATCGTGGACAGGAAATGTGCGTCCATATCGCCCTCCTCCTTGCCGTCGAGCATGGTTTCTGCGTAGGTTTTAATTGTGGTAATCGGTGTGCGCAGCTCGTGGGACACATTGGCTACGAACTCGCGGCGTGCATCGTCGAGGCGCTGGAGCTTCGTGATGTCCTGCAACGCTACCACAACACCGCCGATTTTCTTTGTCGTTTTTTCAACCGTCTGTGTAAATACGGCAAAGAAGGCCTTGATAACCTGATTGTGCAGCGTGATGGTATGCTCAACGGTCTGGCGCTTCTTTAAATACATAATGTCGCCGAGCTGCAGGTTGATGCCGACATCGTTCATCAGCGTATCGAAGTCCACGAGTGACGGATTTGCAATGGAGAGCATATTTGCTGCAACCGGATTGATGTGCAGGATTTTGCCGTCCGTATCAAAGGCGATAACGCCGTCGGTAAGGTTTTCTAAAATTGCACCGAGCTTTGTTTTTTCGCCGTCCATTTCGCGGATGGTTTTAATCAGCTCGCTGGACATATAGGAGAAGGTGTCTGCAAGGATACCGATTTCGTCGTCCGCCTTTTTGCCGTAGCTGTTCATCACCTCGACGGTTTCCTCACCGGAGGCAAGCTTTTCGGCGCGGCGCGTTAAGTCGACAATCGGCTGTGTGATGGTGCGCGAAATAAAGAAGCCCAGCAGCAAAGAAAAGCCCATGCCCCATAAAAGCGCCTGGAGCACAACGGCAATGATGCTTTGCGAAACATCGGTTACCTCGTCTTTGTTGTCGGTAATATATACAACATAGCTGACGGCATCTCCCGAATAAATCGGGTAGGCATAGTCCATAATCGAGCTGTAGCCGTTGACCTTTTTGCCGACCTCGCCGTTCATTGCGGCAAGCAGATTCTCTGTTTTTAAAACGGTATCAATGGTATAATCGGCAGAGCCGTCGAGGCAAACGCCGGTTTTGGCATCAAAAATAAAATAGTTTCTGTTTTGGTTAATGCCGAGTCGTCCCGCATCGGCATAGGCTTCGATAATCTGTGCAATGCTTTCCGGTGCGTTTTCCGCATTGGCGGCATCGCTTAAATTCTTTTTGACCATCCCGTCGGCAAATACGGCGTCCATATTATCGACAAAGCGCTGCGCGTAGAAGGTGCCGAGTGAGGATACGGCGACCGTACCAGTAATAATCATAACGGAGAGCACCAGCAGCACAAACATTGCGATAATTTTCCATCGCAGACTCTTAAACAATATTCTCACCAAACTTTCCGAGTGAAATGAAAATCGGGCGCGATACGCCATCGCGCCCAAATCGGTATGCTTTATTTAATATTATCCTTGTTGAAGCAGTAGCCTACGCCGCGCTTGGTAAGCACAAAGTTCGGCAGGCTCGGGTCGTCTTCAATTTTTTCGCGCAGGCGGCGGATGGTTACATCGACCGTGCGCACATCGCCGTAGTATTCATAGCCCCAAACCTTTTCCAGCAGTGTTTCTCTGGAGAAAACCTGTCCTTTTTTCTCGGAAAGGAATTTCAGCAGTTCAAATTCACGAAGGGTCAGGTCGAGGCTTTTGCCATCCTTACGCACTTCGTAGCGGTCTGTATCGATATCCAGTCTGCCGAAGTTACCTTCTTCCACCGCAGGTTTTTCTTCTGCCACTTCTTCACGGATGACTGTTTTGCGCAGGTTTGCCTTTACGCGGGCCATCAGCTCACGAACGCCAAAGGGCTTTGTCACATAGTCATCAGCGCCCAGCTCCAGACCAAGGACCTTATCCAGTTCCTCCGCCCTTGCTGTCAGCATGATGATGGGGGTATTTTTCTTTTCTCTGATTTTCTTGCAGGCTTCGTAGCCATCCATTTTAGGCATCATAATGTCAAGCAAAATCAGGTCAGGGTTTTCTTCCATGGCCATTCTCACGCCTTCTTCCCCATCGCCGGCTTTGATAACCTGATAGCCTTCTTTTTTCAAATTGAACGCGATGATGTCCGCGATATTCTTTTCATCATCCACGATCAGAATTTTTCTATCCATTCGTTTCCTCTCCCTTCGGAAAGTTTCCAAAAAATATTGTTCACAATAGATTTATTATACAGGAAAAAGCCCGAAAAGTAAACATTTCTGTTCACCTTGCCAAACGGCAAAAAAAATGGTATTTTTAAATCGAGAAGAAACCAACCGCAAAAAAGGAGGAATTCCGCATGAGTATTTTCGGCGCAAAAAATAAAGTTACAGCCGGCGATTACAAAGACGCCAGCGTAACACTGGTGAATGGTCAGGTAACACTGGCAATTTCCCTTGGCAATATGATCATCCTGAACAAAAAAATGGTAGCCAGCCATAAGGTAGAAAGCGAAGCAAAAGGCACACATACCATTTCTGTTACATTCGCAGACGGCAAGAAAAGCCTGCTGGAGCTGGATGACAAAATGTGCAAGGCACTGCTGGAACAGTTATTCTAAATAAAAACACACGCGAATTCATATCGCGTGTGTTTTCTTTTTATCTTCCTAATACCGTCTTACAATATGCGATCTCTTCGATAGTAAATAATGATTGATATTCCTGTTTACAAACAGAATCTTCCACAGTCAAATCCAATCTTCCGCATAAATATAATGTTGCAAATCCATCTGATGTTTTTCCTGTTTGCTGCCCATTCGCAATCAGTTTTTTCGCAGTTTCCAGTGCACCATAACTTGACAGCATCTGATTGAATCGTGTCGGATTATATTTACATTCCTTTTTCGCCCGATACATTTTATCTTTTATCTCTTCTTCAAATTTTCTTTTTAGTCTTTCCATAAAATCCA
>JAZQCN010000025.1:0-5975 GCA_045546315.1 Clostridia bacterium | reverse complement strand
GTCTGCGCCGGCACATCCAGTACTGTGATGTTACCGTTTACATTCATCTCGGCAGAGCCGATTTGAAGCGTAATCAAGTTTGCATCCGCTTTAACGGTTACAGTCTGTGTTGCATCGTCCCATCCGACGGTTGCGCCGAATTTTTCAGAAATAAAGCGCACCGGAACAAGCGTTCTGCCGTTTTGTACAATCGGCTGAATCTCTAAATTCGCAGTATCTACATAGGTCTTAGCGCCCTTCGCATATGCATTCGGGTTGTCAACCTTTAATGCAACCACATCGCCGAGCGTCTTTTCCGTTGTCATAGCCGGTGCATCCGAAACTGTCCACTTATCCAGTGCGACAATCGGCTGCGGTGCCGGAATGCCCTCTCCCTCACTGAGCGGTACAAACTCAACCGTCAGCTGCAGGTTTTGCTGATTTTCAACATGGATAAACAGCTTATGCTCTTCAATATCCGGCTGTACATCCGGGTCCGGAGAAGTCGGGAGCGGCTGTGCAGGCATAATACCCAGCTTTGCAGCTGCCGGTCCCTGCGTGATGCGCACGAGCATCTTATCGCCGTTCATTTCCAAAAGTGCGCTCTTGCCGTCCGGCGCGATTGTGATTTCCGCCTTTGTGTTTGCAAACCAGTAATACTCACTCGGCTTGGTCGCCGTGATTTCATCCTGAATCACAAGTGTTTCACGATTGTCCGTGAGCATAAAGCCACGCTTTGCGGAAAGGTAATCTTTGTTTGTATCGGTCAAATTCATGATACCGAACGCCTTGGAGGTGCCCGATTCGTAACGGTCAAGCTTTGTCACATAGTCGATATTCATATCCGCTCTATTCTGCTGCGGATTTGCAATAATCGTGTTGTTTGCTTCGCCGCGGGTATGGTAGTAGTCAAATCGACCGCCTTCCCATGCCACAAGGAAGTAATTATCCCATTCATACGGCGTACCGATGTGCCCCGGTACGTTTCTGCCATAGATATGTACCCATCTGTTACCTGCCCAGTCGAGGATAAAGCCACCTGCATTCTGGTGCGAATGACCCGCCTCCACATCGCCGGCAATTGCCATAACGATGAGCGCATCATCATCTGTAAAGGACGAACGCATCGAAAGCGCCTTCGGTCCGCCGACAACTTCTGCATTATAAAACTTATCCAGCGGGAAATTTGTACCTGCGCTCTCGGCATGTGCTTTGTCATACCACAAGAGGCTCCACATTGCGTTTCTGCCCCAATACTGCGATACCATCGGATTGTTTTTGTACATATAGGTATTGTACCAAGCGTATTGCGGCTTATCAAACTTCGTTGCAAGATAATAAAGAATCGGCGTAGTTTCAAATGCAGACTCACCGTCGCCGTAGTTAAAGCCATATCTTGCACCGTTGTAGTAAATCGGGAAATCACCCGTGTTGTCCAGACCGGTTACCGTCGAAAAATCAAGACAAGCCGGCAGGGTTTCACCCGGCTTTAAGCAGCTGTCAAGTGCTGCCATGGTCTTTACCAAATGGCGGATACCGTAGTCCCAATAGCCAAGCGGCTCACAGTAGCCACCGTCTGCAGTCAATTCCTCATACATAAAAGGAATCGACTTTGCCACCTTTGCAAAAATATAATCTGCTGCATCCGGCTGCGTGTCCGCAACTGCGAGCGCCGCAATCAGATTCGAACCGTTACATACATTGTTCCAGTTAGATGCTGCAGTTGCCCAACCTGCGGCGATAACGCCTTCGTAGGAAAGCACCGCCTGCGAAAGACCCATTTCCATGAGCCAGCCTTCGATATTCTTTCTCTGCTCCGGTGTCCATTCGTGATAGAGCCAGTCATACGCAATACCAAAACCAAGGTTTAAATGCGCCGTACACAAGAATGCATCCGAGCCCCAATCCGGCCAGTTGCCGACCGCTTCGAGTTCAGCGTAAAGTCTGTCCTTATAGCGCACATCCCCGGTCAGCTGATACGCACCTGCAAGTGTTACCATATTATCCTTTGAAGATGTCGAAGGGCCGTTAATCGTGCCCGTGCTTCCGCGCATATAGACTGTCGGCTCTGTATTTAAAACGCCGTTTGCCGTTGCAAGGAGATTGTTTTTAAAGTGCTTATAGTCTTCGTCCGATTCTGCCTTTGCACGAACCGCATCCCAGTCCGTTACGAAAATACGCGGATGCTCCATACGCATAACCTCGAGCATACCGGTTTTCATTGCCGGGTCAATCTTTAACTTATCCCAGTAGATTTTGTCGCCGGAAACCGACACGGCACCGCCGAGATCTAAATCCGGAGAGGTAATCTTGAAGTTATCAAGCATAACATAGCTGCCGTCAATTGCACAAGCTGTAGAAACGCGAATCATAAAGCTTGTTTCATCGCCCCATGCAATATTTTTTGTTGTCAGCTTTTTGCCGCCGACATAAATATCCGCCTTCATCGTTTCAAAATCGCAGCGGATTTTAACATGTGTCCATTCCTTAAACTCACTCGGCGGCTTTAATCTGCAAAGATACTTACCGCCCGATGTCGGATAAAAGTCGATATTTAAAATGGTTTCACCGAGACTCGACTTTACATCGTAGTCGATGGTCATTTTCTTAAGTCCATTCTTTGTTACGGAGCGCTCTAGGCGCGGCGAGCGTGTTTCCGGATAGTTTACCGGGTCGCCCTGATAGCAACGAATGACCTTATTGCCGTTATCGTCTTCTACGCGCATACAAGCAACATCCGTTACTGCGCCGGTCGTAAAGCCGCCGTCCTTTTTATACTGCGGCAGGCTGCCGATTTCGTGGTCTTCAAAGTTGACATCAAGAATCGTTACAACATCGCCGCTTTCCGCTACGGCATCTGCTGCATTGTATTCGCCCGCAATATCGTCTGCGCTCAAGCCCTGGTTTAAAGAATAGCCTTTATCCGTTGTAGACAGCTTTATGTTATCAAGCATTACCCAGCTGCCGTCGAGCTCAACGGTTGCGGCGATGCGCATGTAAACGGTTGCTTCATCCAAAAACTTAAGCGTTGCTGTTGTTGCCTTATCACCGTCGGCATAAACAGTTGCCTTCTGCGCGGCAACATCCATATCAATTACGATATGTGTCCACTTTTTAAACTCGTACGGTGCATTGATTGTACCTGCGTTTTTGCCGCTGTTTGCACCGGTGAAATACACCTTAAACGAGGTGTTACCGCCGCTGTACTTTATGTCGTACTCTAAGCGCAGGTTCGTAAGCCCCTTTGTGGATACATTGATATCCATTCTCGGACCACGCGATTTTTCCTCGGGATTTTCGTGGTCGCCGTGCCAAGCCTTAAGTGCCTGATTGTCTTCGTCATCGACAACCTTAAAGCAGGCAACATCCGTCGACACAACATTGTCAAATCCGGATTTTGTCGGATTTGCACCTGCTGTTTCTGACTCAAAGTCCGTTTCAAAAAGGACAATACGCTCCTCTGCCGCCATGCCGACTGCCGGCAAAAGCGACACAAGCATTACGCAGGCAAGCAAAATGCTTAAAACCTTCTTTTTCATACCATCACTCTCCTGTTTATACTTTTCGTCTCCATATCTCCAATTTTATTGTATCATCCACGCAGGCAAAATACAATGTGAAAAAATCACTTTTTTATGTCATTTTGTAACCTGCCCAAATACTTAATTTGATTTTAACACTGCATTGTGCAAATTGCAATAAAAACACATAGCATTATTCAGCTAACTTTTTGCACTATTCTGCTAGAGAATAAAGCGCAAATTGACAATAGAACTCCTGGGTGTTATGATAGCCTTAAATGAATTATAAAACGGCAGAAAAATGGCATATAAATATTCCAGGCCATTGAAATCGCCGAAAATACAAACTTCAAAAATGTAACTGTGAAATAAAAATGAGGTGGTCAATCGCCCACCTCATTTTTAGTATTCATAAATTTTAATTAGCCCCATCGGTACTGCAGCTTCAACCTCTTCCCCCGAAAGCTTTTCCGTCGGGATATCTGTACAGTTTTCAAGCAAAATACAAATCGCATCCTTGAGCTTTTTATTGCCGCCGACCACCGCTTTGGATGGTTTCAGCTTGCAAGTATTCTCCACATCGCCACACAGGATAACACCCATATAAAAGCTATACGCCGCATCCGCGCTTGCATCAAATATGTTTTTGAGCACACGCGCCTTAAAAAGTGCTTCGCTCACGCCGTGTTCTCTGCAATAGAGGTAGCCCTCAATCAGATGCTCTTTTTCAAGCTTTGCCTCTGCAAGCGAAAACGAATGCTTCAAAATCGTATTTTGTGCCACGCTCTGCGCAAGCTCACCGGTCAGCATCGTGCGGATATCCGTAATATTCCCCACCGAATCCGTGCGCACGATTTTTGTATGTGAACCCATCAAAAGGTACGCACAGCTTTCCTCTCCTTCTCGTAAAAGCCCCATCAGCTCTGCTTCCTCGCCGCGCATCATATCCACATCCGCAAGTGCATTGCAAGCCGTTTTTACGCCGCGCACAAACACAAACGGAATATTTGAAATCTCCGGCAACACTACCTCCGCCGAAGTTGCCTTCAGTTTTTCAATGCCTGCCGGCACAACGGTATGCTCTAACGGATACAGTCCGAATTCCGAGGTGATTGTGCTACCGGATGCCAAAACACGGCAAATGTCTGCCTCAATCAAACTGTTTTTCTCTAAAATCTGTTTTATCGCACTGCAAATCGCATCGGCATATGCCTTTCTTCCTGCCTCTGTTGCCGTTTCGCCGTTGGAAAACTTTACACTATCAACAATTTTCTTATCTTCTACAAGACACACACGCGTATTAGTTGTACCGCCATCAATAGTAATGTATCTGCTCACGCGCCTACCACCTCGACATACTTTTTCGCAAGAGCAGTAATCGCTGCCCAATCTTCCGCTTCAATCAGCTTTTTATTTACAATATTTGTGCCGATACCGAAGCCGGAAACGCCTGCTTTTAAGTATACCGGTATATTTTCTTCGTTGATGCCGCCCACCGCGGTCAGCTTAATATGGCTAAGCGGTGCTTTCACTGCTTTTACATAGTCCGGACCGAAATTTGTAATCGGGAAAAGCTTTACAAAGTCCGCACCATATTCGTGCGCCGCTTCAATTTCTGTCGATGTAAGCGCACCCGGCATTGAAACCATACCCAACTCGACCGTTTTTCGGATAACCGCTTCCTTTGTATTCGGCGAGATGATAAAACTGCCACCGGCGTTCTTCGTAAGCTCTACCTGCGCCTCGGTCAGCACCGTACCTGCGCCGATATACATTCTGCCAACAAAAGCATCTGCCAGCATACGAATATTCTCCGCTGTTTCCTCGCTCGTTACCTTTCCCGATGCATCGTAGGTAATTTCCAGAAGGCGGATGCCGCCTTGATACATCGCCTCGCAAAGCGACAAAAGCTTTTCTTTTTCCACGCCGCGGACAATGACAATCAGTTTTTCCTTTTCAATTGTTTCTATCACTTGCTTACGCATATATTCCACGCTCCTTTATTTAGGTATAGTATAGCATAACAGGATTAAAAAGTACAGAGAAAAAACCTTTCCGAGGAAAGGTTTTTTCTGCTTTGCTTTACTCTGTAAACGGCTCCACATTAACCGCAAACGCCGCGTAGGTTGTGATACCCATAAATACATATTCAGCGCGCAGCGTTGTAGTGCCGACCTTATTTAAGGTCACGACACCGTTTGCATCAACCGATGCAATTTCCGGATTGTCGACAGTGAATTTTACATCCGCAATATTGACCGGCACAAGCTTACCGCTCTTGCTCTCGCCTTCAACTGCAAGCTGCATCTGCTGCCCGACCATTGCGTTAATCGAGCTTGTGTAGAAATAGCGATTCCAAGCCGCCTGGTCGTCTGCTTCCATCTGCGCGCTGTCATAAAAGCGCACCTCGGAAATGCCAACCCATGTAGAGTTCGAGGAATAGGTTGCCGTGATACGTACATAGCGTGCACTTAT
>JAZQCN010000024.1:0-1695 GCA_045546315.1 Clostridia bacterium | reverse complement strand
CCGCTTTTACTTCAGAAATAAATAAATATACAAGAAACCTTGAAGCCCTTGCGAAGTATTACAACTTTGAAGTAATAGCAGACGCCGAAAAGATTCCAACGAAAAAAATAACAGTTTGTGCGATGGTTAGCAATTACAACGGCGGCGGCCGTGCTGCTATCGTTAACCGTGACGGGATAAAGTTTGAAAAGTTCGGGCAGCCCTTCCACGCCTACAAGGACACAAGAACAAAACAAATATACATAATTGTTCCGGCTTGTGGCATAGCTTGCGCAACCTATGACGGAGCTTTAAAAATTGCGCCGGAATTTATAACGGCGGACCTTGTAGAAAAGATCTCAAAAATTGACAAATCGGAAATGCAAGCGCGTTTTCTGGAGCTTTTAAAGACAGCCGAAAACATTTACATAAATGACGATGTAAAAGACATAATTGACGCGGCAGAACAGCCGCAGACAGCCGCAGAACCGGCAGCCGCTGAAGCTCCAAAGCCAAAGAAGGCAAGAAAAGCACCGAAGAAGGCACCGAAGGCGGCAGACGTTGCACCACAGACAACGGAACCGGCAACAGATGAAGCAACCGAACCACAGGCGGCAGGATCTCCACACGCCGAAGCAATAACCACGCCGGCGGCGGTCCTTGCCACCACAGAGCCGAAGAACGACACGCCGCCGGACACATTACGCAACACCGGCAGACCATGCCCGCCGTACGGCATAATGAACAGACTCACGGCAGACGATACACGGCAGACCGAAGAACGCACGAAAAAGGCCTTTTCCGCCACTTTACGCCACACACGGCAGATTATACCACGGCAGGCAAAAAGCCGCTTTTATGGCATAGTATGCGCTTATAATGGCATACTATCGCCACTACTCCACCAAAGCACGGGCAGAAGCTCCACGTGCCTATATTACGGCATAATGTCGCCACCACTGACACGGCAGGAACTCACGCCGGCATATTATGCAACGCCACCACAGGCGGCAACGGGCAGCCCATACGAAGGCAAAGGGCCGCCGCCGGACCTCTGACACCTGAAACCATAACACGCCACCGGCGGCAGACAGCCGGAACGCTGAAGCATAGCACGCCGGCAGACGGTCCACAGCTGAAGCCATAGCAAGGCGGCAAAGCCGCGCCGGATCATGTCATCATACTGACAGGCCGAAGGCGGACCGCCTGACAGGTCCCACAGGTGGCAAGCCGTGACGGATCCCGAAGCAATGGCGGCAGACTCTCGAAGCAATGGAGTCACGGCAGACCGGCGGCCACTTGTGCAACTTTTAAAACGAGCCATTTAAAGCCGTTTTAAGGCGTTTTAATATTTTACCCATATAGATACACCTTGAATATATAACGTGCCTTAAATCGCGTTATATGCGCTCTGACAGGCATATTATAAAAGGCACTAGCAAGCGGCAGGAAATCCGAACCGGATCACATCAAAAGCCCTATTATAGGACAAAAGGAAGCCCAGGGAAGCCGGAGCAAAAATATTTATGGCGTTTTGGACTTCCACCGAAAAATTTTCAGATTAGTGTCAATGTGGGATTTTTGGGTGTGTGTGCCCTCTTTCGAAAATTTTTGAGCATCTTTTTCGCGGCAGGGGAGGATTCCAGAAAACGAAAAAAATTTTTTTAAAAAATAAAATTTTGCGGGATTTTTGGGTGTGTGTGTCATTTTTCAAAG
>JAZQCN010000023.1:0-2176 GCA_045546315.1 Clostridia bacterium | reverse complement strand
CCCCTTCGGGGCTTGGTTGGCGGCCTGCGGCCGCATAGAAGGTAATTACAGCCGCCCCCTGCGGGGGCTCGCCCGCCGCTTCGCGTCGCATCGAGCTCCGCGCCTGCGGCGGTCGCGCCCCCTTCGCGGCCGCTTACTGCGCCGCCCGCGGCGCGTCGCGTTTGAGCTCCGCGCCTGCGCGCGGCGCTGCAAGCGACAGCGGCAAAGTCGCGAAGAAGCCCGCCCGCCTTGCGCGGCCGATGTTCGGCAGCGCCGCCCTTGTTGGCAGCCTGCGGCCTATTGTTGCACGTGAAAAAGCTGTCAAGGTCGAGTGTATTTCCTTCGGAAATCTTCCTCTACCCTTGACAGCTGCAAGGAGGGCTATTTTAACCGATAAAGTTAATTATCCACAATATGTCGAGTTTTCCACAGCCACGCGCGCCGCATCTGTGCGGGGGATTTGGCCTTGATATTATAGAAACAACTCCCCCCCTTCCTTTTTTACGCGGGAGCGATTTTTTAGTTTAGCACTTCTTTAGCTGCGGCTGATGGCGGTACATACGGGCGGCAAGGGCGGCAGCCGCGGAAGGTGTAAAAAAAGTATATAAAACATATAAAAAAGGCTTGCAAAAAGCGCCCCTTTATGGTATAATAGAGGTGACCAAACCAAAACACACCAAAAAAGGAGCGCTATTAAATGCATTATTATTTTAACACAGATTTATCAAAAATGCAAGAGAAAAAGAAACTTTCCCTTGCGGTCGCAAAAAAGCTTTACGCGGTAGGGCTTTTCAAAACATCTTCCAACATTATGAATTGTGCGAATTACGCGGTACGCGTCACTTGCCCCGATTGCGGCGAAACGCAGCACATCAACCTTTTATACTGCAGGGAAAGACTTTGCCCCCTCTGTCAGTATAAGCGGAGTCTGAAGATAAAGCACAATACGATGGACATTGTGCGCCGCGTGGAAGAAGTCCACGACGACATTCAGTATATATTTATCACCTTAACTATGCGCAATTGCTATGCTGAAGAGCTGCAGCAGGCTATCAGCGCGGAGCTTGCTGCTTGGGAGAAGCTCACCGACAAGCGGAAGCGCTTTAAGAAAATCTGCAGAGGGTATATCCGTACTTTAGAAGTGACCTATAATGCTGATAACCATACATACCACCCACACCTCCATGTCATTATGGCGGTGTCCAATGATTATTTCAGCAACCCCGAATTGTATCTTTCGCATAATGACATTGCAGAACAATGGCGTACAGCTATGAAGCTGACATACCGCCCCATTATAGATGTGCGCGCCATAACTAAAGAGGGGCAGCGGGTGCTTCTCGATGCAGGCGAAGATGTAAACGAAGACATCATCATAAAAAAGCTTAACGCGCGGGAGCTGCAGTATGAGCACGCAGTTTCCGAAGTCTGCAAGTATGCCGTAAAATTTAACTATGAAAAAGCCCCAGGTGTAGCGCTCAAAACACTATATGAAGCCTTGCACGGTCGTCGCTTAATTTCGTATGGTGGTATCTTCAGACTTGCGAAGCAAGAACTGCAGATACCTGATGAAGAAAATGTTTCCCCGGAAGACAATCTATCCGTATTAGAAAACGGCATCTGCAACAGCTGCGCGGGTTCGGAGTTAATGTTTGAGTTATTGAGATTCGATGCAGGCGCATCTGTATACAGTAGGATAGCAACAGCGGCAGAATTGCCGCAGCTTGCCGAAAAAACATATTATAATATCAAAGGAGAGTATAACTATGCTGACGATTTATGAGCCAATCCCCGCAAAAAACAGCTTTAAGAAAGCTATCAGAGAAGCCCGCAGGGCCGCACACCTCGACCAAGAGTCCTTAGCGCTGCTTGTGGGCGTGTCGGTTTCGACTATCAAGAAGTGGGAAGCGGGCAGCTGCAGGCCGACGCCCACCAATATTGCGAAGGTCGCTGCAGTATTAGCGCCGAATGTGCCCGATGAGTATATATCCGCATTGACGGAAGAATACGCGAAATAAGGTGTCAAGGGTAGAGGAAGATTTCCGAAGGAAATACACTCGACCTTGACGCCTGCAGGGAAACTATAATGCCAACAGCCCCCGCGGGAGATTTCTCCCTCGGGGGCTTAGTTACTTTAGTTTGTTTTGAGAATTTCGCTCGCGCCGCCTGCGGCTGCGCTGCGCCCGCCTGCGGCAGG
>JAZQCN010000022.1:0-24112 GCA_045546315.1 Clostridia bacterium | reverse complement strand
GGGATAAAACGCCTTAAAAAGCAATATTTTGCCGAATAACTGCGTTAAAAGCGACCAAAATCCGCGAGGATGTTGGTCGCTTTTGCCTTGTTCTTCATTCAAACTATTATTTTTTAAGGTGCTTTGGCAGTTTTAGATAGGGAATTTTGTCGGAAAGAGAAACAATAAAATCCGCATTATACTTGCGTATTATGCGGATTTTTTGTGAACTGTTTTCGGTAAATTACCAGCTAAAACCGATTTCTCCCTAAGTTGCACGCCCTTGTAGAAAAGTGCTTTTGAATCATAGTATTCCGGGGTCGATGAATTCCTTTTTGCGCATCCTTACCTCCTCGTCGGGCGCGTCGGCACGGTCGAGCATAAAATCGAGCGTTACATCAAACAGCTCCGCGAGGTTTAAGTATACTTCAACGGGGACGGTGATTTTATCCTCCTCAATCTGACCGAGCTTCTTTGCCGAAAGCTTTTCGCCGAAATGGATAAAATACTGCTCGCTGACATCCTTTAGGGTAAAGCCGCGCTGTGAACGGATATAATACAGCTTGTTTTTCATCTTACCAGAACAGAATTTCGTTGCCGTCAATCTTCATCAGCGCCTCTAAGAGGTAGTAGTCGCCGTAGATGAGGTTAACGTGATCCATTTTAGGCGTGTGATATGCGCCGTTGGACATTTGCAGAATGGACAGATTATCGTCTGTGAAGTTACAGTGATTTGCAAGACCGCGGATCATCTTCATTGCCCAGTCCATATACTTCTTCGCTTCAGCTTCGTCCTTCATCAGCTTGGAAATCTCAATAAGACCGCAAGCTGTGATTGCACCTGCGGAGGTGTCGAGTCTGTGCGGCTCGAGCGGCTGGCGGAAATCTACCGGCGGTACGCAGGTTTCATCAAGGGAGGAGATAAAGTAATCTGCAACCTTCTTAGCGGTATTTAAGTACTCTTCGTTGCCGGTGTGGATGTATGCAAGTACAAAGCCGTAAATTGCCCAGGACTGACCGCGTGTCCAGGAGGAGCCTTCTGCATAGCCCTGACCGTGTGGCTTTTTAGCAGCTTCGCCGGTTTCCTTGTCAAATACAACCATATGCTCGGAAGAACCGTCCGGACGGATAAAGTTGTCGATAACGGTATCGGCGTGCAGGTTTGCAATGCTTGCAAGATACGGTGCCCCGCCGGCTGTCTCCTCGCTTGCCCAATAAAGAAGCGGAATGTTCATCATACAGTCGATGATAGCGCGTGTTACATTATCGTCATTGCCCCAGTGGTTCCATGCACGGATGTAGCAGCCAACCGGGTTAAAGCGTGCTGCCAGCGTAGCCGCAACATGCAAACCGCGCTCCTTAGAGTGTTCGTTGCCTGTGATGCGGTAGTTTGCTACAGCACTCGGCAGCCACATAAAGCCGACATCGTGGTGCAGGCAGGTAAACTTCTCAATTGCCATATCCTGCTTTTCTTCGCACTTTTCGGCGATTGTCTTAAACTTCTCGTCTTTGGTCTTTAAATACATCAGCCACATCATACCCGGCCAGAAGCCAGCTTCCCAAGCGGAATACGGCTCCTGCGCATACACATATTCGCCGGTTTCCTTATCGGTATAGCGCGGCATGCGGTCACCGACTATGTCTGCTGTTTTGGTGATTTTTGCAACCATCTTGTCTAACAGCTCGGTTGCGAATTTCTTGTCCTGCTCGTTAATATACATTTTCTTCTCTCCGTTCTACCTTTGGCATATATTTTATTTAAATTAATTCTACCAGAACATTACTTTATTGCCGTCAAGCTTCATCAGCGCTTCAAAGAGGTAGTAGTCGCCGTAAATGAGATTGACGTGATTGTTTTCACCTATGTGGTATGCACCCGTCGACATTTGCAGGATAGAAGGGGTGTTGTCTGTAAAGTCGCAGTATGTTTCAAGACCCTTTAAAATCTTAATCGCCCAATCCATATATTTTTTGCTTTCAGATTCGTTTTCGATAATCTTTGAAAGCTCAATCAGAGCGCAGGCGGTGATTGCACCTGCAGAGGTATCCAGTCTGTGTGGCTCGAGCGGCTGACGGAAGTCAACCGGCGGAACACAGGTTTCGTCGAGGGAAGAGATAAAGTAGTCTGCAACTTTTTTGGCTACATTTAAATATTCTTCGTTTTTGGTATGCATATAGGCGATGGTAAAGCCATATACTGCCCAGGATTGACCGCGGGTCCAGGCAGAACCTTCTGCATAGCCTTGTCCGAAAGGCTTTTTGGCTGCCTCACCGGTATCCGGGTCAAACACAACCATATGCTCTACAGAACCGTCCGCACGAACGAAGTTGTCGATTACAGTGTTTGCGTGCAGGTTTGCAATGGCTGCAAAACGTTTGTCGTTTGTTTCTTCGCTTGCCCAGTAGAGAAGCGGGATATTCATCATACAGTCGATGATGGCTCTTGTGATATCGTCGGTTTTTACACCATTCCATGCGCGAATGAAGCAACCAATCGGATTAAAGCGCGCCGCTAAGGTAGAAGCTACGTGCAGACCGCGCACTTTGGACTTTTCGTTGCCGGTGATACGATAGTTGGCAACGGCGCTCGGCAGCCACATAAATCCGACGTCGTGATGCAGACAAGTAAAAGCTTCAATGGTCTGATCCTGCTTTTCTTCCACAGCTTCTGCCATTGTCTTGAACTTTTCGTTTTTGGTCTTTAAATACATCAACCACAGCATGCCCGGCCAGAAGCCTGCTTCCCATTCACGGTACGGCGGCACTGCATATATGTATTCGCCTGCCTTATTTGTAAATCTCGGGATGCGGTCGCCGATGATATCCGAGGTTTTTTCAAGCTTTGCAACCATCTTGTCTAAAAGCTCGGTTGCAAATTTCTTGTCTTGTTCGCTTAAATGCAATTTTCTCTCTCCAATCTGCTTTGAGGCATTTTGTTACACATACACCAGTATTATACAATAGAAACGAGGGAATGTAAAGGGGAAATATTCTTGTTTTATATGCAAAAAATCGCAGTTGTATACTATAAGAACAGCAGGATTATACATCTCGAGAACAAAATAATCTATTGAATGCAGAATTTTTTTGTTGTATAATGAGATAGAAACGGAAAAGGGGGGCGAATTTATGGCAAAAGCCGAATTGAAAGATTACAACGGCGCACCTGCGATCTTTATCGACGGGAAGGTCTATCCGCCAATGCTGGCGACGATTCGTATGACCAACGTTAATGATATGAAGGTGGATGCGCAGTATTATAAAAAGCTCGGAGAGAGCAGCATTAAGATTTATTTTCTCATTTGCGATACGGAGTGGCTCAAGCCGGGCGCGTATGCGCAGTTTTGCCACGAAGCGGAAATCCTTTTGCGCGAGGTGCCGGACGCGTATATTATGCTTCGCATAGGCCTGCACGCGCCGCCGTCGTGGTGTGAAGAAAATCCGGACGAAACGCTGACCTACAGCGACGGCTTGAAAAGATCGGTGCATTTGCATACGGAGTCCTATCTTGCAGACTATCCGGCAATTTATTCCATGAGCTCGCAAAAGTGGCGCGATGACGCCGGCGCAGCCTTGTTGGAAACGCTGGAGCGCGTGAAAAATTCGCCGTATGGCGACAGAGTCATCGGTTGCTTTTTCGCGGCCGGCGGTACCAGCGAGTGGTATTATCTTACGCCAACGGAATATACGGACAAATCGAACTATTCCGATTCCGGCGGATGGTTTACGACAAAGGACACGGACTACGACAACGTCTACGCCGATTTATCGCCGGCGTTTCGACGCGAGTTTTCCGCGTACCTGAAAGAAAAGTATCAAACCAATGAAAATTTAAGAAAAGCGTGGCAGGATGAAAACGCGGATATCGAGCATCCGCAAATCCCAGATTGCGACGCACGCTATTTTATCTACGGCGTAGACTACGACCTTAAATATCCGCAGACGACGTATTCTATGGCGCCGCAGCCGCCGATGCCGTGTAACGGTACGAACATCGGTCATTTTATAGATATGGACCGCCGCCGCGATGTGTTCGACTTTTTCAGAGCGTGGCACACCGGTACGGCCAACTCGATTGTGCATTTTGGTAACCTTGTCAAAAAAGCATACCCCGACAAGCTGACCGGCGCCTTCTATGGCTCGGCAGGTTCTGCAAAATTTTTCGGCTTTGGCAATGTCGGCGCGGTGGAACGAATATTAAAATCCGGCAAGATTGACTTTCTTGCATCGCCGGGCGTGTATGAAAACCGTCAGCCGGGCGGCTATACGGGGCAAAGACAGAATTTCGACTCGTTCCGCCTGAAAAATGCGATGTTCATTGTGGAAGACGACGTTCGCACACATATGGAAAATGCGCAGAACCGAGATCTGTTTGAAATGTACGACATCGAAGATACGTACAACGTTATGAAGCGTGAGTTTGGCAGAAACGTGTGCCAGGATACGCAGGCGTGGTGGTTTGATCAGCACGTCGGCGGCGGGCGATACAAGCACGAGCAGATTTACCCGCTTTTGAAAAAGCAGCAGGAGATTGCCGCGCGTGCGTATGAATATGACCGCCGTAAGCCGAGCGAAATTGCCTTGATTTGCGACGAAGAAAGCTACCATGTTATCAGCGACCAGACCACCGTACAGATGGTGGAGCTTTTCCGCAATTATGAAACGGACATCACGGGCGTCCCGATGGACAGATATCTGCATAACGATATGGCAGATGAAAATATGCCGGACTACAAACTGTATATCTTTTTAAATACGTTGTATCTCGATACCGAGGAGCGCAAGCAGATTCAGAAAAAGCTTGCAAAGAACAACGCAACTGCATTGTTTATGTACGGCGCGGGCGTAATTAACCCGGATAAAACACCGGCATTTTCTGCAGAACATATCGCGGATTTAACGGGGATCAAGGCTGAATTTGTAGACGGCGTATACAGCGGTAAGTTTAAAGTCGTTAGCCAAAATCCGATTTCGGAAATGTTGAAAGACGATGTCTTCTACGGCGATTTTGAGCGCAAAATGCAGTTTAACGCCAGCGGCTATATCGGCAAGGTGCGCGAAATGCGCGATGTGCTTTGTCCGCTTCTTTGCGCAAACGACGATGAGGCGACGGTAGCGGCGTATTTCCCGGACTCTAAAAAAAGCGCGGTCAGCATCAAAAAATGCAACGGCTTTACCTCGATTTATTGCGGCGCAAAGCACGTAAACAGCGACTTTGTGCGCGCGGTTGCGGAATTTGCAGGCTGTCATATTTACTGCGCTACCAACGACGTGCTCTACGCAAATAAAAATTTTATTACCTTCCACGCCGCATCGGGCGGGGAGAAGGTTATCAAACTGCCGCACAATGCAAGCGCGTTTGAGGTCTATGAAGAAAAGTATTACTCGAAGGACTCTGACGAAATCCGCTTTAACATCAAACGTGGGCAGACGCTGATGTTTGAATTGAAATAATGTTATAACAAAAAAGGTCTGCCGAATCTACAGATTCGACAGACCTTTATTTGTTTTAAAACTTTGTGATATACGATTTTACGAGTTCTTCCAAAATCTCATCGGTTTCAACCTTGCCGATGATGCTTCGTGCATTGTTGTAATTCGTAATATAAGTCGGATCTCCGGATAGGATATAACCAACCATCTGGCTGACCGGATCATAGCCTTTCACCTTCAGCGCTTCGTATACATACTTGATTATTTCATTGACCTCAGCTGCACGGTCTTGCTCGAGCTGACCGATTTTTACGGTGTTGTCCATGGGTATCCCTCCTTAACTCACTTCTGAAATATCTATGACAATATTGTACCACAGTTTATGTTTCAGTTCAATATAAATTTTGTGAAGAATTTGTAAAACTTAGTTGTCACGAAGCTTCGCACCGGCATTTGCTTCCAGACTTCTGAGTATTTTGCCCATCACCTTGTTGATTTCCTCTTCGGTTAAGGTGCGGTCGTCTGCGCGCAGGGTTACGGAGTACGCCATGCTCTTTTTGCCTTCCGGAATCTGCGCACCTTTGTATACATCAAATAGGGTAATGTCGGTTAAGAGCTTGCCGCCTGCCTTTGCAATGATATCGTAAATATCGCCTGCGAGCACTTCGTCGTCAACCAGCATTGCAATGTCACGCGAAACCGCCGGATACTTCGGCAGCTTTTTGTAGGTTTTTACTGCACTTGCGTTTTCGAAGATGGCATCAAAGCTGATTTCCGTTAAGTAGCAAGCGCCGTCCATACCGTAGTTTTTCACAACGGCCGGATGTGCCTGGCCGATGTAGCCGGCAGCCTTGCCGCCGATGCTTATGGATGCGCATCTGCCGCCGTGGTAGGTGGCGTTGTCAGTTGCCGGGCGGAACTTGTAATCCGCGATGCCTAAAATGTCAAACATTTCTTCAACGCTGCCCTTGAGGGTGTAGAAATCGCCTTCGCCGTAGGTGCCGATGGTTACGATGTTGGTTTCCTTCGGCAGCTGCTCGCCGTCTATCGGCTCGTAAATCTTCGCAATCTCAAACAGCTTTGCGTTTTCGTTTCTCTGGTTGTAGTTGCGTGCTAAGATTTCCATCATAGATGCAAGCGTTGTTGTGCGCATAATGGAGTTTTCCTCGCCGAGCGGGTTTGTGATGACAACGACATTTCTCTTGTCGGAATCTGCCGGGATGCGCAGCTTGTCAAAGATGGTCGGACTGGTAAACGAGTAGGTCATGATTTCATACATGCCCTCTGCTACCAAAATAGACTTAATCTTATCCTCCATTTTCTGCTCGGCGTTTTTGCCGCCGGTAGTGATTGCACCGCTCATCAGCGTGGATGGAATGTTGTTGTAGCCGTAAATGCGAACGATTTCCTCTGCAAGGTCTGCTTCGCTTTCGATATCTAAGCGCAGGGTAGGAATCGTAACCTCCATTGTCTCGCGGTTGACCTTAAGCTCTAACTTTTCCAAGGTAGAAATCATATATTCCGTGTCAATGTCTGCACCTAAGAAGGCATTTATCTTTTCCGGGCGCAGCTTAAGTGTGCGCGGCTTCGGCAACGCACCGCAAACATCAATCATACCGCCGACAACCTCGCCGCAACCGAGCATTTCAACAAGCTCACATGCTCTGTCTACTGCCTCTGCGGTCATGTTCGGGTCGAGGCCCTTTTCATACTTTGCACTTGCTTCTGTACGAAGACCTAATTTCTTTGCAGTCACACGCACGGAGGCGCCGTCGAAGTTGGCACTTTCGAACAGTACGGTAGTTGTATCTTCCTTTACCTCAGAGTTGAGCGCGCCCATAACACCTGCAACAGCAACGGCTCTTTCTTCGTCTGCAATCACGAGCATCGAGGAATCAAGCGTGCGTTCTACCTCGTCGAGCGTGGTAATCTTTTCGCCGTCTTCAGCGCGGCGCACGATGATGTGATTTCCACAAACGTCACGCAAATCAAATGCGTGCATCGGCTGACCGTACTCTAACAAAAGATAGTTTGTGATGTCGACGATATTGTTAATCGAGCGGATGCCCGATGCCTTTAAGCGTTTAACCATCCAATCCGGGGAAGGACCGATTTTAACATTCTTTACAAGTCTTGCGCAGTAGCGCGGGCAATAGGTATTGTCGAGTACATCCACCTTTACGGTATCGGCAACATCCCCGCTGTTACCCTTTGCCTCCGGCTTGTGCAGCGTAATCGGGCGGTCAAAGGTTACGGCTGTTTCCTTTGCAAGACCGAGCACACTCTGGCAGTCCGGACGGTTGGAGGTGATTTCAAATTCGATTACGGTTTCATTTAAACCGAACACTTCTTTGATGTCAATGCCGATTTCGGTGTCCTCCGGCAGAATTAAAATGCCGTATTCCGGCTCATAGCCGAGGTCTTCAACCGTGATACCGAGCTCCTCGTGCGAGCAAAGCATACCCTCGCTGACAACGCCGCGCAGCTTGCCCTTTTTAATCGTAACACCACCGGCAAGCTTGGAGCCGTGCAGTGCAACCGGTACAATCTGACCTACCTTTACATTCTTAGCACCTGTAACAATCTGCAGCTTCTCTGTGCCGACGTCTAACTGACATACAACCAGGGAATCTGCATTTTCGTGCTTTTCGATTTCTAAAATTTTACCCGTTACTACATTTTGCAGTTCCGCGCCGAGCTCCTCAAAGCCTTCAACCATTGTGCCGGACATCGTGAGCGCATCGGCATACTGCTTCGGTGTAATATCGGAAATATCAACAAATTCATTTAACCAACTTTTGGATACTTTCATTTCACTAACCCTCCCTTAAAACTGCTTTAAGAACTTAAGATCGTTTTCGAAAAACAGTCTTAAATCGTCGATGTCATAGCGGCGCATTGCAATACGCTCGAGACCTAAGCCGAACGCAAAGCCGCTGTATTCCTCCGGATCGATGCCGCAGCCGGAGAGCACCTTCGGATGTACCATACCGGCACCCAAAATTTCAATCCAGCCTTCACCTTTGCAGACACGGCAGCCCTCGCCGCCGCACACAAAGCAGGAAACATCAACCTCAGCACTCGGTTCTGTGAACGGGAAGTGATGCGGACGGAAGCGTACCTTTGCATCCTCTCCGTAAAGTGCCTTAACGAAGGTTTCGAGTGTGCCCTTCAAATCGCCCATCGTGATGCCCTTGTCAACCACAAGGCCTTCGATCTGATGGAAGAGCGGGGAGTGGGTTGCATCCACTGCGTCGCTTCTGTACACTCTGCCCGGCGCGATAACGCGAATCGGCGGCTTCTGCTTTTCCATTACGCGCACCTGTACCGGAGAGGTCTGTGTGCGGAGCACAACATTGTCATTGATATAGAAGGTATCCTGCGTATCACGCGCCGGATGGTTCTTCGGGATGTTTAATGCCTCGAAGTTGTAGTAGTCAAGCTCTACGTCCGGACCGTCAGCAATGGAGAAGCCCATGCCGATGAAGATGTCCTTGATTTCGGAGAGCACCTGCGAGAGTGGATGGAGCTTGCCTTGCACAGCGCGCTTTGCGCTGATGGTAACATCAATTTTCTCTGCTGCCATTTTTTCTTCCATTGCTTTCGCAGCAAGCGCTTCGTTTTTGCTGCTGAGCAGGGTTTCGATTTCCTCGCGCACGGTGTTTGCCAGCGCACCGACAATCGGTCTTTCCTCTGCAGAGAGCGCACCCATACCGCGCAGTACGGCAGTGATTTCACCCTTTTTACCTAAGTATTTGACACGGATGTCATCAAGCGCCTTTAAGTCAGCTGCAGCTTCAATGGCTGCCGCAGCTTCGGTCTTGATTTTTTCAAGCATTTCCTTCACTTTTATCATTCCTTTTCATAAAATTACAAAATAAAAACGCTCCGTCCCAAATGGGACGAAGCGCAGCTCTCCGTGGTACCACCCAAATTCCTATGTAATAAACATAGGCACTCTTGCATTTTAACGGTTGCCGCCGTCACAGCCTACTAACAGTTTCAGCCGTGCAACTCCAAAGCGAAGGTTCGGTTTTGTCCGTTTCTGCGTGCACTTGCAGCCGGTGGCGCACACTCTCTGAAAGGCGTATACAAAGCCTACTGAACTTTTTCATCGTCTTTAAAATATCCAATTATAGCTATTCTACCACAGCTGAAATTATTTTTCAAGCTTTTTTTCTAAAACTTTTGTGATCGCAACCATAATGCCCACTTTTGCCGATTCATAGGTGAGTGCGCCCTGTACATAAGCGATGTACGGCGGCTTAATCGGCGCGTCTGCACTCAGCTCAATGGATGCACCCTGCACGAATGCACCGGCTGCCATAATCACGGGGTCTGCATAGCCCGGCATTTCCCACGGCTGCGGCTCGACAAACGAATCGACCGGTGCGCCCTTCTGAATGCCCTGGCAAAAGGCAATTACCAGCTCCGGTGCGCCGAATTTAATCGAGGTGATAATGTCTGCGTTTTCCTCGTGCGGGAGCGGGCAGACCTCAAAGCCCAATTTATGAAATACGCTCGAGCAAAGTCTTGCGCTCTTGAGCGCCTGCGCTACGATGTGCGGTGCCATAAAGAAGCCCTGCAGAATCGGGCGGTTGTTTTCGAGCGACGCGCCGGCTTCTTTGCCGATACCGACACTTGTTAAGCGATACGATGCCAATTCTACATATTTTGCTTTACCTGCAATGTAGCCGCCGGTCGGGGCAATGCCGCCGCCCGGATTTTTTATAAGCGAGCCGACAATCAAATCGCCGTGCGGCTCTTCCGCTTCGGTAAATTCGCCGTAGCAGTTGTCGACAATACAAATAATGTCCTCGCGGATGCCATGAATAAAGTCAATGATTTCGTTAATCTGTGCAACGGAAAGCGTCTTGCGCCACAAATAGCCCTTCGAGCGCTGAATGAGTACAGCCTTAACCGTATCGTCGATGCAGGCGCGAATTGCGTCAAAATCTGCGCCGCCGTCTGCGCTCATCGTCGCCTCGCGGTAGCTTACGCCGAAATCTGCAAGCGAGCCGTCGCCGGTTTTGCCCTCCGAGCCGATGACCTCGTTTAAGGTGTCATATGGTCTGCCAACGGCGGAAACAAGCGTGTCGCCCGGGCGCAGTACGCCGAACAGTGCGGTAGACAGGGCGTGCGTGCCGGAAATAATCGTGTGGCGCACAAGCGCATCCTCGCAGCCGAATGCCTGCGCATACACGCGCTCAATGGCATCTCTGCCCATATCGTTGTAGCCGTAGCCCGTGGTCGGCACAAAGTGCTGCTCGCCGATTTGGTTGTCAGCATATGCCTTTAACACCTTCGCCTGGTTATACATCGCCATTTGGTCAATTGCGGCAAACTCTGCCTTAACCTCGGCTTCAGCTTCTTCTACAAGCTTTACCGTCTGCTCGGAAATATGAAAACCCTTGATTAACATTTCATTTAATGTGTTCATTGTATTACTCCTTAAAAAATTGCTTTTCCTATTGTAACATACGGGCCGGGAAAATGCAAGATTGAACTGCGTTATAGAATGTGCTACAATAGATTTAACCGCGTAAAAGGAGAAGGCAAATGAAATATACATTAGGACTGGTGTCGGTTTCGTTTCGAAATCATACGCCGGAGGAAATTTTAAAGGTGATGCAGGCTGCGGGACTGTCTGTGGTTGAGTGGGGCAGCGATGTGCACGTGCCGCCGGAAAAAGCGGACGAGATTGCAAGGCTGCAAAGCCGCTATGGCATTAAATGCAGTTCTTACGGTACATATTTTCGCATTGGGGTTACACCGATGGCGGAACTGGAAAATTATATCCAAGCAGCAAAAAAACTTGGGACGAATGTTCTTCGGCTGTGGTGCGGTCATAAAAACGGCGAAGAATACAGCCCGGAAGAAAAAACGGCTTTGTTTTCGATGTGCAAGACTGCGGCTGAAATTGCAGAAAAGAATGCGGTTATATTGTGTATGGAATGTCACGGCGGCACATATACCAATTTAAAAGAGACGGCATACGAACTGATGCAGGCGGTGGATTCGCCGCATTTTAAAATGTACTGGCAGCCGAATCAGTATAAAACGGAAGAAGAGAATATTGCATATGCAAAGCTTCTATCTCCATACATAGTGCATGTACATGTGTTCAATTGGAGGGGAAATGAGAAATACCCGCTCTGCGCCGCAACTGAAACCTGGCAAAAGTACCTTGCGTGCTTTGATGCGGATAAAACGCTTTTGCTGGAGTTTATGCCGGACGGCAAATTGGAAACATTGCCGGAAGAGGCGGATGCTTTGCGTTTGATTGCAATAAGCGATGCTCGATGATATTATCAGATGCGAAGTGGTTACGATTGCAATTGCTTGACATGGAAATCCGAATGTGATATACTGCAGTAGAACTTTTGAAAGGGGATACAAAAGCGTGAATTTAGCGAAGCTGACAGTCACTACAACGACTACAGTGCATACCACTACCGTATGCACCGCTTTGCATGCAAAATTCCGATGATGTGCCCTTAAGCAATGCGTAAAATTAAGGAGTCTTCTTCGGAAGGCTCCTTTTTAAAATTACGAGGTGATAAATATGTGCAGAAAATGGTTTGCACCGACAAATTTACTGAGCAGACGAACTTGACAGCACGGTAAATTAAGGTTATAATAAATTTTAATGTATAATTATAGGAAGGATGATTCCAATGAGTAATGAAGTAAATGTTGCGGCAGACGAGCTTAGAATGCTTCGCCATTCCGCATCCCATATTATGGCACAGGCGGTTAAACGCTTGTTTCCGAATGTGAAGCTTGCCATCGGTCCGGCAATCGACACAGGTTTTTATTATGATTTTGATACCGACAAGGCATTCACACCGGAGGATTTAGAAGCAATCGAAGCAGAAATGAAGAAGATTGTAAAGGAAAATCTCAAAATCGAGCGCTTCGAGCTTGACCGTGCAGCTGCACTCGAACTGATGAAGGATGAGCCGTACAAGGTAGAGCTGATTAACGATTTAGATGAAGGGGAGACGATTTCCTTCTATAAGCAGGGCGAGTTTACTGACCTTTGCGCAGGCCCGCATGTCAACTATACCAGCAAGGTCAAGGCGTATAAGCTGTTAAGCGCAACAGGTGCTTACTGGCGCGGTAACGAGAAAAACAAGATGCTGCAGCGTATCTACGGTACAGCATTTAAGACAAAGGATGAATTGGAGGCACATCTCACACAGATGGAGGAGGCAAAGCGCCGCGACCACAACAAGCTCGGCCGTGAGCTTGAAATCTTCACAACCTCCGAGCTCATCGGTCAGGGTTTACCGATTCTTTTGCCGAAGGGCGCAAAGATTATCCAGATTCTTCAGCGCTTCGTAGAAGATACAGAATATGCACATGGCTGGCTGCCGACCAAGACACCGTATATGGCAAAGAGCGACCTTTATAAGGTTTCCGGTCACTGGGATCACTACCAGGACGGTATGTTCGTTATGGGTGATGAGAAGGTGGACAAGGAAGTGTTTGCATTGCGTCCGATGACCTGCCCGTTCCAGTATCAGGCATATTTAAACCGCGGCCGCTCCTACAGAGATTTGCCGCTTCGCTATAACGAAACCTCCACACTTTTCAGAAACGAGGCTTCCGGCGAGATGCACGGCTTGATTCGTGTGCGCCAGTTTACGATTTCCGAAGGTCACTTAATGTGTACACCGGATCAGCTCGAGGCAGAGTTTAAGGGCTGCCTGGAAATGGCAATTTATATGCTCAAAACGCTCGGTCTGTATGAGGATGTTTCCTACCGCTTCTCCCAGTGGGATCCGGAGGATAAGGAAAAGTACATCGGCACAAAGGAGCAGTGGGACGAAGCGCAGGGCGTGATGAAGAACATCTTAGACCACCTCGAAATCCCGTATAAGGTTGGTGTAGGTGAGGCTGCATTCTACGGTCCGAAGCTCGACATCCAGATTAAGAATGTATTCGGTAAAGAGGATACTCTCATTACCATTCAGATTGACCAGATGCTTGCTGAAAAGTTCGGTATGGAATATGTGGACAAGGACGGCACAAAGAAGAATCCGTATATCATCCACAGAACCTCCATCGGCTGCTACGAAAGAACGCTTGCACTCTTAATTGAGAAGTATGCAGGCGTGTTCCCGACCTGGCTTGCGCCGACACAGGTAAAGATTCTGCCGATTGCGGAAGCGCACCACGAGTATGCAAAGAAAGTGGAAATGCAGCTTAAGCAGGCAGGTATCCGCGTAGAATGTGACCTGAGAAACGAAAAAATCGGCTACAAAATCCGCGAAGCACAGCTGGAGAAGCTGCCGTATATGCTCGTTATCGGTGATAAGGAAGCAGAGGCAGGTACCGTTGCGGTTCGTGCGCGTAAGGGTGTAGACCTCGGTGCAATGCCGGTGGCAGACTTTATCGCTAAGGTCAACGATGATGTTGTAAATAAGACCTTAAACTACTAATTTAAATAAAAAATCCGATTCGGCCGAATCGGATTTTTTTATTACATTTTGTACATAATTAAGCCGGAAAACGGCTTGGGGTAAAAATAGGTCGAATGCGGTGGCATTGTTTCGCCGGCGAGTGCGACATCTAAAAGTTCGTGCACCTTCGTTGAATTCATAATTACGCAGCATTGCTTTTGACCGCCCTGCACAGCTTCGAGTGCTTCGGGGATGTTTCGCGTGTAGCTGATGACCTCCGGGTTTTCCAAATCCTCGCTTTTGATTTTGAAATATTTCTCCAAAAGCAGCTTCTGTAAAACCGTAACATCCAGCGCACGGTATGCCGCGGATTTGTCGGGCAGAAGCTCGTCTATCTCTTTTGTGCTGCGCGGTAGAATGCGGTAGTAATAATTATCGCCGAAATACAACGCGTAAATCTTGCTGTCGTTTGTGCCGGCAAGGTCGTTTGTAATCGCGTCTGTCAGCGCCTTCGTGCTCTTATCGACGATGATTTTTTCGATAATAAAGTCATCCTTTAAAAAGGAGATGGCCATGGCTTCATCCATGCCGATGCTGGTAATCATGCGGTGCGGCGGAAAAAGCACAATGCCCGGATCGTCGACGGCAACCAAAATGGTCATTGCATAGTTAAAGCTGTCGTCTTTTGACCAGTCAGGATGTGTTTTTCGCATCTCGTCTCTGTATTTTAAAGCTGCATTATAGCGGTGATGTCCGTCGGCAATGAAAAGCTGCTTATCTTGAAACAGCGCTTGCAGGGCAGAGATAACTTCGGCATCCCGAATCGCCCAGATGCGCTGGATTCTGCCGTGTCTGTATTCAAATTCAATGTCGGGCGCGGTTTTGGCGATTGCCTTGATGTGTGCGTGCACGAGCTTTTCTTCGTCTGTATATAAACAGTAAATCTGACTAAAGGCAGTGTTGGTTTCTCTTAAAAGGGATAATCTGTCCTCGGTTGGTGCTTCGGAGGTTTCCTCGTGCGGCAATACAATCTTTTCGGAAAGGTCTGCCAGCTCTAAAAGCGATACAATACCGCGGTGTACATAGTGGTGGCGATTGATTTCAAAAGCCTGCTCGTACAAATAAAAGCAAGCCGCTTCAGCTGTATGTAAAATCCCGGCATCTGTCCACGCCTTGAGCGCTTCGGCTGCGCGCGTGTATTGGTTGCTTTGCGGCGTGTCGCCCTCTTCGGTGTAGCCGCTGATGACGCGCGTGATATTATATTCGCTTTGCGCATAGTATCTTTCGCGACGCTCCGGGGTAATAATATCATAGGGCGGTGCTACAACATCTTTAAGCTGACCGCACTTTTCGGGGTTGTACTGTAAAGCTTTAAAGGGTCTGATCTTTGCCATTTGCGCTCCTCCTTCTCTGTCATTATTTACAGTATAGCACAGATGCTTTTTGCGTGCAAGCGAACGCGGGGAAATTTTGCTGAATTTTAGCGAAAAATAAATTTGTAAAAAAGATAAAAAAAGACTTGCATTCTATAAAAGTTTGTGTTACAATAGCTTGGTGATACGGATGGTCCTCTGCCGAAAAGGTTCGGTACGAACATCTATGAAGGAAGGAGGCAAATATGATGGATATGATTAAAACATTGACAGAAGGTCAGATCAGAACAGATTTACCTCAGCTGAATATCGGTGACACATTAAAGATTTACTTTAAGGTTATCGAGGGAACACGCGAAAGAATTCAGATGTTCGAAGGCACACTGATTAAAAAGCATGGCAGCGGCATCTCCGAAACCTTTACTGTAAGACGTGTTTCGTACGGCGTTGGCGTAGAAAGAACATTCCCGGTGAACTCTCCGAAGATTGATAAAATCGAGATTTCCCGTAAGGGTCGCGTTCGCAGAGCTAAGCTGTACTACCTGCGTGACAGAGTTGGTAAGAGCGCAAAGGTTAAAGAAAAGATCTAATCTAACAAACAAAGGGGGACTGCTTTTAAGTCCCCTTTCGTTTTATCCACCGTATGTATAAAAAGGAAGGCATATATGGAAAACAAAGCGTTTGAAAACGATGAATTTGAAGAAAACGAAGCCGGTATGATTATTCGTGCCGAATCGATTGAAATTATAGAAGATGAAGATGAGGAAAACACAAAGCCTGTAGTGCAGACAGACGATGAAGAAGATGATGCGGAAAATCCGAAGAAAAGCCCGATGCGTGAGGTGCTTGAATGGGTAGTCTGCATTGCACTTGCTTTGGTTTTGACATTTGTCATAAAGAGCTTTTTGTTCGACTTTGTCGTTGTCGACGGGCAGAGCATGCAGCATACCTTAATGCATGGCGAACGCCTTGTGCTGCGAAAAATCGGTTATAGTGAGCCGGAGCGCGGTGATGTGATTGTGCTCGATGCAAACTACAAGGCGCGCGAGGCATATTTTCAGCAGCGCCGCGATATGGGCGAAGATTTCGGTGCTTTTGACGAGTTTTGGGCAGTTTATATGCAGCGCAGCCGTGCAAAGAGCCTCGGAATTAACAAGCTCTACTATGTAAAGCGCGTGATTGCTGTCGAGGGCGATGTCATTGATATTGACCCGATTGCCGGCACGGTTACGGTTAACGGTGAGGTCATTGACGAGCCATATCTCGATGAAAATATGATTACGCCGCTCGGCTACGGGATGCAGTATCCGTATACAGTCGAGGCGGGGCATGTGTTTGTGATGGGCGATAACCGCACGAATTCCAAGGACAGCCGCTATTCTGATGTCGGCGCTGTGCCGGAGGAAGCCGTTGCCGGTAAGGTGGGGCTGCGCATTTGGCCGCTTAATAAGCTCGGCGTTGTCGACGATGCAAAATGATAGAATGAATCCAGGCTTTTTCTTCGGAAAAGGCCTTTTTCTTTGACAGCGGCGTAAAAAACTGCTATACTGTATGCAAGTTATGAAAAAAGAGAGGAAGAGCAATGAATTTACAGTGGTATCCTGGACATATGGCGAAAACCAGACGCCTGATTGAGGAAAATGTAAAGCTGATAGATGTTGTTGTAGAAATCATGGATGCGCGCGTGCCGGTCAGCAGCCGCAATCCGGATTTTGATGCATTTTTTGCACATAAGCCGCGTATTGCGCTTTTGAACAAAACTGATCTCGCGGATGCTGAGGCAACGGAAAAGTGGGTTTCGTGGTACAAGTCGCGCGGCATTGAGGTGCTTTGTATTAATGCGCTTGCCGGCAAGGGCACAGAAAAGATTGTGCAGGCGGCACGAACGCTTTTGAAAGATAAAATCGCAAAGGACGCCGCGCGCGGTTTGACGCGTTCGATAAAAATGATGGTGGTCGGCATCCCAAATGTCGGTAAATCGTCGCTGATTAACCGCCTCTGCAAAAAAGCGGCGACCAAAACCGGCGACCGTCCGGGTGTAACAAAGGGGAAGCAGTGGCTTCGTCTGCGCGATGGGATTGAGATTTTGGATACGCCGGGTATTTTGTGGCCAAAGTTTGAAGACGAGCGTGTGGGGCTGCATCTGGCATTCATCGGCTCGATTCGCGACGAAATTATGGACACGGAAACACTGTGCTGTCACCTGTTGGAGGCGTTAAAGGCGCGCTATGCTGACAAGCTCTGTGCGCGCTATAAATTAGACGGTATTGACGAAGAGGACAGCGGCTACGATATTTTGCAGAAGATTTCGAAAAAGCGCGGCTTCGTGATTTCCGGCGGCGAGCTGGATACAGAGCGTGGCGCAAGAGTGGTATTAGACGAGTTTCGCGCGGCAACCATCGGTCAAATTACATTAGAGCTGCCGGAGGATTTGGAATAAAAAAACGGCGCCTTCCGGCACCGTTTTGCAGATTGTTATTCTACGATAAAGTCTTTTACTTCCGCAATCAAATCCGAGGCATCGTCCGTATGGGCGACAACGCAGATTGGTCTGGATAAATCCAGGGAGAAGATGCCCATAATGGATTTGGCATCGACAATGTATCTGCCGGAGGTTAAATCGATATCGTAGGGATAGTTTGAAACCGCGTGTACAAAATCCTTTGCACTTGCTGCATTTGTCAGTTTGATGTTGAATTTGACCATAGACGGTTACCTCCTATAGAGTAATATTTTTGTTTGCGAAAACGATTGTAGCACTTTTTGAATGTGCCGTCAAGGGGAAAGATTGAATAAATGGAGTTTTTTTATGAAGAGTGTTGCTTTTTGCACATTAGGGTGCAAGGTAAATCAATATGAAAGTCAGGCAATGGGCGAGCTTTTTGAAAAAGCGGGGTACGCAGTTGTACCGTTTGATGCTGTTGCGGATGTATATATCATCAATACCTGCTCGGTTACAGCACTGGCAGACCGCAAGTCCCGCCAGATGATTCGCCGTGCCAAAAAGCTGAACCCGGATGCCTATGTTGCAGTTACGGGGTGCTTTGCGCAGACTGCGCCGGAGAAGGTAGCAGAAATTGAGGGAGTGAACCTCATTGTCGGCACCAAGGGCAGACAAAGCATTGTTGAGCTTGTGGAGCAGGGGGCAGAAAAGCACATCGCCGTTTCCGATATTATGCATACGCACGAGTTTGAGCCACTGTCTGTTTCCGGCTACAGCGAACACACGCGCGCTTTTATCAAGGCACAGGAGGGCTGTAGCCAGTTTTGCAGCTATTGCATCATTCCGTATGCGCGCGGTCCGGTGCGTAGCAGAGCACAAAAGGATATTATCGACGAGGCAGAGCGCCTTTCGAAAAATGGCTACGAAGAAATCGTGCTGGTCGGTATTCATATTGCGTCCTATGGCAGAGATTTGGACGGCAGTACAAATTTGCAAACACTGATTAATGAAATTGAAAAAATCGACGGGATTCGCCGCATCCGCTTAAGCTCGATTGAGCCGATGCATTTAAATCAGGACTTTGTCGAAACGGTCAAGCATTCCAAAAAGCTGTGCCGCCATTTTCATATTTCGCTGCAGAGCGGTTGTGATGCGACCTTGAAGCGTATGAACCGCAAGTATTTGAGCGCAGATTATGCAAGAATTGTCGATGGGCTTCGCACTGCGTTTGACGATGTGGCAATCACAACTGATGTGATGGTTGGTTTCCCGGGTGAAACAGAGGAAGAATTTGCAGCCTCGCTTGCTTTTGTAGAGAAAATGCAATTTGCAGAGGCGCATGTATTTGCCTATTCGCCGCGCGGCGGCACACCGGCACAAAAAATGCCTGACCAGGTATCCCCGGAGGAAAAGCATGCGCGAAGCGCAAAAATGATTGAGGCGAGCGCCAAAGCGCAGACGGCGTTTTTGAGCCGTTTTGTCGGCAGAAGGCTTGAGGTGCTTTTTGAGCAGGCGGCAAGCGGGAGACCGGGTGTATTTGAAGGCAAAACCGATAACTATATTACCGTACTTGCCGAAACGGATACCGATTTGGCAAATCAGTTTAAAACGGTAGACATTGAGCGTGTGAAGGTAAATTGCCTCTATGGCAAGATAGTGGGGTAGAGCGATGAATCAGACAGTACTCATCACCGGCGCATCGCGCGGCATCGGGGCGGCTTGTGCCGTAGAGTTTGCCAAGCGCGGCTACCGCGTGATTGTAAACTACAATAAAAGTAAAGATGCTGCAGAGGCGGTATGCGAAAAGATTCGCGCACTCGGCGGTGTGTGTAAGTGCGTGCAGGCGGATGTGTCCGATGCGGCACAGGTTGCAGCTTTGTTTCAGGCAGCTGAAGCATTTGGAGGCGTGGATGTGCTTGTCAATAACGCCGGCATTGCAAAGATAGCCATGCTTTGCGATACGACGCCGGAAGACTGGCGGGCGCTTTTTGCAACCAATGTCGACAGCGTATACCATTGCAGCCGTGCAGCGCTCGCACATATGGTAAGCGAAAAAAAAGGCCGCATCATCAACATTTCGTCGATGTGGGGCCAGGTTGGCGCATCGTGTGAAAGCGCGTATTCTGCTTCTAAGGCGGCAGTCATCGGTTTTACGAAGGCGCTTGCCAAGGAGCTTGCACCTTCGAATATTACGGTCAACTGTGTTGCACCGGGGATGATTGCAACCGAGATGAATGCGCATTTGACCGAAGCGGAACTTGCAGACTTTTGCGAAGAGATTCCGCTTGGTTGTGTCGGTACGCCGGCGCAGGTTGCGGCGACGGTGGCGTTTTTAGCATCCGACGACGCTGCCTATATCACCGGGCAGGTCATTGGCGTGAACGGCGGTTGTGTGATTTAGCCTGGTACGCCTTGAATTTGCCGGGCAGAACGCCTGTGTGTGCTTTAAAAAGCTTAGTGAAATAATTGGCATCGTTGATTCCGACGCTTTCCGATACGGCAGCGACGGACAGCGATGTCTTTTTTAATAAAGCCTTTGCCTTTTCCATGCGCAAATGCCGCACATATTCCGAAATACTCATTTTAAAGTGCGTATGCGAAATGCGGTAAAGCGCACTTTTGGAAATGTGTATGTGATTACAAAGCGCCGGAACACTTAAGTCAGCGGTTAAGTTGTTTTCGATGTAGGCGGTAATATGCTGCGGCAGGTTTTCTGCCGTGATTTCAATCATATTGTTCATCCACAGATAGTACGAGCTTGACTTGATGATACGCGCAAGCGACTCGATGCGATCCTGCTCGAAATTTTGCAGATATGCATATTTACGGCGCATTTCATCTGCGTCCAGTCCGTGCCGTTCACAGATAGCTTCTAAATGCTTTAGCGTCGACGCTTCATCCCCACGGCGTATGAGCTGGGAGAATTCAATGAAACCGAGCAAAATGCCGTTTTCGTAAATCGGAATCCACGCCCCTGAAAGCCCTGCAGGACACTTGGTGTATAAAATATCACCTTGCGCACGGCAACGCGCAAAGCTTTCCTGTATAAATGCAGCGCACGCTGCTTTTTCTTGCGGCAGCAGCTGCAGTGCGCGGCAATAACGGCTCATTTTATCCGGATAAGCACAGATGAAGTTGGCATCTGCATCGTAGAAGCTGACCTGCACAAAGGTTGCGCGAAAGAAATCCTTTGCTACCTCGCGCAAACGGTTGACATTTGCTTTGATCATAGAAATACTCCTTTCTGAATTTTCTATATTTTACACCAAAATTTCTATAAATTCAAGACCGAAAAATTTTTATGAAAACTTTGTGAAATCCTATTGACTTTCGATGTAAAAGGATTATAATGTGGTTGAAGCAACGCCTATCGGGGGTGAAAATCTTGAAGAAACTTTACAAAAAGTTTTTCGAAAGCCGAACGGAACTGACCGAGGCAGAGTACCGACGGTCGCGCAACCTGTTTGTGGTCGAAGCGGGCGTACTGCCGCTTGTAAGTGTTGCAGTGAGCGGAACATATTTGGCGGCGTTTTTTGATATGCTCGGTGCTTCCGAGGCGTTGTCGGGTGTGCTTTTGTCGTGCGGCTCTGTTGCGGCGGTGATGCAGTTCTTTGTGCCGATGCTTTCTGCTACAATGCGCAGTAAAAAAGCATTGTCTGTTTTTTCGGTTGCATTTTCGCGTTTGTGCGGGGCTTTAATGTTGATGCTGCCGATGTTTTTCGGTATAAGCCGGGTAACACTGGCGGTTTGCAGCGTATTGCTGATTGCGTATGTGTTCATATCACAGATATATGTACCTTTACAGGCGACCTGGATTATGAGCCTTTTGCCGCTGCCGATGCGCGGGGAATATTTTGGAAAAAAGGATGCGCTCAATTATATTTCTGTAGCGGTCGCTTCCTATCTGTACGGTGCAATATTGGATTTTTATGAGGTCAGCGGGGCGCTGCGTACGGGCTTTTTTATCTTCGGTGTCATTGCGGCAATTGGCGGATTTGCATGCAGTGCTTCCGAATTGTACATATGTGAGCCGCGCCAGCCTGCGGTAAAAAAGCGTCCGGGTATTCGAGAAATGCTGTCTGCATGCTTTGGTAATGCCCGGTTTTATAAATTAATGAAAATAACGCTTATGTATGATTTGCTGCTTTACAGTTCGCTGGCCTATTTGTCGATTTATGTGGTGACGCAGCTGCATATCAGTTATTTTTACATCAGTATTGTGTCTTTTGTCTGTGTCGGTGTGAAGGCGCTGGCGGCACCCTTGTGGGGTAAGTTTGCCGCCAAAACCTCCTTTGCCGGTTGTGCGAAATGCGCAGGGTATGTTCTGCTTGCATCCTATTTGTTGTGGGCTTTGACAGTACAGGAAAACGCGATGTGGATGTATCCGATAGCGATGTGCGTAAATGCAGTCGGTATGTCGGGGACTGCGTTTTCGATTTTTGCCATTAAGTTTGATATTGTATTGCCGGAGGAGCAGAATTTGTTTATCTCCGTGGGCAATGCGGCGAGCGGCATTATCAGCTTTGCGATTGCGCTGCTTGCATCGGCTTTTGTGGATATAAGCGGTGCGCTTTCGCTGGATATTGGAATTGTGCGCCTTGGAAATATGCAGCTTTTGTTTTTGGTTTCGGCCGTGTTTAATCTTCTGTTTTGTTTGTTTCTTAAGCATCAGAAGAAACAGGCTTGAAAATGTTTGGAAACAGAGGTATAATTGGTATATAGGGAATTTTGTTTGATAAAATTCTCAAGAGCTGACGCGCTTTGTGCTCGTTAGAGCACCGTGTCAATTGACGGCGTCGCAAAATGATTTTTGGCATCTGAAATGTACGCGATGTCTATAACAAATTGTATGGAAAATTTTGAATGTGGGTGATTTGGATGAAAAAGTATTATGAATTGAATGTAGCCGGACTCAAGCGTGAGCTGCAGCTGTTTCCTGTCAATGACAGTTTGAAAATTGCGGCGTTTATCCTGTTTGGCGATGTGGAGCTGACGGAGTGTTGTGCGCGTGCGCTTTTAAAAAAGGCGCCGGCGCATGATATTATGATTACTGCAGAAGCAAAGAGCATCCCGCTGATTTATGAAATGGCACGCCAGAGTGGGCAGAATAACTATATTATTGCTCGCAAGGGTGCAAAGGTGTACATGGAGGATATCATTTCTACAGAGGTAGATTCGATTACGACTGCGGCAAAGCAAAAGCTTTACCTCGGCAAAAAAGAGGCAGAGGCGCTTCGCGGCAAGCGAGTGCTCATCGTTGACGATGTAATCAGCACGGGTGAATCCCTGGCGGCGATGGAAAAACTCGTTCGTGTTGCGGGCGGGGAAATTGTCGGCAAGCTTGCGGTTCTTGCGGAAGGCGATGCGATGGCGCGTGAGGATATCACGGTGTTAGAGCCGTTGCCGCTTTTTGACGGAGAAGGCAATGTTTTGAAATAATTGCATCTAAGCATTCGCAAATTCAACAAATTTGCGAATGCTTTTTTATTGATATTTTACATAAATTCCGGCGCAGATTGACTTTTGCGGGTGTATCTTATATAATTATAATAAGTTTTTATGCACCTAATAAGGAGGAGTACATATGAAAAAGATTTTAGCGTGTCTGGTTGCGCTTTGCATGCTGCTTGGCATATCTGCCTTTTCGGTATCAGCGCAGGCGTTTTCCGATATGCCGGACAACTGGGCAACGGCTGCACTTGAGCGTGCGGTTTCTGACGGGCTGATTAACGGTTATGACGGCAAAATTATGCCGGACGATAGCTTGACGCGCGCGCAGATGGCGGCAATTTTCGTGCGTGCCTTCGGCGTGACGGCGACGGCGAATATTTCCGAGTTTGAAGATATGGATGTGAAGGCATGGTACTATGCGGATATGGCGAAGGCTGTGCAAGCAGGCTGGTTTAAGGGTGACGGTAAAAACTTAAACCCGGATGCATCCATCACGCGTGAAGAAGCATTCACTGTTATTGCACGCGCGTTTTCCTTGCCGGACGGCAATGCACAGGCTTTAGCGGGCTACAGCGACAGCAAAGAGGTAGCCGATTGGGCTGTACCGTTTGTCGGTGCAATGCTTAATAAGGGGTTGGTTGCCGGTTCGGACGGTAAACTCAATCCGAAGAGCAATATCAGCCGTGCGGAGTTTGCTGTTGTTATGGACAGAGCGGTTGCAGCTTATGTAACGGAGGCGGGCGAGCAGACGCTTGCACTTGGTGAACATAAGGGCGCGGTGATTGTTAAGGCAAACAATGTCACCTTGAAGGATATGACCATCGAGGGTGATTTGATTTTTTCTGCAAGTATTGACGCCTCTACGGTAACTATGAAAAATGTTACGGTAAACGGCAGAGTTGTGAACAATTCTTCCTATGAAGAAAAAGAAGAGGACGACAAACCGGGAACAGGTAGCGGAACAGGTAGTGGTTCCGGTAGTGGCTCCGGCAGTGGCTCCGGTAGTGGCTCCGGCAGTGGCTCCG
>JAZQCN010000021.1:0-18772 GCA_045546315.1 Clostridia bacterium | reverse complement strand
TCATAATTATCCAAAAAACTCTTTTTACCGCTACTGTCCTTAAAACCGAGCAGCGTTTCCGTATTGACATTATACATACTGCGGAAAATATTCATTTCCACATTCGGATTCGTTTTCTTCATTTCGGCAATCAGCGCCTTGATTTCCTTGCGCTTAGATAACATTTCGTGGTCAGCAACCTTTTCCGTAAAGCGGCAGGCACAAGCAAGAAAGTGCAAATCATTTGCCTCTGCCCAGCGAATGATGTCCGCTTCGCGCACATAATACAGCGGACGAATCAGCTCCATACCTTCAAAGTTTGTTGAATGCAGCTTTGGCATCATTCCTTTAATTTCGCTGCCGTAGAACATACTTAAAAGCAGCGTTTCGATTACATCGTCAAAGTGATGCCCGAGTGCAATTTTATTACAGCCGAGCGCCTTGGCGTGGCTGTAGAGATAGCCGCGGCGCATACGCGCACAAAGGTAGCACGGTGCACCGTCGCTTTGGTAGGCAACATCAAAAATGTTGCTTTCGAAAATGTGAATCGGCAACTGCAGATGCCCTGCATTTTCAAGCAGCCGCTCTCGGTTTTCATTATTATATCCGGGGTCCATCACTAAAAATTTCAATTCAAACTCTACAGGTCCGTGCTTATGAAGCTCTTCGAGACATTTTGCCATAAGCATCGAGTCTTTTCCGCCGGAAATACACGCACAAACGCTGTCGCCCTCTTGAATCAGCTGATATTCCTTCACCGCCTTGGTAAACTGACTCCAAATCGGTTTTCGAAAGCGCTTGATGATACTTTTTTCAATTTCTGCGCAGCTTTGCATATGCACCCCTCCCTTACGGATAGTATTTTAAAAGATAAAGCGCGCTTTGTCAATTACAATTCTTCGAATTATTTTGTATGAAAAGCTTTTAATATCAGAAAATATATGGTAAAATAGTATGAATTATAAATAAGGAGCTGTTTATATGAAATACAAATACGAATTGCATTGTCATACCAGCCCGGTCAGCGCTTGTTCGCGCTTTGCTGTTCAAGCAATGGTAGATACTTATATAGAAAAGGGCTACGACGGCATTGTAATCACAAATCATATCAATTCACAAACATTTTTAGAGCAAAGCAGCAGTCGATGGAAGGATTTGATAAAATACTTCCTTTCTGACTACAAGGAAGCCGTTGCCTATGCAGACGGCAGGCTGACTGTCCTGCTCGGTTTAGAAATACGCTTTATGGAAAACAACAACGACTACCTCGTTTACGGTATTGACGAAAAGTTTTTAAAAAAGCACGAGCATATGATGCACATCGGACGCAGAGAGTTTTCCAAGCTTGTGCGCAAGAGCGGATTTCTGTTTTTCCAGGCGCACCCGTTCAGAAACGGCATGACGGTTACTGACCCTTCCCTGTTAGACGGCATTGAAATCTATAACGCGCACCCGCGCCACGATTCAAGAAACGATGTAGCCGAGCTTTGGCAAAAAAAGCACGGCTTACTCTGCAGTGCCGGGTCGGATGCACACGAGCTGGGCGATGTATCGAGCGGCATTTATACAGACATTGAAATTAAAGACAATCAAACGCTTGTGGAGGTTTTGAAATCCGGCAGCTTTGAAATTATTCGCTGACAAAATTTAAGGAGACAAGAATTATGGAATTAGCATACAAGGTCGTTATACAAGTGATTATTATGTTCATTTTAATCCTGCTCGGCTTTATCATCACAAAGCTTAAGATGTTTAATGAAGAAGGCAAAGCACAGTTTTCCGATATTCTGGTATCTATCGTTACGCCGTGCGTCATCATCAATGCTTTTCAGGTGGAGTTTCAGGCAAGTCTTGCAAAGGAGCTGCTCTTCGTGTTTTTAGGTGCAATTATATTGCATATTATTGCCATTGCAGCCGGACATTTGCTCTACAAAAAAAGCCCGATTGACAGCACTGCGATTGTCTACTCAAACTGCGGCTTTATGGCTGTACCACTTTTAGAGGCTGTGCTCGGCAACACCGGCGTTTTCTTCGGCGCGGCGTATATTGCAGTATTTAACGCACTTGTTTGGACACACGGTGTATATGTTTTCACCAAGGGCAACGGTCTTTCGATAAAGAAGGTCTTTTTTAACCCCGGTACGATCGGTGTGGCAATCGGTCTTGCGTTCTTTTTCCTGCGCATTCGCCTGCCGCACATTCTTTTGCAGCCGATTCAGTATATGGCCGGCTTAAACACACCGGTTGCAATGCTTCTGCTCGGGGCGTTTCTTGCAAATGTTAAATTCGGCAGCATTTTCAAAAATGTTCGTTTGTACACTGTTTCGGCATTAAGGCTTTTGATTCTGCCTGTGATCAGTATGTTCGTATTAAAGCTGCTGCCGCTCGGCGATACTGCCTATATGACATTGTTGATTCTGAGTGCCTGCCCGGTAGCAACGATGATTGCTATTTTTGCACAGCGCTATAATCTCGACCGTGGCTACGCAAGTCAGCTTGTTGCAATTAACACGGTCATTTCCATTGTCACCATTCCGCTTATGGTGTATATCAGTTCTTTTATTCGTTAAAGAGGATGAAATTATGCTTCGTATTTCACAGTTAAAGGTGCCGGTCGAATTTGATACACCGGCGTATATCCAGGATAAGCTCGCCCGCTTACTTAAGCTTCCGGCAAGCGCAATTTTGTCGTACAAGCCGGTAAAGCGTGCAATTGACGCCAGAAAGAAAAACAGTCTTTTCTATGTATATAATTTAGATGTAAAAATAAACGCCGACGAAACAAAGGTCATCCGAAGCTGCAAAAGTGACAATGTTACAATTGCGCCGTCACATACGCCTTTTGTGATACCGCAGGCAAAGGCTGACACCTCACCTGTGGTGTGCGGCATGGGGCCTGCAGGTCTGTTTTGTGCATATGCATTGGCAAAATCCGGCTTAAAGCCGATTGTCATCGAGCGCGGCAAGGCTGTGGATGCACGCATGGCAGATGTAGAGCAGTTTATTAAAACGCGCGTGCTGCAGCCGGAAAGCAATATTCAGTTCGGTGAAGGCGGCGCAGGTACCTTTTCGGACGGCAAGCTGACCACCGGCACTTCAAATGAAAGATTACAATTTATATTGGAAACCTTTGTTACGCACGGCGCACCGGAAAGCATCCTCTATGATGCAAAGCCACACATCGGCACAGACATTCTGCGCACAGTAATTAAAAATATAAGAAATGAAATCATCGCCCTCGGCGGTACGGTATACTTCGAAACCAAGCTGTCAAAGCTTTGTACTGCCAAAGGAAAGCTGTACGCCATCGAAGTGGAGTGTAATGGCGAAACGCGCGCAATCGACTGTGAGAGCCTTGTGCTCGCCATCGGGCACAGTGCGCGCGATACCTTTGAGCTGCTTTACGAAAGCAATTTAGCGCTTGCACAAAAACAATTCTCAATGGGGGTCAGAATTGAGCACAAGCAGCATAATATTAATATGGCACAATACGGCACGGATGCTCTCGGTGCAGCAGATTACAAGCTGAATGTCAAAACGGCAGGCGGTCGCGGTGTATACACCTTCTGTATGTGCCCGGGCGGCCATGTGATTGCAGCGGCCTCGGAGGAAGGCGGCGTTGTGACCAACGGAATGAGCTACCACGCGCGCGACGGCGAAAACGCAAACGCAGCACTCCTGTGCGATGTGTATCCGAGTGATTTTGAAAGCAAGCATCCGCTTGCAGGTATGTATTTACAAAGAAAATATGAACAGCTCGCCTACAAGCTCGGCGGCGAAAGCTACGATGCGCCGGCGACGCTGGTGGCAGATTTTTTAGAAAACAAGCCTTCAACAGGCTTCGGCAGCGTGCAGCCAACCTACAGGCCGGGTGTGCGTTGGTGTAACATCGCAGAATGTTTGCCAAGCTATGTAACAAGCGCACTGCGCGAGGCATTGCCGATGCTTACAAGAAAGCTTAAGGGCTTTGATGACGGTGATGCCGTGATGACCGCGATTGAATCTCGCTCCTCCTCCCCGATTCGCATCCTGCGAGACGAAGGTCTGGAGGCAAACATTCGCGGCATTTTTCCCTGCGGTGAAGGCGCAGGCTACGCCGGTGGTATTATGAGCGCCGCGGCAGACGGATTGCGCATCGCAAAGCAAATTTTTGCAAACTGTGAATCAAGTTTGAACAAATTATAAATTCTTTCTTTCCCACTATTGACACATCCTGGCAAAGTGTGTATAATAGCTTTAGCACTCAAGAGATTAGAGTGCTAATAATTTGTATTTTATAACAGGAGGTAATATAAAATGACAATCAAACCGTTAGGTGACAGAGTTGTAATCAAGATGATTGAGATGGAAGATACTACAAAGAGCGGTATCATTCTCACAGCTGCTGCAAAGGAAAAGCCGCAGATGGCAGAAATCGTTGCAGTTGGCCCGGGCGGCATCGTTGAGGGCAAAGAAGTGAAGATGGAGGTTTCCGTCGGTGATAAGGTTATCACCAGCAAATATGCCGGCACAGAAGTAAAGTTTGACGGCCAGGAATACACCATTCTTCGTCAGAGCGATATTCTGGCAAAGGTTGAGTAATTTATTAGTTTGACATATTATTAGGAGGTTAGAAGCATGGCAAAGGAAATTTTATACGGCCAGGAGGCCAGAAACGCTTTAGAGCGCGGTATTAACCAGCTGGCAAACACAGTAAAGGTAACACTCGGTCCGAAGGGCAGAAATGTTGTATTAGACAAGAAATTCGGCGCACCGCTGATTACAAACGACGGTGTAACCATCGCAAAGGAAATCGAGTTGGAGGACGCATTCGAAAATATGGGCGCACAGCTCGTAAAGGAAGTTGCAACCAAAACAAACGATGTTGCCGGTGACGGTACAACCACCGCTACCCTGCTTGCGCAGGCGCTCGTTCGCGAAGGCTTAAAAAATGTTGCAGCAGGCGCAAATCCGATGATTGTAAGAAAAGGTATTGCAAAGGCTGTTGATGCTGCAGTTGCTTACATCCATGAGCACGCACAGACCGTAAATGGCAGAAGCGACATTGCAAGAGTTGCAAGCGTGTCTGCAGCCGATGAGAAAATCGGTGAGCTGATTGCAGAAGCGATGGAAAAGGTTACAAGCGACGGCGTTATCACCGTTGAAGAGTCCAAGACAGCAGAAACTTATTCCGAAATCGTTGAAGGTATGCAGTTTGACCGCGGCTACATCTCCCCGTATATGGTAACGGATACAGACAAGATGGAAGCGGTATTAGACGATGCTGTTATTTTAATCACAGATAAGAAAATCACAAACATCCAGGATTTACTCCCTCTTTTGGAGCAAATCGTTCAGCAGGGCAAGAAGCTCTTAATCATCGCTGAGGATATCGAAGGCGAAGCCCTCGCTACCCTGCTTGTAAATAAGCTCCGCGGTACATTTACCTGCGTTGCTGTTAAGGCACCGGGCTTTGGCGACAGAAGAAAGGAAATGCTGCGCGATATCGCTGTTCTCACCGGTGGTGAGGTTATCAGCGATGAGCTCGGTCTGGACTTAAAGGAGACAAACATTCTCCAGCTCGGCCGCGCAAAGCAGGTTAAGGTATTAAAGGAAACCACCATTATTGTTGACGGCGCAGGCGAAAGCGAAGCTATCAAGGCTCGTATTTCCCAGATTAAATCTCAGATTGAGGAAACCTCCTCTGATTTTGACCGCGAAAAGCTGCAGGAAAGACTTGCTAAGCTGTCCGGCGGTGTGGCTGTAATTAAGGTTGGTGCCGCAACAGAGACAGAGATGAAGGAAATGAAGCTGCGTATTGAGGACGCACTCGCTGCAACGAAGGCTGCAGTAGAGGAAGGCATCATCGCAGGCGGCGGCAGCTCCTATGTAGCAGCAATCGACAGCGTAGCTGCACTCTTAGAGACCACCTCCGGCGACGAAAAGACCGGCGTAAACATCGTATTAAAGGCACTCGAAGAGCCGATTCGCCAGATTGCATTTAACGCAGGCGTTGAGGGCAGCGTAATTGTGGATAAGATTAAGTCCTCTGCTAAGGGCATCGGCTACAACGCGCTCACAGAGCAGTATGTCGACATGGTTAAGGAAGGTATCGTTGACCCGGCAAAGGTAACCAGAAGTGCACTGCAGAATGCTGCAAGCGTAGCTTCGATGGTACTGACAACCGAAAGCGTTGTTGCAGATAAGCCGGCGCCGGAACCGGCTGCACCGGCAGGCGCACCGGGCATGGGCGGTATGGGCGGTATGTATTAATCCCCCACCCTGCAATTTAACAAACAAAAAAATCCTATGGCAAATCGCCATAGGATTTTTTAATTATGCTTTATAGTCGATACCGAACAGCTTACATCCGTTTTCGCGTGTGACGCGAATAACATCCTCTGTGCTGATGCCTTTAATTTCTGCAAGCTTTTGCGCGACATAGATTGTTTTTCTCGGGTCGTTGCGCTTTCCACGCAGCGGTTCAGGCGTCAGATACGGACAGTCGGTTTCCAACAAAATGCGCTCGAGCGGCACAGCCTCAGCGACCTGTAAAATACGGGATGCGTTTTTAAAGGTCAGCGCGCCGCCGACGGAGATATGCAACCCCATTTTTATAACCTCGCGCGCTACCTCAACGCTACCTGAAAAACAGTGCACCACGCCGCCGCGCCCGGTTAAATCGTATTTACCTAAAATATCTAAAGTGTCCTTATGCGCATCGCGGTTGTGGATTACAACCGGAAAACCAGCCTCTACAGCATAGGCAAGCTGACGGTCAAACCAGTATTTCTGCACATCGCGCGGCGAATTATCGTAGTAATAATCCAGGCCGATTTCGCCAATGGCACAGACCTTCTCCATTTTTGAAAGCTTTATAAGCTCCTCGAATTTTTCTTCATTAAGCTCTTCTGCGCTGTGCGGATGTACGCCGACCGTTGCATATATGCCCGGATACTTTTCAGCCATTGCAACGCAGTCGTATGATGACTCGATGCAGCAGCCGATATTTAAAATCAGGCATATATTTTCGTTAAAGCAGCCTTGGATAACCTCGTCACGGTCAGCATCAAAGCGCGGATCGTTTAAGTGTGCGTGTGTATCAAAAATCATTTTATCTTTCCTCTAACGGTACATAGTTTTTCGAGCTGATAACCGACTTGTATGCAGGACGGATGATTTTATCGTTAGCGATAACCTCCTCGATACGGTGTGCACACCAGCCGACAATTCTCGAAATTGCGAAAATCGGCGTATACAGCTCCGACGGCAGACCCAGCATTTTATAAACAAAGCCGGAATACAAATCGACATTGGCACAAATCGGCTTGTTAATTTTCTTTTCCTCGATGAAAATTGCCGGTGTGAGCTTTTCAATCAGCTCGTAGAGGTGGAATTCCTCTGTCATGCCACGCAGCTCAGCAAGCTCCTTTGCCTTCGCCTTGAGCATCACCTCACGCGGGTCGGACAGCGTGTAAATCGCGTGCCCCATACCGTAGACAAGTCCGCTCTTATCATAAGACTCTCTTCTGAAAAGCTTGTGGATATGCTCTGCCACCTGCTTTTCGTCCGTAATATCGGTTAAATTCTGCTTAAAGTCATCAATCATACCCATAACGCGCAGGTTCGCACCACCGTGCTTCGGGCCCTTTAACGAGCCGACAGCCGCAGCAATTGCGGAATAGGTATCCGTACCCGAAGACGCAAGCACACGCGTTGTAAATGCGGAGTTATTACCACCGCCGTGCTCGGCATGCAGCATAAACGCAAGGTCTAAAATTTCCGCTTCAATACGCTCAAACTTATTGTCCGGGCGCAGCATATGCAAAAAGTTTTCCGCGGTCGACAAGTCCGGGCGCGGACTGTGGATATACAGGCTTTGACCGTCGTGGTAATGGCGCTTCGCCTGATAGCCGTAGGCAACCATTGTCGGGAATCTGGAAATCAGCTCGAGCGACTGGCGCAGCATATTCGAAAAGCTCGTATCGTCCGGGTTTTTATCGTACGAATAGCTGGCAAGCACACAGCGCGCAAGCTTGTTCATAATATCTGCACTTGGCGCACGCATAATCATATCCTCAGCAAAGCCGTCAGGTAAATCGCGGTTTTCGCCGAGTAGCTCCGTAAACGCTTTCAGCTCATGCGCTTCGGGAAGTCTGCTCGATAAAAGCAGATAAATAACCTCTTCAAAGCCGTAACGCCCGTCCTGAACGCAGCCGTTTACAATTTCCTTCACATCAATACCGCGGTAGCGCAGTCTGCCCTCGCAGGGGATTTTTTCGCCGTCCTCGATGTAGTAGCCCTTAACATCACCAATGGCGGTTAAGCCTGCCATAACACCCGTACCGTCGTTACGGCGCAGACCTCTTTTTACATTATATTTGTCATACAGCTCGCGGTCGAGCGGGCTGTATGCATCTTTTATAATATGCGAAAAGCCTTCCAGCTTTTCCATAGAATGCATTTTATCCATATGAGCACCTCCGAATTTATGGATAATAGTATAGCAATATTTTTGCGAGATTGCAAGAAATTTTTTACAGTTTAAACACCTTGTAAAATTTCTATAATTCAAGGTATATGATGCTTATAATTGCACCATTATTCCCCATCCGTTTCCAGCGTTCTTGCGATAGTGCGCGAGGCGTAGAAGTGAATGGTCAGCGCCAAAAGAATTGTCAGAACAACGACATACGGCACAAGCGCAAACAGCTGGATGAAGTAAAACAGCGCAGCCGTAATACCGAAATTGAACACAAACAAAAACAGGTTCGGCACAGATTTAAGCATCGCAAACATCAATGCGTTTTTAAGTATCGTCAAAAAAGAATCCTCATAGGTTACCATCAGCTGATAGATATAAAAATGCATAAAGGTAAAAATCAGTGTAAAAACCGTAAGTGCAATCAGCATCACAATCTGCATACTGCCGGCAAACATCGTCGAATAAAAGCGGAACGCGCCGGAAATCAAGAAGATCGCAAGAATGTCCACAAACAGCACAAGCACGCTCTGCCAAAAGTTTTCGCGGATGCTGGCAATGTAATCAGCCCACACCCAAGCATGCTCGCGGCGCGAGTAGTTACGAAGTACATATGCAATACCTGCCGATGCAGGACCGCTGCCCCACAAAAGTGTGATAGATACGGCAAACAAAAAGCGCAAAATGATATCCGCCGTCATCACCTCTCGCGCTCCAAGGCCAGCGACAAGCGCAGCAGCATTTTCGCTGATTCCAGAAAGCGTTTCTACCGTCAGCGGTGAAATCCAGAACAAGAGAAAAATGTACGGCAGCGAAAATGCCAGAAACAAAAAGTTCAAGTTCATCAGCGGTATAAACTTTTGAAACACAATGCTGATGTAGGCAAAAAAGCCGCGTTTTTCATGTTCAAGCTCTAATCTTGATTCTTCGTCCAAATCGTAGTTGTTTATCTTCTTCCCCATTTTTTACACCTCTCTAATACTCAATTCCTTTTCTCGCGTAAATACCTTTTTCATAAGGATGACGCTGTGCCTGCATATTGGTAATATAATCAGCACGCGCCAAAACAGCTTCCGGTGCATTTCTGCCGGTGATGACAATCTCGGTTGCCTTGTGCTTACTGTCGATAAGCGAAAGCACCTGTGCCTCGGTTAAAAGCTTAAAATACAGCGCCCATAAAAGCTCGTCGAGCACAAGCAAATCCCATGCGCCCGAGCGCACCGCCGTAAGTGCATATTCATATGCCTTTTCGATGTCCTTTTTCAGATACGCCAAATCCAGCTCCGTTGCATCATCGAAGACCAGATCGTGCTCGCTTTCAAAACGCTGAATCTGAAAGCGGCAATCTTTAAGCGCACGAACGGCATCCAGCTCGCCGGTATCCTGCGTTTTCAAAAACTGCAGCACCAGCACCCTGCCGCCGCACCCATAGCAGCGCAGCGCAAGACCGAAGGCCGCTGTGGTCTTTCCCTTTCCGTCGCCGATATAGATTTGTGTTAATCCGGTTTCCACAAGCTTCACCTACTTTTTCAATACCTTTTTCAAGTGCTCACCCGTTGCAGACTGTGCACAAGCAGCAACCTTTTCCGGTGTGCCTGCACAGAGCACTGTGCCGCCGGCATCGCCGCCCTCCGGGCCGAGGTCGATGATGTAGTCCGCCGTTTTAATCACATCGAGATTATGCTCAATAATCAGCACCGTATTGCCGCTCTCCAGCAGTCGGTTCAGCACATCCAAAAGACGGTGTACATCTGCGACATGCAAGCCGGTGGTCGGCTCGTCCAAAATATAAATGGTTCTGCCGGTCGAGCGCTTACAAAGCTCTGTTGCAAGCTTCACGCGCTGCGCCTCACCGCCCGAAAGCGTTGTCGACGGCTGACCGAGCTTGATGTAGCCCAATCCAACATCGTAGAGCGTTTGGATTTTGCGGGCAATCTTTGGAATGTTTTCAAAGAAGCCAAGTGCCTCCTCGACGGTCATTTCCAGCACCTCATGGATGTTTTTGCCCTTATATTTTACCTCGAGTGTTTCCTTGGAATAGCGCTTGCCCTTACAAACCTCACACGGTACATACACATCCGGCAAAAAGTTCATCTCAATCTGGATGATGCCGTCGCCCGAGCAAGCCTCACAGCGACCGCCCCTGACATTGAAGCTGAAGCGACCTGCATTGTACCCGCGCATTTTTGCTTCTACGGTGCCTGCAAACAAATCGCGAATATCCGAAAACAGACCCGTATAGGTTGCCGGATTGGAGCGCGGCGTGCGCCCAATCGGCGACTGGTCGATGTTAATAACCTTGTCTAATTCCTCCACGCCGGTTATCTTTTTCACCTTGCCGTTCTTAGTTCGGGCACGGTTTAACTCGCGCGCAAGATATTTATACAGTATCTCGTTGACAAGCGACGATTTGCCCGAGCCAGACACGCCGGTTACACAGGTGAATGTACCGAGCGGAATAGATACATCTACATTCTTTAAATTGTTCTCAGAAGCACCAAACACCTTCAGGGCTTTACCGTTGCCCTTTCTGCGTGTTTTTGGCACAGGAATGGATTTTCTGCCGCTTAAGTAGTCGCCGGTGTGCGAGCCGACAACCGCTTTAATCGCTTCGACATCGCCCTCGGCTACAATCTCACCGCCGTGGATACCTGCACCGGGGCCGACATCAATGATGTGGTCGGCTGCATACATCGTATCCTCGTCGTGCTCCACGACAATCAGGGTGTTGCCGGCATCACGCAGACGCTTTAAGGTTGCAATGAGCTTTTCATTGTCGCGCTGATGCAAACCGATGCTCGGCTCGTCTAAAATATAGAGTACACCAACCAGGCCGGAGCCGATTTGCGTTGCCAAACGGATACGCTGCGACTCACCGCCGGAGAGCGTGCCGGCACTTCTGGAAAGTGTTAAATATCCGAGCCCGACATCCTTTAAAAACTGCAGTCGCGCCATAATTTCCTTGATAATCTGATGCGCAATCTTATTTTCACGCTCAGTCAGCTTTAAATTTTCAAAAAATTCGATTTCCTTTACAACAGATAAGCTGCAAAGCTCGTCAATATTCAAGCCGCCGACGGTTACCGCCAGAATTTGCGGTTTTAAGCGCCTGCCGCCACACGAGCCACATGCGTGGTTGGTCATAAAGCCTTCAATCTCCGCACGCGCCCAATCCGAGGTGGTTTCCTTATAGCGGCGCTGCAGGTTATTTACAAGCCCTTCCCATTCTGTATAGTACTCACTTTTGCCGTGCTTTCCTTTGTACTCCACAAGCACCTGCTCGCCGTTCGTACCGAAGAGCATAATGTTTTTGGCTTCCTCACTCAAGTCCTTAAACGGCACCTCGAGTGAAAAGCCGTACGCCTTGGAGAGCGCGCGGTAAAACGAGGCGGCAATACTGTCTTCAATATGCGGCGCCATCCATCCGCTGACGGCAACGGCACCCTCTAAAATGGTTTTGTTTTCATCGCGCACAACCAAGTCCGGGTCAACACGCATCGTAAAGCCAAGACCGTCACATTCAGCGCATGCGCCAAAGGGCGAGTTAAACGAAAACGAGCGCGGCGTCAGCTCTTCCATATTTACACCGCAGTCCTCGCAGGCATAATTCTGCGAAAAAAGCATATCCTCTCCGTCAATCACGGAAACGAGCACGAGACCGCCGCTGATTTTAAGCGCAGCCTCAACCGAGTCTGCCAAACGGCGACGAATGTCTTCTTTCATAACGATACGGTCGATTACAATTTCAATCGTGTGCTTTTTGTTTTTATCCAGCGCTATTTCCTCGGAGAGGTCGTAGATATTGCCATCGACACGCACACGGACATAGCCGCCCTTTTTCGCGTCGGCAAACACCTTTTGATGCTCTCCCTTTTTCGCGCGCACCACCGGCGCAAGCACCATAAATTTCGTGCGCTCCTCTAATTCCATCACGCTGTCGATAATCTGGTCAACGGTTTGTCTTGCGATTTCCTTGCCGCAGATATGACAGTGCGGCACACCGATATGCGCAAACAGAAGGCGGAAATAGTCGTAAATCTCTGTAACCGTTCCGACGGTCGAGCGCGGGTTTTTATTTGTCGTCTTCTGGTCAATGCTAATCGCCGGTGAAAGGCCTTCAATCGAGTCTAAATCCGGCTTATCCATCTGCCCGAGAAACATTCTGGCATACGAGGAAAGCGACTCAATATAGCGGCGCTGCCCCTCGGCATAAATCGTATCAAATGCAAGCGAGGATTTGCCCGAGCCGCTCAGTCCTGTAACAACGACCAATTTGTCACGCGGGATGGTTACATCTATATTTTTTAAATTGTGCACTCTGGCACCCTTAATTACAATAGAATCCTTACTCATCTAAATTCACCTTTAGCTTAATTTCAGTAATTTTATCACGCAGATATGCCGCACGCTCGAAATCGAGGTTTTTAGCGGCAATATGCATCTCCTCTGTCAGCTCAAGTATCTGCTGCTTTGCATTTGTCAAATCGAGCTCGACAGGCTCTTCTTTATATTCCTTTGTCGCTTCAATAACATCACGGATGGATTTAATAATCGTTTTCGGCACGATACCGTGTTCTTCGTTGTACGCCTGCTGAATTGCGCGGCGGCGGTTTGTTTCATCAATCGCGCGCTGCATCGAATCCGTGATGCGCTCGGCATACATAATTACCTGACCGGATGCGTTTCTCGCCGCACGGCCGATGGTCTGAATCAGCGAGGTTTCGTTTCTTAAAAAGCCTTCCTTGTCGGCATCAAGAATGGCGACAAGCGACACCTCCGGCAAGTCGAGACCTTCACGAAGCAGGTTGATACCCACCAACACATCGTACACACCAGAGCGCAGGTCATTGATGATTTTCATACGCTCAATCGTGTGCACATCGGAGTGCATATAGGTGACCTTCATACCGAGGTCATCCATATATGCGGTTAAATCCTCTGCCATTCGCTTGGTCATTGTGGTTACAAGGACTCTTTCACCGCGCTCAGCGCGTTTATTGACCTCGCCGATTAAATCCTCAATCTGCGTTTTTACCGGGCGGACATGAATTTCCGGGTCCAAAAGACCGGTCGGTCGAATCACCTGCTCAACGACCTGTGCAGAGTGGTTTTGCTCATAGACGGCAGGCGTCGCCGAAACAAAGACCACCTGATGGATGCGCTCTTCAAATTCCTCAAAGCAGAGCGGACGGTTATCGTATGCCGAGGGCAAGCGAAAGCCGTACTCCACAAGTGAATCCTTTCGCGAGCGGTCACCGGCATACATGGCGCGCACCTGCGGAATCGTTACATGGGATTCGTCGATAATCAACAGAAAATCATCCGGAAAATAGTCCAAGAGCGTAAACGGCGCTGAGCCGGGCTCTCTGCCGCTGATGTGGCGCGAATAGTTTTCAATGCCGGAGCAAAAGCCGACCTCGCGCATCATTTCAATATCGTATTTTGTGCGCTGCGCTATACGCTGCGCCTCCACAAGCTTGTTTTGGCTTTCAAAATAGGCAACGCGCTCTTCAAGCTCTGCTTCGATTGCAGCAATTGCCTGCTCCATTTTATCCTTTGTAGTTACATAGTGCGATGCCGGAAAAATTACGCAGTGCTCTCTTAAGCCAATAATTTCGCCGGTTAATGCATTAATTTCCGAGATGCGGTCAATCATGTCACCGAAAAATTCGACACGGATTGCATTCTCGCTTTGGTCGGACGGAAAAATTTCCACCGTATCGCCGCGCACGCGGAACTTGCTTCTGGAAAAGTCGATATCATTGCGCTCATACTGAATTTCTATCAGACGGCGCATCACCTCATCCGGACTTTTTTCCATCCCGACACGCAGGGAAAGCACGAGGTTATTATAGTCAATCGGGTCACCAAGACCGTAGATGCACGAAACGCTGGCAACAATGATAACATCCTTACGCTCAAACAGCGCAGCTGTTGCACTGTGGCGCAGCTTGTCGATTTCGTCGTTGATGGACGCATCCTTTTCGATGTAGGTGTCTGTATTCGGAATATACGCCTCCGGCTGATAGTAATCGTAGTAGGAAACAAAATATTCTACGGCGCTGTTCGGAAAAAAGGCTTTAAACTCACTGCAAAGCTGTGCGGCAAGGGTTTTATTGTGCGCCAAAACAAGCGTAGGCTTATTCACCTGCGCAATGACATTTGCCATAGTAAAGGTTTTACCTGAGCCGGTTACGCCCAGGAGCGTTTGCCCCTGCATCCCCTGCGCAATACCGTCAGAAAGCACGCGTATGGCCTTCGGCTGGTCGCCCGTCGGTGCAAATTCAGATACAACCTGAAACTGATTCATCCTTGCACGCATCTCCTTTCTTTTCCGAATACGGACAAATTGCCCTGCGGCATAAATCCATTCATTATAGTATAGCACATTTTGCCTGCATTTAGCAAGCATATTCACAATTTGTTCACCAATAAAAAACAGGTCACAAAAAGGACCTGTTTTCTCTTATTTTTCCCTCAAACCCGTATAGCTTGAACCAATCAATTCCATAGCGGTAATCAGTTGGTTATCCACCAACACCTTAATGTCATCCGTGCTGTTGGTGATGTGAATCTGCGTTGTTATATCCAAAACGCCGGTCGGTGTGATGCCGTTGGCACTCTGGTAGGCATAAACAGCACCCATAAATGCCTCATCATAAGCATTGTTTATTGTGCCGGGATTGTAGTCTAATTGCTGCAAGCGAAGCTTATACGCCGAAATGCCTTCCTCCTCCGCGCCCGGTGTGAAGGCAGAACAGTACACAAGCGGCTCAATGTCCGTATTTTTCAGCGCAACCGTTTTATTTGAAACGCTGACATCCGGCTTCAAGCCGATTTTGTTGATTTTATTGCCGTTTCTTGTAAAATACTCGCCTGTGGTCAGCTTGCAGGCACGGCCTGCATACAGATTAAACACCGACTGCGTTACCGCCTTACCATAGGTCTTTTGTCCGACAAGCTTGGAGGCGCCGGACTCCTGCAAGGCACTTGCCAGGATTTCCGAAGCGCTCGCCGTATACTCGTTGACGAGCGTTACAAGCGTATACTTTGTTTCCTTCAAATAGGACTGATAGTCCATCTTCACGCCGTTTGCCTTGGTGTAGTGCGTAATAATCGTGCCCTGCGGCACAAGCATGCGCGCAATGGCAATGGCTGTATCAACATAACCGCCGCCGTTGTCTCTAAGGTCAACGACTATCTTCTTAATCTTCTGTGCATCAAAATACGCAAGCGCATCCAAAACCTCTTTTGCTGAAGAGCTCGAGAAGCTGTGGATGCCCAAATAGCCCGTATCATAAGACAATGTGCCGTAGGAAACGGTCTGGCTGCTTAATTCACCGCGCACAAGCGAAAATTCAAGGGTTTCACTGCCGCGAAGCACGGTAACAACTACGGTTGTGCCGACATCGCCGCGAAGCTTATAGCTGACATAGTCCAAGCTTCTGCCTTCCATATCCTCGCCGTCGACTTTAACGATTTTGTCTCCGGATTTAATGCCTGCCGCCTCGGACGGTCCGCCCGGAATCGTGCCGGTAATGGTGACATACGGATTGCCCTTTTCAATGTAGACACCGATACCGCCGCCAACGCCCTCTAAGTTGTTCATAAAGTCCTCAAACTCTTCCGGTAAATAGAACTCGGAATAGTCATCAAAGCTGTTAAACAACGCTTTAAAGAACGGGTCCAGAAGAGTTGGGTCTTCGTTGAGCATATTTGTAATCATTCGCCTGTAGATTTCCTTTTCCTCTACATCGAACTGATACATATTCACGACATCGCCGAATACAAGGTCAAAAAACGCAGATTCAGACGATACAGGAAGCTTTTTTAAATAATTATCCTCCGCTGCTGTAACCGGCACGGCAAACAGCATAAAAAGCGCGATCAGCAGCGCAGAAAGCCGGGTATACCATTTCATAATCAAATACCGCCTTTACAACTTGTTTTACATACGCTCCGGTGCGGAAATTGCCAGCATATTGAGCACATTCGCCAACACAATTCTGCACGAATCCACCAGCTTAAGTCTCGCTGCCATCAGGGCTTTATTGTCCTGACGCACATGGCAGGAATTATAGAAGGTGTGGAACACCGACGCCAGATCCACGCAGTAGCGTGTCATACGGCTTGGGTCATATGCAAGTGCTGCCGCTTCGATTTCCTGCGGCAAATCAGCAAGCTTTTTCATCAAATCCAGTTCCTGCGGCTCAACAAGCAGCGAAAGGTCAATTTCGCTTGCAGGCAATACCTTTGTGCCCTCACCTGCCAGAAGCGATAAAATGCTACAGATACGCGCGTGGGCATACTGTACATAATACACCGGGTTTTCGCTCGACTCCTCCACCGCAAGATCTAAGTCAAAGACCATATGGCTGTCGGACTGGCGCATATTGAAGAAGAAACGCGCAGCATCTACGCTGGTGTCCTCCAAAAGGTCGTTTAAGGTTACCGCCTTACCGGTACGCTTCGACATGCGCACGATTTCGCCGTCCTGCATTAAACGCACAAGCTGCATAATGACAACATCGAGCTTATCGCCATCAATGCCGATGGCATTCAAGGCATTCTTCATACGCGCGATATGCCCGTGATGGTCAGCGCCCCAGATGTTGATTGCCTTATCAAACTTACGCTCCTCAATTTTGTTTCTGTGGTAAGCTACATCAGCTGCAAAGTAGGTCGGGATGCCGTTGGCTCTGACGAGCACCTGGTCTTTTTCCTCGCCGAACTCTGTCGCCTTAAACCAAAGCGCACCCTCGGACTCATAGGTATAGCCGTTCTTTTTAAACAGCTCAATCGTCTCCGCAACTGCGCCGGACGCGTGCAATGTGCTTTCACGGAACCATACATCGTAGTTGATTCTGTATTTTTCAAGGTCTGTTTTGAGCGCGGCAATGTTTAACTCGAGCGCATAGGCAACGAGCGCATCTCTGCGCACCTGTGCGTCTGCCTCGACATACTTATCCCCGTTGATTTCGGCGAAGTTTGCCGCATGCACCTTAATATCCTCGCCCTGATAGCCATCCTCCGGAAATGCAATTGCGTCCTCACCCTTGTAGTACTGCAGATAGCGTGCCTCCAAAGAATTGGCAAACTTCTCAATCTGGTTGCCGGCATCGTGGATGTAAAACTCACGCGTTACATCATAGCCTGCCCAATCCAGAAGCGCCGCCAGGCAGTCGCCGAGTGCGCCGCCGCGCGCATTACCCATATGCATCGGCCCGGTCGGGTTTGCGGAAACGAATTCCACATTGTAGCGTTTGCCCTGCCCTAAGTTGATGCGGCCGTAAGCGTCCTGCTTTTCTTCGATTTCTGCAAGCACCGGATACAGCCAGGACTTGTCCAAATAAAAGTTAATAAAGCCTGCGCCCGCAACCTCACACTTTGCAATCTTACTGCCGAGCTCCAGCTTGGAAACAATTTCGTCTGCAATCATTCTCGGCGGCTTACGAAGCGACTTTGCCAGAAGCATTGCTACATTGGTGGAATAGTCGCCGTTTGCTTTTTCTCTCGGCTCCTCCAAATGAATCTCAACCGGCAGTTCGGCGCCCTCAAATGCAGCGTAGAACGCCTTTTCAATTTTATCCTTCAGTTCAATTCTCAATTCCTCAATCAGTGCCATAATACTTTTGTCCTTTCGATGTACTATTTTTCTATTTCAATCATCATTTTCGCGGCAGATTCGTTTCCGCCAAGGATTAAATCGTACCACAGCTCAATGCTGCCGCCCTCGGCATTCACATCCACAAAAATGCGCTCTGTTCGAATTTCCATATCGATGTCACCATACTCTAAGCCGTAGTTGGCCTTGTAGGTATAACCGTTTTTAAACACCATCGTCGTCTCAACGCTGCCGGTATGCGTAACCGTTACGCTGAAAGCATCAACGACTACCTTTGTACGACAAGCCTGCTCTTTGTTGATATATTCCAAAACATATGTATCACCGACACGCTCAAAATGCGCCGGCTCCGAAAGCTGCGTCGTAAGCGTATCGCCGTCAGTTATGATTTTAGAGAGCATCCGCACCTGTGCATTCGTATTTGTCAATGTCAATTTTGCTCACCATTCCCTCTATTTTACTCTGCAAAAACAAGCCGCCGAGCGTCTCAAAATTATCTACCTCATCACTGACATAGTATCGACAGCTGCCGCCGTTTTCTCTGCCGGAGAGCATATCCCTTCTTTCCAGCTCGCGTTTCATTTCGAACGCAAGTGCCTCACCAACATCAATGCGCACCACACCATCATCAAGCACATCGCCGATGGTTTTGGAGAGCAGCGGATAGTGCGTACAGCCCATAATCAGCGTATCTGCACCGAAAGCGC
>JAZQCN010000020.1:0-30947 GCA_045546315.1 Clostridia bacterium | reverse complement strand
CTCAATATTAGGTGGAATACAGGGGTAGCATTTTGGGTTACAAATTTTTTTGCCAAAGCAACTATCCCTTTTTGGCATGCAAAAATGCTTGTATTTTGAGAAAATAGGTATTGCATTTCTCTTACAAATCGTGCATTTCAGATTACAAACTTGCGTTTCGATTACAATTGAGCTTAACCTATCATGTACAGGAGATGTATGACGCGCAAAATCCCCTATTTTTATTCTACTTTCTTAATATTGTGCGAAAATGCATTGAATTTGTATAATTGTTATTTTATAATATAAAATGATAAATTATAATTGGGGTGACTATTTTGACTATATCTTATAACAAGCTATGGAAATTATTGATAGATAAAAAACTAAGCAAGGTTGATTTGCGTAAAAATGCCGATATTGCACCAAATACAATGACAAAGTTAAGACGAGATGAACCGGTTTCTATGTTGATACTTTTAAAAATAGCTGAATATCTTGAATGCGATATAAGTGATATGTGTGAATTTGTAAAGGAGGAAAAGTAATATGAACTTTGAGAGAATACAAGAAAAGAAACTTAAATACGAACAAAACAAGCATAAGATAAGTCCGATTACTTTATCTTCCTACGAAAAAGATTTTGAACTTACTTTTACTCACAATTCAACTGCTATTGAAGGAAACACTCTGACACTCATGGAAACAAAAGTTGTTTTGGAAGACGGAGTTGCAATAGGAGGAAAAGAGCTTCGTGAAATATACGAGGTTATTAATCATAAAAAAGCATATGGTTATGTAAAAAAATGCATTGCAGAAAAGAAATCTTTAGATGAAAATATCGTTAAAGATTTACATGCGATGCTTACAGAAAATATAATAGTTGGCGGTATATACAGAAATGAAGAAGTTCGTATAAGTGGTGCGGGATTTACTCCTCCAGCCGGAAACGAAATGTATATGCAGATTAAAAATTTCTACGAAGATTTAAGAATAAAAGAAAAAGAATTAAATCCAATAGAACTTGCTGCATGGACACATGCCGAATTTGTAAGAATTCATCCATTTGTTGACGGCAACGGCAGAACAAGCCGATTGATTATGAATTATCAGCTTTTATTTAACGGATATTTACCCGTTTCTGTTGCCAAGGAAAATAGACTTGATTATTATAATGCGCTTGAACAATATGCAGTAAATGGAAACTTAAAACCTTTTGCAGACTTTGTTGCGGAATTAGAAGAAGTGCAGTTAGATGAATACATGAAGTTGATGTAATAAGTCCGGATTAATAATAAAGCACCATTATTTACAGAGTATATAAGAAAAATTTTATGCGATTAAATTTTCTTGCATTTTTTCTACAAAATATGTCATAATAAGACCATAAAACAGATGCAACGACAATCTGTGGGCAAAAAATTCTTGTGGGCAAACGGTGGGCAAAATCAATACTGAAAGCTCGCAAACCCGCATAAATAAAGGCTTTCTGATTGGATTTCTGTGACGAAGCTCGCCACGGCAGAGGCTTGGAAGGCTTACTCAAGAGATACTTCTAATTGTTAAAATAACAATCAATTTAACCATAAGAGGCAGAAGAGACTGCCTCTTATTTTTTTGTTGCAGTTTGTGTGTGAAATAGGGTATAATGGAAGCATCGTATTGAACAATTTGACATAGGTGAACGCAGTATGAAAACATTTTTTATTTCGAGTACATTTAAAGATATGCACGCCGAGCGCGATGCACTTCACCAGGCGGTGTTTCCGGCGCTGCGCAAGCTGGCTAAGCCATACGGCGAGGAAATTGATGCGCTGGATTTGCGCTGGGGTGTAGACACGAGCCTGATGACGGAAGCGCAGAGCGGTATGCATGTTATTGAAACCTGTATGGACGCCATTGACCGCTGTAGGCCGTATATGGTTGTACTCATCGGCGAGCGCTACGGATGGATTCCGGAAGAGGGACTGATAAGTGAGTTGCACGATGCGCGTATGGAGCGCTGGGGCGGCGTGCCGATGAGCATCACACAGATGGAAATTCTGTACGGTGCGCTGGAGAGTGACGCGCTGGAGCGGTGTGTATTTTGTTTCCGCGATGCGCATTTTTCGGACAGCCTGCCGGAGGCGGTGCGCGGAGCATATGCCGCGGAGAGCGACGAGCACAGGAAGAAGCTTTCAGCGCTGAAGGAGAAAATCAAGGCAACACCGGGCGCAAAAATTATGGAATACAGCCTTTCATGGGACGAAGCGCGCAAGTGCGTGACTGGCACGGAGCAATTTATACAAAAGCTTACAGCGCTGCTCGGTGAGATGCTTAAAGCGGAGCTTTGCGAGGCAGAGGAGCTGTGCTTTGAGGAGCGCATTATAAAGGATGCTGTTTTGACGGCGCAGCGCCATATGGCATCATATGTGGAACGCAGCAAGCTTTCCGGCGGCGCAAGTGTGTTAAACGGGCGCAGCGGTACATGGTTTTACGGCGAAGGCGGCTGCGGCAAGAGTGCATATCTGTCCTCGGTATTTCGCGGACATATGCGCGCCGGCGTTTCAAGCTTCATTTACTATTGCGGCAACGAAAACTGCGCCTCGGCAGATGTATTTATTGATACGCTGCTGTTCTGGCTGAATGCACGAGAGGGCAGGCGTGAAAGCCTGCAGGGCTCTGAATTGACGCGCGTGCAGAAGCTAAAGCAAATCTTAGAGCTTTTAAAAAAGCCGCGCAGCCGCAATTCCGTAATTTTAGTAGATGCAGTCGACCAGATGGAGGAGAATATCACCGATATTTTAACGATGCTCGGCAAGGCGGTGTTCCGCGATCCGGTCGAGGAATACACCTTCGGTATGGCGGTCACCTCGACGGACGATTATTATGCGGAAAACAAAGCAAAATTAGAAATTAACGATTTTAGCGGCAGACAAATCGGCGGTCTGGAGCCGGCGGAGGCGGTCAGCCTGGCGCAAAAGCATGCGGCAAAACGCGGTAAGCACATCAGCCCCGAGGTCATTGAGCAGATTCGCACAAATCCGTGTTATACAAATCCGTATTATTTGTCGCTGGCTTTGCAGGAAATTTTTATGCTGAGTGCTGCGGATTTTAAAGCGGCAGAGGCAATGGCGCCCGGTATGCAGGGACTGACGCTGTATATGAACAAAATCTTTTTGGATAACCCGGCAGATATTCGGGAAATGACCTTGCATATGCTCGATTTTACGGTTGCGCGTTTTGAAAGCCGCTTTTCGGATATGGCGCACTTGGCGACAGCAGCGCCGAAATTTATTTTTCAGCTGCTTGCCGTATCGAAAAACGGCTTAACGATTGCGGAGCTGAGCGCGCTTGCACAGCTGGAGGGCAAAACGCTTTTGCCGATGGCGGTGCAGAGTCTGTTTAGCTTTATGTATGACGCGCTTTCCGAAAACAGCGACGGTAGATGGAGCTTTTCGCACAGACTGCTTCGCGAGGGCTTGCTGGAGGATATGCAATCAGGGCAGCAGTGTATGCTTTCAAAGCTTTTGCATATCTACTATAAGCAGGCGGGAAATGTACACGAAAGCTTTTACTATGCGCTTCGCAGCGGCGATAGGGCTTGCGTGGCAGCGGCAATCAACGAGACTTTCGCAGAGGAAACGGAAAGCGAATATTTAGCGATGTTTGGCGACTATCTTGTTCAGACAGGGCTTTCTGCTGCGACGGAATTTGTGCACGCAGATGCCGAGCGCTATGCGCATCTTGCGGCGCGTGCTGTTCTTTCGGATACGGATAAAGCCATTCAAAGCTATGCTTTTTGGTATACGCTTTTTGATGGCGTTATTTCAAAAGCTGCCGTGTCGGAAACGACGCTGTTTTACCTGCTGGCGGCAAAGGCGGCGCTTTTGCGCTACAGTGATGACAAGGACAGTCGCGCAGACTGCTTTGATGCAATGCTTCGCCTGTACGAAGGCGGCGTGCAGGGCGTAGAACAGACGCTGTTTGAGGCGATGCTGTATATGCTTTGCTACGAGGTCGGCGTGGCAGATGCAGACCGCATTGACAGATGCCTTGCGCTGCTTACAGCGCGCGTGCAGGCGGGTGAAACGGAGAGGGATTTTACGGATTTGTTTTCGTGGGTGAAAACAGATATGGGACAGTTGACGGTGTTTTGGCGCTTGGCGCAGACGCAAAAGGCGCAGGAACGCATCGAAACGCTGACGAATCTCAGGATTGCTGTTTTTGCCGCCTTAAAGAAGCTACAGCTGAAAAACTGGGAATGTATGAGCCGACTCGAAAGCTTAGTGTATATGATGCTTTACCGGCAGATGTGCTATATTGCGCAGTTACTGAATAACAGCGGAAAATTCAGCCTTGCCGGTGAGGTGCTGGAGGAGAGCGCATCGTACTACGAGGCGCGCATACGATTTTTTCCGAGCGCGGACGAGCGCGCCGGCTATGTGGAGTGGCTTTTTGGCAAAATTGACAATATAAAGGCAGAGTATGTGCAGGCATACATAGAGAAGCTTCGTGCGCAGCTCGAGGCATTGCATGCCGCTGCGCCGCTGCCGTATTTTGAACGCCTGCTCGGGCACACCTATTATCTGGAGACGGACAATTTAAGGCGGCTGAAGCGCGCAGGGAAAGCGGATGCAAGCTACAAGGAAAAGCTTCTGCTTGCCTATAAAAAAGGCATCCGGATATACGAAAAACTTGCGCAGGAAAGAAACTGCGAGGTGCAGTATGACAAGACACTCGATATGCTCAGCAATTTAAGATATCAGCGCGTGCTTGCACGCCAGGAGATGGATATCTGGAACTGGAAAGACGATTTGCCGAGCCTCTATTATAAGAAGGGCGAAAAGCGCAGAGCAGAGCTGATGGAAGAGGATTTGGAACGGCTGATTGCGTGTGCAAGCGAGCTTTATGAAAAAGAGAAAAGCCTGCAGCGGCTCTATGAGCTTGTGTGGGGATATGATGCAGGCGTGCGCTACTACAGCTTCCGTCAGATGGGCGAGAAGGCAAACGCATGGGCGAAATCGCTTTTGGCGTGCCTTGAGAAAATTATCGCGCAGGCGCCGACGGGCGGAAACTGTACGAAAGGGGATTTGTATCTCACGCTGGCACAGTGTGCGCAGCGCTTCGGCAGCAAAGAAAAGGCAGATGAATTTGCACAGGCAGCGCTTTCGTATTATCAAATGCTTTCCAAGGAATGGATTGAAAAAAACAACTATGTGCGGCGCATGACAGATGTAAAGGTGCATGCGCTTTTGGTGCAGCTTTGCGTGTGCGACAATACAGATAAAGCGTTAGCGCTTTTTGCGCAGGCAGAGGCAGAGCTTACAAAGCTCGGCGAAGAAAAAGAGGACAGGCAAACGCGTGCCGACCTGATGCGGATGTTGTATACTGCTCTGGGCTTTGTGTATTATAACAGCGGTGAAACGGTGCGTGCGGCGGAGGCGTTTTCGTCTGCCGCGCAAAACAGTAGCACGCCGATTGCTTCGTTGTATATGAGCACAAAAGAGGAAGAGCTTATTGATATTACATACTATTTAGAGGGGCAGACCGTCCGTGCCTTTTTGACAGAGGAAAAGGCACTGGCGGATGCGTGTCTGAAGCGTTTTGCCATTATAGTGGAAAGCAATACGACGGAGGAAAACTCGGCAATGCGACCGCTTTTGCTTGTGCGGATGCAGGAATTTGCAGAAATGTATCAGCGTGTGTTTGCAGGCGAGCCGCTATGCGCACCGCTGCACTACATTTTAATGGAAACGAAGGCGGCGCGCCAAAAGGAAAAATACGAAAAGCAGCTGCCGGTTGTACGCGAAAAGCGTGCGGCGTTTGAGACCTGGGAAGCAGAAAAGGGCGATATTGCCGCGCAGGCGTACTGCGATTTGCTGAAAGCGTACGGTGAGTCGCTGAGTGTGCTTGCGGAACACTGCGAGAAGGGCTCGGAAGAATACAATGCGGTCTTTATAGAGATTATGCGGCTTCGCAAAAAGCTTGCACAGCACTATTGGGCTGCGGAAAATGTTCGATACGCTGTCTGGTTTGAACGAGATTTTGCGCAGCAGTTTGAATTTAAACCCGAATTGATGGAAGGCGCTTTTTCTACTGAAGAGACCTATGCGTATTGGTTGAATTTGAAGCCAAGACTACTTGATGCACCGTACATTAACCGCAATGCAGAGGCGGATATTGCAAACTTGCAGGAATTCGGCGTTTCTGCGTGCGTGCGTATGTATGCGCATACGAATGATTTACAGTATCTTGAGGCGGCGGTGTCGGACATTTTGGCATACAGGGCATATCTTGAAAACCGCTTTGGCGTAAACAAAGAAGATGATGCTTGGTTTAAAGAGGTGCATCACGGCTTTTATACACAAGAGCAGAAAATTTATCTTGAAATGCAGGCAGACGGCAGGGTAGAGGAGCAGGCATGGCTTTCGCGCTTGCTTTGTTCGCTTGAAGCGCAGCTGCGTATTGTTTTATTCTTGCCGCCGAGCTTTTACCCGGAAAAGCTGGATATGCTTTTTGCGTTGCAAAACTCGGATGTTTCGGATAGGCTTGCCGTGCAGCGCGCGATTGATATGGTGCAGACGGCGCAGAGCGGCAAGGATATTGACACCGGCTATTATCTGAGCAGTGCGGTGCGTGCACTGGGGGCGGATGCGAGTGTAGAAGAGGTGGAGGCTTATATTCAGAAGATCCAGGAGAAAAACGGGCAGTAATCGCTTTGCGTTTTTTCTGTTTACTTTACAGGAAAACTGTGATATAATCTCATACTTGTGAGGCAGAAATACTACAAAGCTTCGGAGGCAGTATAGCTATGGATAAAAAGTTAATTGAGCGAATTAATACGCTTGCAAAAAAATCCCGCGAGCAGGGGCTTACGGAAGAGGAAAAGGCGGAGCAGGCAAAGCTTCGCGCGCAGTACATCGCGGCGTTTCGCGCGGGTACGGAGCAAACGCTCAAAAGCGTGCGCATTGTCGATAAAGACGGCAACGCGCAGCCGCTTAAAAAAAGCAAGAAGCAAACGCCGTTTTCCTGAAATTAGAGGTGTGACAGCATGAATTATACAAGAACGCGCTGTGGCTGTTATGCCGCGCTGTTTACGCAGGCGGTGGTCAATAACCTTGCGCCGATTCTGTTTATCGTTTTTCAAAATCAATATCATTTATCGTATGAGAGCCTCGGCAGACTGGTGCTGTTTAATTTTGCGTTGCAGCTTTTAACGGATGTATTTGCCGCAAGATTTGCAGATAAGCTTGGACCCGGGCGGTGTATGGTTGTATCGCACCTTTTAAGTGCGGTCGGCTTGGTGGCGATGGCGGTTTTGCCGTCCGTTTTGCCGAGTCCGTATGTCGGGCTGTGTATTTCGGCGATGCTCTATGCCATAGGCGGCGGCTTAAATGAGGTGCTCGCCAGCCCGATTTTAGAGGCGCTCCCAAGCAAGTCGAAGTCTGCGGCGATGAGCCTTTTGCACTCGTTTTATTCGTGGGGGCAGATGCTGGTGGTGCTGTTATCCACGCTGTATTTAAAGCTGTTCCCGGCAGCGGATTGGCGCATTTTGCCGATGGCTTGGGCGGTGATTCCGCTCATCAATATGCTTGTGTTTTTCGGTGCGCCGATTGTGCCCTTTGTGAAAGAGGGTAAGACGATGACTGCAAAAGCGCTGTTTTCGACAAAGCGCTTTATTGTGTTTTTCATCATTATGCTCTGCGCAGGCGCTTCCGAGCTTTCGATGGCGCAGTGGGCATCAATGTTTGCGCAAAAAGGGCTTGGCGTCGATAAGTTTATCGGCGATTTGGCAGGCCCGTGTTTATTCGCGGTGTTTATGGGTATCGGCAGAGTGCTTGCCGGCTGTATCGGTGAGCGCATCAGCGTGCGCACACAGCTGCTGGTTTCAGCGGTTGCCTGCTTTGTATGCTATCTGCTGGCGGCACTTTCGGGTAATGCGGTGCTTGCGCTGTCCGGCTGTGCATTTTGCGGCATCACGGTGGCGGTGCTTTGGCCGGCAACCTATTCGCTCGGCAGCCAGACCTTTCCGCGCGGCGGTGCAGTACTGTTCGGGCTGTTGGCGATGGCAGGGGATATGGGCTGCTCGCTCGGCCCGTGGCTGACGGGCGCAGTGTCCGATGTGGTACAGCATTTTTCTCTGGCGGTAAATGCAGAGCAGTTTGGCTTGCGTTGCGGTATTCTGGCAGGTGCAATCTTTCCGCTGGTGCTGGCAATTTGCCTGCTTGCAGACGGCAGACACAAAAAAGAAAACTAAAAATCCTTCCGAAAAAATCGGAAGGATTTTTTGTTGTTTTAAATTGTTTAGCACTGTGCAAGCGCCTGGTCGAGGTCTTCGATAATATCGTCGATATTTTCGATGCCGACAGAGAGGCGAATCAGACCCGGAGCTACGCCGCCTGCAATGAGCTGCTCTTCTGTGAGCTGGCGGTGTGTCGAGCTTGCCGGATGCAGTACACAGGTGCGGATATCTGCAACATGTACGAGAAGGGAAGCCATTTTTAAAGAGTCAATAAACTTCGCGCCGGCTTCTCTGCCGCCCTTTACCGTGAAGGCGATAACGCCGCTGCAGCCAATCGGCAAATACTTTGCAGCCAGTTCCTTATACGGATTGCCTTCGAGCGTCGGATAAGCAACGGATTCTACCTTCGGGTGCTTGGATAAAAATTCTGCAACAGCCTCTGCGTTGCGGCAGTGACGGTCCATACGCACCGGCAGGGTTTCGATACCCTGGTTAATCAAGAATGCGCCAAAGGCACTCTGGCAAGCGCCGAGGTCGCGCATCAGCTGTACGCGCGCCTTTACGATGTATGCGCTCTCGCCGAAATCCTTTGTATAGACCACGCCGTGATACGATTCGTCCGGCTCGGTGAATTCCGGGTAGTTGCCGTTGGTCCAGTCGAATTTACCGGAGTCAACAATCACACCGCCGGTCTGGAGTGCGTGGCCGTCTAAGTACTTGGTGGTTGAGTGTACAACGATATCCGCGCCGAACTCAAACGGACGGCACAGGTACGGTGTTGCAAAGGTATTGTCCACGATGAGCGGAAGGTTGTGCTTGTGTGCAAAGTTTGCCCAACGCTCAATGTCGAACACGCAGATGGTCGGGTTCGAGATGGTTTCGCCGAAAACCGCTTTGGTGTTCGGGCGAATTGCAGCCTCCAACTCTTCTTCGGTTGCATCGTTGTCAACGAAGGTTACTTCGATGCCGAGCTTCTTTAATGTAACAGCGAAGAGGTTCACCGTACCGCCGTAAATCGAAGCGGAGCTGATAAAGTGGTCGCCGCTGCCCAAAATGTTGAGCAGGGACAGCGTCGATGCTGCCTGACCGGACGCGGTGCAAAGTGCGCCAACGCCGCCTTCGAGTGCAGCAATTTTCTTTTCAACCGCATCTACGGTCGGGTTGGCGAGTCTGGAGTAGAAAAAGCCGTTTTCGGTTAAATCAAACAGCTTTGCAACCTGCTCGGTCGACTCGTACTTGAATGTTGTGCTCTGGAAAATCGGCAGGGTTTGCGCCTCGCCGTTTTTAGGGGTATAACCCTCGTAGAGACATTTGGATTCAAATTTCATGTAAATCATCCTTTCGAATAGCGCTTGGTGCTATATTAAAATACTTCTTAAAAGAATTCGAAAAGTAATACGGCTCCGGAAAGCCGACAGCCTCTGCAGCCGCCTTTACCGTCATACGCTCGCGCTCCAACAGCTTTTTTGCCTTTTCCAGGCGCAGCTGCGCGATGTAGTTGGATACGGAGCAGCCGGTGCGTTTTTTAAACATATGGCTGATATACGATTTGCTGCAGTGGCAGAAATTGCAGATATCCTCTAAGCGGATTTTTTCTCTGTAGTGCTGGTGAATATAGGCAATCGCGTGCGCATAGATGTAATCGCCGCTGCCGTTTCGTGCAGGTCCTGCCTGCGCAAAATGCTTTTCCAGCATTTCAATCAGCGGCACAAGCAGCTTTTCTTCCGGCAGTGCATCCGGCATCGGTCTTAAGTGCGTATTGTATGCATTTTTCAGTTTATGCATATCCATACCGTAGCTGCGCTCCAGCAGACGAAGCTGGTGCGCGGCGCGCTTATCGTCCCGATAACCGCTGATGCAAACGAAAGCCTGCGGTTTCTGATCGCCCTTTGCATTTATCGGGATAATATATTCAAATACGCCGGCAAAGCATGTGCCGCAGAAGGGGACTTTACCCGCCAATATCCTGCTTTGTTGGCACCTGCATTTGTGCCAGAGTCGCCTGTTTTCTTTTACAAGCATACAGTAGGGATTGGAATGAATGCCGTAGTCTAAAAATTCGCCAAGCATAACCTTCGGACCATGAATGGAAATCTGCAGTCCAAAGCTTTTTTGTAAGGTCTGGATATAGCGTAGAATTTCTTCCTTCAGCATACAAAACACCCTCTCGGATTTAACCCAGCAATGCCTCGATTGTATCTGCCAGCTTCTGTGCGCGTGCCTGAAGCATTTCCTTATCCTTACCTTCGAGCATCACGCGCACCACCGGCTCCGTACCGGACGGGCGGATCAGCACGCGCCCTTGCCCTGCAAGCATGGCTTCTGTCTCGGCAATCGCTTTTGCAATTGTTTCATTGGTGCTTAAAAGCGGCTTGTTTTCATTTTTAACGCGCGCGTTTACAAGCACCTGCGGCAGTACGGTCATAATCTTGCGCAGCTCGGAGAGCTTCTTTTTCGTGTGCTGCATTACGGAGAGCAGCAAAAGCGCAGATAAAAGACCGTCGCCGGTTGTGTTTTTATTCAAATAAATGATGTGGCCGGATTCCTCACCGCCGAGCACATAGCCTTCTTTGAGCATTTCCTCTAAAACATAGCGGTCGCCGACTGCGGTTTGTACGGCATTGATGCCGTTTTCCTTTGCAGCGAGGAAAAAGCCTAAGTTGCTCATTACGGTTGCGGTAATGGTGTCCTTTTCAAGCAATCCCATATCCTTTAAATGCTTGCCGACAATCAGCATAATTTCATCACCGGTTACCGGTACGCCGTTTTCGTCGACTGCGAGCATACGGTCAGCGTCACCGTCAAAGGCGATACCGATGTCGTAGCCACCGTTTGTGCGCACATATTCGCCGAGCGCGGCGATGTGTGTTGAGCCGCAGCCGGCGTTGATGTTGATGCCGTCCGGCTGGTTGTAGAGCGTATCTACACTTGCGCCGAGACGCGTAAGCGCGGTCGGTGCTGCAATATAGTTTGCGCCGTTGGCACAGTCAATTGCGATTTTAAGCCCGTCTAAGCGGCAGTCGATGCTGCCGGTTGCGTGGGCAATATAATCCTCCACCGCATCTGCCTTGTGGCTGAGTCTGCCGACGCCTTCGCCGGTCGGCAGGGTGGGGTAGTTCTTTTCGCGAATCATCGCCTCGATTTTATCTTCTACGGCATCGCTGAGCTTATAGCCCTCAGCGTTGAAAAACTTGATGCCGTTGTATTCAAACGGATTGTGCGACGCGGAAATCATAACACCCGCATCTGCTTTGTACTGGCGCACCAAAAGTGCAACCGCCGGCGTCGGAATCACGCCGAGAGAAATAACGCTTGCGCCCGTAGAGCAAATACCTGCGCAAAGTGCGCTTTCTAACATTGTGCCGGAAATGCGCGTATCTCGGCCGACCAGAAGCGTCGGCTTATGTGAAAGCTCCTCCGTTAACACCAATGCACCGGCTCTGCCGAGTGCAAATGCCAAATCTGCAGTCAACTCTGCATTCGCAATGCCGCGAACACCGTCTGTTCCAAACATTCTTTGCATAATAAAAACACCGCCCATATTTATTTTTTTTACTGCGTTCCCTACACGCAGAGGCATTTTGTAAACACCTAATGTATAGTATACTATATATTTCGCCGTTTTACAATGTTTTTTTGCTTTACACCCCCACTAATTTTATGGTAGAATAGATTAAAACACAATGCAAAGGAAGATGACAATGGAAGTTACAAGAATTGCAAGCTTTGAAGTAGACCATAACACCCTCAAGCCGGGGCTGTATATTTCCCGTGTGGACGGCGATATCACGACCTATGATATCCGCACGCGTGTGCCGAATCAGCCGGATTTGATGGACAATTCGACTATGCACACCTGCGAGCATATGCTCGCTACCTATTTTCGCAATTCCGAAATCAAGGACGATGTGATTTATTTCGGCGCAATGGGCTGCCAGACGGGGTTTTATCTTTTGGTACGCAACGCAGACCATCATCAGGTGTTAAAGGTACTGCGCGAGTGCGTGGATAAAACCATTCACCACGAGGGTGCCGTTTTCGGCAATTCTGCCAAGGAATGCGGCAACTACCGCACCTTAAACCTTTCTATGGCGCAGGCGGAATGTCGCCGCTATGCCAAAATCCTTGAAATGGTTGATGCAGACCATCTAAACTACTAAAAAGGTAAATTTGGCGTCTTGCTTCGTTACAGTCGCCGGCCCGTACGGAAAGTACTGTGCCGTCGTCTGTGCCTCGCAATACATCCAAATTTCCACTTTTTATGTTGGTTGTAATAAAATTTTGATAATGGGAGACAGAGATATGATCGGATTTATCGGTGCTATGCAGGTGGAAACTGAGGGCATCATCGCCATGATGACGGACACCAAGGTGGAAACCTATGCAGGCATTACATATACAACAGGTAAGCTTTCGGGCAAGGATATCGTTGTCGCAACCTGCGGCGTGGGCAAGGTCAATGCCGCCGTTTGTGCGCAGTGTATGATTTTTGGCTTTAAGCCGGAGGTCATTATCAACACAGGCGTTGCCGGCTCGTTGTCGAACGCATTAAACATTGGTGATATCGCGCTCGGCTGCTGCAGTATTCAAACGGATATGGACACCTCGCCGGTCGGAGACCCGCTCGGGCTGATTTCGGGGTTGGATTTAATTGAGCTGCCGTGCGATGCAGCGACGGTGGAGAAGCTGGAGAAAGCGGCAAAGGCGCTCGGCATTCAGTATCAGATCGGCAAGATTTCTACGGGTGACCAATTTGTCAACAGCAACGAAAGAAAGAAGTTTATTCAAGACAACTTTGGCTGTATTGCCTGCGAAATGGAGTCGGGCAGTATTGCGCATGTTTGCTTGATGAACAATGTGAAATTTGCGGTTATTCGCTCCATTTCCGATAAAGCGGACAACAGCTCGCATATGGATTACGGCGAGTTTGTAAAAATTGCGGCGGATAACTCTATTCGCATGGTAAAGGCATTTGTTGAGGAGGTATAAATATGCAGTGGGAATTATTAACGCCGCCGGAATTTGAGCGGCTGGCAAAAGAGGAGCAGGTTTGCGTCGTGCCGATTGGGTGCTTAGAGCGCCACGGTGAGCATATGCCGTTTGGTACGGATAGCCTGATTGCGCACAAAATTGCGGTTGAGGCCGCAAAAAAAGAGCCGTGTGTGGTGTTTCCGCCGTATCATTTTGCGCAAATCCACGAGGCGCGTTGCTACAGTGGAGCGATAGCACTGCCGCAGCGTTTGACGCTCGAGCTTTTGGAATGTATCTGCGATGAGATTGCGAGAAACGGCTTTAAAAAGATTGTGCTTTTCAACGGGCACGGCGGCAACAGTAGCTTCCTGGATTATTTTTTGAAGTCCAATTTGGGGCGCGAGGTGGATTACACGCTCTACCTGATTCCGATGTATTCAAGCGGTCTTTCGGAGGAGGAAACAGAAAAAATCAAAGAAATTTGCGGTAAAAATGGCGACCATGCAGGCGAGTGGGAAGGCAGCCTTGTGATGGCGGCGGCGCCGGGGAGCGTGAAAATGGAGCAGCATACCTATGCTGAACCGATTCAGCCGCAGGGCAGACTCAATCACCTCGGGCGCGTAAGAACGCTGCGCGAATGGAATGCAAAATATCCGTACAACACAACGGGGTGCCCTTCTAAGGCGACGCAGGCGCAGGGCGAAGCAATGCTCGAGATTTACATCGAGGCGTTTGTCAGAGATTTGAAAATCATCAAGGCAGATACCGAGACGAAAAAAGTACAACAAGAATTTTATGACAATATGAACAGATAAAAAAGGGCATCCGAAAATTGTTTTTCGGATGCCTTGTTTTTATTATTTTACACTTTCCATAAACTTGCGCATACCGGCTCTGCCCTTGTCGGTGTCCTTAAATACGCCGCAGTTTTCAAGAATGTGACCGAAAATCTGCCCGATTTCTTCTTTCTTTGCATCGTCAAGCGGTGCAAGCTCCTTGACAAGTCTTGCCGGAAGCACAGCCAGGCCCATCGCTTCGATGAGACCGATGTTTTCGCGCTTGATGTGATGATACTGCTTATGCGGATGGAAAATACCGTCCGGATGTGCTTCATCTGTGCGGTTGTTTCTTAAAATCAAATCGAGCTCATATTTGCCGTCACGATGTCTTGCAATTGGGGTGATGGTGTTGTGCGGTGCATCGGTGTGGGCAAGGATGTCGTTTTCTTCGTCCGAATATGCGCGCCACGCATCTAAGATTTTGCCGCCGAGCTCAACCAAGCGGTCAATGCTTGTGCTCTTTAAACGGATGGTGGACAGCGCCCAATCTACGCTGCCTGCCTCGATATCCTCATAACCTTTGAAGGTGAAGGTATCGCGGTAGCCGCGCTTTGCCATCGGGAATTCGTAGTTACCGCCCTGGTAGTGGTCGTGCGTTAAAATCGAGCCGCCCACAATCGGCAAATCTGCATTGGAGCCGATAAAGTAGTGCGGGAATTTTTCAACAAAGCAGAGAAGATTCTTGAAGGTCTGCTGTGTGATGCGCATCGGTACATGCTCGCTGTTTAATAAGATGCAGTGCTCGTTATAGTACACATACGGCGAATACTGCATACACCAGGCCTGCCCGTCCACTTCCACCGGAATAATGCGGTGATTTGCGCGCGGCGGGTGGGTGATATGCCCGTCGTAGCCGACATTTTCAACGCACAAAAGACACTTCGGATATGCCGTCTCCTTCGGCGGCGCAAGCTTTGCAGCCGCAATCTCCTCCGGTGTTTTTTCCGGCTTGGAAAGGTTGATGGAAAGGTCAATCTCGCCAATGATGGACTGCGTTTTCCAACGCAGGTCCTTTTTCACGCGCTCGGTCATAATGTAGTTGTTTGCGCGCGAAAGGTGATAAAAATACTCGGTTGCTTCCTCCGGGTTGTTTTCGTGCTTTTGATAAAACTTTTCAATCAGTTCGCTCGGGCGCGGCGTAAAATTGTCCATAATGCGCGCGCTCATCAAATCGTGATACACGAGCAAATCGTCTTCAAGCTTGCCGTTTTTATAGGCGATGTCCGTAAGTCCTTTTAAAATCTGCTCAATGTTATAGTTTGCAACCTCGCCGGTCGGCGCTTCCGGTGTAAAGGCGGTTTCGCCGATGAGCGCCAGCACACGGTTTGCGGCATAGTGCACATCATCCTTTGTGATGAGGTTGTTTTTTAAACCATAATGGATTAAAGCAGTAAGTAATTGATTCATAACAGTTATCCTTTCTGAAGTGGGTAAATTTGGCGCATTACTGTGTTACAGAGACGGACCCGTACGGAGAGTACTGTGTCCGTCTCTGTGCCTTGTACTGCATCCAAATTTCCACCACTTTGGTTTTCTAAGGCATTAGAATACCTGAATGCCGCCTTTCGGGCGAATATTCAAAATGTGACACTTGCCTTCGCCAAATACCGCTTCGGTTTTCTGCTTAAATTCATCCACCATATCGAGCGGAACGAAATTCTGTGTTGTACCGCCGAAGCCGCCGCCATGCACGCGGTGTGCGCCGCGGCCCTGCAGAATGCTTTCTGCAATAAACAGCGCGAGGCTGATGCCCTGCTCCTTCGGTGCAATATTTGCGTATACATTTTGCAAATAACGGTAGGAAGAAAGACCGGACTCAACGGAAAGGTTCAAAAACTCATCGAAATTCCCTTCTGTCAGCGCTTTAACCTGCTGTCCTACGCGGATGTTCTCGTTCTGGAAGTGGAGCGCACGAAGTACTGCACGGTCGCCAAACTTTTTGCGCAGCTCCGGCAGAGCTGCAATAATTTCTTCAAGCGAAACCTCACGCAGTACCTTTTTGCCGAAATGCGCTGCAATTGCCTTCATTTCTGCCGGAATAGAGGCATACTCGCTTGTCAAGTCTGCGTGGTTACCGCCGGTGTCCAGAATACAGAGTGCGTGTCCTGCACTTGTGAAATCGAAATCTACTTTTGTGATAATCGGGTTGTCGTTGTCTTTAAAGTCGATGGAAATGATACCGCCGACCGACGATGCCATTTGGTCCATCAAGCCGCACGGCTTGCCGAAGTATACATTTTCTGCGTACTGCGCAATCTGCGCAATCAAAACAGGGGAGATGCTGCCTTCGTTGTAGATGCCGTTTAAAATTGTGCCGATGAGCACCTCAAACGCCGCCGACGACGAAAGACCGGAGCCCTTTAACACATTTGTGATGGTGTAGGCATCAAAACCGCCGATGGCGAGGCCGAGCTCTTTAAAACGGTTTGCTGTACCGCGGATGAGGGAAATGGATTTATTGATTTCCTTCTCCTTCGGCGCAAGCTCGCGCGTGTCCACCAAGTCCATACGATAGCCTTCCGACTGTACGCGGATGATGCCGTCCTGGGTTGGGGCAGCGATGGCAATGACATCTAAGTTGACGCTGCCTGCCATAACACAGCCGTGGTTGTGGTCGGTGTGGTTGCCAGAGATTTCCGTTCTGCCCGGGGCAGAGAAGATGTACATCTCGTCCTTCTCGCCGTAGATTTCAACAAAACGGTCGATTGCCTTTATATAACGCGCCTGCTGAGACTCTACATTGTCTTTACCGTAAAGCTCGGCAAAAATCGCCTCGTTTTCAAGTACTGCTTTTTTTAGCGTTTTCGGATTGTACATAGTCTGTCTTCCTTTCTTTGCTCATACTGATTTTATAGTACTAAAAAAAAGCAGTTTTGTCAAGAATTTAACGCGTTATATGTACTAAAGCTTTTTTGTTATAATGGTATATTTTAAGGAAAAAAGTTGTACCTTCCAAACATGGATTTTGCCGAAAAGCGTGGTATAATTTAAATAAAGATATGTTCAGAGAATCGGGTGAAGGCATGCAACCATATTGGAAATCGAGCCTTGCGGATGCAGAGGCACTTGCCAAGACGGCGACAAAAGCAGAGGTATTTATGCTCGGACAGTCGGCGGGCGGCAGGAACATCTATATGTTTTTCTACGGCAAAAAAAACGAGCTTGGCAGAACGGCGAATCTTTCCAGCGCACTTGGGGCACGAAATCCTGCTTTTTATGCAGATAAAGCTACAGAAGACTACAGACCGACCGTCTTTTTGGCAGGTGGGATACATGGTGCCGAGTTCGAAGGCAGTATGGCTATGCTCAATTTCATTAAAATTATGGAGACGGGAACGGATTTTGCCGGTATGCCGCATGCGGATTTGCAGGCAGCGGCAGCGCAGGTGAATCTTATGCTTGTGCCGTTTTGCAATCCGGACGGACGCGCGCGTGTGCCGCTTGAAAGTATGGAAGGCAAAAGCTTTGAGGCTTTGCGCTACTATGACCAGGGGACTTGGAAGGAAAACGGTGCGCTCTGCGGCTGGCCGGACTGTAAGGCAGTGCATCCGATTAAAGGTGCGGCAGGCTTTTTGGGCGGTTATTTTAATGATGACGGCATCAATTTAATGCACGATAATCCGTTTTTACCGATGGCGGAGGAAACGAGGCTTCTTTATCAAGTTGCAGAGGAATATGCGCCTGACTTTACTGTGCTTTTGCACGGTGGAGATAATTGCGAAGCAAATTATTTTTTGAAGCCTGCGTATGCACCGCTGTGCGTGAAAAAGACGATTGCGGAATTCGAAGAGCGTTTTGAAGCAGAGTGTGCCCGGAGGGGGCTGCGGTTTGAAGTGCGGACTGTGGACTGCGGCGAAAATGAAGCGGTGCCTGCACCGTTTAACTTAACCTCTGCTTTGGCGCACTTGTGCGGTGCACCTTGCGTCACATATGAAACGAATCAGGGCTTGGAAGGCATGGAAAATCCGCCCTTTACAGCGGATGAGATTTACAGACAACACCTTTTGCTGTTTGAAAAGCTGTGTGCCTTTGTCGGAGAAAAGAAAAGCACCGAAAATGGATTATTCCGGCGCATTGGTTTTTGATTTTTTGTAGTCCTTTGGCGAAATGCCATAGCGACTTTTGAAAATTTTTGAAAAATTAAATGTATCATCATACCCGCAAAACAGTGCTGCGTTTGTGACGGTTTCACCCTCGTTTAAAAGAGCGGCGGCGTATTTGAGGCGCGTGCGGATTAAGAATTCCTGCACGGTCATACCGTATTCTGCCTTGAATACGCGCGTCAGATAGCGGCGCGTGATGCCTAAGGTTGCGGCAAGATTTTCGATTTTGATGTTTTGCGTGTAGTTGGAGGAGATATAGTCGGCGGCGCGACGGGCATAGCTTGGCTGCGGCTGCACATTTGCCAAAAGATGTGCAAACATCACATGCAAAATACCCGCGACATATTCCTCGCGCGTATTGGTTAATTCTTCGGCACGCAAAAACTGCAGAAAGGTGTCTTCGGGGAAGGGATATACCCAGCCGTCGAGCTTATCGAGCTTTGCACAGAATTCGCCGTCGAAGCCGACCCAGATGTAGCTCCAGGGGTCTTCATCGTCTGCGTAATAGTGGATTGTTTCGTGCGGCTTGTTGAAAAAAATTTCGCCTGCGCCGATGTGAAAGGTACCGTAATCGGTTTCGAGCGTGCCCTTGCCGGAGCGTACATAGTGAATCACATAGTATTCCCGCTTGGTCGGACCGAAGGTGTGGTGCGGCTCGCAGTCATACCAGCCGAGCAGACGCGGGTTTAAATCCTTAAAGTGCTTATTGACCATCGGCAAAGACATTTTCTCACCTCATTTTCTTGGTTTATTCTGTTTCATCATAGCACATTAGAACATGACTGTAAATGGATTTTTGGGAATTTAATTTAAGAAAAAGTTTCCATTATGACATATATTCATCTGCGCGCTTTGGAGAAGATACGCTAAAGCGTGCGGGTCGGAAGGATATAAAAAATGTTTTAAGGAGGAATAAAACATGTGTAAAAAAGTGATTTCTGTTTTGCTTGCAGCGGTGCTTGTGCTCGGTATGCTTTCCGCCTGCAACACGCAGAAGGAAAAGGTGTCGAACATCGACTTGAGTGCAGTTGAAGGTTTGGAGGGTGAGCTTTGCTCGAAAGAGCCGCTCAATCTGACGATTCATATGCACAACGGCGGCTTCGGCGCATTCGACAATGAAAAGTGGACCATCTACCACGATGCGGCAAAGCGAACAAACATCTCTTTGACGGGTACGGTTTCCACCTCTGTTTCGGACGGGGCAATGGCGTTTAACCTGATGCTTTTGGAGGAGACGCTGCCGGACATTATTTTCAACCAGAGCGGCGCCGTGTTAAACGATGCCGGCATGAACGAGGGTGTGCTGATTCCGATTGAGGACTATGTAACGAATGAGGAAATTATGCCGAATCTTGCAAAGATTTATAAAGAGCACCCGGAATACCTCGCAGCCATCACAGCGGCGGACGGTCATGTATATTACTGTCCGAAGATTCGCGAGCCGGGCCCGACGCAGGTGTGGTTTGTGCGTACGGACTGGCAAAAGAAGCTCGGCTTGAAGAATCCGACCAACTTTGATGAATTTGTTGCTACAATGGATGCTATCCGCAACGGTGACCCGAATGGCAACGGTAAAAAGGACGAGTTTGCCTATTTCGGCAAGCTGGAGCATTTGTTCTATTTGTTTGGCATGAATGGTTTCCGCTACTTTGATGTGAATGCAGAGGATAAGTTTTATACGCCGGTGACGAGCGGTGCCTATAAGCAGGCGCTCATCACCATCGCAGACTGGTACAAAAAGGGCTACATCGACCAGGAAATTTATACAAGAAAAGACCCGAAAACGGAGCTTTGGGGCAGCAACACCGGCGCGATGACCGTAAACTGGGTTGCATCGACGATGTCGTATAACCAAAACATCAAAAACATTCCGGGCTTCCGTGTGGATGTCATTGCGCCGCCCGCGAACATCCATGGCGATATGTATTGTCATACACCGGGCACGACGGTGACGACGGTTGGCTGGGGTATTTCGAAGGACAATCAGCACATAGCGGAGACACTCAAGTACTTCGATTTCTGGTATTCGGAGGCAGGCTCTTTGTTAAATGCTATGGGCGTAGAGGGCAGAGATTTTTACTATGATGAAAACGGCAACGAGCAGTACACAGAGCTTGCTATGACCTATGACGGTGGCGCGGCAGCGTATGTGCGTACCATCGGTTGCCATGAAATCGGCTATTACATGCGCCAGAAGTGGCTTGATGCCGGTATGGAGGAGAGCGGCGCAGCTGCACTGAAGATGTATCAAAACGACATCCGCACCTGCGATTTGGTGCCGCTGGTGAACTTCACGGTAGATGAGCAGGAAATCTACGATAAGAAATGGACGGATTGCAAAACCTATATCGACGAGTATCAGCAAAATGCAATTCTCGGCAATATCGATGTGGAGGCAACATGGGACGAATATGTTGCACAGCTTAAAAAGTTCGGCATAGATGAGGTCATCGGTATTTACAACACAGCCTACTTAAGATATCAGGCGCTCGTAAAATAATCGGGTGCAAAGGAGCGTGGCTTTATGAAAAAATATATAGCAATGCTGCTTGCGACAGTTCTGCTTTGTTCTTCGGCGGGCGGAGCTGTGTTTGCGGTAAAGAGCGATGCAGAGGCGCGGTTGCTCTTCACGGACGACTTTTCTGCGCTGGCGGACGGGTCTAAGCCAGTTTGCGGCAATGCAGAGGCACAATGGACGCAGATTGTCGAAAATGCGGAGAAGAAGCTCGTGGTCAGCGGTGCGGAGGATGAAGGCAATATGACATTGTATATCCATGGCGAGGAAGGCGGACAAAACGGCTCACCGCGTATTGCCAAGCGCATCGATTTAAGAAACTATGCAAAGCTGACGGTTGAGTTCAGGGCAAAGAGCGGCGGCGCGGCACTGAACATCAATTTCAGCGGCAAGGGCGGCGTGCCGGACAATAAGCTTTTTCAGGTTACAGACACGGACTGGAAGACATACCGCATTGAAATTGACCTTGTAAAAGAAACCGCCGATGTGTATGTAAACAGAAAGTGCTTTGAAGAGGACAAGCCGTTTACACTGCCGGATTTAGCCACGGCGGAGGTGCGCTTTGTTGCGGCAGTGCAGCCGGATCAGGGTGCGTATTTAGACGATGTGGTTATCTCCGGTGTGGAGCTGGGCGAAGACGATATTATTGCCGGCCCGGGTGCGGCGTATGCGTCTGACAAGCCACACGAAATCAAGGCACCGGCCGGCGCTGAAATTGTATGGCAGACCGATATGGAAAACGGCATCACGGATCAGGCGATGAACTGTTATCTGTTCGATAAAGCAACGAAATATGCCGATATTAAAGCAATAAACGGCAATAAGGTGCTTCGCTTCTACGGCGATGACGGCCTTTCGCACGGGCCGAGCGTCTGGGTTTATATTTTAAATGTAAAAACCTTCACGCTGGAGTATTCTTTAATGCCGGGCGAGTGGACAAATACCGTATCGCTCTATGCGGACAGGGCGACCAAGGTAAGCTTCAACATCTCTGCCGACAGACGCAACATCTTAAAGGACAAATGGAATCATGTGAAAATTGATGTGGATTTAAACGCGCTGAAGGCAAGCTGCTATGTTAATGAGCAGTTGGTTTCTTCTTCTGACATCAAAAAGATTACAAACCTGAACACCTTACAGCTGCGTATACAAACCAACATCAAAGACAGCGATATGTATTTCGACAACTTTATGCTCTATACGATGGAGGAGCGTGTATACAATTCGCCGCTCAAGGGCAATCAGGAAGTCGTTTGGGAATATGTAAAACCGACCAAACCGATTTCCGAGGACAGCTATGTAAGTAACCTGCGTGCCCATCCAAGACTGATGGTCACAGATTGGGCGCAGGTGAAGAAAAATATTGAAAACAGCTATGAAGCACAGAAGTGGTATGCAAGCATCAAACAGCGCGCGGATGCGGCGCTTTTGCGCGGCCCTGTGGAATATGCCTTAAAGGATACCGGCAACATCTTGGATGCCGGCAGAGAGCTTTTAAACCGCTGTATTGCACTTGCATTTACCTATAACATCACGGGAGACCGCCGCTATTTGGAAAAGTGCTATAATGACATAATCTATTCCGGCACATGGCCGAACTGGTCGGGCTTTGTATCGAGCTTGCCGACGACGGAGACCGTGTACGGTGTAGCTTGTGCGTATGACTGGCTCTACTACGACTTAACGCCGGAGCAGAGGAAAAATATCATTGATGTGATGAAAAAGCAGGCGATGCCTGACTTTATCTACAACTACGAGGGCATTCAGACCTCGACGGACTACACGGTTTCGCCGGAGGGCTGGATGGTATCTTGTAACACCAACATTTTAGGTATGGCGATTGCTATTGCCGATGAAGAGCCGGAAATCGCGGAATACTTCATCGAGCAGATTCCGGAAATCTGCCATATTATGCCGGAGCGTTTCTATCCACAGGGAGCGAATGCATCGGGTCTGATGTATTGGTCGAAGGTCAACGAAATGCTGACCATTTACGCCGATATGCTCGATAATTCCTTTGCGCCGGGCTACAGACTTCCGTCGCATTGGTATATTTCCGAGGCACAGGGCATGAGCGAAACATGCGACCAACCGATTTTCTTCACCGGTCCGACCGGGCGCTTTGAATACGGCGATTGCTCTTCGGGCTTCTGTACCGGTGCAACATATTACTACGCGGCAAACCGCTATGACAGACCGGAGTACGCATCGTATCATAATAAGATGTCGAGAAAATTAGATGATTGGATGCAAAGCTATTTTGTATATTGCCCGGTGTTTGCGATTGTACACTATGACCCGACGAACACGACGGCAAATCGAAATCCGTTCCCGCTCGACAAGTTCTATATCGCAGAGGATGGGTTTAACGGCTTTGCAATGCGCTCAAGCTTTGAAAGCGACAACGCGCTCTTCGGGGCGATGCAGGGCGGCTATGCTGATGCAAGCCACATGTACCCGACGCTCGGTACTTATGTTATCGACTATCACCATAAGCGTTTTGTAAGTCAGATTACAGGCTTCAGCTATGCCGAGGCAGGCGCAGGCTCGAGCGTGAAGCAGTATTACTACAAGCGTGCGGAGGGCAACAACTGTCTTACGATGAATCCGACCGCGGAAAAAGACCAGGAGCCGAAGGGCTTTGCGCAGACGATTGCGAGCGGCGCAAGCGATACAACGGCGTTTGGTGTCATGGATATGACAAGCACGAATGCGGACTACATTTCCGCAAAGCGCGGCATGATGCTGACAGATAACCGTAACCGCATCATTATTCAGGATGAGGTTGTGGCAAAGGCACCGTCTGATTTTTACTGGTTTGCACACACATCGGCGAATGTGTCGCTTGCCAGGGACGGCAAGAGTGCATTGATGGAGCTTGACGGCGAGCGTATGCTTGTGCGCATTATCGAAGGCCCTGAGAATGCAAAGCTTTCCATTATGGGGCGCGACAGCTTGTTTGATGAAGTGTTTACCATTAAGGGGCACGACGACGGCATCAAGCTTGTGATTCAGGCGGAGGATGTGCAGAATTTCAATCTTGCTGTAGAATATGTTGGTTTAGAGGACGGCGAAGGTATCCCGGCACCGTCTGTGTATGTACCGATGGATAAGTGGAGCGCAGAAGATACGGGCATGAGTGCAACGCGCGAGGCGTACGATGCGACCGTGCTCAAGCTCGATAGCCCGAATGCGATTGCAAACGGCGAAAAGACCTTTGTAGATACGACGAACATGAGCGTTGTTCCGTTTACGCAAAACGGAAGAACCCTTGTGCCGGTGAGATTCATTTCCGAATCCTTTGGGGCACAGGTCGGCTGGGACGATGCGACGCAGGCGGTCAGCGTAACGCTCGACGACAAGAATATTTCGCTTGTTATCGGTTCGAATGAAATGAAAATGAATGGCGAAACCGTTGTGCTGGATGTACCGGCGCAGACCGTGGAGGGCAGAACGCTCATTCCGCTGCGCGCACTTGCTGAAGCGCTTGGTAAAAATGTGTTCTGGGATGACCGTGGCCTGATTGTCATCAGCGCAGACCCGACACCGTACAGCGCAGAAGCGATGGATAAGATGGTGCACGAAATGAATGTGCGCGTGCAGATTGACGGCAAGGATATGGCTTGGTTCGAGCAAAGCCGAAGCGCATATACCATCGCTGTTTCAGAAGGTGCACCCGTACCGCAAATCAGTGTTTCTACGATAGGGGATGAAATCGTCAGCGTAACGCAGGCAAATGCGGTCGGTGAGGTTGCAACCGTACAGATTACGGCAAACGGCGTAAGTAAGACCTACACCTTCCATATGCAAAAGGACGGCTACAAGGATATGATTGGATTAAAGTCCTTAAACCGTATTCAGCCGACATTGCATGCTGAAAAGCTGCCGGATGAGATTACTTATATCTATGTTGAGGATTTGGTAGATTCCACAAACTGGGCGACCTATCCGAAGCGTGGTATCGTGGACGGTGTTATCAACGAAGAAATCTTCAACCGCTGGGCAATGAACGGCACCGGCGGCTGGATACAGATGGATTTCGGCAGTGTAAAGAATCTGCACTCCATGGGCTTTGCAGGCGTGTATATGACCGACCGCGACTATCTGTTTGAGGTAGAGGTTTCTGCCGACGGTGAAAACTGGACGACGGTAGAGGCGTACGGTGCAAAGCGCAACGATGATATCATGGTGATTCTGCCGATGGGCGATGTGCAGGCACGCTATGTGCGTATGAATGCCAAGGGTACGACCAAAACGGGATGGAACACCTGGGCAGAGGTGCGCTTCTATGAAACTGAGGCACAGCAAAATGCAGATATGGCACTCTGGCCGTATTACTTTACGGAAATCATTTCCGGTAAGGCGGGGGATTCCTGTCTGGTTGCGATGCACAACTATGACGATGCAGGTAATATTGCAGAACTGGATGCAAGTATCAACATCGCTTTCAACGTAACGGATCCGAGCGTTGCAAGCGTCGATGCAAACGGCAATGTGACACTTTTAAAGCCGGGCAAAACCGAGCTTGTGATTCGAATTGACAGCTACCATGTGACACGAACAATCAAGGTGCCGATTGAATGTAAATAGAGTAATAAAAAAAGGAGCCGAGGCTCCTTTTTTTATTACTTTTGTGTCCACTTAACTTCCAAACCTAAAGATTCGCTTGCGAAGCGCAGCGGCACCATTGTGCGGTCACTTCTTGTTGCCGGCGGGACATCTAATACAACGGTTTCACCGTTTACGGTTGCGTTCGGATTGTCTAAATACATTACAATCTTCGTTTCGCCTTCGGTAATGGTGATTTGCTGCGTTGCATCCTCCCAGCCGACGGTTGCGCCGATTGTCTCGGACAGGGCGCGAATCGGGATTAAGGTTCTGCCGTTTTCAATCACCGGATATACGCTGTCATAGGCGGTAAAGTCGATGTCCTTGCCATCGTATACGACGCGGATTTTGCCGCCGATTGCAGTTTCGTCGATAACCTCGATGACCTTCTTTTCCACCGGCTTGTTTGCCGCCTCAATACAGTAGTTTACATATTCGGTCGGTGTCATAAAGATGCAGCCCTGTTCCTTTAAGTATTCGATAGAGGCAACCATTTCCGACAACTTTGCTTCGTCTGTATAACTACCCGGATGCATCTGGATAACCATGTAATTGTAATTTGTGGTTTTCGCATACGAGGTTTTGAGTGTGTCTAAGCTCGGCGTGCCTGTGCCGCTTTCGATGTTAATACGGTTGCCTAAGATATAGCCGTTGAATATCTTTTTCGCGTCTTTGCCGTACATCACGGAGGTGATATTCGGGAATTCCTTGTTTAGCGTGTCTAAAAACAGGTCGTCATTTAAGTTGTACGGTGCGCCGACGGAGGTGATTTCGATGCCGTGCGCAGCATAGAGATCAATAACGGATTTTACATTTTTAATGTAATCTTCTGCAGTCTTACCCTGAAAATCAGCCACATATGGGTCTACATTTCTGTTGATGGAGTGGTATGCACCGTGGTGCCAGACTTCAACGCCGTTTTCCGTCCAGGCTTTGATTTCTGCCCACTGCTCTGCCGATAAGCCTTCGCTGGAGTCGCCGATTGCGCCAAGTGCGATGTGTATGCCGTTTGCTTTGCAGTATTCATATACAGTCTTAAAGCCCTCAAATGTGCCTGCGCCGAGGTCGTCGAATTTCAAAATAACAACCTTTTCACCGTTTGGCCCTGCAATCAGCGATGCCTTTTGGGCTGTAGAAGGTGCGATTGCCGGTGTTTCCGGTTTCGGTTCTTCCGGCTTCGGTGCAGGTGTTGCATTTTCGTCTAACTTTTCGCCGGAGGTGGAAATGACGATATCATCCCAGTAGGTGCATTTTGTGTTGTCGATGGTCTGGAAAAAGCGGATGTCCAGCTTGGTGGTGTCCGTAATCGGCTTTAATTCACCCTTGGCCGCTTCCTTACCATCCTTGTAGCTTACGAAGGTGAGCGTTTCAAAATTGAGCTCGTGTTTTACCTCACACCAGTCGGCTTTGTTGCCGCCAACCAAGGTGGCATTGAGTGCGCCGTCGGTATAGAGCTGAATCGAGCAGGATGCGCCGCCCGAGGTCTTTGCCCTTGCGGCAATGGTCAAATCCTTTAAGCCGGTGATGTCGATGTACTTTACCACGCGCGGACCGGTTTTGCCGTCTGCCGTGATGGTGAATTTGAGCATCTTGTTGTCGGTATCATCCGATTCTACGATGCCCCAGGCTTCTTTGTCGTTGTTTTTGGTTACGACATCATATTTGCTGTTTTGTGTGTCGATGACTGTGCCTTCTTCGTAGCTTTCAAAGTCATCTTCAAACAGTACGGTTTCTGCTGCCGCTACGCCGATGCCGCTAAACAGCGATACGAGCATCAGCATTGCAAGTGTAATACTTAAAAATCTTTTCATAGGTAAAACCTCCCTTTTTTTTATTTTAACATAGTAAGATAAAGAAAACATCAAGTTTTTTGCCTGTTTTTGTATTTTGGAATAAGTGCATAAAAAAAGCTGTGCATTTTGTGGAAAATGCACAGCCTCTTTTATTTTTGCGTATACTTTACTTCCAGATTTAAAGCTTCGCTTGCAAAACGAAGCGGTACCATTGTGCGGTCGTTGATGGTTGTCGGCGCAACGTCAAGCGTCGTGGATTTTCCGTTGATGGTCGCAGTTGTTTTATCCAAAAACATAATAATGCGCGACCCTTGTTTGGTGATGGTGATTTTCTTTGTTGCTTCGAGCCAATCCACCTTTGCACCGATGGTTTCGGCAAGCGCGCGAATCGGGATGAGCGTTCTGCCGTTTTCAATCACCGGATAAACGCCGTCATACTTTTCAAAGTCGATTTCTGCCCCGTTGTATACAACGCGGATTTTGCCGCCAACGGCAGTTTCGTCCACCACTTCAATGATGTCTACTCTGTTTGCTTCCGCAATGCAGTATTCGAGGTACTGGCTCGGCGTCATAAATACGCAGCCAACCTCGTTTTTGAGGTAGAGAATGGCTTCTTCGAGTGCAGCGGGATCCTTTGCCTGCACGGCCGCGTGCATTTGCACCACGTAGTACGGTCTGTTCGGCGCTTTTTGGTAGTCGTCCTTGGCGGCTTCAAGCGCCGTCATACTGCCGTCTTCTAAATCTATGCGGTTGCCAAGCTGATAGCAGTCGAAGCTTAAATTCTTTTCTGTCATAAACGCCGGCTTTTTTGCGTTGAGCACAGACGTGATTTTGCCGTCAAATTTTTCGTTTAAGAGTGTTAAAAAGGTCTCATCAAAAATATTGTACGGCACACCGACGCTCTGCACCTTGATGCCGTGTGCGGCAAACAAATCAATGCCGTGATTGATATACATTTCCATTTTATCGGCGCTTCTGCCGATAAAGTCGGCATCGTTTTGGAACTTTCCGTCGATGTACACGCCGTCGTGGTCGTAGCCGTGGTGCCAGATTTCAAAACCGTTTTCTACCCAGCCTTCCACCGCGGCCCATTGCGCGTCCGTAAAGCCTTCACATCTGTGGGTGATGGCGCCAAAGCTGCCGACAACGCCAATCTTTGTAAATACATCGTACAGAAGCTGGAACTTGTCGAAGGTGGCGGGGGTTAAATCGTCTGCCTTGATAATGGCAATCGGTCTGTCGCCCGGCCCCGGGATCAGTGGCACTTTTTCCGCCGCGTCTGCGGCAGATACGCTTAGTCCGCTAACAAGCATCATCAGCATAGAAAGTACAAGGATGAGAGATATTTGTTTTTTCATAAAAATCCTCCTAACAATCATTTACTGTATGTTTTGATTATAGCATAACGAAAGGGGAATGGGTAGAGTTTTTTTAGCACGAAAACAACAAAAAGTTGCATCTTTTGAACATAAGTTGTCACTTTGTATAAAAAAAGATGTGCATTTTAGTGAAAATGCACAGCCTATAAGCTTTTTCTGTATTCGCTCGGCGTTTTGCCGCTGAGCTCTTTAAATACACGATTAAAATTACGCACCGTGTCAAAGCCGCACTCAAAGCAAACGGCGGTGATGCTTTTTGTCGTATCGGAAAGCAGCTCGCAGGCGTGCGAAAAGCGGAAAAGGTTAATAAAGCTTTTGAAATGAATGGCAAAGCTTTTGTGAAACAGGGCGGAAAAATAGTGGTATTCATAGCCGAGCGCGCCGGCGATGGCCTTTAACGTAATTTCTTCGGTTAAATGCGTACTGATGTAGTCTGTTACCTGCCCGATAAATTTGTTGTTTCGTGCATCATCGCATTTTTGGGCGCGCGCGCTGCATTCGCCGCACACGGCGTTTAAGCAAGCAATGGCCATATACCGCTGCGGCGTGCCTTCAAAAAGCAAGTGCTCGCGCGCAAAGCTTTCTACGGATGCGCTGCAGGAAAACGGCTGATAACGCACGCTGCTGTTTGTTTTGGCAAAGTCGTAAATAAAGTCTGCGGAAAATACGCCGATCCATACTCTTGCGGTTTTGCTTATGTAAATTGCGTGTACGGCGAACGGCGGAATAAGCAGAAATTCGCCTGCCCGTAAAAGGTAGCGGTCATTGTTTACGGTGATGTCCGCCGTGCCGACGCAGGCGTAAATCAGCTCGTAGTTGGCGTGAAAGTGCGCGTCCCAAGCGCGGTTGTTGTAAACAAACGCGTTATAGGTAAAATTGCCCAGGGAATTTTGCAGCTGATGCAGCATAGCTTCACCTCAAAACTTAACTTTTTTCTATAATTCTATAACATATTTCTTGTGCTGTCAAGCTAAGGGGTGGTAAGGTGAATTTGAGGTGATTTGTATGCGTGGATGTGTATTTTCGATAGAGGAGTTTTCCGTCTATGACGGACCGGGCATACGAACAAGTGTGTTTTTAAAAGGCTGTCCACTTCGGTGCAGCTGGTGTCACAATCCGGAGGGGCAACAGAAGCATGTGCAGATTGTGAAAAGTCCGAACGGCTGCATTGGTTGCGGTGCGTGTATTCAAAATGCCGAGCACAACGGAAACGATATTGTCTATACGCAGGAGAGTATTAAAAAATGTCCAATGCAGCTATTGCGCGTTTGCGGTGCGTTTTATGAAAGTGCCGCTCTGTGCGAAACGCTTTTGAAAAATGAGCGCATCTTAAAAAACGGTGGCGGTGTCACATTTTCGGGTGGTGAGCCGCTTGCGCAGAGTGCATTTGTATTTGAATGTCTTGAGCGACTGAAGGGCAGACTGCACACGGCAATACAGACGAGCGGCTATTGCAGCGAGCGCGTGTTTGAAGCAGCGCTTCAACGGGCGGATTTCTTTTTATATGATTTAAAGCTCATCGACGGGAAGCTGCATCAGAAATACACGGGCGTCGATAATGTGCCGATTTTGAAAAATTTCAAAGCGCTTGCGCAAAGTAAAAAATCTTTTATCATTCGCGTGCCGCTGATTCCGACCGTGACGGACACAGAAGAAAATCTGTCCTCGATTGCAAAGCTTTTGAGGGGAAACGACGTGCAGTATGTCGAGCTTTTACCGTACAACAAAATGGCGGGCGGCAAGTATAAGCTGGTCGGGCGCACATACACACCGGGTTTTGACGAGACGCAGGCGGTGCGGGTGCGCGGCGAAATCTTTGATACATACGGAATAGAAATTAAAGTATTATAGGGGAGATGCGATATGACACCAAAAATTGAAATGATGCTGCAGGCATTCAAGGATAAAGACTATAAAGCACAGCGTACACCGGCGGAGAGCATCACGCTTGCCAAGGGTGCAACGGCGGCGGAGTATGTCGATGCTTTCCGCAGCATCATGGAGGCAGAAGCGCCGGTGCTGTTTTCGGAGGATATGTTCGGCTTTAACTGCAGTACAGCGCGCAGAATGACGACGACCGGCGGCAATTTTACGCCGGACTATCCGCGCGTGCTTTCCATGGGCTTTGATGCGCTCAAAGTACAGATTGAAGAAAATATGCAAAGGACGGACGATGCAGAAAAGCTTGCCTACGGCAAAGCCATGGCGGAGTGTATCGACCTATGCCTTGCAAGCGCAGACCGCTACCGCGCGGCGGCAAGCATAAGCGGAAACACAAGGCTGTATAACGCGCTTTCGCGCGTGCCGCACAAAGGGGCAACCACCTTTTATGAGGCGTGCGTTTTCCTGAAATTCTGCGCGTACTGTCTGCGCTTCGGTTTTGTGTGCCATGTGGGCTTCGGGCGCTTTGACCAATATATGTATCCGTATTATTTAAAGGATAAGGCGCGCGGCATCAGCGACGATGAGATATTTGAAACGCTGGAAGCATTTTTTATCTCCGTCAATTACGATACGGATTTATATACGGGGATTC
>JAZQCN010000019.1:0-1903 GCA_045546315.1 Clostridia bacterium | reverse complement strand
AGTGCGTTGCGGCTACCGAGGATAATCCGTGCGAGCTGTTTGACAGAATCGAATTCCCGGTCGATGAATTTTTCCCGCCGGTGAATATGGAATGTGACGAGCCGCACGGCGGCTGCGGTTGCGGCGATAAGGATTGATAATGGTTAAAGAAGAGGTGCGAGCGCACCTCTTCTTTTATTATACAATTATGTTTTATACAATAGTGCCGCCGCCGACTACGCTGTCACCGTCGTAAAACACGCAAGCCTGACCGGGGGAGATGGCGCGTACGGTTTCATCAAACACGACGCGAACGCATCCGTTTTCATCCGGATAGAGTGTTGCAGGTGTTTCCTTTTGTGAATATCTCGTCTTTGCTGTCACGCGCATCGGCGCATCTAAACTATCAATCTGAATCCAGTTGACATCTGTAACATAGCAAGTGTCCGTAAATAAATCCTCGTTTTTACCAAGGATGACAGTATTTGAAGAAGCATCCTTGGATACAACAAAGCGTGGCTCGCCGAAGGTGATGCCAAGCCCCTTGCGCTGACCGATGGTGTAGTGAATAATGCCGCTGTGCTCTCCTAAAACATTGCCCTCGGTGTCTAAAAAGCTGCCCTTCGGAAAGTCAATGCCGGTGTTTTGTTGAATAAAACCTGCATAATCGCCGTCCGGGACAAAGCAGATGTCCTGACTGTCCGGCTTTTTTGCGTTGATAAAGCCGTGCTTTTCCGCGATTTCGCGCACCTCGGCTTTGGTGTAGCCGCCGAGGGGAAATAATGTGTGCGCAAGATCATGCTGCGTTAAATTATAAAGCACATAGGTCTGGTCTTTTGTAATATCTTTTGCCTTTTTTAAAAGATAGCGACCGGTTTCTTCGTTATATTCAATTTGTGCATAATGCCCGGTTGCGATGTGTGTACAGCCGGATTCAAGCGCTTTTTCGAGTAGTTTTGCAAACTTAATGTGGCGGTTGCACTCGATGCAAGGATTCGGCGTGCGCGCGCGTTTGTATTCACAGATGAACTTATCTACTACGCAAGATTCAAAAGCATCCGAGAAATCAAATACCTCGTGTGCAATACCAAGCCCGGCAGCAACGCTTTTTGCAATTTCTGCCTCTGCGCCCGAGCCGCAGGAGCGGTCGCCGTCGGTGTAAGCCTTATGCAATTTTAAAGTCGCACCGCAGACCTCGAAGCCTGCCTGCTTTAAAAGCAGCACGGTCACGGAGCTGTCCACGCCACCGCTCATGCCGACAAGTACCTTTTTCATACAATCACCTAAAACAATGCTTTAATACCGATTAAAATCAAAATAATGCCGCCAAGCACCTCTGCCTTCGAGCCTAATTTGTCGCCGAATTTTCTGCCGATGGCAAGCGCAAACAAACTGATAATGAAGGTGGTCACGCCAATGATGGGGAGGGCAAGCGCGATGTTTGCGTGCGTTGCCGCGAAGCCGACGCCGACAGCGAAGGCATCAATACTGGTTGCAATTGCCTGCGCAAGCAAAAGCCCGTAGGTAAATTCTTTCTTTGCACAGTCTGCTTCGCCGCAATCCGTTAAACCGTCTTTAACCATTTTGCCGCCGATAAAGCCCAAAATCACTAAAATCACATAACCTGAATACTTTTCCATTACGCCGGCAAAAAAAGAGCCGGTAAAGTAGCCGAGCGCCGGCATCAATGCCTGGAAAAAGCCAAAGGCGAGCGCTGTCATAAAGAATTTTGTTTTGGAAAGCTTTGCATACACCATACCGTTTGTCATAGATACGGCGGCAGCGTCCATGCTTAAGCCGATGCCGATTAAAATTATTTCTATTATGTCCATTTTTACACGTATAATTAAAACTATCTCGAAAGGGGGTAGTTTTAATTATTTCTCCTTTCTTTCAATTTGTTATATTTGCAGGAGTAGATACC
>JAZQCN010000018.1:0-3960 GCA_045546315.1 Clostridia bacterium | reverse complement strand
TGCAAAAAAGACTATATCGCAATGGCAGAAAGAAAGTGGTGCGGATATAGTTGTAAACGCAAGTTTGTTTAACGGAGACGGCACGCCGATTGAAAGCTTTATTTATAACGGTAGAATTATAACGCGCTCGGAGTGGTGTACCGAAGGATTCGGCATTAACCACGACGGTACCGTAATGTTTGGTGCGTTTAATACATACTGGCTTGATTTCACATCTGCGTTTCCGATGCTTGTCAAAAACTGCCTCCCATATATTAACTTCAATATTGATGCTGGAGTGAGAAATCCGCGGACGGTATTCTCAAAAACTGTCGATGGTGGCATCATGATAAGTACCTTCGATGGCCGCGGTGATGACGCTCCGGGAGCTGAAATCGAGAAAATGCCGGAAGAACTTATTGCCAATGGTGCGATGTACTCGGCAAACCTCGACGGTGGTGGAAGCACTCGACTCCTGGTGAACGGCAACATTGCGAATCGTCCGTGCGAAGACAGAGCCGTTCCCGTTGCCCTCGCTGTGTGGCTGAATAAGCCCGAAACAGACAATCCTGCAGCAGACGAGGAAGATTACGATTACGGATTGCGATTTGATTTTGAACAGGCGCACAAAAGCAACTTTCGAAACTATCGCAGAGACACTATCAAATACCTGGTATTCCATTACACAGGTAATCACGCGGATACTGCGCAGAATAATATCGACTATTATGAAAACACCCCGAATGTAGGTGCATCGGCACACTACTATGTGGACGAACTGTCCGTAGCAGAGCAGAGTGTAAAGGAAGGACACTGCGCATGGCATTGCGGCACAGACGGCAAATACAAACATCCGTACTGTAGAAATGATAACTCCATTGGCATCGAGATGTGCGCAGAAAACAGAAACGGCAGAGGTAAACCTGCGACCGACAAAGGCTGGTACTTCACGGAAGAGACTGTACAGAATGCTGTCAAGCTTGGCAAATACCTTATGAAGAAGTACAACATCCCGATTGAAAATGTACTGCGCCATTACGATGTGACCGGGAAGATTTGTCCAGCACCATTCGTTCACAATGAAAGTGAGTGGGAGCGTTTCAAAGCGATGCTCGTTGCAGAGGATGAACCGGAATACACAGAGGCGGAAGATATTGTATTGCAGCTTAAAGTACGCGACCTTGTGCTCGATACGGCAGGTATGCTTGCAGAAATGCAGGCAAATCCGGACGGACGCTTGTATTGGCTTGCACGCAAGGCGTTGCAGCGTATCCGTGAATTGGAATAGAGTAGGTGAATGATATGTCAGATGTAATCAAGGAAAAAGTAAGCAAGTTACTTGCTTTCAACAATCCGTTTAAAAGAGAGCAGAAAACCGATGTTCAAGAGAAGGTATCGCAGATGTATGGGAACGCAAAGGTATCAAACAATCCTTTCCTGGACAAGTCTGGCAATCTCGTGAATCCGTATATAGATTATCAAACGATCCTTGATAATCCGAATGTCATGTCGGCGGCGAAAAAGTATATCAGTGAAGCAACCGGCTTGACTCCGTCAATTAATGAGAACAATGCGCAGGCTGCAGCCGCCGCGAGTGCGGCGGACAGCAGCGCGCAACAAAAGTCTCAATTTGTTGCAATGGTGCAACCCACACAGCTCTCAAGTACAACGCAGACTACAACGAGCGCGTATGCAAACCGAGTCGGACAACGCATTACAGACACATCGAAATATAAAAACAGCGCCGCAAAAGGTCAGTGCGTTTGGTATGTTCGAGGCAGAGCGGCAGAGAAGCTCGGTGTTGAACCTGGCTCTCTTGGCCACGCAAAAGATGTTTGGTATAATGCACCGAGCGATAAAAAGGTGGCTGCTACGGCGGATAACCTAAAAGCAAATATGATTGTGTCCTATGGAAGCGGACCAGGAACGGCGGCGCAGTATGGACATGTAATCTTTATTGAGGACGTTGTCGGTGATACCGTCTATTATACAGAAGGTGGTAGCACTTACTATAACAAGGGGACGGACGGCGTTGTGAAAACTGCATCGAGACAAGGTATCTTGAATGGTGTGAATAATAACGGCGCGACAATAGGCACAAATATCGTTGGTTTTATTGATATGAATAAGTATTGATAGAAAGGTGTGAGATGAACAATGGCGTATGATGTATATTCGGATGTAAAGAGAATTTACGACCTTAAAGGGCAATGGGATGCAGCAAATCAAAGTGGTGATACTGCGGGTACACAAAGAATTGCGCAGGAAGCACAGCAGTACTATAAGAGTTTACAGGACAATGGTTATGCGGATGTAGCGAACCAGCTGAGTAAATCCACCACGGCGCAGACCAAAGCTTTTTTTGAGGCATTTTCGAAGCCGGTTGTAGATGTGACTGCACCGCCGAGTGCAAAAGCAGATACAGCAAAGAGTGAATCTATACAGAATAAGGTTAATTCTTTGTACGGCACACAAGAAAAGGACCGTGAATATGTAAAGGGAAAGTATGATAAAGCTGAAAACTATGTGTATTCTAATCCGTATGAGTCTGAAGTCGGCAAGTCGATTATGAGTATGTATAAATTCAATGGTGAGAGAGCAGGTAACAATGCGATTGCAACTGAAGCATCTTCCAACAACGGTAATATTGACAGTTATGCAGCGGCAAATGCAAAGCGTCAGCAACTTGCGTTTACAAATGCCGGTACTGCCGCAGTGTTAAATGATTACAACGCGCGCGTAGGTAATATCCGTGGTATATTGAGCGATTTAGGTGTATATTTGCAGAATCAGGATAAGGGACAGTTAGACACAATTGCTTTAGAGCAGACGGAAGCGCAGCGCGTATTTGAAAACAATGAGACGGCAAAGAACAATGATGTGTCCCGCGAAGCTGCAAAAGCGGCGGTTACAGGTTTTGCACCGGAAGATTGGCTCAATGAAAGCAATCCGTATTTGGATGAAAACGGCAATCCGATTGACGCAGACGGAGTGGACTATTTGCAGATTATTAAAAATGCAGCAGAACGGTTGAAGACGGAAACAGACCCGACAGTGAGAGCAGCACTACAAAAGACAATCCGTGATGCAAATAATGCGCGAAATATAAAAATCAGAAGTAATCCAAGCAAATACGGACAGTATGCAAATACAATCATTTCTACGCCGGGAACGAAAACGGCAGATATGGAGCAATTCTACGAGCAACTTGCTTCTGCAGAGAGAATTACTGCTGCGAATAATGCATCTGCGGAAGCGCAGGCAAATGCTGCGAATAAGACGCAGGTTGACATGAACAATTCTAAGATTGAGGCTGAGAAGTATATGCAATCAGTTGATATTGCCGCTGAAAAGGAACTTTTGCAGATGCAATTAGACACATCACCATCTGTGAGCGAAGAAGAGGCAAAATCGCAGATAGTACAAGACTTAAAAACTTGGGTGTTTACTCCGGTTGCTGACGCAGATGGTCAAGTCTCTTTCCGTGGTTATTCAGGAGAGACAGAAAAAGCTGTATACATTGCGTGCGAAAAGCTTTCCAACAAAGATATGTTGACATTCATTGTAGAAAGTCTACATACGGCCGGGTTTACAGATGCAAAAGAAATCAAGCAAATAATTACAGATTTAAGAAATTATGTTGCAAAAGAAACATTAATGGCAGAGGGAAGAGCGGACACAACATCAGATGAAGCTATCAAGTCGGTGTGGAATAGACCTGGATATAACTGGTCCGAGGTTGATATTGTTGTTTAAGAGGTGGTACAAATGTCTACAAAACGAACACTCGCAGATGTCGCAAGAGAAAATGTTCAAAGAAAAAAGAGAAACCTCGGGCACTTAGTGCTCGAGGGGAATCGCTTTGAATGGAGCGATGAGAAAAAGAGAAAATTTCAAGAGCACAATATGAGTGACCTTCTTGTAGACGGTCACTCATTAGGGCGCATCTCAGATAAGGGCTTTAAAGCAGTGCAGGAGGGT
>JAZQCN010000017.1:0-2776 GCA_045546315.1 Clostridia bacterium | reverse complement strand
GCAAGCCCGTACACGAGTACTGTGTCGCCGTCTTTCTGCCTCGCACTGCATCCAAATTATCTCTTTTTATGCTGGTTGTAGCACAAATAAAGCCCCCTTGCCATAGGCCCCCTTGCCTAAAGGGGGCTGTCAGCGTAGCTGACTGGGGGATTCACGGGAGGTGGCACGGCAACGCCGTGACGGAGGGATTCTCATTTTCGCTAATTTCAACCAACACCGTAGGGACCGGTCTCGCCGCGGCTCGGTCACGCCGCGGCTCCGACAATCCACCGGATTGTCATTCACTACCGCGCCGACCGCTTCGCTACCTCCCGGACGGTCCGTTTGCGCGGCATTGGCGGGCGATTCGTGAATCGCCCCTGCAAATCCAAATTTCCACTTTTTATGTTGGTTGCAGCACAAATAAAGCCTCCCTCATTGAGGGAGGTGGATTTTGCGAAGCAAAAGACGGAGGGAGTGCTTCACTGTAGGCATCTGACAAACAAAAAAAGGAACGGCGTTGCGGCCGTTCCCGAAAAAATGTTTTTTATTTATACAGCTCTGCCAGGGAGGTAACCTCTGTGCCGGGGAGCTTCAGGCTGCGCACGGCGATAACCTCATCGAGCTCGCGGATGCGCTCCGGTGCAATTTCATTGGCCTTGCCCAAAAGCCTGGCAACGCAAATCGACTGCGCCATCGCCTCCATCATTTCCATATGCTCCACTGCCTCGGTGACATCGTTTACATTGCACACGAGTGCGCCGTGGTTTTGCATTAAAAAGCCGTTTGACTTATGAATTACGGCATCGAAGTTTTCCGAAAGCTCCTCGGAAAGCGGCGTTGCATAGGCAACATTCAGCATTGGGCCGACCTCCAGAATCGGCTCCGGCAAAAACGGACGCGCCATCAAATCCGTACCGGCGATGGCAAAGCCGGTTAAAATCGGTGGGTGCGCGTGCACGATGGCGCGCACATCCGGGCGCATACGCATAATGCGCACATGAAACGGCGTTTCGCCCGTCGGCTTTTTGCCTTCCGGTGCATAAACAACATTGCCGTCCGCGTCGATAAAGCAAATGTCCTCAAAGCGCATACGGCGCTTCGGGGTTTTGGTCGGTGTAATCAAAATCAGGTTCTCCTCCAGTCGGAAGGAGAGGTTGCCGCCCGATGAGGTCACATACCCTAATTCGGCGCAGCGGTGGCACGCTTCGACCAGCGCTTCGATTTCGTTTTTATACTTTGCTTGTAATTCGTTCATATGCAGCACCCCAATAATAATTTTCGCATCAGCCTGCTTGCCGCAACGGCATCCTTCTTTGCGAGCACGGCTTCGATTTCGCTTGCATCCGCGCGGTCGATGATTTTTTCAAAGGCATCGAGCCATACGGCGCTTTCATTCACGGCATCGCGACCGTCCTCGCGGTAGGGGAACTGGTCTAAGGTGATATAGCCGTTATAGCCGGTTCTTCTCAGCCAGTAGATAAATTCTAAATACTCCAGAGAATGCACGCTGCCGACAATCATATCGTCATCCCAAAGGCGGTAGTTGTCGTTGATGTGGATGTGCTTTAAGCGGTCGCCGTACATTTTGCACATGGCAACGGCTTCTGCCGGGCATTCATAGCCGAGTGCGGCGTGACCGTAATCGAGTGCAACACCGAGGTTATCGTAGCCCAAGGTGTTAGTCATCAAAAGTGTTGCGCCGACCGTACTGATGTATGAGTGCGTGCGCGGCTCCTTTAATTTGTACTCGAGTGTGATGTCGATGTCTTTGTTGTATTCGCAAAGCTCTGCCACGCCTGCGGCAAAGAGCTCGCGCTCGCGGATATAGTCTGCCTGAAAAATGTAGTCATAGCCGTCCTGTCCCGGCCAAAGCGTTACGATTTTACAGCCGAGCTCTGCGGCAAAGTCGATTGCCTCTTTGCCGTGGTCAATTGCCGTTTGGCGAATTTCAGGGTCAATCGAGGAAAAGCTGCCCTGCCCGAACAGCGGGTTTGCAAAGGTGTCCACCGCGATGGAGGCAACCTTCAAATCTGTGCGCTGCAGGTTTCTTAAGATGCCTGCCTTGTCTGCGCGGAATTGCTCGTTCATCACCAAATCCACGGCGGAGAGCAGCGGAATGCTCTTGACACGGTCAAACATCTCGTCCATCGAAAACGGCCTGCCATAGGCGGCGCAATAGCGGTCGTTGCAGGAGGCAACATTCGAGATGAATACGGAATATTTTCTGTTCATAAAATTCACCCTTTCTTGTTTTTTCAACCTCAGCATAGCAAAGCAAAGCATATTCGTCAATGGATGAAAATGCGATTTTATGGATAAAAGTGCGAAAATGCAGTGTTGCGTGTGCGGACCGTCCGGGAGGTAGCGAAGCGGCCGACGCGGTGGTGAATGACAATCCGGTGGATTGTCAGAGCCGCGGCGTGACCGACCCGCAGGGAGACCGGTCCCTACGGTGTTGGTTGCAATCAGCGGAAACGAAAATCCCTCCGTCACGGCGTTGCCGTGCCACCTCCCTTGCCTAAAGGGAGGCTTTATTTGTGCTACAATCAGCATAAAAAGTGGGGTTTTGGATGTTGTAGGGGCGATTCACGAATCGCCCGCAAATTTTGCACAAGCGAAGTCGGAGGCCAAGCGGTCTTAGGAAGACAATCCTTTTGTACAACTCCTTGGCTCACAGAACGACATGGCTACGATCCGACTTTGCCTAAAGGGAGGCTTTATTTGTGCTACAATCAGCATAAAAAGTGGGGTTTTGGATGTTGTAGGGGCGATTCACGAATCGCCCGCAAATTTT
>JAZQCN010000016.1:0-2818 GCA_045546315.1 Clostridia bacterium | reverse complement strand
GGACCGGTCTCGCCGCGGCTCGGTCACGCCGCGGCTCTGACAATCCACCGGATTGTCATTCACTACCGCGCCGACCGCTTCGCTACCTCCCGGACGGTCCGCTTGTGCAAAATTGGCGGACGATTCGTGAATCGCCCCTACAGCATCCGAAATCCCAATTTTTATTCCGGTTGCGGCACAAAACAAAAGGAGCGTCGTGTCGGCGCTCCCTACTACCACATATTCCACATTTTGTCTGCGCAAAAGTTTCCAACAACCATACCAAACAGCCACTACGCACAAAAGGCAAACCATAACCGTTATCTGACTGTGCAAAAGAATTGGCAAATACGCAAATACCGCCGACAAAACAAGCGCTGTCAACACATACAATGCGCTTTTCACCTTATCTGCCGCCGTCTTATGATGCTTAATCATATATTCTGCATAGTTGTCCATTTCATTCACTCCATATATAAAAATATTTATATTATTTTTTTATCATAGAAATAAACCGCCGTCAATCCATTATGCAACACAAAAAGCCGTTTCCGAAGAAACGGCTTTTATATGAGAATTATTATACTTCACAGCAAAACCGAGATGCTCACATTTTTCTTACTCCTGCTTCGTTTCAAGCGTTAACGGATAATCACCTAATTTATCAACTTTAAATCCGTTGTTCTTATAGGTCTCGTAATCAAAGGCCTCCAACTCGTCAATTGCGAGCTTATGAAATTCATAAAAATTATGCCACCATTCATAACCGGTGCCTAATTCTGCATTCAAATACGCATCTGCAATATCACACCCCATTGCAGGTGCAACATAAAATGCACCCATCGCTAAAATATTAACCCCATTGCCGGTAATTGCACGAAGTGCCGCCGGAACGCTTTCAACCACACCCGCATGAACATGAGGACACTTACTAGCAGCAATATGAATACCCATACCTGTACCGCAGAAAAGAAGAGCTCTTTCAAACTCGCCCTCTGAAATCATTGCACCGACTCTGAGACCAACTCTGTGAAACATCAAATCAGTATCATCGGGATCGGATTCAGCTTTCACGCCCATATCCGTAATCTCCCAGCCCTTTTTACGAAGATGTGCACAAACAGCTTCCTTTAAAGGATATCCTGCAAAATCCGCACCGACTAAAATTTTCTTATCTTTAACTTTTTTCATTTCCTTGTTCCCCTTCTTAAAACAAATCAATCTGCTTCTTTAAACTTCTTTGCATCCGCATCCCCTGCACCCTTTTCGCCGCGCTCACCGAACTTGCTTGTATGCGCACCGAGGTCGCTTAAGGAGGTCCCTGCATATTCCACCGGCTCGTAGTCGGTCCAGTCCACGCTCCAGAGCGGCTTTGTTCTGAAAGGCTCCTTGAACTTGTTTAAAAGCACGCCGCGCGCTTCCATGGAAATCATACACGCACGGGTACAGCCGCGCGCACCGCAAACCGCCTGCCCTGAATTGTAGACATTGGCAGGCTTGTTGTAAAACGGCGAATGCGAACCGGGCTTTACATCATCGCGCCCCGGCTGGTACTTTCCGATTTCGCCCTCTGCGCAGATTTCGCCGCCACGCATTGCGATATCGCAGGCATCACAGTCTAATTCGCCCCATTCCACCTCATGGCCGGCGAGGTTGACCTTCACGGTCTTGGTGGCACTGATGGCATTACCCGGGCAGTTTTTCACGCACGCCATACACTTGTTGCACAGCTGCGGGCCGTCATAAATCGGGTCCGGCTCAAGCTCAAGCTCGGTTAAAATAACGCCGACACGCAGACGCGGACCAAACTGCGGCGTAATCAGCATTTTGCTGTAGCCGATTTCGCCGAGACCGGCTAAGAAGCCACAAATGCGCAGATGCAGCATAATATCCGGCTGCGGCTTACCCGGCTCCACCGGCTTGGAATACTTTTCGCGCAGGTTGCCCTTGTTGTCAATACCGCGCCAGTCGCTCTGGTGACCGAGCGGGATTGCCTCGTAGCCCTCGTCTTCAATGATGCGGCACAGATTCATCACCGTCATCGGAATGTACATATAGGTCAGACCGCCATACCCCATTGCGGAGTAGTTGCTGAAAAATGTACCCTCCTCAATACCGCGCAGAGAGCCGCGCATCACGCGAAAGCCCATAACAATCATCGATTTCGCCTTCGGCATAATATAGCGCGGGTCCATCTGCACCGGCGCACCCTCAAAGCGGTCCATCGGAGCAATACCGACCAGGTCTGCGCCGAAATTTTTTGCAAGCTTTTTAATTTCTGCACTTGTAAGCATAAATAAAAACCCCCATTGTTATTATTTCTGTTTTCATTATACCCTTCTCTTTGCTGCAGCGTCAATGCACATTTCAATACAATTAAAGCACGATTTAACGCCGCACAAGCGGACCGTCCGGGAGGTAGCGAAGCGGCCGACGCGGTGGTGAATGACAATCCGGTGGATTGTCAGAGCCGCGGCGTGACCGACCCGCAGGGAGACCGGTCCCTACGGTGTTGGTTACAAGCAGCGAAAATGAGAATCCCTCCGTCTTTTGCTACGCAAAACCCACCTCCCTTTAGGCAAGGGAGGCAAGAACGCGCCGCGAAGCTATACAAATATTCCAATCAGCATAAAAAGAGATAATTCGGATTTGTAGGGGCGATTCACGAATCGCCCACCAATGCCGCACAAACGGACCGTCCGGGAGGCCGGTCCCTACGATGTTGGTTACAAGCAGCGAAGAAACCTAAACACCACAACTAGCATAAAAAGAGATAATTTGGATGCAGTGCGAGGCAGAAAGACGGCGACACAGTACTCGTGTACGGGCTTGCGCCTGC
>JAZQCN010000015.1:0-10800 GCA_045546315.1 Clostridia bacterium | reverse complement strand
ATAGTTTTCGTATATGGATTTATTCTCTAATAGCAAAGGGATTACTTCGGTTTTCAGGTTTTCAAAAGATGTAAATTTTTTACCGAAAAACTTATCTAATTCTTCTTTTCTAATTTGCTTCCAACTTAAAACTTCCCCTGGAGTGAATTCATGAAGCTTATCAAACCTAGTGTGACAATTAGGACATAGAACTACTAGATTTTCATATGAGTTGTCTGCCGTTTCACAATATGGATCAATATGGGCTTTTTCAATTATATCACCATCATCTTGGAACAACTCCATTTGACAGTTAGGATTCATACATCTACCCATTGATTCAGCATATAATTTTCTCTTTACATTTTCAGATATTTCTCTACTCATTTAGATATCTCCAATTGCAAATTATTTAGCAACACACAAGGGGAACGGTTCTCTTGTCTCGTTTAATGTTTCTCCACAATTCCTTTGCTTATCCCCGTCAGCCGGCTAATCTGGCGTATCGAAAGTCCGCGCTCTTTTAACTCCCCAATACACCTGTCACGCTCTTTTGTCGTCAATGCCTGAAATTCCGAGGGACTATCACAGTTTGAAACTGATTTTATGATTTCACGTGCGTCCTTGTCACTCAATCGAGCGACTTGCTCATCAATATCTAAAAACTTTACATCATTCATTTCTTGATGGAACTCAACAAAAGCGTCTTTATCTAACATAGACAATGCAAACTCTTTGTCTGCATAACCGTCGCCTTCTCTGATATACTCATTATAACTGCTATACAAATACCCGTCAATCTTTTTAACTATCTTTGCCTTAACCGGATTTTGATGTATATACCGGAGCACTGCTAAAAAATACGGATCGGCCTCTACTGGTTCACTCTTAAACCGATCTTGAAACAAATGCCCCCTACGCGAGTATTTCCAATTATACCAATACACATAACTTCCACCAATTCTTTTCATAATCATGTCGAGGTCTTCATCTGCTACCTTCAAAAGCAGATGCACATGATTAGACATAAGGCAGTAAGCGAATACAGTGTATCCACTTACTGCCTTATACTTTTCTAATGTATCGAGAAATCTTCTGTAATCTGCGTCATCCTCGAAAATTGTTTGTTGATTAATACCACGCAACATAATATGATATATTCCGCTTTCGCTCTTTCGTCTCGGTTGTCTCGGCATCCCGCTTCACCTCAACGACCATTATATCACGCTGCCTTGCTTCCGTCAAGACAAGAGAACCGTCCCCTTGTCTTTCTTGTCTTTCACCCTTGGCTTAGTCCCCTTGGCTTATTTGTCAACAAAATCTGACAATGTTGCGAGTAGACGACCTAAGGACAGATGAAGAAAAAAGAAAATGAAAAAGAGAAATACCCCCTTCCGAATGAACGGAAGGGGATAATCTTTAAAATGGTGCGAAAAATGTACGTCAAATCGTCACTTTAATCATGCGATGGCACAGGAGAACCATCCCCTTGTGTTTCTTGAAACGAGGAATATGTATTAATATATATTACTTCTCCAGTGTTTTTATTAAGTTCTATGTTTGGTAGATATACACCAGAACCAGACCAGCCTCGTCCATCTTTGTACTCAAAAAATTGTGTTACATTCCAAGAGTTGCTTTCCTTGATAAAATTCACTTTAAGGTAATATATTTTTTCGTCAGTCTCATATTCCATAGGTTTTTCAGCATATTTTTCTAAAATAATTCTACCTACAACCAAAGCAGTTTCTGCATCGGGGATGACACCATCTTCATTAAATGGCGTTTTATTAGATACTGGCACCTTTTTGTTGTATATATCCATTTTAACCTCTCTGTTTTTATCGTCCCATTCTATTGATATTCTCTGTTTATCACACATTTCCCGCAACGGGACATATGTCCTGCCTCCGTTGACATACACAGGATATTTTAAATTTGCAATGTCATTTCCAATCCTTATGCTGTAATCTGCCATTTCAAACGTACAGTCTTCATTACCCGAAGCAATTGTAGACATTAAAACGATGATTATTAAGACAAAGACTGTAATTAACTTCATTTTCATTGTAATCACCTAAACCTTTCTAGCTCTAGTAACATGTCAAACAAACTATTAGGATTATTTAGTCTTGCATTAACATAATCCTGTGGTTTTCCGTTTGGGAAATTATATAACAACAAATTCCAAAGCCATGTGTTTTTCATCTGTTTATGTATCGCAATGCGAGGATCTACTGGCATATTCGCATTAATTAATCTCCCGGGTACAATGCCACTGTTAGCTGTATACCTTCGAAGATTTCCAGCAGGAGTAACAACATAATAATCTTTCCCTAGGCGATCGGACTCACTCGTGTCCGACATATTAGGATTACCCGATAGGTTGTTGTATGGTGAAGAAAAAGCATCTTTGGTGTTGTTCGTATTCGCGTCGTATGCCCCATGTGTGTGCACTAGCGCATATGGATCTGTAGTCCAAGAAATGCTAAAACTCATCTCCCTTTCTTCATGTGTTTTTAAATCGTTTCTTGGATTGTCGTAGTAGTAATATAAATTTCCGTCTTCATTTTTTATCTCATAAATACAAGCAGCATATTCTTCTTCTTCGTCAATTGATTTTTGGCCAATAAAAAGACCGAAATCTGATGCAGCCTCATCAGGTGATGCAAAAAGATCAAATGGTGCTAACCCTGACGGATCCATCGCGTTCACTGGATTATTCGCACAATACGCATACCAGTTCGTACCATCACGAATCGGGTCTTCGCTCACAAATCTACCCACACCCGGATCATAGTATCTTGCACGCAGGTAGATAAAGCCTGTTTCCTCGTCGTAATATTCGCCATTATAGCGGAATGGGTTTAGTGTATTGCCGCCGGTCGGGTTGCCGAAGTCATCATAGTCGTAGCCTTCGATGTTGCCGTGCCAGTCGGTTTTATAAAACGTTCTTGTCCTGCCCTGCGGTTTGTAGGCGATGAGTTCTAATCCGCGGTAGTAGGTTGTGCCTGTTGCAAGACTTTCGCCTTCCCAAACGATATTCACACCATCATAAACGAATTGCTTGTTGTTCTTTGTCTGTCTGAGACCATTACCGTCATAGGTATAATTTGTAGTCGTTCCATTGACTGTTGCGCTGCTCATTCTGCCAAGCACATCAAAGGTGTAGTAATTGTATGTAGGTGCAGCCGGTGCAGTTTCAGAAACAACGATGCTTTCCTGCGTTGTGCTGTACGGCTGTGCGTTGTCCGCATAGGACAGAGTTTGCACCATATTGCCGTTTGCATCATAGGTGTAATGCGTTGTTTGCGCATCCGCCTGCGAAAAAGAAGCGATTAAGCGGTTGTTTTTGTCGTATGAATAGCGGCTGACCATATCGTCCTTTATCATTTCGCTGCGGTTGCCGTATTTGTCATACTTGTATGTTGCGCCGTCACCCGAGGCAAGTGCGCCCGTATCGGTGTAGGTATAGGTGATGGCGATATTATTTTTCGTAACCGTTTTTACATTGCTGTCCTTATAATAGCTTATGTTATACGTTGCACTGCCGTTCTTTTTATACCGCAGACGGTTCATGGCATCATAAGCATAGGTCATTGTACCGCCGCTGTTCTTGACGGTAAGGACATTGCCCATTTCGTCATAGGTATATGTTGTAGTACCTGTCTCTGTATCGCTGACCGTAAGCAATCTGCTTAGACTGTCATAGGTATACGTTGTATTGATGTTGATGCTCGGTGCGACAAAGCTTGTTCGGTTGCCGTTTGCATCGTATGTATACGTTTTCACAATGTCGCCTTTGGTTTCGCTTAAAAGCAGACCTCGTACATCATAATTATACACCGTAGTGCCACTGGAGTCAAGCATTTGTGTAACGTTACCGGCATAATCATAGCTGTATTGTATCGATTCCGATTCTTTACCTTCCTGCATTGCGGAGAGGGATAAGGTTCTGCCAAGACCGTCATAGGTATAGGTGGTAACAGCGCCGTTGCGGTCTGTTTTGGATGTAAGCTGATTTAAGTTATCATATACATTTGTTTCACTGTTGCCCATCGGGTCGGTGGTGGAGAAGAGTCTGCCCAAATCATCATAGGTATAGCTGGTGATTTGCGTATACTCGTCTGCATCCGCGCCGACCTTATCAAAGCCGAGCGCAAACGATTCCGTTCTGTTACCCGGGGTATAGGTGTAGCGCGTAATCTGATTACCGAGCTTTGACCATATAAGTCTGCCGCGGCTGTCATAGGTGTAATGGGTGGTTCTGCCGTTGCTGCCCTCGGTTGCAACAAATTCCGTTAAAACATTACCGTTTTTATCATAGGTATACTTTGTTGCATCCATATGGCCGGTTTCACCGTTTTCACGGTGGCGCACAGCAGTTAAAAACGCACCTTTGTAGGTATACTCGGTAAAGTTACCGCGCGCATCCTGCACACTTGTCGGCTTGTCAAAGTTATTGTAAATTATGGTGATTGTGCCAGCAACGGTGGTTTCGGTTGCAGCTCTGTTTTTGTGGTCGTAGGTATAAGTAACGGTCGGTGCTGGGTTGCCTGCGGCGTTGGCATTAAAATCCGTTACCGAGGTCATATTGCCCAAGAGGTCGGCTGTGTAGGTTTGACGATAGGTGTTTGTACCGTCAAGCAGCACATCCTCAATCGCGAAGCCGTACTGATTGGTGTAGCGTTCTACGCCGAGGTAGTTTTCCGCATCGGCATACACCTTTACTGCCGATTTGCTCCGGTTTTCTCCCGCGTACGGTGCGTAGGTATATGTCTTCTTTGAAAGCACGGTTTCGCCCTGTGTAACGATTTCTGATGCAAGCTGACCATCTTCGTAATAGGTATAGGTGATGCGCGAGGTTTCGTTTTCGCCGTCAGCATAGACCTTTTTTGCGATAACGCGGTTTAGACTGTCATATTCCAAATCGTACACTTTTTCCCATGAGCGGTTTGTGTACTGATACATTGCTTTTTCCTGCCCGAGCGATGTGTAGATTACCTTTACGCAAACGCCGTCGGCATCGGTTGCAATAATATAGTTTTCCGCGGTATTCGAACTTGTGCTTTCCTTTGCGCCGTCCGGATAGGTGGTACGCGTAACATATGTACTACCACTGCCTGCATTGGTATAGGTTGTCGTCGTTTTATTGCCGTAGCCGTCCTTAACGGAAATCGTTCTGCCAAGTGCATCCACGGTCACGGTCCCGTTGGTGCCGTAGCCGGAGGTGGTGACAGAATGCTTCCATGTGCCGGTTGTGGTTGTGGCATAGCTGTAGCTTGTTTTTTCGCCCTCCACCGTTTGCGATGCTAAATTGCCGTCCGCAGTATAGGTATACGTAATGGCTGTGCCTTCCGCGGTTTCGGTATCGCCGGTTTTTGTGTATGCCTGTGTCGCGGTAATTTGACCGTAATTGTTCAGGGTGTTTTTATAGCCGATCCACATTGTGTCGTTCTGCTTTTCATAGCAGGTGAGCGGTGTACCATACGCGCCGTAACTCATCTCCAAAACAGCAACACCATCGCGTGTTTGTGAGATAAGCTGACGGTCTTTATTGTAGGTATATGTCAGTGAAACACTTGTTTGCGCTTCTGCAGCTTTGCTCGCTTTTGTTATATGTGTTGCTTCGGTCAAAAGCCGCTTGCCTTCACCGCGCGGCGCGTAGGTCGTCTGTGCGCAAATATAATAGCTATTTTCAGGCTGGGTGCTTTCCTTTTCGTCATTGCTCGGGTATCCATAGGTATCAAAGGTTTGCGTCCATATATAGTATTCATCGTCGGCATGTGTAATAATACACTTTCTTGCCGAGGTATCCTGTGCATCGTAAGCGTAGTTTGTTTCTTCGGTTTTCTGTGTGCTGCCCGGACTCGAAAGCATATATCTTTTCACAAGGCGTTCACCGGATTCTAAAATATCTTTTCGCGCACCGATGTTATACTGAGCCTCTGTATAATGCGCATAATCGTAATGCACACTTGCTCCGGTAGACAATTCGATTTCTGTCAGCAGATAAGTTTTTGCAGCTGTCGTCTGCGAATGCGGATTATCCCCTTCATCGCTGCTGCCAAGTTCGTAAGCAATGTAACTCGGACGAATGTGATAAGTTGCACCGGCGCCGGTAATGTGGTTTCGTGCACTGCAAGTATACAGATTGTCAACATCAAAAATGTCGTTCGGGTCAAAAGCTGCATCATTCTGCTTCTCGAAGGTATAGCTAACCACCTGCGTGTCATCTACAGTGATGCCGTTTTCTGTCATTATAACCTTTCGCCCAAGCGTATCTGTAAAAGCTGTGTTTTCCGCTGTGTTTTCAGTAAACCGAATTTCATTGCCATATTTATCAATCACCCGGTATAGTTCTGCTCTGCGTGTTTCTCCGCTGTCCGTTTCATCGATATATGCCATTGATGAGGTATATTCCCCTTCAACCATGAATTTATATTTCATGCCATCATATCTGCAAATACTGATATATAAGTCTGCGCTGAAATTTACCTGCTCCGCAAAGACACTGTACATGTCCGTTGTACGCAAAACATACTTTTCGCCTTGCTCTACATATGTATATGCATAGGAATTGTCTACATAAAGTTCTTTTTTTCCGTCCTCATTATAGCGCACAGAATAATCAATCATAAAATAGATTTTCATATTCGTTTCCGGATCATAAAACTCTCCTCGGTCACGATAAGAAACCCCTGCGGCAAGCTCCTCCTCAATTTCTACGATGCCGGAATAAACCGGTGTTGCGCCGACCGCGCCATCGCGGATAAACTGCGGAATATAATCCAATCTCGGCAGGTCGTATTCCCACACATTCAATTCTTCGCTGTTGCGGGAAAAGGGGTTTGCATATATACTGCCGATATGCAGCTCGCTCACGCCGCAAGTCTTATCTCGTGTCAGCGTTACATCGCTACCAAGGTTTTCAGGTGCATACAAATAGGCATCGCCAATTTGTACGCCGGTATTTTCCTCATCGCGCAAAACATAGCTTAATATCAGTTCGTCATCCTCACGCACGCTTCGAATGATTCGGCTATGGCTTGCATACTCTGCGCGAACGCCAATTGTGCCTGTACCATTTTCCGCTTCCATCATCTGCTGCGGTGTGTCAAAAGCTACAAAGACCGTTGCACCCTCAGCTGTAAGATATTTATACAGATATTTTTCAGGCTTGTAGTAATACCCCGGCGCATCCAGTGAGCGTGCCGAGGAGATGTTGATGCTTTTGTCATATTGTCCGAAATTAAATCTGCGCCTGATATTAAAATTCCAGCCACCATTCTGCGACAAACTGATTTCATCACGCACAATGGATACCATGCCGGTACCGCCGTTGATACTTTCCGCGCCTGCGGTTGATACGCTGACCGGAGTATCTTCTGCTGCACGCTGCTCATAAAAATGCATCATTTCCAGATAGCGGTCAGCTTTGCTAACAGACACTGCCTGTACGCTCGACAACAACGCAAGAAATGCAAAGCAAAATATAACTAAAGTTTTATATATTTTTTTCATCTCAATTCTCCTTATTGCATTAACGGTATGTATGTAGTTTCAACGATTGCGTTTTCGACTTCAAAACGCGAAATTTCATACAAAACGGGGTCCCGATATATGTACCCTCATATGTTGGAAGTCTGTCAAATCCAAACAAAATTTCCCCGGGAGATACAGAAATAAATTCAACATCTCCGTACTTACCCTCTGTCAACTGAGCGTCCGGGTAATATGCATTCGCATCCAACAGCTCCAAATACTCGCTATTGTAATAAAAGCCATAGGGGAATGCAACGTCATCGGCACATTCGAGATAATGCAGCGGCAAGGAAACATACAGCTCGCTGCCTTCATTCCATTTGCCGGTAACTTCTGTTTCTGTTGTATAATACACGCGACGTAATTCGGGGAAGTAGAGTTCATCTTCCCTAAATCCAAGCTGACCTTGGGCATTGTTTCCCCATACATAAACCTTATAATCTTCTGTGCATACAACCGAGTGTGTCGGTCCTGCATATACAGCAACGGCGTTTGTGATACCTTGAACTTGTACAGGCACATCAGAATCGGTATATGTGCCATTTCCGAGCTGTCCGTATGCGTTGTCACCAATTGCCCAGACCGTGCCATCCGCGCGCAATATCAATGCGTGTCCACCGCCATTTGCGCTAATGTCAGCAACATTTTCAAATGTGCTTAAGGCCGGGAACTTTTCACACTGATATCCCGAAGTGGCAGTGTAGGTAATTAGCGAAGTTTCAAGCTGCGGCGTGTGCGTTCTGTCCGGTGGATAGTATTGCACATGACCGCGCACTTGTTCAGCATCATTGCTTCTATAAAAATAAATTGTATCATTTATAACCCTTATACTGTTTACATTCGTTTTGTTACTTTGTGCCGGCCGGTGTGTATTAATATTGTATTCGTCTGCACAGTTTTGTGTATAAAACTCACTCGCTGAATTACCCCATAACCAAACAACTCGATCTTCGTCTAATGCAAAGACCACACCATCAATGGTAGCAATATCCGTTACGCCATCCATCACATAATTCCATGCCGGATATTCCTGAATCTGTGGTGTGCTGACACCGAGTTGTCCGTATTTATTCGTTTCACCGCGTGTGTAAACCTTGCCGTCAACTGTGAGCTTAACCTCTATTTCGTTTGCATCATCGCGCACCAGCTTTCGCACATCTTCCATTTGACGGAATGCTGAGCCTTCGCCTGCAGCATAGTCATCACAATCGTAGCGTCTTTCGTTGGCGCCAAAGGTGAAAAACTCATCGAAGCCATTAAAAATATATGTTTCATTTTCGTCGCCGTATATTGGATAAGCATCCCAAATATCCGCCAGATAGGTCGGTGTGGTATATGTCAATTGGCGCTCCTTCATTTCACTGTTTTGATTCATGCCGCACATATATAATTCACCATTTTCCCACATAGCAACACAATGCGAACCTGCACTTGCATTTGTGCTTGTCCACCCTGTCAATGCCGTTTGTTTTTCGTTCCATACTTTATATGTACCTGTACCATTTCCGAACTGACCGTATACATTATTGCCCCAGCCGTACCATGCAATTGTTTCGTCAGTGTTCGTGCGTGCTAATACAAAGTTTTCTCCACACTCGATAGAATCAGCATTTGTGAAGTTTGTGTTCACCGGAATATTGCTGCTTGTGCGTGTATTGTCACCTAACTGTCCATATGTATTACGCCCCCATGCATATACAGTTCCGTTTGAAATAGCAGCTGAAAAATCTTTGCCACAATCTATTGCGGCGACATTGTACAAGGAAGATATTTCTGTAGGAGTGCTAAGGGACTCCGGACCGTTTATAAGCCCTAATTGTCCAAAAGCATTATTTCCGGTCGCGCAGACCCTTCCGTTTTTTGAAAACAAAGTATGCCTATAGCCAATCGCAATCGCACTGACGTTTGTGATGGTTTCCAACATAATGGGACTCTTTTGTCTGCCGCTCACTTCACCGGTTCCCAACTGACCACTTTCGTTTTGACCCCATGCCCAGACAGAACCGGAGCTGTCAATTGCCATAGAATGTAGCCATCCGGCATAAATAGCTTCAATGTTCTCCAGGTCCGGCAATTGTTTTGGAACGAATTTATCCGTATCATGGCCGATACCAAGCTGGCCATGGTCATTGCGCCCCCATGCCCAAACAGCGCCGTCTCTGTCGAGCGCAAGACAATAATCGCCACGTGTGGAAATATCCACAATATCCGTAAGCCATAACACCTGTGTAGGTTTTGTAATATACGTTTCCGTACTGCCACAGCCGATTTGTCCGTAGTCATTTTTGCCCCACGCCCAAACCGTACCGTCTTTTTTTAGTGCAAGAATATGGTTTTCTCCAACCTCAACCTTGCAAATGTCCCCTGTAGCTCCGGCCGCTTGCGCAAGTCCCGGTGTAAGAACCGCAGGTGCAAGCAATGCCAATGCTACTAAAATCCCAATAATTCTTTTCATTTTGCCTTCTCCTTTGTTTTAATATATTTAACATCTTCCTTCGATGGGGCGAAGAAAGGCGTTATTTATCTTTTTAATTGTTAATGTACTAACATTTCGTAATAAACGCCTTTTAAATGCAGTATATCGTGTTGCTTTCACAAAAAAGCGCGAAATTTGTCACAGTTTTTTGAAATATCAGTTTACGAGGAATAAAAGTGCATAAATAATTTTAAAACTTTGACAAGACACATCGCTCATAGCATACAGCTACACACCAGATAGTTTCGTCAACCTTTCTGTGTAACATACACTCGTATCATTATCGAAAAAGCAAAAATAAATACACCTACAAAGACGAATTAATCTTTTACCCTTGCCAAATCAACAAGATTATGTTAATATTTAGTTGATAACAAATTGATAACAGAAAACAATCAAGACCAAATAATTGAAAGATTTTAAGTAGAGATGGAATAAAAAGCAGCTTAGAATCAGGCAAAATACTGCAAATCACATTATAGCGTACCGAGTGGGAATGACGAATTGCGGAACAAAAACCGCGTAACCACGCCGTTTTCGGGCATTTCCAAATGGAAATGGCAACGATTTGGCAACATTAAATACCAAAAATTTAGAGCTAACTGAAATCAAAATCAGTTGGCTCTTTTTTCGTTCGGATTATCTATCTTAAGATCAAGCTTAACCTCCTATAAAAGTTATAAATTCGTTTTAAATCATTGAAAATATTGTCGAATTATGGTATAATTATTAAAATAATAAATTTAACTTCTCACTTAATTTTATTATATGAGGTGTAATAATGAAGGTTTGTTTTTTTG
>JAZQCN010000014.1:0-5103 GCA_045546315.1 Clostridia bacterium | reverse complement strand
CGGCTGTTGCACCTGCACAGACAACGGCAGCTGCAGGCGATAAAACCGCAGTTTCGCCGAGAGCGAAAAAGCTTGCAGAGCGCGCAGGCGTAGATGCAGCACTTGCTACACCGACCGGCCCGAACGGCAGAATCATCGAGCGCGATGTACGCGCACTGATGGAGAATCCGGCAGCGGCAGCACCGGCGGCAGTAGCAGCAGCGGCAGCACCGGCTGTAGCGGCAGAGGATGAATATACTGATGTGAAGTTCAGCGGCATCCGCCGTGCCATCAGCAAGTCGATGCACACCTCGCTTTCGACGATGGCACAGCTGACACACAACACTTCCTTTGATGCAACAAATATTTTGGCATACAGAAAGCTTTTGAAAGCTTCCGAGGGCGAAACCGCCGGCATTACGCTCGGCGATATCGTGCTCTATGCCGTATCGAGAACGCTTTTGAATCATCCGGATTTGAATGCGCATATGCTCGACGATAACAACATCCGTTTGTTTAAGCATGTGCACTTAGGCGTTGCGGTAGATACACCGCGCGGCCTGATGGTGCCGACGATTTTTAACGCAGACCAAAAGAGCCTTCTGGAGATTTCCAAAGAGGTAAAAGAGCTTGCAGCGCAGTGCCGCGAGGGCAACATCAGCCCGGATAAGCTCTCCGGCGGCACATTTACCGTGTCAAACCTCGGTAACCTCGGTGTCGAATCCTTTACACCGGTTATCAATCCGCCGCAGACCGGCATTTTGGGTGTGTGCGGTACAATCGAGCGCGTACGCAAGGGCAAGGATGGCAATGTTGAGATTTATCCGGCAATGGGCCTGAGCCTCACCTACGACCACCGTGCGGTAGACGGTACACCGGCTGCGCGCTTCCAGAAGGAGCTCGGCAAGAACTTAGAAAACTTTACGACACTTCTGGCAAAATAAGGAGGCATAAATATGGAACAGTTTGATTTATTGGTATTGGGCGGCGGCCCGGGCGGCTATCTGTGCGCAGAGCGTGCGGCGCAGGGCGGTATGCAGGTTGCAGTGTTTGAGAAAAAGGCACTCGGCGGTACCTGCTTAAACGAGGGCTGTATCCCGACAAAGACACTTTTGAATTCCTCGAAAATGTATCGCCACGCAAAAGAGAGTGAAGCCTTCGGCGTAACAGTAACGGGCGTAAGCTACGACCATGCGAAGGTGATTGAAAGAAAAAATCAGGTTGTAAAGACGCTGGTTTCCGGCGTCGGTGCAACAATGAAGGGCAATAAGGTTACCGTTGTTTCCGCAGAAGGTAAGGTTTGCGGTCGCGGTGAGGGCGGCTTTTTAGTAGAGGCTGACGGCAAAACCTACTTAGGCAAGCGCCTTGTGATTGCTTCCGGCTCTGAGACGGTTGTTCCGCCGGTACCGGGTTTAAAAGAAGGTCTTGCAAGCGGCTTCGTTGTAACCAACCGTGAAGTGCTCGACGAAACCAAGCTGCCTGAAAAGCTCGTTGTCATCGGCGGCGGTGTTATCGGCCTGGAGATGGCATACTACTTTGCAAGTGTCGGCGTAGCGGTAACGGTCATCGAAATGATGCCGAAGATTGCCGGTGCAACCGATGCGGAAATCTGCAAGGTTTTAACGGATGCCTTCGTAAAGAAGGGTATGGAGTTTAAGCTTTCCTGCAAGGTGCTTGAGGTCAAGGACGACAGTGTTGTCTATGAAGAAAACGGCGAGAAAAAGACGATTGCATGTGACAAGGTGCTGCTCAGTGCAGGCAGAAAGCCGGCAACGGCGAACATCGGCATCGAGAGCTTGCAGCTTGAGATGGACAGAGCGGCAATCGTAACCGACCGTCACCTTTGCACTAATGTATCCGGCGTATACGCCATCGGCGACTGTAACGGTAAGCTGATGCTGGCGCATACGGCATACAGAGAGGCAGAGGTTGCCGTAAATCATATGCTCGGCATTGCAGATGAAATGCGCTATGATGTTATTCCGTCCGTTATCTACACCGACCCGGAGGTTGCAAGTGTAGGCCTTTCAAAGGACGAGGCGGAAAAGCGCGGTATGACCGTAAAGGAAGTAAAGCTGCCGATGTCGTATGCAGGTCGCTACCTTGCAGAAACCAACGGCGGTAAGGGCTTTATCAAGCTTGTAGTCGATATCGGCAAAAATCGCCTGGTTGGCTGCCATATGGTCGGCGCTTATGCATCCGAAATTATTATGACTGCAACGATGATGGTTGACACGGAATTGACACCGAACCGACTCAAAAAGCTCGTGTTCCCGCATCCGACGGTTGCGGAAATTATCCGTGAAGCTATTTTCCATATTTAAAATTAAGGGGAGGAATACAAAATGCCAAAGAATTTATTCGTAGATCCGGCCGAGATTCGTGCGGCAGGGAAAATTACTTTTAATGACATCCCGGTAAATACATACAACAAGAGCATCGCTGACGAGCGTGGTAAGTTCTCCGATGATGACTTTATGCGTATCTACCGCGATATCGCGATTCTGCGCGAGTTTGAGTCGATGCTCAACCAGATCAAAACACAGGGACTCTATAACGGAATTGAAACGACCTATCCGGGTCCGGCGCATCTGTCCATCGGTCAGGAGGCTGCCGCAGTCGGTCAGGCATACTTGCTTGACCAAAACGACTTCTCGTTCGGCTCGCACCGCAGCCACTCCGAAATTTTGGCAAAGGCACTTTCCTGCATCAACAAGCTTTCCGAGCAGGAGCTTATGGATGTTATGGAAGGCTTCTTGGGCGGCAGCGCACTGCGCGCAACCGAAAAGCTCGGTCCGGTCAGCGATGTAAAGGAGCTGGCTATTCGCTTTATCCTCTACGGTACACTTTCCGAGATTTTCGCGCGTGACACAGGCTTCCATAAGGGTATGGGCGGCTCGATGCATGCTTTCTTCCTGCCGTTCGGTATTTACCCGAACAACGCAATCGTAGGCGGCTCGGCTTCGATTTCGACCGGTGCTGCCCTGTTTAAGAAGATTAACGAAAAGAAGGGTATCGTTGTTTGTAACATCGGTGACGGCTCTATGGCGCGCGGTCCGGTTTGGGAAGCAATGAACTTTGCATCCATGGACCAGTTCAAGACGCTTTGGGAAAGCCACAACGGCGGCGTGCCGATTCTGTTTAATGTATTTAACAACGCTTACGGTATGGGCGACCAGACCCGCGGCGAAACGATGGGCTACGATATGCTTGCGCGCATCGGCTCCGGCGTAAGCCCGACGCAGTTCTACGCTGAGCGTGTAGACGGCTTTAACCCGCTGGCTGTAATCGATGCAATGGAAAGAAAGCTCGAAATCCTCAGAGCAGGCGAAGGCCCGGTTATGCTCGATACACTGACATACCGCTTCTCCGGCCACTCGACCTCCGACCAGAATGCTTACCGCACGAAGGAGGAAATCGATGCATGGCGCGAGGTAGATCCGCTCATTACCTACAGAAAGAACTTAGTAGATGCAGGCATTGCCGCAGATTCCAAGTTCGAGGAAATTCTCGCAGATGTTTCCGAGAGAATGACCATGATTTGCAAAGCAGCATCCGACCCGGCAATCAGCCCGTATGTTGACTTTAAGGCAGACCCGGCAGTTGTAGAGCGCTTGATGTTCTCCAACGAAAAGGTTGATAAGTTTGACGACCGTGAGCCGGAAGTGAATATGCCGCTTGCTGAAGTGCCGGCATATAAGAAGATTAAGGAAAAGAGCCGCTGCCCGATTGTAGACGGTAAGCCGGTTTCCAAGATGAAGCTGTATAACCTGCGTGACGCACTTTCCGAGGTTATCTATGACCGCTTCTACGAAGACCCGACCCTGATTGCCTACGGTGAAGACTGCCGTGACTGGGGTGGCGCATTTGCGGTGTATCGCGGTATGATGGATGCACTTCCGCATTGCCGACTCTTTAACTCTCCGATTGCGGAGGCTGCAATTGTTGGTACAGCCGTTGGTTATGCACTTTCCGGCGGTCGTGCACTGGTAGAGCTGATGTATGCTGACTTTATCGGCTGCGCAGGCGACGAAATCTTTAACCAGATGTCCAAGTGGCAGGCGATGAGTGCAGGTATTTTAAAGATGCCGCTCGTGCTCCGCGTGTCCGTTGGTTCTAAGTACGGTGCACAGCACTCTCAGGACTGGACAGCACTTTGTGCACACATCCCGGGCCTGAAGGTATGCTTCCCGGCAACACCTTGGGAGGCAAAGGGTCTTATGGAATCTGCCCTGAAGGGCACAGACCCGGTAGTATTCTTCGAAAGCCAGCGAATCTACGATGTTGGTGAGCAGTTCCACGAGGGTGGCGTACCGGAAGAGCGTTACGAAATCGAATTCGGTGATGTAAACAAGGTGCGTGACGGCGGCGATGTAACCATTATCACCGTTGGTGCAGCGCTCTACCGCGCAGTAGATGCAGCAAAGACCTTAAGCGAAAAGTACGGTATGGAAGCAGATATCATCAACCTGCATTCTCTCGTACCACTCGATTATACAAAGCTTATCGAATCTGTAAAGAAGACCGGTCGCGTTGTATTGGTATCCGATGCATGCGCACGCGGCTCCTTTATGAACGATGTTGCAAAGAATATCACAGAGCTTTGCTTCGACGACCTCGATGCACCGCCGGTAGTAGTCGGCGCGCGCAACTGGATCACACCGCCGTTCGAATTCGACGAATTCTTCTTCCCGCAGGCAAGCTGGATTATTGATGCTATCCACGAAAAGCTTGTTCCGCTGCCGGGGCATGTCGCTGAAAACGGCTGCACGGAGGCGGAGGCTATCCGTCGCGCTAAGGCAGGCGTATGATGCGAACAAAAAGGGACTTCGGTCCCTTTTTTTGCTTGGGTTAGTTTCTTCGCTGGTTGCAGTGGTAAAAAGGTAATTTCGGCGCATTACTGCGTTACAGAGGCAATCCCGTACACGAGTACTGTGCTTGCCTCTGTGCCTTGTACTGCATCCGAAATTCCTCATTTTATGCTGGTTGTGGATTTGGGTTTCTTCGCTGGTTGCAGTGGTAAAAAGGTTAATTTTGTGTAATACTGCGTTGGGGCAGTCCGGCATACAAGCGTATAGCCGTCCTGCCACCGCCTTGTCTTACGGCAAAATTATCTCTTTTTAT
>JAZQCN010000013.1:0-23547 GCA_045546315.1 Clostridia bacterium | reverse complement strand
GGGCTTTGCAAGGGAGGCTTTTTATTTCGCCAAAACTCGACAATCCTTATATAAAAACTGTATAATCTGGATGCCACACAGGGGAAACATTTTTGATTTAGACTTTTTTTACTCAAAAAGGAAGGCAAGTGCTTCTTTTATATACATATCCCACCATCCCCATGAATGGTCACCCTCGGATTCCTTATAAAAATGCTCTATATTCAGTTCATCAAGAAGGTCATGAAAAAGCTGATTTGATTTGAAAAGATAAGGGTTATCCTCTGTCCCGCACCATATGTACATTTTCGGAAATTCCGTTCCTTGCTCATGCTTTTTACGCACAAGCGCATACAAATCATGCTTGCTTCCCTCAAGTTCAAGGGGACTTTCCATATTGAAATCGAAAATAGAACGCCATTCCGAAAGGTTTACTGTACGGTTTTTCCTTGTAATATCAAGAGAGCCCGAAAGAGAAATACAGCCTCCGAATTTTTCTGGGAAGGTCAGAGCCACTTTTAGTGCACCGTAACCGCCCATGGAAAGACCAGCCACAAAATTATCATCCCTCTTATCGGACATTCACTTAAAATACCCCCTGCAGACATCAGGAAGCTCCTTTGAAACAAAGGTAAAATAGTTTGCATCGTAACAGGTATCGGTATACCAGCTTCTATCAACCTCAGGCATAACCACAGCAATACCGTATTTCTCGGCATAACTTTCGATAGAGGTACGCCTCATCCAGTCGGTGCGATTTCCCGAAAGTCCGTGATACAGATAAAGGGTTTTATATTCCTTTATATCACCAATCCCCACTCCTTCACATGATTTATTTACCTCGGGAAGAAGAACATTTACCGTAATACGCTTTGTAAGCGCTTTTGAATAATAGTTAAATTCCAAAAAAGTCATAATTATTTTCCTTTCATATAATTTTAACATATATTTTTTAAATTATAACCCTCATATGCTCATGTGATATTAAGGGCAAAAATTTTCAAAGGCTTTCCTTTGACTCGTGCAGATTATAAAGCCGTCTCTTCCACAATTTTCAAAGCCGCTTTCTTCTTTTCCTTACCGAATACATACCTATACATGAAATAGTGCATCACAAACGTGCCTGCCCAGGACAGCGGGAAGCACCAATACAAAGATTCGAATGTACCGATTGCCTTAAATGCCGTTAAAATCCATACAATACGGATACCGCACACGCCGACAACGGAGGTAATCAGATTCATAATTGAAGCACCCATACCGCGCAGTGCACCGCTCATAATGTTCATAATGCCAAGAAATGCATATGTGTAGCCAAGCAAATTGAACTTACGCAGTGCAAACGAAAGGCCCTCCGGATCATCCGGCAGGTATAGTCCGAGCAGAAGCTCATCCGCAAAATAGGTTATAAACGACTGAATTACGCCAAGACCAACAACATACAAAAGACAGATGCGCACAGTTTTCTTGATTCTGTCAAACTGTTTCGCGCCGAAATTCTGACTTGTAAATACCATTGCCGCCTGATACATACTGTTAAGCATTACATTGTAAAACTCCGTAATACTCGTCGATGCCGCACTACCGGCAATCGCCGCCGAACCAAAGCTGTTTACGCTCGACTGCACAAGCAAATTCGACATTGAATACACCGCACTTTGTATGCCGGACGGCAAACCAAAGCGAACCATTTTCAAAAACGGCTCTTTATAAAAGCGAATCTTTTTAAGATGGATTCTTGTGTTATCCTCTTCTCGGCGAAGAATAATCATCATTACAATCGCTGTAAATATCTGCGAAGCTATGGTTGCCAGTGCCACACCACCTGCACCCATATGGCATACACATACAAAAAACAAATTCAGCAAAACATTGATGATACCCGAAACAGTGACAATATACAGCGCGCGCTTTGTGTCGCCCTTTGCGCGCAGAATGCCAGCGCCGAAATTGTATATAAGCGCAGGTACAAAGCCGACGGCGCGAACTCTTAAATACGCCAGCGCCTCCGGCATAACATTGTCCGGTACATCGATCATCTTGAGTAGCGGTTTTGTAAATATGAGGCAAGCAATCGCGATAAGCAGTCCGCCGTAAACAGCCGTTGCAATCGCCGTATGCGCAGCTTTACTGATGCCTTCCTCTTGTCTTGCGCCGATTGCCTGCCCAAGTACAATGACCGCACCCGCGGAAAGCCCCAAGATAAAATTCATAAACAGGTTGACAATTGTGCTGCTTGTGCCGACACCTGCAAGCGCCTCCTGCCCTGCATAACGACCGACCACAATTACATCCGCCGCATTATACAATTGCTGCAAAAGCGCCGTGAGCATAAAAAGTGCAGAAAACTTTAAAATTTTGCCCCAAAGCGGTCCTTGAATCATATCAATGCTGTTACTTTTCACTGCCATCCCCATCGCCTCCTATAAGTAAATTATAGCAGATGACAAAAATATGTACATAGAACATTCAAAACAATATGGATTTTTCGAAACTAAATTGCAGTTTGAGATTGATTTTATTTCTTGTTTATGATAGAGTAATTACAGATTTAAACACAAGTAGGTGATACAGTATGTTCACGGATATAGAAAATTTAAAAATCAAAAACATCACCAAAGGCGAATCGCATTTTCCCGGTAGCGTAAAATCCAGAAAAATGAATGCCTTCGTGTTGCGCATATGCGGTGCTTGCCACTACGATTTCAAGGACACAGGCTTTGATGTACATACCGGCGAGGTTATATTTCTGCCGAAGGGCTCTGTCTACGATGTTTATACCACCTCTGATACGCCATGCGAGCATGTTTCCATCAGCTTCGAAGCCGATTTAACTACCCCGACACCGTCAGTTTATACATTCGAAGACTTTGCCCGCAAAGAAGAGCTGCTCACAACCTTGCCGGAATTATGGAAATTCGGCAGCAGGACAGAGCAGTATAAATGCTATGCGTTGTTTTACGATTTTCTCACCTACATATCCAATATTGAAAACTTGAACTATGCAGACAAAAAGAAGTTAAATCTGATTGCAGCTGCTGTTGATTATATCAAAAAGCACATCTATGATGCGGATTTAAAAACCGACAACCTGCATCAGCTGTGCGGCATTTCCGGCACCTATTTTCGTAAAATATTTATGGCAAATTTCGGTACAAATCCGCAAAGCTATATTTTAAAACGCAGACTTTCACACGCAAAGGCACTCATTGACAGCGGTGATTTTTCTTCCATTGCCGAGGTTGCCGCCTCGGTGGGTTATACCGATCCACTCTACTTCAGCCGTGCATTTAAAAAGAAGTACGGTATAGCACCGTCAAAATATGCGAATGAATTATAAAAACAGAGCGATAGTATCCCATTACTATCGCTCTGTTTTTTATTGAATCTGCACTTTTTTCTTTTCCTTGCTGTAGACAATGCAAAACATAATGAAAAGCAAAATCGTCGTTCCGCCCCAGGAAAGCGGGAAGCTCCAGAAAATCGACGCATATGTACCGATGGATTTAAATGCGGTTAAAAGCCATCCAATTCGCAGACCGCAAACGCCGACAACCGCCGTAACCATATTTATCATAGATGCACCCATGCCGCGAAGCACACCTGAGCATATGTCCATAAAACAGCACAAAACATGCGAATATGCTACAATTCTGAGCTGTATAAGCGCATGCTCGGCAACCTGCGGCTCCCCTTGCACATACAGTCCGATTAAAGATTTGCCCCCAAAAAACACAAGCAAGAAAACAAGCACTTCAAACAAAATTGCATAAGCACAACAGATTGCAAATGTAGATTTAATGCGCCCAAATTGCTTTGCACCATAGTTCTGACTCGAAAAAGCCATACAAGCCTGATACAAGCCGCCGTTGATTACAGAGATAAAAGATGCAATACTGTCCGCAACGGTTCTTCCTGCAGTAGCTGCAGCACCAAAACTGTTAATGCTGCTCGCAACAAGCAGGTTTGCAAATGTAAATATAGCACTTTGAATGCCGCTTGGCACGCCGTATTTTAAAATAATCAGAAACTGTTTTTTGTACAGTCGAATACTTCTGTATTCAACTCGTGTTTCATCTTCCTCTCGCCTGAGAAAATGCAAAACAGCAACTGCAGTAAAAATCTGAGAGAAAACCGTAGCAACGGCAACGCCTGCCGCACCCATACGAAATACGCATACAAAAAACAAGTTTAACCCAACATTGATAACGCCGGAAAACAGCGCAATATAGAGCGGTCGTTTCGTATCGCCTTTTGCACGCATAATTGCCGAGCCAAAGTTATAAATCAACGATGGCACAAAACCAATGGCAACAATGCGCAAGTATATAAGCGCCTCCGCCATAATCTGTTCATCAACAGAAAGCCAGACAAGCAGCGGTCTTGCAAAAGCAATGCAAACAGCGCTCATAATTGCACCACCGAAAACTGCAATGGCTATGGAAGTATGAACGGTTTCATGGATACCACTGCGGTCATTTGCGCCAATCAACTGTCCGAGCAAAATTGCCGCACCTGCGGATAGTCCAATGATAAAGTTCAGACACAAGTTGATGACCGGCGCGCTCGCACCGACTCCGCCGAGTGCCAACTTTCCCGCAAAATTCCCCACAACAATCGTATCTGCCGCATTATACAAATGCTGCAAGATTGCCGTCAGCATATAAAGCAGTGTGAACCGCAGAATTTTCCCCCATAAAGCGCCATGGACCATATCAACGCTATTCGATTTAGCCGACATCTTTCGTCACTCCAAGCAAACAATCTTTATACATTATATACTTCGCCCTGCAGAAAGTACATATTGAAAAATATTGTATTTCATTGCAAACAGTAAACAAAAAGACATTTATTCATCCTTGCCGCAACACTTTTTATACTTAAGACCGCTACCACACGGACAAGGGTCGTTTCTGCCGACCTTTTCTTTCTTCTTTGCCGGTTGCTTTTTATCCGCTTCATCACCGCCGTGCGATGCCGAGATTGGCTGCGCAACCTGCTGGCGCTGCAGTGCATCCGCCACCGGCTCGGCGCGCAAAATGAATTTTACCGTATCCTGTGCAATTTCAGCGAGCATTTCATCATACATTTCAGAGCCGATTAAGCGATATTCCACAACCGGGTCGCGCTGCGCATAGGCATTTAAGCCGATGCCCTGCTTCAGCTGATCCATTGCGTCGATGTGATCCATCCACTTCATATCCACCACGCGCAACAAAATCACACGCTCAAGCTCGGAAATGTTTTCACCGAATGCCGCCTGCTGACGCTCCATTCTCGCCTCGGCGAAGCCGAGAAGCTTTTCTTTAAGCTTCTTTTTCGTACAGCCGTTGAGCTCGTCATAGCTTAAAAGCATACTGTCGCGCGGTGCCTGATATACATCAGTTGCATAATTAGAGAGCCCCTGCAAATCCCACTCGTCCGGAATATCCGAAACAGCATAGGTCGCAATCGCATTTTCTGCCGTGGTGTGGAGCATTTTGACAATAAAGTCGTGCACATCCTCGCCGTTGAGCACCATTTGGCGCTGCGAGTATATCATCTTACGCTGCTCATTCATAACCTCGTCATATTGCAGCACATGCTTACGCGCATCAAAATGTCTGCCCTCGACATGCTTTTGCGCATTTTCAATCATTCCGGAAAGCAAGCCCGCCTGCAGCGCATCTCCATCCTCCAAGCCAACCTTGTTCATCACCAAGCCGATGCGATCCGAGCCAAACAGACGCATCAAATCATCTTCGAGCGAAATGAAGAATTTCGATGCCCCCGGGTCACCCTGTCTGCCGCTTCGACCACGCAGCTGATTGTCGATACGGCGAGACTCGTGCCTTTCCGTACCGATGACAAACAAGCCACCGGCTGCAGCCGCTTTTTCTGCCTCCGGGCGAATTTCTTCTTTATACTTGGCATTCAATTCTTTAAAGGCTTCTCTTGCACGCAGGATTTCCGGATCGTCCGTTTCGGAAAAACCGGTAGATTCTGCAATCAGCTCTTCCGTAAAGCCCTGCTTTGCCATTTCAGCCTTTGCCATATGCTCTGCGTTACCGCCAAGCATAATATCCGTACCACGGCCTGCCATATTGGTCGCAATTGTAACTGCGCCGACCTTACCCGCCTGTGCGATGATTTCCGCTTCCTTTGCGTGGTGCTTTGCATTAAGGACATTATGCTTAATGCCCTGCTTGCTCAAAAGCTTCGATAAAATTTCGGACTTTTCAATCGAAACCGTACCGACAAGCACCGGCTGGCCTTTCGCGTGGCTCTCTTTGACTGCCTCGACAATCGCGGCATATTTTCCTTCTGTATTTTTATAAACTGCATCGTCGTGATCGACGCGAATCAATTTTCTGTTGGTCGGCACAACGATAACATCCAACCCGTAAATCTGCTGGAATTCCGCTTCCTCGGTTTGCGCTGTACCTGTCATACCTGCAAGCTTTGTATAGAGGCGGAAAAAGTTTTGGAAGGTAATGGTTGCAAGCGTTTTACTCTCTCGCTCCACTTTCACGCGCTCTTTGGCTTCAATCGCCTGATGCAAGCCGTCCGAATAGCGTCTGCCGGGCATAATTCTGCCCGTAAACTCATCGACAATAATGACCTGACCGTTTTGCACCACATACTCACGGTCGCGCTTCATCGTACCGTGCGCTTTAATTGCCTGATTGATATGGTGGCTAATTTGCATATTCTCCGGGTCGGACAGATTTTCAATATTAAAGAATGCCTCTGCCTTTTCAATACCCTTGCGCGTCAGCGTGGCGGTTTTTGCCTTTTCATCCACGATGTAATCGGCATTGGTTTCTTCACCCTCATCACGCTTCGTGTCAGTTTCTTTTACAACGAGCACCTTCAATTTGCGCGCAAAATCGTCCGCCACCTGATACAACTGGGTAGACTTATTTCCCATACCGGAAATTATAAGAGGTGTACGCGCTTCGTCGATTAAAATTGAGTCCACCTCATCGACGATGGCATAGTGCTGCCCGCGCTGGGTCATTTGCTCTTTAAAGGTTGCCATATTGTCACGCAGATAATCAAAGCCGAGCTCGTTATTCGTCGCATAGGTAATATCCGCGCTGTATGCTGCTCTGCGCGCATCGGAATCCAAATCGTGCACAATCAAACCAACCGACAGTCCCAAAAAGCGAAATACCTTTCCCATCCACTCGCTGTCACGGCGCGCAAGATAATCATTAACCGTTACAATATGCACACCCTTGCCGGAAAGTGCATTCAAGTACGCCGCAAGCGTAGACACAAGCGTTTTACCTTCACCGGTTTTCATTTCGGAAATACGCCCCTGGTGCAAAACAATGCCACCAAGCACCTGCACATAAAAGTGCTTCATGCCAAGCACACGCCAAGCCGCCTCACGCACGACGGCAAAAGCCTCCGGTAAAAGCTCGTCCAGGCTTTCGCCCGCCATATGACGGTTTTTAAACTCTTCCGTTTTTGCACGCAGCTGGTCATCCGTAAGCTTTGCGGTTTCCTCCTCCAAAGCCATAACTGCATCTGCAATCGGTTTAATTTTTTTCAATTCTCTGTCCGAATAGCTTCCGAACAGCTTTTCAAGAAATCCCATACTGTCAATCCTTCCGTTTCATATATGCATAGCATTTGATGTTATTATAACATTTCAAAATACATTTTACCATAGCTTTTTATAAACTTTTTGTAAATCTTTGCTTAAGACTGGCTTTTTCACAAAATATGTGATAAAATATCCATAATATAGTTTTTGGAGGCATTTTATGCAAAACCGAAAGAAAAAAGCTTTTAAAAAGAATTTAACTCTTATGCAAGCTGTTATACTGATTATTGCCGCTGTCACCGCTGTGTTTGTTTTGCTGAATTTTAAAACAGTTACCGGTGTAATCGCTTGGATTTTCGGCATCTTCAGTCCGTTCATCATCGGTTTATTCATTGCGTTTTTAGTTAATATTCTGATGGTTGCACTGGAGCAGCGAGTATTTGCCTGGCTCACACGCTTCGCTTTTTGGAACAAAATCAAACGCTTTGTTTGTATGCTCCTGTCCTTTTTATTGATTGTCGGCATTGTTATTCTGCTTTGCCTGCTTATTGTACCGCAATTGCAAAACAGCCTGGCAACACTGAGCAGCAACCTGCCGTACTATACGCGCGAGCTGCAACGCACGGCAGAAGCCTTGATGGAAAAATACAATTTCTCCATGCGCGATTTGCAGCATTTGCAGGTCGACTGGCAAGCGCTTATCTCCTATGCCAGCGACTTAGTTGCCGGTCTGACACCGCAGGTTGCAACGGTAGCCGCCGGCATCACTTCCGGTGTGTTCAATTTCCTGATGGGCATCTTTTTTGCAATTTATATGCTTTTCGGAAAGGAGCGCATCCTGTGCAGCTTAAAGCGCACTTCGCTTGCCTACCTCGGCAAAAAGCGCACCGCGCGCATCTGCGAGGTTGCAGCGCTTTCCCACAAAGTATTTAAAAGCTTTGTTGTCGGTCAGTTGACAGAAGCACTGATTCTGGGCGTTTTATACTTCATCACGGGATCTATTTTCCGTATGCCTTACGCGCTGCTTTTAGCTGTAATTATGGCAATCGGCGGTCTGATTCCGATGTTCGGTCCGATTATTGCTGCCGTGCCCTGCGTGTTCATTCTTTTGATGACACAGCCGGCAAGCGCACTCGTGTTCGTCATTATGTCGATTGTAATCCAGCAGGTAGAAAGCAACTTTATCTATCCGTTCATCGTCGGTGATTCCATTGGTCTTCCTGCAATTTGGGTTCTTTTGTCCATCCTGGTCGGCGGAAGTATGTTCGGTGCGCTCGGTATGGTGTTGTCTGTGCCGATTGTGTCCGTGCTCTATACGCTTTTACGCCAAAGCGTAAACGCAAGACTGCCTGCTTCACCTGCACCGCCGCCCGAGCCGGATGAGATAACAGCTGTAGTTGAAGAAGAAGAGTCAAATTAAAGAAATAAAAAAAATCCGTATGCAAATGCATACGGATTTTTAATATTCTTACCAGTAAAGCTTCCACTGATTGTCGGTGATGAGACGGTTTAATGCTTCCATATAGAAGTAGTCGCCCCAGATGTTACATTCATCCACGCCGTTGTTGCCCGGCTTAGAATATACTGCGTGCAGCAAAAGTCCGTTCGATTCCGGAATATCCTTTGTAAGATAGCCGTCGATCAGGCCATTTACAATGTGACAAGCAGCATTGTAGTAGGTTTCCTTGAGCGGATCGGCATCGTCCATCCACTTTACGGCTTCCAACAGTCCGCAGGCTGCAATTGCAGCAGACGAGCTGTCACGCGGCTCATCGCCCTCCGTAAACCACAAATCCCAATATGCAACATAATCCTCCGGCAAGCGGTTTAAATAATAGTTTGCTGCCGGCTTCAGGAATTCAAATGCATCCGGATTTTTCTTGTACATATATGTAAACATTACACCGTAGATTACCCACGCCTGCCCGCGCGACCAAGCGGAGTCATCGCTAAAGCCCTGCGCGGTTACACCGCGGTCCGGCTTGCCGGTTTTCGGGTCAAAATAGAAGGTATGGAATGCAGAGCCGTCCTCGCGGATGGCATTCGCAACCGTTGTCTTATAATGCTTGAACGCAACCTCATCATAAGTCGGGTCGCCCGTTGCTTCACTTGCCCAGTACAAAAGCGGAATGTTCAAAAGGCAATCCACAATCAAGCGGTAATACTTCGGGTCATCCCCGCACGGTCCCCAAGCCTGAATAAACTCACCCTTCTCGTGGTAGCGCGACATTAAGTTGTCCGCAGCCAGAACAGCCGCTTTCTTTGCCTCTTTATCGCCGGTCAGCTTATGCGCCGCAACACAGGACGGCGAGTATACAAAGCCCATATCATGATGTGCAACACCGAGCTTTTCAACAATGCGCTTCATATACCCCGGAATCTGTCCCATCGCTACCTTTTTATACTTTTCATCGCCGGTCAGCTCATAAGCATGCCAAAGCATACCCGTCCAGAAGCCGCAATTCCAGCCGGTGTTATTTTCCTGCGCAGCATAGACATTGTTGACACTCGCGTGCGCCGGAAACATTGTCGCAAAGGTTTCCAGATTGCCATCAATCTTCTTAAGTGCCTCAGAAAGCGCATACTGCAGCTTTTCCTTGGTAAGCGCGCTGCATTTTCCGTATTTTTCAGGATTTTTAATTGCTTCACAATTCATTTTATATTCACTTCTTAAATAATGATGTTGCTCATATATAATTTTACAGGATTTCATTGCCCCAGTCAAGACCTTCAAGCGACATATATTTAAAAAATATGTATAGAAATATATACATAAGAAAGGATTGACATAAGGGTTTTTTTGTTATAATATAAATGTGTTTGTTTAGATTTGTAAATTTTAGTAGACACGGAGGATAGATATGAAACTTCTTACACCCGAGAGATATGAAGAATACGAAGCCTTTTTACAGTCCCGCAAGGAGGGTCACTTTTTGCAGTCCCTCGCCTGGGCAAAGGTTAAGGATATGTGGAAAAATGAGATTTTAATCGCCGAGGACGAAAACGGAAAAATCAAAGGCTCGATGTCTTTATTGATTCGCAAAATCCCGTTCTTCCCGCTTACGATAATGTACTCGCCACGCGGTCCGGTTTGCGACCGCTACGATGCCGAAACCATCAAGGAATTGGTTGCCGGCGCACGCGAGCTTGCAAAGAAGCACAAGAGCTATGTGCTTAAAATCGATCCGGATGTAGAAGCATCGGATGAAAAATTCTGCAAAATTATGGAGGATTTAAAGTTCCGCTTCAATAAGTCGAAAAACTTCGAGGGCGTTCAGCCGCGATTTGTAGTCCGTAAGGATGTTTCTGAGCTTGCCGGCACAGATAAAGACGGCAATGACAAGCTTTTGATGAGCTTTGAAAGCAAGACGCGCTACAATGTGCGCGTGGCAATGCGTAAGGGCGTATATGCCAAAATCGGCACGCGCGAGGATTTAAAGGCGTTCCACGAGGTTATGATGGTTACAGGTGTGCGCGACGGTTTTCTGCCCCGCTCCCTGGAATACTTTGAAAAAATGTACGATGAAATGGGTGACGCGCTTCGCCTCTACCTCATCTACTATAATGACATCCTGATTTCCGGCGCAATTGCAATTTTATACGGCAACAAGGTATGGTATTTATACGGTGCAAGCTCGAACGAGTACAGAAATATGATGCCGAACTATTTAATGCAGTATGAAATGATGAAGTGGGCTGTGGAAAACAACTGTGATATTTATGACTTCCGCGGTGTTTCCGGTGACTTAAACAAGGGCAACCAGCTCGCAGGTCTGCTGCGCTTCAAAATTGGCTTTATCAATGAAGAGGACCAGGCAAAGGGCGGCGGATTAGTGGAATTTGTCGGCGCACTTGACTATGTATTTAAGCCGTTTATGTACTTCTTTATCGAAAAGGGCGAGCGCACCTATCGTGAATTGAGAAGACGCATTTTCCTGCGTAAGAACAAGGATTTCCTTCCGGCAAAGCAAACAGCCGAGAAAAAAGAAGCCGCAAAGCCGGAAGAAAAAACAAAGGAATAATTTTATGAAAAAGCTTGTAGTTGAAAAAGAAAAGCTGGTTGAAAATATTCACGCGCTCCTTGCAGAGGCAAAAACCACCGGCACAAAGGTGATTGCGATGCTGAAGGGCAACGGCTACGGTCTGGGGCTTTGTGCATTTGCTAAGCTTTTAACCGAAAACGGGATTGATACAATTTCCGTTTGTCTGTTAGAGGAAGCACGCACTCTGCGCGAAGGCGGTATCGACGCTCAAATCCTTCTGCTCTCCCCGACCTGCAATTTAGCAGAAGCAACGGAGGCAATTTCCCTCGGTGTGACCTGCGCGGTCGGCTCAGAGGAATCGTGTGCAATTTTGGATATCGCAGCCGAGCAGGCGGGCGTGAAAGCAAAGGCGCATCTCGCCATTGATACCGGTTTCGGTCGCTTCGGCTTTCTTTACAGCGATATGCAATCTGCAGCAAAGCTTTTAAGCTCTGCCGAAAATATAGAAATCACCGGTACATTTTCCCACCTTTCCGATGCCTTCGGCAAGCCGGAAAATTCCGATAAGCAGTTTTCGCGTTTTACCGCGGCAATTGATGTGCTTTCCAAACTCGGCATCAACCCGGGTATGCGGCATCTTTGCAATTCCTGCGGCTTTTTGCGCTACAAAAATATGCGTTTGGATGCTGTACGCATCGGCTCGGCTTTTTTAGGCAGACTGCCGATTCAAAGTCCGGTTGCCTTAAAGCGCATTGCCTATTTGGAAAGCTGCATTTGCGAAACAAAGCTTTTACCTGCAGGCTTTAATATCGGCTATGCCAACACCTTTAAAACAAAAAAAGAAACACGCATCGGCGTAGTGCCCGTTGGGTATATGGACGGCTTCGGCGTCAGCAAGATAAATGACACCTTCCGTTTTTCCGACATTCTGCGCTATACGCTTTCAAGCATCAGATCACTTTTTCGCGACAACAGCGTATATGTGCGTGTCGGTGGCAAGCGGTGCCGTGTGCTCGGCAGAATCAGTATGTTTAATATCATTGTAGATTTAACGGATACCGATGCCCAAGCGGGTACAGAGGTCATATTAGAATGCAATCCGATTTTAATCAACGCTTCTGTTGCGCGCGAATACAAATAAATTTAGGAGTTTAATTCATGTTTGAAAAATTGGCTTTTATTGAAGAAAAATACGAAGACCTCGGCAAAAAGATTACCGATCCGGCAGTCATTGCCGACAACGAAGCCTACAGAAAATACTGTAAGGAGCATTCGGATATCTCCCCGATTGTGGATAAGTACCGCGAATACAAAGCGGCAAAGGATACGATTGCGGATGCGACCGAAATGCTCGAAGATAACGACGATAAGGAAATGGAAGAAATGCTTCGTGCAGAAATTGCCGAAGCGAAGAAAAACATTGAGGTTTATGCGCAGGAGCTCAAGATTTTGCTTTTGCCGAAGGACCCGAACGATGAAAAGAATGTAATTATCGAAATCCGCGGCGGTGCCGGCGGCGATGAAGCAGCGCTGTTTGCCGGAAGTCTTTTGCGTATGTACAGTATGTACGCCGAGACAAAGCGCTGGAAGGTCGATATTATGAATTCAAACGAAACCGACATCGGCGGCTACAAGGAAGTATCCTTTATGATTGAAGGCGCCGGTGCATACAGCCGTCTCAAGTTCGAAAGCGGCGTTCATCGCGTACAGCGTGTCCCTGCGACAGAATCGAGCGGCAGAATTCACACCTCAACCGTTACAGTAGCCGTACTGCCGGAGGTAGAGGATGTCGAAGTGGACATCAATCCAAACGATTTAAGAATTGATGTGTTCCGCGCAGGCGGTCCGGGCGGACAATGTGTAAACACAACCGACTCTGCCGTGCGCGTAACACACTTGCCTACCGGTCTTGTTGTATCGTGTCAGGATGAAAAGTCTCAGCACAAAAACAAGGATAAGGCACTTAAAATTCTGCGTTCCCGCCTGTATGACTTAATGTGCGAGCAGCAAAATGCCGAAATCGCGCAAAACCGTAAAAGCCAGGTCGGCACCGGTGACAGAAGCGAGCGTATCCGCACCTACAATTTCCCGCAAGGGCGCGTTACGGATCACCGTATCGGTTTAACGCTCCACCGCTTAGAAGCAGTACTCAACGGCGACTTGGATGAGCTGATTGATGCACTCAACACAGCTGACCAGAGCGAAAAACTGAAGGCGCAGAACGATTAATTCAACAAAAAAACTTGTGCAAGCACAAGTTTTTTTCAGGCACATATGTAAACTTTTCTTTACATTTTATGTGTAGTTAATTTTCTAACAGGAGAACGGATATGGAAAACTTTAAAACAAAACTCAAACAGCTCAGAGGTGACCTCGGCATCAGCCAGAGCACACTTGCGCAGGAAATCGGCGTTACACGCGCGGCAGTCAATGCCTGGGAGCTCGGCAAAGGCTATCCGAACACCTACTGCCTTGTACAGCTGGCGCGCTACTTTAATGTTTCAGCAGACTATCTGCTGGGACTGACACAAACCTGCAGTGTCGACATCAGCCGTATGCCGCAAGACGAAAGAGAAATCGTTTTGCGCTTAGTCAGCTGCTTTAACAGATGAGGCGCATGCCCATTAATAGTATGTACCCCGGCAGTCCGAACAAACCGCAGAGACCGCAGGTATAAACATTGAGACCAACACAGATTCCGTATGCCGCTGCAAGCATATTAAATACAGAAAGCACGCCGATGCCACACGCCATACGAAACACAAATCGGAGCAAAAACCGAAATATGTGCGAAAAGAAGAACACAAACAAATAAATCAAAGCGGCAACCACCGCCACAGCAAGTGCCGTATAGATGTGAACTGTCATATACTCACCTCGTTTGCGAATATGCAAGCAGGCTGCCCGCATCTGTGAGCCCCTGCGCCTTTGCGCGTGAAAGCAGATATTGGTATTTTGTCTGACAAGCTTTAATCTGATAGCTGTACATATCTACCAAAGCCGGCTCGGTTGCATAGGAAAAATTTTGTGTCGCACACTCAAGCTCATATTTTGCAAGCTGTATGCTGTAGAGCAGTTCCTGCTGTGCTTCCTGCGCCTGCTTTTGCTGCTTTTTAGCCTTTGTCATTTATCACGCCTCCCTATTCTCTGTTTTATTATAAGCATATGCGTGACAAATTATTCCGTTAAGCCATCTGCGCTAATTTCGCAGGTTTTACATATTTTACCATAAATTGTAAATTTACTCTTGCATTTTTGTTTTTTCTGTGTTAAGATAAATTTACTGGAAATATTTTACATTTTATACATCTTTAGGAGGTTCGAAAATGAACAAACAAATTTCCGTAGTACTGGCAGATGACAGCGAAGATTTCGTAAATTCCGTAAAAAGCTATTTGGATACGGTAGACGGTATCCATGTGGCCGGCACGGCGTACAACGGCAGAGAAGCCGTTGAAATGGTGCGCGATTTAAAGCCGGATGTGCTTTTGTTGGACATGATTATGCCGCAATTGGACGGTCTCGGTGTGTTGCAAAAGCTGCGCAACACCCCACTGGAGAAAAAGCCGGTTTGCATGATGCTTTCCGGTGTAAGTCAGGCACGCTCGACACAGCGCGCCATGGAACTCGGCAGCGCATACTTTATGTTAAAGCCCTTCGAAATGGAAGCGCTCTCTGAGCGCATTTTCGAATTCGCCGATGCACAGCTGCCGCAGCAAAATGCAACAACGGCTGAAAAGCAGCATGCTATGGTTGCGACAATTCCTGCCAACGCGCAGCCGCGTGATTTAGAGCGTGTGGTAACTTCTTTAATTCACGACATCGGTATTCCGGCACACATCAAGGGGTATCAGTTCATTCGCAGTGCAATATTAATGGCGATTGACAACATCGAAGTCATCAATCACATTACAAAGCAGCTGTATCCCGACTTGGCGAAAATGTATAAAACTACACCGAGCCGCATTGAGCGCGCCATCCGCCACGCAATCGAGGTTGCCTGGAATCGCGGTCATGTCGACACGATGGAGCGGCTGTTCGGCTACACCATCTCCGCCGAAAAAGGCAAGCCGACCAACTCGGAATTCATTGCAATGCTGGCTGATCATTTGAGACTGCAAATGCGTTAGAATACTAAAAGTGTGCAGATATAAAACTGCACACTTTTTTCATTTTTATCCCCCTACATCCATACGCTGGTCATATACTGTCAAATTCAGCATTTTCATCGGATTTTCTGCCCGTTTTATATTGACTTAAAGAATCAAAAAGTGGTATAATATTATGAATATTTATATTTAGAAAATTTTAGGAGTAACGATTATGTGGAAAGCGGATAAGTGGCAGGATTATGAGTTGATAGACAGCGCCTTCGGCGAAAAGCTCGAGCGCTGGGGTAAATACATTTTAAGACGACCTGACCCGCAGGCGGTATGGAATGTGCGCACCTCCCCTTTATGGGATAAAGCGGACGCGGTATACCACCGCTCCAACACTGGCGGCGGACATTGGGAATTTCACAACAAGCGAATGAAGGAGCGCTGGGAAATCGATTTCGGCGATTTAAGCTTTTGCATTAAGCCGATGGGCTTTAAACACACTGGCCTTTTCCCGGAGCAGGCAGTCAACTGGACCTGGTTTTCCGATTTAATTTCCAAGGCAGACCGTCCGATTCGCGTTTTAAACCTTTTTGCCTACACCGGCGGTGCAACCGTTGCCGCACTAAAGGCAGGCGCAAGCGTTACGCATGTGGATGCCTCCAAGGGTATGGTCAGCTGGGCAAAAGAAAATGTTGCGGCAACACATTTGACCGATGCGCCCGTGCGCTATATTGTTGATGATGTATTAAAATTTGTCGCACGCGAAAAGCGCCGCGGCAAACGCTATGAAGCTATTATTATGGACCCGCCTTCCTACGGCAGAGGTCCGGGCGGTGAGGTGTTCAAAATTGAAAACGAGCTGTATTCCCTTGTGGAAGCGTGCAGCGAGATTTTATCGGACAAGCCGCTCTTTTTCTTAATCAACTCCTACACAACCGGTCTTTCCCAGACCGTGCTGACCAATGTACTTTCCCTGATTTTAAAAGACCGCTTCGGCGGCAAAATCACTGCTGACGAAATCGGACTGCCGATGACGGCAAAGAGCGGACTCGTTCTTCCCTGCGGCATTTCGGGGCGCTGGCAGGAAAAATAGTTTTTGAAAGGCAACAGCTATGATTGAAACACAAAATTTAACACACACATATCCCGGCGATGAAGAAGCCGAACCGAAAACCGTTTTAAGCGATGTATGTATGCACATTAAGGACGGTGAGTTCATTGCAATCGTCGGTCATAACGGCAGCGGTAAATCCACGCTTGCAAAGCATTTTAACGCAATTTTGCTGCCAAGCGGCGGCAAGGTCTATGTAAACGGCATTGATACCGCGAAAGAAGAAATGCTCTTTGAAATACGCAAGCAGGTCGGTATGGTCTTTCAAAATCCCGACAACCAGATTGTCGCAGCCATTGTCGAAGACGATGTCGCCTTTGCGCCTGAAAACCTCGGCGTTGACCCAAAGGAGATTCGTGCGCGCGTTGATGCAGCGCTGCGCGATGTTGGCATGTATGAAAAACGGCTTGCCGCGCCGCATCACCTTTCCGGCGGTCAAAAGCAGCGCATTGCCATTGCCGGCATTCTCGCAATGCAGCCGAAATATATTATTTTAGATGAACCGACAGCGATGCTTGACCCAATCGGTCGTCGTGAAGTTCTCAGTACCGTAAAAAAGCTCAACCGTGAGCAAGGTATGAGCGTAGCACTCATTACGCATTATATGGACGAGGCAGCGCAGGCAGACAGAATCATTGTAATGCGCGCCGGCAAGGTCTTTATGGAGGGTACGCCGCGTGAAATCTTTGCCAATGCGGATATGCTGCGCACCACAGGTCTGGACATTCCGCAGGCAACCGAGCTTGCACAGCGTCTTTCCAAAGCCGGTCTTCCCATGCGCAGGGATGTTCTGACCGCAGATGAATGTGTAGAGGAGATATTAAAGCTGTTATGATTAAATGCGAAAACCTTTGTCATACCTATCAAAGCGGCTCTCCGTTTGAGAAAACCGCGCTGAAGGATATCAATTTAGAAATAAAAGAAGGCGACCTCGTTGCCATTATCGGGCACACAGGCAGCGGTAAGTCTACGTTGATTCAGCACTTCAATGCCTTGGAAAAGCCCACAAGCGGCAAAATTTACATTGACGGTGTTGATTTAGCGACACCGAAGCTGAAGCTCAAGGAAATCCGACAAAAGGTCGGCTTGGTGTTCCAGTATCCGGAGCATCAGCTGATGGAGGAAACCGTCAGAAAAGACATCGCTTTCGGCCCGAAAAGCTTAGGCCTCAGCCCTGCTGATGTTGATGACCGCGTACAAAGCGCGGCGCTCTCAGTTGGCTTAAAGCCGGAGCTGTTAGACAAATCCCCCTTCGAGCTGTCTGGCGGCGAAAAGCGCCGCGTTGCCATCGCAGGCGTGCTTGCAATGGAGCCGAAGGTGCTTGTATTAGACGAGCCGACGGCAGGACTCGACCCTGCCGGGCGCGACGATTTGCTTGCTTTGATTCAAAAGCTGAACGACTGCGGTATGACCATCGTTATGGTGTCGCACAGTATGGAGGATGTTGCAAAAATCGCAAAGCATGTCATTGTGATGAACGATGCAACCGTTGTGCGTGCCGGCACGGTAGCCGAAGTGTTCTCCGAGGCCTCCCTGCTGCAAAGCATCGGGCTAAACATTCCGCAAATCAGCATAATTGTTGCAAAGCTGCGCGAAAAGGGCGTGGCAGTTTCTAAAGATATTTACACCGTAGACGATGCCGCAAAGGCACTACTCCAATTACTAAAGAAGGACTAATCTATGTTAAAAGACATTACGCTCGGACAATATTATCCCGGCAGCTCACCGGTACACAAGTTAGACCCGCGCACAAAAATCCTCTTAACGCTTGCTTATATCACGCTTTTATTCTTCGTTAAGAACTTTACCGGGTTTATCGGCTTTGCTGTTTTTACACTGGCAGTGATCTACATTTCCGGCTTACCGCTGGGATATGTGCTTAAAGGACTCAAGCCGATTCTGTTCATCATCGTATTTACCGGCATCATCAATCTGTTTATGACGCCGGGCAAAATTTGGGTGCAGATTCCCTATACGCCGCTCGTTATTACCTACGAGGGTGTGCGTGCAGCCGCACAGATGACCGTGCGCTTAATCTTTTTGATTATGGGCACCTCTATTTTAACGCTGACCACCTCGCCGCTCTCTTTAACAGACGGTATCGAAAAGCTCTTATCACCGCTTAAAAAAATCGGCGTACCCGCACACGAATTAGCGATGATGATGTCGATTGCAATTCGCTTCATCCCGACACTTTTAGAAGAAACAGAAAAAATTATGAAGGCACAAACTGCGCGCGGCGCCGATTTTGAATCCGGCAACCTGCTACAGCGCGCCAAGGCGCTAATACCGCTTTTAGTACCGCTTTTCATCAGTGCTTTCCGCCGCGCCGATGAGCTTGCAATGGCAATGGAATGTCGCTGTTACAACGGCGGAAATCACAGAACACGCATGAAGGAGATTCATTTGCGTGCAGCAGACTATGTTGCTGCACTGCTCACGGCAGCGGCACTCGCCCTTTCGGTGTATGTCGGTATGCTTCCCTTCCTGTTTTAGAGGTCGTTTACATGAGAAATGTATGTTTAAAAATACAATATGACGGCACAACCCTGCACGGCTGGCAGCGACAAAAGGATGCAATGACCGTACAGCAGCTGTTGGAAGATGCTGTTTTTGCCTTAACCGGCGAAGAAGTGCACATCATCGGTTGCGGCAGGACGGATGCAGGCGTACATGCACTTTCGTATGTTTGCAACTTTCAAACGAATGCAAGCATTCCGGATGAAAGCTTTCCCGCCGCAATGAACACAAAGCTGCCGCACTGTGTCCGCGTGCAAAAGGCGTTAACTGTGCCAAACGAGTTTCACGCGCAGTTTGATGTCGTGCGCAAGCGCTACATATACAAAATTCAGACCGCAAAAATCCCGGATGTGTTTTTGTCACCGTACACCTGGCACTGTCCCTACAGCTTAGATTTAGACAAAATGCAAAGCGCGGCGGCGCATTTTATCGGTGAGCACAACTTCGAAGCCTTTTGCGCCAGTGGTGCAACCGTTTCCAGCTTTGTGCGCACCATATACGATTTAAAAGTGCACCGGGAAGGCGATACGGTTACCGTCGAGGTTTGCGGCAACGGATTTTTATACAACATGGTCCGCATCATTGCCGGTACTCTGGTCTATGTTGGCTGCGGTAAAATAGCTGTAGAGGACATACCGGATATTATCGAAAGCCGCGACCGTTCACGCGCCGGCATCACCGCCCCGCCGCACGGACTGTATATGGCAGGCACGGAATATGAGAATAAGGAGATTTAGCTATGGCTACCCCGGACAGAAGAAACCGATTAAAGGATGTTGAAGCGATAAAATTCGAAGACAAACCACCAAAGAAAACCAAAAAATGGCTTTGGTTTATTCTCGGTGCGGTTGCGCTCTTACTCGTTGCTGCTTTAGCTGTTTTCGGCTACAAATACTATTCTGCTATACGCAAAACCGATGCAATACACAGCGCGCATGTTATACGCACGGATACAGCAAACACCGACGAAGGCGATGTGGTTTACGCACCGTATAAAGACGGCATTGTTATGGCATCGCGCAGCGAGGTACGCTTCTACAATGTCAAGGGCGAAACTGTTTGGGAGCTTGAAATCAGCATTCTCAATCCGTTTATTAAGGCAAACGGCAACTATATTTTGCTTGCCGGAAAAAACACCACAGACTATCTGCTGATTAAAAACGGAAAAATCCTTTTGCAGTCCAACGCTGCATACGGCATACTAAACGCCGGTATTGCGCCCAACGGCACATTCTTTCTCGTCGAGGACGAACCGTATTACAAAGGACTTTTAACTGTATATGATTCTGAAAACAAAGAAGAATTTGTTTGGCACTCCGGCACTTCGTATATTATTGATGCTGCATTTAACGACCGTGCTTCGCAGATTGCAATCAGCACGCTGTCCGCTATGCCGAACATTGACGGCAACGCTGAAAAAGAGGGTGCCTACAGCGCCTCCCTGTTGCTGTTTAAGCTGCACGAAAACACGCCGTATAAAACCTACGATTTCGAACAGCAAATCGCAGCAAATGTATACTGTGCATCCGGACGCTACATTCTGATTACCGACACGGGCGTTTGTGCCTATTCCGCTGCCGACGGCGATGCGATTTGGAATTATACCTTCACGCCGCACACACTGCAGCGCGTAGATTTCCGGGCCGGCAAGCTCGCAATTCTCACTATGGCAGAGGACGGCACGCAAACCCTGCACATACTCAAGGCAGACGGCAAGCTCTCCGGCAAGGTTGAAGCATTGAAAAACGCCGGCGATATCAGCCTGTGCGACGGTATTGTCGCTGTTGGCAGCGGCAGCACGCTGACCGTATATTCCGTAAACGGCACACAGCGTTACGGCGTAACACTGCCGAAAACCTATAACGATATCTGCTTTTTCAATAATGGGCAGTATCTGCTCGGTGCGAACAATATTGTTTTGGATATTCTTTCCACAAAGTAATGAAAGGATGAAATCATGGCTTATATCTTAGATATAATCATTTTGGCAATTGTAGTGTTCTGCATCATACGCGGTGCAAAAAGAGGCGCTGTGCGCACTGCCTTTTCCCTGCTTTCGTTTGTCGTTGCGCTGGTGCTGACATTTATGTTTGCATCGCCGCTAACTCAATACATAGAGCAGCAACCGTTCGGCATAAATATGCACGACTCCATTGAACAGGCGATTGAGGTAAAAATCAACGGTATTTTAAACAGAGACGCCGAAGAAACTTCTAACACAACCGAGGACATAATCAAATCGCTCTCTTTGCCGGAATTTTTAAAAAAGTCAATTCTAATGCACAGCGATTTCATTGTGCGCAACGCAGATGTGCCTGCGGCAAAAGCCGTTGCCGGTTCGCTGGCGAGTGCATACTTAAAAATGATTTGCAGCGTTGCGCTGTTTATCATACTTTTGATTCTTTTGCGCATTTTAAGACTGTTTTGCGAGCAGCTGTTCAAGTTGCCGATTTTAAAAGAAATCAACCGCCTTGTCGGCGGTATTGCCGGCTTTGTGAACGGTATATTCATTGCGTATCTGCTGCTTAGTGCTGTAAGTGCATTGTCCGGGCTGCCGTACTTTGCATGGCTGGCACCGGCAAAGGAGTCCTCTTATCTATTTAAATATGTATACGAATACAACATTTTGCTTTCCGCATTTTTATAATATAAAAAAATAAGGACGGTTATTATGACAGATTACGAAAACATAAAAACAAAATCACTCGCCGAGCTTCGCGCGCAGGCCAAAGACCTCAAGCTTGTCGGCATCAGCGGTTTAAAGAAGAGCGAGCTTGTTGAGCGCATTGTAGAATTCTATACAAACCGAAAAAGCGAAGAAAAGAGTGCAAAAGTCAAGCCGCGTCCAAATGATGTGTTTGAAGTCAAAGGTTTTTTGGAGGTACACGAGGACGGCTTCGGCTTTATTCGCTTTGATAATTACGAGTCCAGCACAAAAGATGTTTATGTCGCAAATTCGCAGATTCGCCGCTTCAACTTAAAAACAGGCGATGAAATCTCAGGTGACGCACGACCGCTTCGCGAGGGAGAGGACAATAAATACTGTCCGCTTTTATATATTCACAAAATCAACGGCGAGCCGCCGGAAACGGCCGCACGCCGAAGACCGTTTGACACCTTAACGCCGATTTACCCAAACAAGCGCATCCGCTTAGAGACCGAACCGAATGCATACGCTATGCGCCTGATTGATTTAGTTGCGCCGATTGGCTACGGGCAGCGCGGTTTGATTGTTGCGCCGCCAAAGGCAGGCAAAACAACCCTTTTAAAGAGCATTGCACAAAGCATTGAGAAAAACTGCCCGAACGCTACGCTGATTGTTCTTTTAATCGACGAGCGTCCGGAGGAAGTAACAGATATCAAGCGGAGCATTGCAAGCGAAGTCATTTACTCCACCTTTGATGAAACACCTGAGCACCATGTAAAAATTGCCGAGCTTGTGTACGAGCGTGCACAGCGCCTTGTAGAGCATAAAAAGGATGTCATCATCTTACTCGACTCCATCACGCGTTTAACGCGCGCCTATAACCTGACTGTCCCGCCGACGGGGCGCACGCTTTCCGGCGGTATTGACCCGGGCGCACTGCACAAGCCGAAAAAGTTTTTCGGCGCTGCGCGCAATATTGAAGAAGGCGGCAGCTTAACTATTCTGGCTACGGCACTGATTGAAACCGGTAGCCGTATGGATGATGTGATATTTGAAGAGTTCAAGGGCACCGGCAATATGGAGCTTCGCTTAGACCGACAGCTTCAGGAAAAGAGAGTCTTCCCTGCCATTGACATCGCCAAATCCGGCACACGCCGCGAGGAGGCCCTTTTAAGCGGTGATGCGCTTTGCGCTTTATGGTCAATCCGAAAAGCGATGAGCCGCAGTACGGTCGATGTGACAGAAGATGTATTAAGCAAACTGACACGCACAAAAACCAATAAAGACTTTATTGAAAATATAAACAGTACTATGGGGAAATAATTATGTTAGAAATTTATTTGGACAATTCTGCCACCACCAAACCTTATCGCGAGGTGAATCAGGCATATTTGGATATGACAGAAATCTGCTACGGCAACCCCTCTTCCCTGCATACGCTCGGTATGCGCGCGGAAAAGGAGGTCAAAAACGCACGCAATGTACTTGCCGAAATTTTAGGTGTGCAGGATAAGGAAATCTTCTTCACCTCCGGCGGCACGGAGAGCAACAACTTAGCCATTTTGGGCTACGCTCGCGCCAACCACCGCCGCGGCAAGCACATCATCACCACAGCCGTAGAGCACCCTGCCGTATTGGAAACTGTAAAGCAGCTCGAAAACGAAGGCTTTGAG
>JAZQCN010000012.1:0-12632 GCA_045546315.1 Clostridia bacterium | reverse complement strand
TGCCGGTGCAAGCGTTGCCCCCACCGAAAGCATAACCTCATAGTTATCTGCCGGCAGCGCCGCAGTAAATGCAATCTCCCCTGCCGCTATGCCGTTGACAAACAAACAGCAAACAGAATTTTCCAAATCAAACTCCGCCGTAATCTTATTCCATCCATCGGCAATCGCACCCGGCGTTGACTTTGTGATGCATTGCTTGCTTGTATTGACAATTGTTGTGTTGCCATTGCCCGACAAAAGCGCAACATACACACCGCTGCCGGAGAGTACTGTGTAATATTCCATATACAGCTTACCCGGATTATTGCCGACAGCTACCTTTTTCGTTAAAGAGCCATACTGTACACAACGCTTGTCGTTGGTCAGACGAACGATGTTGTTACCGTTTAAAATTGCCGACATGGTCTTTGCGACCTTTGTCCAGAGCGCTTCCGAGCCGGTGTTGATACCGTTGTTTGCATTCAGAGAACCGTCATAAGTAAACAGCTTGACCTTACCTGCCGGCACGCTAAGCTCCGGTGCAGCCGGTACCTGTGCAAACGGTGCCATAATCTCCTCCGGTGTTCTGATGCCGATTGAGCCATCCGACGCCTTAACCGGGTCAACTACATCCGTCGTTGTGAATTTCACATTGTCCAAATAAGCACTCTTGCCCGGTGCTACACCTACATTGAAACGGAATTCAACAGATGTATAATCCGGCGCAGAAAAACTGCCGGTTTTTACAACGCTGCCGTTGGAATACACCACAAAAGCACCCTTTGTGAAATCAATGGCAATCTCCACATGCTCCCCGGAGAGGTTGCCTGCAGAATAAAAGCTTTTATGGGTGCCGTCCGCAAAATACAACGCTGACGATACCGCTGCGCCCGCACCCTTCGCATCGTAGCTAAGGGTGATGTTGGTCGGGTTTTGCTCAAAATAAAACCACTTGTGCAGGCGCGGGCCACCGCTCGTCGTGCCGTTGTGGGAATAATACGCACTCATACCGTGCGCCGCATCATATTCCGCCGCCTGAATCGTCGAAACCGCAGATGCCACCGCCTGCGACCACTCGCCAAAGGTCTCCGCCTTCGCGCGGATGTCCTCCCCCGGTGCATAGTCTTCAAAATCTTCTTCAAAGAGCACAGTCTCCGTTTCCGCCGCAAATACGCCCATCGGCAAAACCGTGCCGATCAGACACATACACAAAATCAGACATAACAGCTATTTCATCAACTTCTCTCCTTGTATCGTTTCAAATGATTACACATATTTTAAGTGTAACAAATTGCCATATCCTTGTCAATCAAAAAAACATTCATTTTAATATTTACACACCACAACCGGAATAAAAAGAGAAAATTTGGATGCAATTGTAGGGCGCGTGCCTGTGTGCCGCGCCGTTAACATAGCATAGATTACACGCAAGCGACACACAGGTCGTTCCCTACAACGTACGGGCTCTGTGCCGTAACGAAGCAATGCGCCAAAATCACCTTTTTAGAATTAGAATTGGTGAAGAAATCACCACCTATAACCAGCATAAAAAGCGATAATTTTGTTGTAAGACAAGGCGGAGGCAGGACGGCTATACTCTTGTATGCCGGCCTGCCCCCAACGCAGTATTACACAAAATTAGCCTTTTTAGAATTACAATCAGCGAAGATACTGCAACAAAAAAGGACGGAAATTCCGTCCTTTTTTATTACAAAATTTCAGGTGTCGTAAGTATATGCATATTGATAAACGATTCAATCAAGAATACCTTCGCAGAATCAAAATCAACCTTGTTCATTGTAAAGCTTACATCTTCCTGACCGGTAATCGGTACAAGCTTCATGCCAACCTGCTTTGTGCCGTTGTAGAGCACGCAAACAAGGTAAGCGCTCTCCGGCGATGCCGTAATTTCTGTATTAAAGGCATATGCATCACCCTGCAGCTCATAGGTTGTTTTTGTTTCCGGCGTTAATACAGCTTCCGTAATTTCCACACCGTAGGCTTCAAATTCATAGACATGGATTCTGTTGATATAAGCATCGGTGTTTTCCATATAAATCTTAATCGCGGTCACCGGTTCTTCTACCGTACAAGCTACGGTGTTGGTTCTTCTTTCACCCGAAACCCATACAGCGTCCAGATTATCAATGCTGCCGGCTTCCACCCAGGTGCCATCCTCTAAACGAACACTGTAAACCAGCTTTTCCATGACCGAGCCTTCGGCAAAGCGTCTGTCCGCAATCACAAACTCCTTCATACGATGCGGCGCATCCAACTCAAAAGTGAAGGTCACATTTTGCTCCGTTGTTTGCTTTACGGCAGCACTGGTGGACAGTTCGCCATCCGTCATATATGCCGGAATATAGCTTGTGCCCATCGTTTTATCCGCCGAAACGAGCTTGCCGAGCACCGTATTATACTTGGAAACCTCGTCGTTTACATCCACGCGGTGGAAGGTATAGGTTGTGCCGTTTAAAGCAAAGCTTGCCTGCTCTTTTGTTTTCGTTACCGCTTCGCCGCTCGATACGCGCACCGGCGGCATTACCTCGTCAAACGGAATGTAGTATTCCGTCTTTTCGGTGCTGAACGCATCAAAGAATCTGCCGTTTACAAATACAGTCGTGTTTAATTCGTTATACACCGCCTGCTTTGCTTCTGCAGTATAGGTCGGCAGCTTGTCGGCAAATACATAAAGGCCGTTATCCTCTTTGCGCAGCTGCATACCGAGCGCCCCGGCAAGTGCAGTCGCCGGCACATACAGTACACCGTCTTTTGTAACAATGCCCTCTGTAATTGTGTTGGTTACGGCATTTCTCGTAAGGCTGATGCTGCTTGCCGTTGTGCTTACCTTTGCATAAATCAGCTCTGCCGCACGCTCTGCCGGCACATACAGCACGCCGCCTTCCTCGTACGGTGTTACGGAAGCATCCTTTGCATCCCAAGCAAATTTTTCTTCGAATGCAAGCACGCTCGGGCTGCCCGAAAGCATCACAAGTGCATCGCCTGCCCGGCGCTTTGCCGCGATTGTATTGTCCGAAACGGACCAGTCTGCAATCGGCTTTACAGCCGTAAAGCTTGTCGGAAGACCTTCGCCTGCGCGCAGCGGAATGAATTCCACCGCTAAGGTGATGTCTGAAGCATTCAGCATATGAATTGCGAGCTTTTTGCCGGTGATAACCTGCATTGCGTCTGCATCCGGCGCTTCAATTTCAGGCAGAAGCAATTCCGGCTCCATCACGGTAAACACTGCATTGGCAGGACCTGCCGTAATGCGCGCATACAGCTTCTCGCCGCCGACATTCATAATTGCGCCCTTGCCGCCGTCTGTCAGCGTGATGTTTGCATCGGTATGCGCAAACCACCAAAGCTCGGACGGCGTTTCGGTTTTAATCTCATCCTGCAAAACAACCGAGCCTCTGCCCTTGGTCATAAACATACCGCGCTTTGCATCGGTAAAGACACCGTTTGTCTCGGTCATATCGAGTACGGTAAACGCTTCATTTTCCGCTTCACCGTGCGCAATAAAGCGCGCAATTGCATTTGTGTTCTGGTCCATCTCCTCGCCCGGGTTTGCAATAATCGTATTGTTACCCTCGGCGCGCTTTAAATAATACATGCTCGACGGATAGATTGCAGCATAATCCACATGACCAATCTGCTTTACAAAGCGCTTGCCGTTTGCATCGAGTACAAATGTACCGAGCGATGTCGACATATGGCTCGCGGAATTGTCACCGCCCTGGATTGCCGCAAAGAGTGCATTTTTCGCCGTCCAGGACGAGCGCATGCTCGCTACCTGCGCCAAATCGGAGGCGTTAAAGGTTTTATCGAGCGGCATAGAGCCGTCGTTGTAATATTCAAAGCTCGGGTCAAAGTATAAAATCGCCTTGTCCGACGAAAGGCTCGAGCCCAGTCTTTGCAGCGTGCGCTCGATAAACCACCCGTAGAACGGCTGGTTGCGCGTCTGCGAAACCCAGAAAAGCTGTGCCGTCTTCGAAAAGCCCTTCGAGGAATCACCAAAGTCAAAGTTACCGCCCGGGCCGTACATATACGCCCAGTACAACGGTGTATTTACAAGGCGCGCATCGGTATAATACCACGCAAGCGCCTCCGGCTTGGTATAGTCCTCCGTTACGGCAACATCCATCTCAATCAGGAAGTCGAACATATGCGAGTTTGCATAGCTCCAGTAGGAAGTACCCTCGGCAAATGCGCCGTCCGGGCTGTATGCCTCAACCGTCTGCTTGACATGCTTAACAGCACCGTCAATCAGCTTCTGCGCAAGTGCAGGCTCTTCGTCTGCCATAGCAATCGCCATTGCCGCACCGCAGGCATTTGCAACCGTTGTTCTGTTCGATGTACCCTCCGCAATTTCCACGGAAATCACGCCGTCATACGAGCGTACAAACTGCCAGAGCGACTTTGCCTTGACAATGCGGATAATCTCTGCCTTTACAGTATCGGTCATCAGCGGTGAATTGTAGCACCAGTCATAGAAGCACGCAACACCGTTCGTAATACCCGACGACAAAATCGGCGATGTGTTCGACCAGTCCGGGAAAGTGCCTAAATTATAGATTTCCTCCAAGCCGCGCTCTACATATGCTTCATTGCCCTCTACCAGATACGCAAAACCCAGCGCTCTGAGTCTGCCTTCAATATCACCGGCAACGCCTTTTAAGTTTCTGCCGTTTTCAAATACATACTGATACGGACCGGTATCCTTATCCGAAATACAGGTGTCCGCCGTTTTCTTATAGCTTGTATACCACGCTTTTACCTGCGGGTCATTGTTAATCTTAGTTTTCACCGCCTGCACATCATTGATGTACAGTCTCGGGTGCTGACGCAGGTTGTTGACATAGCTGTCCTGTGTGAGCACAACATCCGCTGTTACCAGAGGCCAGTTCGTACCGGTGACACCGTAGTATTTTACGCCTTCAATCACCGGCTCTGCGTCCTGATACATGACAAAGTTATCGACCAGCACGGTGCCTGCCGCTGCAAGCTTTGCATAAACACCGAGCGTCACCTCATAGGTTCCTGTCGGCACAGCTGTGCTGAAGGCTAAATTCTGCACAGCAAGCGTATCGTTGACATACACATTGCAGTTCTGATTTGTAAAGTCAAATACGGCTTTGATTTTGTTCCAGCCGCCGGCAACTGCGCCCGGCGTAGACGCCGTAATCAATGTGCCGTTCGTGTTGACAAGTGATTTACTGCCCGCCGTTAATGTAACATAAATGCCACCGTCTGCCAGTACGGTGTAGTATTCCATACACACATTGCCCGGATTTTCGCCGACGGCAAGCTTTTTCGTCAAATAACCGTACTGCACGACGCGCTTATCATTCGTCAGTCGAATGAGCGGTTCGTTCTCCAGTGTAGCGGCCTTCGCCAAGCTCACCTTCGTCCACAACACCTCTGTACCGGTACTAATGCCGTTGTGTGTATTTAAAGCGCCGTCGTAGGTAAACATCGCGTATTTGCCTGTCGGCACAGTTAACGCCGGTGCTGCCGGATAGCCGGCAAACGGCACCATAATCTCTTCCGGTGTTCTGATTCCGACAGAGCCGTCCGATACTCTTTTTGCATCCACCGCATCCGTCGTTTTGAATTTTACATTATCTAAATAAGCTGCCTTCTCCGGCGCTACGCCCACATTAAAGCGGAAGTCAAGATAGGTATAATCCTGTGTTGAGAATTTGCCTGTGCTTTTGCTCACACCACCGACATACACCGTATAACTGCCCGCTGTAAAGTCCATCTCAACACGCACATGCTCCCAGGTCGTGCTCGTTCCCGTATACAGAGTTTTATATGTGCCGTCCGAAAAATACACTCTGAAGCTTAAATCCGTGTTTTCAACCCTGTACTGGTAGACAGCGGTGATATTGGTCGGATTTTCGTCAAAATAAAAGGTTTTGTGCAAACGCGGACCGCCGCTCGTTGTGCCGATGTGCGAATAGCACGCAACCATACCCTGCGTCGCATCCTCGTAAGCCCGAATCGGCGATACCGCCGATGCCACCACCTGCGACCATTCGCCGTAGGTATCCGCCTTGCCGACAATCGACTCACCTGCCTCGTAGCCATCAAAGCCGTCCACAAAAAGCATAGTCTCCGTAGCGGTCGTCTCCGCTGCAAGCACACCTGCCGGTAAAACCGTACAAATCAGGCATGCACACAAAAACAAACAAATCAGTTTTTTCATATACTTTGTCTCTCCCATTTCTTTGCAAACACATTGCCAAAGTGTTGCAATAATATTACAGATATAGAAATTATATCAAAACATCCAATAACTGTCAATCATTTTCGCAGGGTTTACGCACTAAAAAAGGACGATTTAAAAATCGCCCCGCAACCGGCATAAAAAAGAGATAATGGGATACTGTAGGGGCGATTCACAAATCGCCCGTTCACTTTTGCACAAACGGACCGTCCGGGAGGTAGCGAAGCGGTCGGCGCGGTAGTGAATGACAATCCGGTGGATTGTCAGAGCCGCGGCGTGACCGAGCCGCGGCGAGACCGGTCCCTACGGTGTTTATCGAAATCAGCGAAAATGAGAATCCCTCCACCGCAAGCGACACACAGGTCGTTCCCTACAACGTACGGGCTCGCCTCTGTAACGCAGTAATGCGCCAAAATCACCTTTTTACAACTCAAAACCAAGCATTTAATATAAATTCCACTATATGTTCCTCATTGGAGCATATAGTTTCATCCGCCATTGCACAAATTGCCTCGGTCGCATTGGATACGGCAAGGCTCAGGCCTGCGGCAGAAAGCATAGAGGCATCGTTGTCGGAATCGCCGACGGCAATGGTGTCGGCATATGCAATGCCAAGCCTATCTGCAAGCGCGTGCAGGGCGTTGCCCTTGCCTGCGCGTGCGCTCATAATTTCAAGGTTGTACTTACTGACCTCGGCAACGCGCAAATGCGAAAACTGCGAAAAATATGTTTTACAAAAAACCTTGTCCTCGTAGCTGTGAAAATAAGCAGCAAGCGACTCTACAGCATCCGCTTTGTAGCTAAACGGCTTAAAATCCGCAACTGCGGTTGCATAGTGCGTTATGACATTTTGATGTGCCTTGTCGAGATTGTGGTGCGCAAAAAGCGCTTCGCTTTTCTGCGCGGCATCGGCAAAGCAGGTGCCGTCTTGGCGGTAGGCTATGTGGCAGTCATAGCGATAAAGCACATCTAAAATACTGCACACGGTTTTATTATCCATACAAACCTTGATGCTCTTGCCGCTCTGCTTATCGAACACAACAGCGCCGTTAGAATAAATCACATAGCGGATGGCAGGATTTTCCCGGATTTCCTCCGGCATTTCGGAAAACGAGCGCCCCGATGCCGGCACAAAATGCACGCCGCGCGCGGCAAGCGTATCAATTGCGCGCAGGTTTTCTTTGCTGACCTGCGATGTTGCATTTAAAAGTGTACCGTCCAAATCGCTTGCAATGATTTTATAGCTTCTCATCGGTATCCCTCCCCGTTCTCGGCAAAAAGACCTATTCTTTGCGAATAGGTCTCTTTCGGTTTTTCTTATTTCTTCAGTCCGAGCATTTCTTCCGACTGCTCGCGCATCTTATACTTGAGTATCTTACCTGCGGCATTCATCGGGAACGCATCGACAAACACGAAATAGCGCGGCACCTTATGGCGTGCAATGGAGGCATTGCCGTATGCACGCATTTCGTTTTCATCGGCTGTTTCGCCCTTGTGCAGAATAATCCACGCACAGCATTCCTCGCCGTAGCGCTCATCCGGCACACCGACCACCTGCACATCGCGCACCTTCGGATGCGTGAGATAAAATTCCTCGATTTCGCGCGGATACAGGTTTTCACCGCCGCGGATAATCATATCCTTTAAGCGACCGGTTACCTTGTAATAGCCATCCGGCGTACGGCAGCAAATGTCGCCCGAATGCAGCCAGCCGTCGGCGTCAATCGTCTGTGCGGTTGCCTCCGGCATCTTGTAGTAGCCCTTCATAATGTTAAAGCCGCGCGCTACAAATTCGCCGCTCTCGCCGTCCGGCAGCTCCTCGCCGGTTTCCGGGTCAATGACCTTGCACTCTACGCCCGGGAACGGTGAACCAACTGTCTCTACGCGGTGGTCAATATCCTCATTGACCTCGCCCATCGTACAGCCCGGCGATGCCTCGGTCTGCCCGTATACGGAGATAATCTCGCGCATATTCATTTCCTTGGCTGCACGGCGCATCAGATCTGCCGGACAGTTTGCGCCCGCCATAATGCCGGTACGCATATACGAAAAGTCCGTCTTGGCAAAATCTGCATGGTTAAACATCGCAATAAACATCGTCGGCACGCCGTTAAAGCAGGTAATATGCTCATCATTCACACACGCGAGCGACGACTTCGGTGAAAAGTACGGCATCGGGCAAAGTGTACCGCCGTGCGTCATCATAGAAGTCATGGAAAGTACCATACCGAAGCAGTGGAACATCGGCACCTGAATCATCATGCGGTCCGCCGTCGACAAATCCATTCTGTCGCCGATGGTTTTACCGTTGTTTACGATATTTCTGTGCGTGAGCATTACGCCCTTCGGAAAGCCTGTCGTACCGGAGGTATACTGCATATTGCACACATCGTCCGGCTTAACGAGCGACGCTCTGCGGCGCACCTCCTCCTGCGGTACAAGTGCACTGCGTTCGAGCATCTGCTCCCAGGTAAGACAGCCGTCCATCTCAAAGCCCACCGTTACAACATTGCGCAAAAACGGCAGATGCTTTGAGTACAGCGCCTCGCCCGGTGTGAGCTTTTTCAGCTCAGGGCAAAGCTCTTCGATGATTTCTTTATAGTTAATGTCCTTGCAATCCTCAATCATCACAAGCGTGTGCGTATCGGACTGCTTTAAAAGGTATTCAATTTCGTGAATCTTGTACGCGGTGTTTACCGTTACAAGCACCGCACCGATTTTCGTTGTCGCCCAGAAGGTAATAAACCATGCCGGCACATTCGTTGCCCAAATGGCAACATGGTCGCCCGCCTTTACGCCGAGCGAAATCAGCGCCGCTGCACACTCGTCAACATCGCGGCGAAATTGTGCATATGTTCTGGTATAATCCAGCGTGGTATACTTAAAGGCATACTGGTCCGGATATTTTTCCACCATCTTATCGAGCACATCGGAAAAGGTCGCTTCGATGACATCGTACTTTTTCCAGACAAATGTACCCGAGCGGTCGCGGTTGTAGTAGGTGCGGTCGTGCTCCTTTTTGTCGCGCGACAGCCCTGCAATGTAGTTGGAAAAATGCGTCAGCACAATATCAGCATCCGCAATTTCCTCGTTCCACGCTACGCAGATGTAGCCGTCGAAATTCAGCGACGACAGCGCGTTAATCACGCTTGTCACCGGCAACTCACCCTCACCGATGAGCACCTTTTTGCCGTCTGCCATATCGCCGAGGCGCACATATTTGATATACGCGCCAAGGGTTTTAATGGTTGTATCTGCGCTCTCACCCGCCTTAAAATAGGTTTCTCTCGTGTTCCACGAAACGCCGATGGCAGCCGAGGAAAAATAATTGATTAAATCAATCACATTCTCCGTTTCAGCAAGGTAGCCGGCTGTTTCAATCAAAATCTGAATATCGCTTTTCTCTGCGCGTGCAATCGCCGGGCGCAGCTTTTCGCCGATGACCTCAAAATCCGTTTTCTTCTCGATGCGCACAATGATGCGCTCGATACCGGCATTTCTTGCCATATCGACATATTTTAAAACTTCCTGTGCACTCGCCTGCTCGCTTTCGAGCACATGCGGATAGCGCAGTGCAGAAACATTCAAACCGCGGTTAAACAGCTTTCTCTTCGCATCCGCCACGCGGTCGGTGCGCAGAATGCTGTCGTGATGCTGCTTTCTTTCGTTGAGTGCATCATAGATTTCGAAGCCGGCATAGCCGTAGTCATAGGCGTAGCGGCAGGTGTCCAAAAAGGATGCTCTGCTAACATTCTTTGTAGAAAAGGTCAGTTTCATACCCCATTACGCCTCCTCGAATACAATCTTGTTGAGTGCGTTAATATACGCTCTGATGCTCGCTGCCACAATGTCGGTCGAGCTGCCGTTACCGGAGTAGAGCTTGCCGCCGACACGCAGCTTCACCAATGCCGAGCCGAGCGCCTCCTTGCCGTCCGTTACGGACTGAATCTGGAAATCGTCTAATTCATAGTGGTAACCAATGCTCTGCTCAATGGCGCGGAACACCGAGTCAATCGGGCCGTCGCCGGTGCTGACGCCGCACAAAAGCTCGTCACCGCATCTGAGCGTTACCTGCGACATTGCCGTTGTCAGGTTGCCGCAGCTGGTGGAATAGCTTTCGAAATGATATGTCGACGGTGCCTGCATCGCCGTGCTTGCAATCAGCGCTTCGAACTCCTTCGCGCCGACAGAGCCCTTCTTTTCGCAAACCTGCAGCAGTGCCTTGTGCACCTTGCCGTTGTCCTCGTCCGACAAATCATAGCCGAGCACATTTGCCGCGTGTGCCACATCGGAAAGCGAGCTGTCCTCGTCGAGCAAAATCTTCTTTTTCTCGCTCACGGCATCCGCACTTTCATAGGCTGCGTGGTTTATTTTAGAAAGCATATCCTCAATGCTTGCGTGAATCTTTGTGTTCTCCAGGCCGACACTTGCGCCGATGGTCTCGCCGCGTGCGGCAATCGTGTTCGACAAAACGCCCATCGAAAGCGCCTCGCCGCCTGCCATTGTGCATTTCAAGCCGTCTGCGCCTGCGCCGATGGCTGCTACCGCCGCCGCAACCGCCATACCGATTTTATCCGAAACAGACACATACACCGGAATGCTTACAGCCGCCTTCACCTTCGAAACCAGCGTTGCAATCTCCGCCGGTAAGGATACGCCTGCATCGTCGCAAAGGGTAATGATACCTGCGCCGTTTTCCTCGGCTGCCTTTGCCGCCTGCAAAATAAAGTCCTCGTCTGCGCGGGTGGCATCCGTTGCTACGAATTCCACATCGTCGCAAAGTGCCTTTGCCGCTGCAGTGAGCTCTGCAATCTTTACAAGCATTTTGTCAGCCTTTACATGATAGGTATACTCCATCTGCACCGTCGAGGTCGGCACCTCTACCTGCAGTCTCGGCTTTGCAGCCTCCTTTACGGCCTCCCATGCGTTTGCCGCCGTCTCGGCAGAAAACCCGACCGGAACGGCAACCGTGCTTTTTTGCACATTCTGCGCAATCGTCTTGTAAATAATCGTATCCTCGCGCAAGTTTTTCATCGGTGCAAGCTCAATTGCATCCACGCCGAGCGTGTCGGCGCAAGCGGCAATCGCGGTCTTTTCGCGAAACAGAAGCGTATGCGCTCTGTCGTTTGCGAGCACCTTCAAAGTGATGTCTGTTACATTGATTTTTCTCATTGAAAAAATCCCCTTTCTTCGTCCGAGACAGAAAAAAAGCTTCCGTCTCTTATGTCTTTGAAAGAGACGAAAGCGTTAAACTCTTTTTAACCTTCCGCGGTACCACTCTTCTTCATCCTTACAGGATGCCCTTAAGATGCTAACACATCTTTACTCTGTAACGGGAGTTCCCGTCTGCCCCTACTTATTTTTTCACGGCAGCCGCTCCGCGGTGAGTTCTGCAAAGCTTTCCCAATGCCTCGCACCAACCGGCATCTCTCTCCAAGGCGAAAGACCTTTGCGTACTATTCCGCATCACAGCGTTTAAAAAATAGAATGGAATAAATATACCATATTTCTATTGCTTTGTCAAGCGTTTTTTTACAAAATCCCGAACAGAATAAAGCCAATGGTGTTGATGGCAAAATTTGCAAACATATGCACGAGCCACGAAGGGTAGATTGTGCCGCTCTTGGCGTTGAGGTAGTTAAAGATCAGACCGCCGGCAAACAAGCCGACCAGCACCAGTAAAAACACCGGCAAAGAAAACCACCCCAGCATCATCGCCACATGGTATACGGCAAACACGCCTGCGCCGAAAACATAGGCAAATTTCTCCCCCGCCGTCCGTCTGAGCGTTAAAAAGGCAAAGCCGCGGAAGAAAAACTCCTCGAGTAACGAATTGACAAACGAAATGTATAAAGAAACATAGATAAAGTTGCCGCCGTGCACGCCGATGTTCGCCGTCAGGCTTTTGGTGATGCCCGAAAAGTCAAACACATCCTTTAAAAACCAGTAGCCGCCTAAAATTACGGCGTAAACGCCGATGCCGAGCAAAAGCGCCGACGGCAGGCTCTTTTTGTCTAAGCGAAACAGCGCCGCAAGCCCGAGCGATTTGTCCGTGCGCGCATAAAGCGCCGGCAAAACCAAAAACAAAACGAGCTTCACCGCGGATTTTATAAAATAATCCGCCTGCCACACGCCGTCGACGATTGCCATAATCACGCAAAACAGCACTACAATGCCGCAAAGTATACCGCTTCTTTTTTTGTCCTGCATAAAAAATGTCCTTTCTTTTTTGAATAATCCTATTTGCAGTATATCGCATATTTCCGTTTCTGTCAATTTCACGACAAATAATATCTCGCCCTGCTCGGGTTCGACCCAAATTCGTAGCCAAAGAAAAAAAGGAGGGATTCGCTTTTCTGCGGAAAAGCCGGTCGCGGCTCTGACAGTCCACCGGACTGTCATTCACTACCGCTCCTTC
>JAZQCN010000011.1:0-28889 GCA_045546315.1 Clostridia bacterium | reverse complement strand
GCAAAGGACTCAAAGGACACGCAATAGCCGTCATCGGATTTGCCGATGAGAACCGGGATACGCCCCATACGGTCGCGCGCAGCGATAATCGAGCCGTCGTTGCATAAAATTAAGATGTTTGCCGTGCCTTCAATCACGCTTTGTGCAAAGCGGATACCCTCCTCGAAGGTCGATTTTTGATTAATCAGTGCGGCAATCAAATCCGTAGAATTGATTTTGCCGCCGGTCATGGTCGAAAAATGACCGCCGCTTGCAAGGTATTTTTGAATTAAATCCTCTGCATTATTTACGATGCCGATGGTACAGATGGCGTAGATGCCTAAGTTGGAGCGCATCAAAAGCGGCTGCGGGTCAGAGTCGCTGATACAGCCGATGGCCGCTGTGCCGCTCATCTCGTCGAACACATCGTCAAACTTTGTGCGGAACGGTGAATTTTCAATGTTGTGAATTTCTCTTTGTAAACCGATTTCATCATTGTAAGCTGCCATACCGCCGCGGCGTGTGCCGAGGTGGGAATGGTAGTCCGTACCGAAGAATACATCGGAGATGACATCGCTTTTACGAACTGCGCCAAAAAAGCCGCCCATAGTTTTTTACCTCCGATGAAAATTATTTATTGTACTTTGCTTCTATCGCCGCGTTTTTCTCTAAAACGGTTTTGCTTGCTGCCGCGCGGTCCGCATCGAGCTTTGCTGCCAGAGCATCATCCGCCACGCCGATGATTTGAGCAGCCAGCAGTGCGGCATTTTTTGCGCCGTCGATGGCAACGGTAGCTACCGGGATGCCGCTCGGCATCTGTACGGTGGATAAAAGGGCATCCAGGCCGTCCAAGGTAGAGGACTTAATCGGGATGCCGATGACCGGCAGGGTTGTATTTGCGGCAAGCGCACCTGCCAGATGTGCTGCCTTGCCGGCAGCGGCGATGATTACGCCAAAACCGTTTGCGCGGGCATTGGCGGAAAATTCTTTTGCTTCCACAGGCGTGCGGTGTGCAGAAAACACATGCACCTCGAATGGCACCTGCAAGGACTCAAGTGTGGTGATGGCTTGCTCAACAACAGGTAAATCGCTGTCGCTGCCCATAATGATACCGACTTTTTTCATTTATTCTTCCTCCTGATTCTGTAATAAACTAAAAAAGGACAATCCTATTCCATGAAAGGTAGAGGACTGCCCAGACGGTCGACATTTTTTCTTCGTTTTTTGCTCCCATGTGGTTAAACCCACGCATCCGTCAGTCACAAAAAACCATTGTTATATTTTACTTATATATTTTAACATAGAGCGGTATTTAAAGTCAAGAAATAACGCATTTTCGGCAAGATGACCAAAAAACAGCTTTAAAAGAGCGTTTGTCTTAGAGATAAAACGCCTGAAAGCGCGGTTTTTGCCCTGAAATGTCTTTTTTTTCGGGCGGATATATGCGTCTGCGGCGTTGACAGGGGGAGTGCTTTTTAGTATAATCAAAATTAAGAAAAAATTTTTGAAACTTTTCGGGATTTCCGGCGTCTGTATATTTCGTGAGAATAAAAGGGCGTTTGCCCGAGAGGTTAACCCGAGGGGGGCCGAACCCCATAGGCATAAAAAGCAAAGGAGAAATGGAAATGAAAAAATTACTTGCACTGCTTTTGGCGACCGCGATGCTTTTATCGATTGCAGCCTGCGGCCAAAACAAGACAGAACCGACCGGTAACGAGGATGAGGAAATCGTAGAAACGGTAACACAGCCGGAGGCAGATGAAAAGACGGAAGACAAAAAGGAAGACGGCAAAACAGAAGCGGAAAAAAAGCCGGATGATAAGAAGGAAGAGGTAAAGGAGCCGGATAAGAAGCAGGAAGCGGAAGAAAAACCGGCAGACAAGGCAGAAGAAAAGCCGGAGGAAAAGCCAGCTGCACCGGCTTCTGTCGGCAATACATTGCTTTCCGTATTTAAGGCAAAGGCAGCAAGCAGCTCTGCGCTGACAATCGCTGAAGCGCTTGCACAGCACGAAAGTATTCCGTTTATGGCGGGGGCTTCCGCTGTAGAGCCGGGTCTGCTCACAGGCTTTGACAATGCTGAAATCACAGGCTTTAAGGAAGGCGCAATGTTTGCACCGATGATGAGCTCTGTGGCATTTGTTGGCTATGTATTTACCTTAGAGGACGGTGTGAATGCTTCTGACTTTATTGCAAGCTTAAAGAAAAGCGCAAACCTGCGTTGGAACATTTGCGTGGAAGCGGAAGAAATGGTAACGGGCAGCGTTGGTAACAAGGTATTCTTTGTAATGTGCCCGAAGCAGTTTGAAGAATAATTTGAAGAATTAAGAAGGAAAAACTATATAAAACGGGCGGCAGCGCCCGTTTTTTCTTGAGGGAAAAGGAGAAAAATATGCTGTTTTCAAGTATCCCATTTTTATACTACTTTTTGCCGTGCGTGCTTTTGGTATATTTTATAGCACCGAGGATGCTGAAAAATACGGTGCTTCTATTATTCAGCCTGGTGTTTTATGCGTGGGGCGAGCCGGTATATGTGTTTTTAATGCTGGCAACGGTGCTTTGCGGCTATGTGTTCGGCCTGTTGATTGAGCGCTATCGCGGTAAGCCAGCGGCGAAGGTGTTTATGCTTTTGTCCGTGGTTGCATTTTTGGGCATTTTAGGCTACTTTAAGTATGCGAATTTCTTTATTACCAATTTTGCGCGCGTGACCGGCTTGTCGGTTACACTTTTGAATCTGGCGTTGCCGATTGGTATCAGCTTTTACACCTTCCAGATTTTAAGCTATACCATCGATGTGTACCGCGGCAGCGTGGCGGCGCAGAAAAACCCGATTAACCTTGCGGCGTATGTGTCGCTGTTTCCGCAGCTGATTGCAGGCCCAATTGTGCGCTATGCCGATGTAGAAAAGCAACTGACGGCGCGCACGCACAGCTTTGAAAAAAGTGCAGAGGGCATTCGCCGCTTTGTGCTGGGCTTAGCAAAGAAGATTTTGCTTGCCAACGCACTCGGCGAGTTTTGCGATGCATTTCATATGGCGGCGGATAAATCCGTCTTGTTTTACTGGCTGTTTGCCATCGGCTATATGCTGCAGATTTATTTCGATTTTTCGGGCTACAGCGATATGGCCATCGGTTTGGGTAAGCTGCTTGGCTTCGATTTTCTGGAAAACTTCAACTATCCGTTTATCGCCTCAAGCATCACGGATTTCTGGCGCCGCTGGCATATGTCGCTCGGCACCTGGTTTCGGGATTATGTCTACATCCCGATGGGCGGTAACCGCGTAAACAAGGGCAGATTTGTTTTAAACATCTTCACCGTTTGGTTTTTGACCGGCTTCTGGCACGGTGCGGCGTGGAACTTTATCGTATGGGGTGTGTATTTCGGCATTCTGTTGCTCGTTGAAAAGTTTTTCCTTTTAAAGCAGCTGGAGAAAACAAAGGCTGTGCGCCATGTGTATGTTTTATTTCTTGTTGCCATCAGCTTTGTTATTTTCTCGGCAAACGGGCTTGAGGAGGCGCTTTTGCGCGTGGGCGGTATGTTCGGCTACGGCGGCATTGCCCTCGTTTCGCCGGGCGCGCTGTATCAACTCAGTAACTACGGGCTTCTGTTTTTGATTGCGGCGGTTGCGGCAACACCGCTGCCGAAGCTCTGTATCGGGCGCATAAAAAAGACAAAGGCGGGCGCGGCGATTATCGATGTGCTGGAAATTCCGTTTTTGATTTTTCTGCTTCTGGCGGCAACGGCATTTCTGGCGGACGGCTCGTTTAATCCGTTCTTGTATTTCAGATTTTAAGGAAGGGGGAATTGTGTGATGAAAAAAGTGAAAAACATAGCATCGGTTGTATTGTTCGGTATTTTGGTTCTGGCAATTTCCCTGGGCTGCATTTTAAAGCCGGCGGACGCTTTTTCCGAGGCGGAGCGCCGCGCGCTTGCGCAGCTGCCGACCTTGAACGCGGAAACGATTTTTAACGGGGATTTTACGGGCGGCTTTGAGCTGTATACAACAGACCAGTTTCCGCTGCGCGATACCTTCCGTGCCTTTAAGGCAGGCCTGAACAAGTATGTGTTCGGCAAAAAGGACACCAACGGCTTATTTATGGCAGAGGGGCATATTTCTAAAATCGACGACCCGTTAAATCCGGAAATGCTGGCGCACGCAGCAGAGCGGTTTTCTTTTGTGTATGACAGCTATTTAAAGGATACAGATGCAAAGCTTTATTTCTCGGTCGTGCCGGATAAAAACTACTGGTTAGCCGAGGCAAACGGCTATCCGGTGCTGGACTATGCTGCACTGGTTTCCGCGATGCGCGAAAAGACGGACTATATGGAATATATCGATGTAGTGCCGTTGCTTGGGTTAGAGGATTATTACACGACGGACACGCATTGGAAGCAGGAATGCATCACGGATGTGGCGATGCATATTTTGTATACAATGCAGCCGCCGGATACGCTTTATGCTGACCCGGTTTATACGAAGCAGACGCTTGGAGCGCCGTTTTACGGTGTGTATGCAGGGCAGCTACCGCTCAAAACTGCACCGGATACGATTGTGTATTTAACCAATCCGACACTGGAGGCGTGCACGGTAAGCTACTACGATACCGGCAAGCCGGTGGTCGGGGAAATGTACAATATGGAAAAGGCGGCAGGCAAGGACCCGTATGAAATGTTTTTGTCGGGCTCTGCGCCGCTTCTGACGATTGAAAATCCGAACGCGCCGCAAAAGCGCGAGCTGGTATTGTTCCGCGATTCCTACGGCTCGAGTCTTGCACCGCTTCTGGCGCAGGGCTACAGCAAAATTACGGTTGTGGATATTCGCTATATCCAAAGCAGCTTTGTCGGCAATTTTGTCGATTTTGAAGCCGCAGACGATGTTTTGTTTATGTATTCGACCTCGCTTCTGAATAATTCTCTGGCAATCCGGTAATATAAATACAGAGGTGAATACGATGAAAAAAAGAATGATAGCTTGTATGCTGGCGGTTTTGCTTCTGAGTATTTGTTTGTGCGGCTGCGGGAAAAAAGATAACGGCGGCGAAACAGAACAGCCGGCTACGGTCGGCACGGCGCTGCTTGCCGATTTTAAGGCGCAGGCAGAGGATGCCGAGAGCGTTACGGCGCTCGCACAAGCGCTTGCAAATAACGGAACGCTGCCGTTCAGCGGCGTTGTAGCCGAGGTTGAGCCGGGACTGCTTGCAGGCTTCGGCAATGCGGAGATTACCGGCTTTCAAGAGGGTGCAAGCTTTGCACCAATGGTCGGCACGATTCCGTTTATCGGCTATGTGTTCGAATTAGAGGACGGCACTGCGCCGGAGAAGCTTATACAGACGCTTGAGGACAACGCTGACCTGCGCTGGAACATTTGCGCAGAGGCGGAGGAAATGGTTACCGGCAGCGCCGGCGACAAGGTGTTTTTTGTAATGTGCCCGAAGCAATTTGAAGCATAAAAAGGCAACAAAAAAGAAGGAAAAGCAAGATGCTTTTCCTTCTTTTTTTATTTTACTGTTCGCAAACCAGCTCTAAGGAAGCGGTCAGGTTTTTGAAGCCGTTAAAGTAGGTAACGGTAACCTTCACCGTGCCTGCGCCGACAACGGTTAATGTGCCGTCCGGCGTGATGTCTACAATGCCGTCTTTATCGGTTGTGAATACGGCACCTGTCGGCTCCATAAAGACGCCCTTGTTGTTGGTTGCCTTCAGCGTCAGCTTCAGCTGATCGCCGATATGGTAAGCGGCAGAGCCGTTTAAGCCTTCTTTGGACCAGATTGCCTCGTCGGCAGCTTCCTGCTCGGCACTTGGCCAGAAGCGTACCTCCGTCCAGGAATTGTACATATTGCCCTGCGGCGTACCGTAGCCGATTACCTTAACATATCTTGCCTGCACATCGCCGAGCTTAAAGATTTCAAACAGCTCGGATTTCGCGTGCGTTACGGTGTTGATGACCTCTGTCCAGGTTTCGCCGTCATCGGAAATCGAAACGGAGAACAGTGTCTGTCTTGTCATACCGTTTAACACCGCAAGACCGAAGGAGTGGATGTTTTGCTTGTAGCCGAGGTCGTAGACGAGGAATGCACCTGCGCCGTAGCCCGACCAGCGGTTGATGATTTCATCGTTGATGATGTTGTCAATCGTACCTGCCGGGATGTATTTATCGTGCCCTGTGCTCATTTCGACATTCTGTACCGGAATGTAGTGGATATCGTGCGGCTGTGCAACACGAATCGGCTCCGGAGCGATTGCCAGGTTGGAAATGATGCGCGGGTCTGCTGTGCTTAATAGGTTTTCAAAAGCATTGTTTGCAAAACGGATGTTATAAGCTTTGCCGTCCAAAGTGAAGCTTGCGCCGGCCTCAGTTTGTGTAACCGGAACCTGATTGCCGCCTGCAAGCACGCTGATTGTGTTATCTGCCTGCGGAATTAAGGTGTAGTCTGCAATTTGTGCGTCAAACCATGTCAGCTCGCTGTCGCCCCAGAGCACGCGTGTGTCCAGAAGAGAGAGCACGCGAACGATTTCTTCTTCACGTGGTGTCTGCTTGTCGCCGCTGATTAAAATCAGTCCGCGGTCATCCCAGAACACCTTTTTGCCGACCGCCTCAACCATCGCACGAAGCGGAATCATTGTGCGGTCGTTGATGGTTTGTGCAGGAACATCTAAGTATTTGGTTTCGCCGTTGACAATCATTTCATTAGAGCCGATATACAGATAAATTTCATCTTCACCGCGCTGGATTTTTACCTCCTGCGCCTCTTCGTTCCAGGAAACATTACCGCCGATGTTTTCGGAGATAAAGCGTACCGGCACAAGCGTTCTGCCGCCGGTTTCAATCGGCATTACGGCGTAGTTGTTTGTATCGACATAGGTTCTGTGGCCGTTTGCAAAGGCAACCGGGCTGCCAAGCTTTAAGGCAACGGCGTTGCCGAGTGCATCCTGCGCGCTCGGTGCCGGAACGGTTGCATCCAGCTTCCATGCAGAAATCGGCTGCGGCGCAGTTGCACGGCTTACATCCGGTGCTTCGCCCTTTTCAAGCGGAATGAATTCCACGCGAATCGTGCCTTCCGTTGTGTTTAACAGATGCACGGCAAGCTTGTAATAGTTTTTCGGAATTTCATCCGTTGCAATCGGGGAGGTCGGGAGCGGCTTTGCTTCCATAATGGAAAGCTTTGCGCCTGCCGGTGCCTCGGTGAGTACAACGAGCATTCTTTCGCCGTTTTTCGTCAGAAGGGCGCTCATGCCGTCTTCGGCGAGCTTGATTTCGGCAAGCGTCTGCGCGAACCAGTAGATTTCGGACGGTTTGTTCATTTTAAACTCGTCCTGGATAACAACGGAGCGGCGCCCCTTTGTCATAAACACACCGCGCTGTGCACTTGCAACGGATTCGTGTGTCTGACTCATATCGAGTACAGCATAGGCTTCGTCATCGTCGGATTTGAAATCTGTAAACATTGCCAGTGCATCTAAGCTCTGGCCGACGGAGGCATCCGGGTTAAAGAGGATGGTGTTCTGACCTTCCGTACGCCTTACATAGTAGTAGCTCGAATCAAACTGCGAAGAATAGTTCGATGCACCGACGGTGCTGATAAAGCGCTGGCCGTTGGCATCGAGTGCAAAGTTACCGAGCGATTTGTGCATGTGTCCCGTCTTGTTGCTGCCGCCCTGCAGTGCTACAAACAGCGCACCGCTGTCGGCAAAGGAGGAGCGCATGGTCGCTACGGCTGCCGTTTCGGAATTGAACAGCGCATCCGGTGAAATCTGCTCGATATGGTCTGTGGACATTTTGTCGTCGTACCAGATGATTGCCTGTACGGCATCGAGTCCCTTAAAGCTTGCCTGGTGCTTTTCGAGCATATCGCTTTCGTACCATTTATAGAACGGTTCGTTTGTGAAGCTTGCAAACCAGTACAGCGTCGGGCTGTAAACGAGGGCATCGTTTGCATCGCCGAAGTTGAATTTCTGATTTGTGGAGTTTAAGTAAATGTTGTATTTCGGTGTATTCTTCATCTGCGGGCGGTCAAAGAACCACTGTGCCGCTGCATCGTGTTTATACCCCTCTACAGGTGCTGCCTGCAGTGTTGCCATCAAAAGCACGGCAAAGCGTGTGGAGTATTCCCAGTACATTGTGCCTTCCGGGAAGCCGCCGTCCTCGCTGTAGGCGAGAATCGGAAGCTGTGCGTGCTTTAATGCGTTTTCGTATACATAGTTTGCTACCTCCGGCATTTCGTCGGCAATGGCAACGGCTGTCATTAAGCCGCAGCTGTTTGCAACGGTGGTACGGTTCGAGGTACCCTTACCGATTTCAACGGCGCTTTTGCCTTCGTAGGAGTGGATAAACTGCCAGAGCGCCTTATCGCAGATTGTTTTGCGGATTTCGGCTTTTTCGTCGTCGGTTAAGCCGTGATACATCCAGTCATACGCGATGGCATAGCCCATCATACACTCCGAAGAAATAATCGGCGCGGAGTTGGACCAGTCCGGATGCTGCGCTGCAAAACGCATTTCCTCCAGCGCGCGGGCTTTGTACTTTTCTTCGCCGGTCACGCCGTACATAAACGATAAAATTACAAGTCTTGTACGCACATTTCTTGCGCCGGAGAGCCAGTTTCTGCCGTTGTCGAAGACATACGGGACATTGTCTGCAACCAAAAGCTCCTCTGCGCTTTCCGTAACATTTACAAACCACTGCGCGCAGGTTTTGTCCGTTGCGATTTTCTCGCGGATGGCATCCCAGCTGTTGATGAGCACGCGCGGATGCGGGCGCAGGTTTGAAACGAAGCTGTCTCTTGTAATCGGGCTGCCCTTGACCTTTTCCCAGGTTACACCCTCGCTGCCGAAGAGCAGGGTGGAATATTCAATCGGAGTATAGGTATACATTACTACATTGTCCAAAAGAACAATCTCATCGGAGGTGTTGTTTGTAAAATTGAACACGGCAATGATTTCGGCATAGTTGGTTGCCGTTGCCGCAAACGGAGCATCCGTTTCGATTGCCTGCCCGTTTACATAGGCGGTGTAGACTTTCTTTTGCAGGTCCACTGTATATTTAATGTGGTTCCAGCCCTGCTTTGCCGCCGGATGCGCCGGGGTAATTTCCGGGGTATCTCTGAGCAGGTCGATGGAGGAGTTTGCCATCAGACCGAGTCTTGCACCGGAATTGCCGATGAAATATACGCTGTATTCAATGGTTAAATCCTTGGATTTTTCACCGAGGCTTAAGTTCTTTGTCAATGCGCTTCGCACCTTGGTTGCGCGCGGATTTACCGCTACAATCAGCTCGTTTTTGCTGACGGTCAGCGCCTTTAAGGTTTCGGAGGTCTGCAGCTTTGTCCATGCGGCATTTGTGCCGAGGGAAATGGTTTCGCCGCCCTTGTTGTTGTCGTAGTAGAACAGCTGGATTGCGCCCTCCGGCGTGCTGACAGCCTGAGCCGGCTCGCCCTTGTAGCCCTGTTCTGCCTTTTCTGCGTACTGTGCCTTTGTTGTCATTTCGCCCGTGGTACCGGTTTGCACCAAAGCTGTGTCTACCTTATCCGGTGTGGAAATACGGATGTTGTCATAGAAGGCACAGCCGCCGTTTTTCACCGAGCCGCCGAAACGGAAGGTGATCTGGCTGTCTAAGTCTGCGCCGAGTATGCCGCTGTCTGCTTCGACACCGTTTTTATAGCAGATATAGGTTTTGTTTTTGATGTCGAGCATGAACTCGTAAGCGGCCCACTCTGCCTGCGTGCCGGTTGTGCGCACGCCGTCTGCCATACCGTTGTATGCAGAAAAGTTGACCGTTGCCGAGCCGACGGTGCGCACCATAAAGGAAATGTATATGGTGTTTATACCGGCAGGGTAGATGGTTTTGCCGATACGCGGGCCGCCGCTTGCCGCAGAGTTGGTAATCTGCAGGACGCGGTCGCCGTCCTTATCTTCTGCCGTATAGGCAACGGTTGCAGAGGTCGCACGCTCGGACCATTGGCCGACAGTTGCGGCACTATGCTCTATGGCGCTGCCTGCTGCACGGGTGTTGAAGTTGTCTTCAAAAATCACCGTGTTGCCGGCTGGCGCGTGCTTTTTAACTGCCGCAGCTGCTTTGTAATCTGCGCTGTGGTCGCTGTCCGCGACCGGGCCGGTTGTGCCTGCATTTCCGGCAGCACCGCCGCCCGTGGTGTTGGTTGCATCAAACAGCTTGGCAACATCTATGTCCGTATTCGTTGAAATGGAAATATCGTCATAGAAGGTACAGCCGCCGTTTCGAACAGAGCCGCCGAAACGGATGTAGGTGACATCGGAGGCGAGGTCTTGTGTGAACTCACCCTTGCTTTCGAGCTTTTCATTTGCATAAATGAAATATTTTTTGTTCTTTAAGTCGATTTCAGCTTTAAAGTCTGTCCAGTCGGCGCTTGCACCCTTGCGGGAAAGCACCTCGGTTTTGCCGCTGAGCATAACGGAAAAGCCGACGGTTGCACTGCCTTCGGTCTTTGCGCGGAAGGTGACGGTTAAATCGTCGACATCCTTTAAATAGAGCGCCTTGCCGAGTCGCGGACCGCCTGTTTTTTCTGCAGCGTTTGTCACACAGAGGACTTGACTGCCGCCGTTTTCAACGACCTTTACCTCTGCTGTTGCGGAAACTGCCTTGTCGTTCCAGACCGCACCGGTTTTGGCGGTTTGCGGCGATTCGCCGACGGCATAGCCGGAAAAGTCATCTGCAAAGACGATCTGCGTTTTTGCCGCAAAGGCGAAATTTGCCGGCAAAAGCGCAAACAGCATCGAAAGACAGATGCATACGGCTAAAATGCGTTTTGTTTGTTTCATAAAAACACCCCTTGCTTCTTAAATATAGTTTCTGTTTTTAGTTTACCATATATATGAAGGGTGTGACAATGCACAAATCGAACAATATTATAGTATGATTCGTGCAAGCTTCCCTACTTTGATTGTATAAAACTACGCTTAAAATGACAATATAAAATGATGCACAAATGGAAAGGGTGGATGCAAGTTTGCATCCACCCTTTGGTGCGTTTGTTTATTTTGCGCAGCGTGCCTTCAAAGTCGAAGTCAGCGTTTTAAAGCCGTTGTTGTAGGACGCTGTGATGGTTACATCGCCTGCGCCGATGAAGGTTACCTTGCCGTCCGGCGTGATATCCACCACGCCCGGCTTGTCGGCAGTGAAGGTGATTGCCGGAGCTGCCACGGTTGAGCCCTTGATATTCGTTGTGGAAACTGCCAGCTGAATCTGGTCGCCGGTGTGGTAGACCATCGCGCCGGTCAAGCCGTTCTGGCTCCAGTCTGCCTCGTCGGCTGCCTCCTGCTCGGCATTTGCCCAGAAGCGCACCTCTGTCCAGGAGTTGTACATATTACCGGCGGTTGTACCATAGCCGGTTACCTTAACGTATCTTGCCTGCACATCGCCGAGCTTGAAGATATCAAACAGATCGGTTTCGCCGCTGGTTTCCGTATCAATCAGCTGTGTCCAGTTTTCGCCGTCGTCGGATACGGATACGGAGAAGAGCGTCTGTCTGGTTGTGCCCTGGTATACGGCAAGACCGAAGGAGTGAATGTTTTGCTTGTAACCGAGGTCGTAGATGATGTATGCACCATCACCCTGACCCGACCAGCGGTTAATCATATCACTGCTGATTACATTATCAATTGTGCCCTGCGAAATGTATTTATCGTGACCTGTGCTCATTTCGGCGCTCTGTACCGGAATGTAGTTGATCGTTTGCTGTTCGGACATGGAGAGAATGCGCGACGACATTTCCATGTATGCAACCACGTTCGGGTCGGAGGTGCCAATCAGGTCTTTAAAGCTGTCGTTTGCAAAGTGAATGTTGTAGTTTTTGCCGTCTATTGTGAAGCTTGCACCGTCTGCAGTCGGTGTAACAGGCACATCGATACCAGCTGCCAGCACGCGGATGGTATTGTCTGCCTGCGGCGTGAGCTTGTAGTCGGTAATCTGACGGTCAAACCAGGTCAGTTCACCGTCACCCCAAAGCACGCGCGTGTCTAAAAGACCGAGCATACGCACGATTGCATCTTCGCTTGGGGTATGTGCTTCGTCGCTGATTAAAATCAGGCCGCGGTCGTCCCAGAATACGGATTTGCCGACCGCTTCTACCATGGCGCGGAGCGGAATCATCGTGCGGTCGTTGATGGTCTGCGCCGGAACATCGAGATAGGTAATCTGACCGTTTACCGTCATTTCATTTGAGCCGATATAGAGCAGAATTTCGTCATTGCCGCGCACGATTTTTACCTGCTGCAATGCTTCGTCCCAGTATACATTACCACCGATTTTTTCGGAAATGAAGCGTACCGGCACGAGCGTTCTGCCGCCGGTTTCGATCGGCATAACCGCATAGTTGTTTGTGTCGACATAGGTTCTCTGTCCGCCGGCAAAGGAAACCGGGCTGCCGAGCTTTAGGGCAACGGCATTAGCGAAGTCTTCTTGTGCAGTCGGTGCAGGTACGGTTGCATCCAGTGCCCAGGCGGAAATCGGTTGCGGCGCTGTCGCACGGCTTACATCCGGTGTTTCGCCTTTTTCGAGCGGAATGAATTCTACGCGGATTGTGCCTTCCGTTACATTGGTTAAGTGTACGGCGAGCTTGTAATACGATTTTAAAGCTTCGTCACCTGCTCTCGGCGAGGTCGGCAACGGTGTTGCGCCCATTACGGAGAGCTTTGCGCCTGCCGGTGCCTGCGTCAGAACAACAAGCATTCTTTCGCCACCGAGCTCCAATACGGCGCTCATGCCGTCCTGTGCAAGCTTGATATCGGCGTGTGTTTGCGCAAACCAGTAGATTTCAGACGGTTTTTTCATTTTGAATTCATCCTGAAATACAACGCTTTTTCTGCCTTTTGTCATCAGCATACCGCGCTTTGCGCTTTCAACGGTTTCGTGTGTCTGCGTCATATCGAGTACGGCGAAGGCTTCATCTGCGTCGGATTTGAAATCCGTAAACATCGCCAGAGCTTCTACATTTTGACCGATGGAAGCATCCGGGTTAAACAGAATGGTATTTTGTCCTTCTGTTCGCTTGGTGTAGTAATAGCTGTCGTCAAACTGCGCAGAGTAGTCCAATGCGCCGATCGGATGGATAAAACGCTGACCGTTGGCATCGAGTGCGAAGTTGCCGAGTGATTTGTGCATATGGCCGGTTTTGTTGCTGCCGCCCTGGATTGCTGCGAAGAGTGCGCCACTGTCGGCAAAGGAGGAGCGCATCGTTGCGACGGCTGACGTTTCGGAGTTGAACATACCGTCCGGCGAAATCGGCGTAACATTATCTGTGCTCATATCTGCATCGTACCAGATGAGCGCATCAATCAGGTCAATCATACTGGTGAAGGTTGCCTGATGTGTTTTAAGCAGATTGTTTTCGTACCATTTATAGAATGGCTCGTCTGTATAGCTTGCAAACCAATACAACGTCGGGCTGTACATGATGCCTTCGCTTGCATCGCCGAAGTTGAACTTTTTGTCCGTGGAGTTTAAGTAAATGCTATATTTTACGGTGTTCTTCATCTGCGGCAGCTCGAAAAACCACTTTGCAGCCGCATCGTGTGTATAGCCGTCCACCGGGGCCTTTTCCAGCGCTGTCATTAAGAGAACCGCAAAGGTTGTGGCGTAATCCCAATACATCGAGCCTTCCGGGAAGCCGCCGTCGGCAGCGTAGGCAAGCATCGGCGGTTGCGCATATGTCAGTGCATTTTCGTAGATGTAGTTTGCAACATCCGGCATTTCGTCTGCAAGGGCAATCGCGGTCTGCAGAGCGGCACTGTTGGCAACCAGTGTACGATTAGAGTTACCTCTGTTGATTTCTACGCTGATATTGCCTTCGTAGGCATGTACAAACTGCCAGAGCGCTTTGTCGCAAATGGCTTTGCGGATTTCCGCTTTTTCGCTTTCGGTTAATGCGTGGTACATCCAGTCGTAGGCAATGGCGTAGCCGTGCATACATTCCGAAGAGATGATCGGCGCGGAGTTGGACCAGTCCGGATATGTAGCGGCAGAGCGCATTTCCTCCAGTGCACGGTTTTTGTATTTTTCATCGCCTGTCATATTGTATACGAAGGCGAGCGTCATCAGGCGGTAGCGCACATTTCGTCCGCCGAGGAGCCAGTTTCTGCCGTTTTCAAATACATATGGGTAATTCGGCGCGGTCAACAATTCATCTGCCATTTTAAGCAAATCTGCATACCACGAAGCGCACATTTCGTCTTTTGCGATTTTTTCGCGCATTTCATCCCAGTTGTTGATGAGCAGTCTCGGATGCTGGCGCAGGTTGGATACGAAGCTGTCCTCCGTAATCGGCTTGCCCTTGACCAAATCCCAGTTTACGCCCTGACTGCCGAAGAGCATCGTGGAGTATACACTTTGTGTGTAGGTATACATAACCACATTGTCGAGCAAGACAATATCGTTGCCGGTATTTGTTTTGAAATTAAACATAGCGGTAAGATCGCCCAAGTTCTTTGCTTCGGAAGCAAAGGCTGCATTCGTTTCAAGAGCTTTGCCGTTTACGAATGCGCTGTAGGTCTTTTTCTGCATATCAAAGGTGTATTTGATATGATTCCAGCCCGGCTGTACGGCAGGATGTGCCGCAGAGAGCTCAGGTGTATTTGCAAGCAGATCCTTCATCGAATCCGCTATCATGCCGAGTCTTGCACCGGCGCCGGTGCCGATGAAATATACACTGTATTCCACTGTCAGGTCGCCCGGCTGCTCGCCGAGACTTAAAAGCTTCGTCAGCGCAGAACGCACCTTGGTCGAGCGCGGGTTCACGGCAAGGATAAGCTGGTTATCGTTTACGGTGTTTGCCAAAACGGTGTCGCCGGTCATAATCTTTGTCCAGGAGCCTTCCGTACCGGTGGTAACGGTTTTGCCGCCCTGGTTGTTGTCGTAATAGAAAAGTTGGATTGCACCGCCCGGCGTGCTTACGGGCGGTGCAGGCTCGCCCTTATAGAGCGCACTTGCTTTCTGGGCGTGCTGTGACTTAGTCATCGGCTCACCTCTGGTGCCGATTTGAATCAGCTCGAGGTCGACTGCATCTGGCGTAGAGATGCTGATATTGTCATAGAAAACACAGCCGCCGTCGCGAACGGAGCCGCCGAAGCGGATGGTCAGCTGGCTGTCTAAGTCAGCACCGAAGGTGCCCTTTTCCGATTCTTTGCCGTTTTTATAGCAGATATATGTTTTTGCTTCTAAATCAAGAACATACTCGTATGCCGTCCATGTAGAGTGACCACCGCCGACGCTTACGGCAGTTGCCAGACTGTTTAGTACGGAGAAGGTTACGGTACCTGCACCGACAGAACGCGCCATAAAGGACACATACAATGTCTTAATGCCTTCCGGGTAGAGTGTTTTACCGATACGCGGTCCACTGCTTGCGCCGGTATTGGCAATTCGGAGCACGCGGTCACTGTCTTTGTCCTCGGCGGTGATGGTCACTGCGCCGGAGGAAGCACGCTCTGTAAATCTGCCGGCGGTGTCCGGCAGTGCTTCTACAACGCCGCCTGCGTTGTAGCTATTGAAGTTTTCCTCGAAGATAATCTTATTGGAAGCCGGTGCGATTTTCTTAACAGCCGCTGCTGTTTTATAGTCCTTGGTATGGTCAGAGTCGGTTGCAAGCCCCGGAATGACGCTTATACCCTCGCCGGTGACATTTGTGGGGTCAAAAAGCTTTGCGAGGTCGATGTCGGTTTTTGTGGAGATGACAATATCGTCATAGTAAGCGCATCCACCGTTTTTGATTGAGCCTGCAAAGCGAATGTAGGCAACCTGTGCATCCAGGGCGTTTTCGAACGTGCCCTCACCGGAGAGCTTTCCGTCTGCGTAAATTGCATACTCCTTTTTCTTCAAGTCGATTTCCACCTTGAAATCGGTCCAGGAGGTGGAAGCGCCTCGGTGCGAAAAAACAGCTGTTTTGTTTGAGAGCACCCAGAACCCGATGCTCGCACTACCTTCGGATTTTGCGCGGAAGGTGACGGTTAAATCATCGACACCTTTTAAATAGAGAGCTTTGGCAATACGCGGACCGCCTGCTTTTTCGGCGGAGTCGGTAATGCAAAGAACCTTGTTTTTGTCCTTTTCCACAACTTTAATCTCCGCTGTGGCGGATGTGGCTTTGTCGTTCCATTCCTCCGCTTTCGTGCTTTCTGCGGGAGACTCTTCCGCTTCATAGCCGGAAAAATCATCTGCAAAAATGATTTGTTCCTCTGCCGCTGCGATTGGCATAGCGGGGCAAAGCGTGAGCAGAAGCGCCATGCTCAGGCAAAGTGCCAGAGCGCGCTTGATGATGTTCATAGGGATTCCTCCTTTTAAATAAACTCTTATAATATCATAATAACATAAAAGGGGAAAGAAAGAGAATGTATTTTTTTATTTCAAATGTATAAAATTGTAAACAAAAAGGTTAAACTAAAAAACGGAATATACAAAAAACAAAACCGCCGCTGTGCAAAGACAGACGGCGGCTTTGTTTTAAAATTAGAAGGATAAACAGATGGATTGCTTGTAAGTTAGAGTGAGCTAACTTACAAATTCAGTATAACAGAGGTGGCAGGGTTTGTCAAGCATTTTATTTCTTGAAAAGTAAAATTTCTTCTTGCGGGTAAATAGTTGCGAAAACCTGCGGTTTATGGTATAATTGTCATATGCGGAATTTTATAATGCATAAAATGCGGTTTGCGTGCACAGACAGTGCCGCAAGAAGCCGCGATAAGGAAAGAAAAATCAATGTGGTTATATAAAGCTAACCCAAATGGCGAAGTGCAGTCGTACGAATGATTTTAATGCGGTTATATTAAGCTAACTTAAAGAACGGAGGTGTACCGTATGACAACGCAGGAGCTTGTGGAAAAATGCGCCGAAGGCGATGCGCAGGCGTTTGATTTTTTAGTCGAGCGCTATCAGTCGAAAATTATAAATATTGCATACGGTATGCTGCAGGACAAAGAGGATGCCTACGATGTGGCACAGGAGGTATTTATTAAGCTGTACCGCAAAATCGGCTCGTTTACGGGCGCGGCGTCACTCGACACCTGGATTCATCGCGTGACGGTCAATGCAAGCTTGGATGCCTTGCGCAAGCGCGGCAGGCGCGTGCAAACCGTGCCGCTTGCGGTGGAGGGGGAGGATGCGCAAACGGTGGAGCTGCCGATTGCAGATGATTCTGCCGCGCCGGAAAAGGTTGTGCTGCAAAATGAGCGGCGGCGTATGCTGCTCGATGCCATTGAGCGGTTGAGCCCGAAATACAGAAGTGTGTTGGTGCTTCGCGAATTTGAGGATCTGGACTATGAGCAGATTGCTTCTGCGCTCGATATCAGCGTCGGTACCGTGAAATCCAGATTGAACCGCGCAAGAGAAAAATTACGGAACCTTTTAGAAAAATAGGCGTCTATAGAGTTGAGAAGGAAAAGGAGGCGCGTTTATGGAGTGCAGAGAGGCGCGTGCATACTTAACTGAATATATTGACGGCTTTTTGCTTGAAAAAGAGCGCGCACAGCTGGAGGCGCACCTGCAGGCGTGCGCCGCATGCAAAAAAGAGGTGGAGGCGCTGCGTGCGCTGCGCGGCGAGCTTCGTGCATTGAAAATTGAGGATACGAGTGATTTTGTATTTGATATCGAAAAGGCGAAAACGCCGGCGGTGTTGCCGCTTTACAGGCAGCGCTGGGTGCGTGCCTTGAGTGTGACGGCGGCTTGCTTTGTGCTGTTTATCGGCGTGCTTGCCGTAACGCAGAACGGGTATCAGACACCGCAGAATTCCGAGGTGCAAATACTCGGAAGCGAAGCGGCGGATGAAGAAGATGCGATGACCGCCCGGGAGACAAACGGCGAGAGCGAAATGACCAACGGGCCGCGCGCAAGAACGGCGGAGGTGCCGTACGCAGAAACGGAATTGGCCGTGCCGGACACCTACACTTACTATTCTTCGCAGACGCCGGAAGCGGTGCAGGAATACGCGGGAAAAGAGAATCAAAAAAGCGCTTCGGTTACAGCGGAGGATGCTTCGACGGCTGAACCCGGGGCGGGCGCAGGCGCGCAGGTCGAGAGCGAGGCTACAGTGCCGACTGCGCCGATGATGGATAAAACAGACGATGCTTTCGCGCCGTCTTCGCAGGCACCGGCTTCGGGCGGCGCGAGTGCAAACCCGGCATCGGGCGGGTCGGCAAGCGGAATCATCCCTGCGCCGACTTATACAAAGCGCACGGTTACGCTTTCGGTCAGCCCGGAGGCACAGGAAAGGTTTTCTTATATTTTGTCCGGTATGCCGGTTACGCGCGCAAATGGAGAAATACTGATTGGTGCATCGGATTTGAATTGGCTTTTGCGTGTTGACGGCGTGCAGATTGTTTCGGACCAAACGGTGGAGTGCAATTCAGAAACCTATCTTAATAAAGTCGTTTTAATTTATTGATTTGGTATTAAAATGCAAATCCCTTCGCATAGGATGAATGCGGAGGGATTTTTATGCTTAAAAAAGGATGGATTTGTTTTCTTTGCTTTGCACTTTTGCTTGTGTGCGGCTGCACAAAGCACGCGCCGACGGACGCGCAGCTCGTCGGCTTAAACGGCGAAGCGGCGGGCGGACTGAAGGCAGCGGCAGAGTATGCCGCGCTTTCGAATGAAACGGTTGCCTGGGGACTTAAGAAAAACAAGGGCGCTGCGCCGGAGGTGGACGCGCAAGCTGCAGCGCTTTTAGAGCGCTACGGTGGCGTGTATAAAACAAACGAGGAAAAAACGCTGTATCTGACCTTTGATGAGGGGTATGAAAACGGCTATACAGCGCAGATTCTGGATGTGCTGAAAAAGACAGGCGTACCGGCGGCATTTTTTATCACGGGCGATTATTTAAAATCACAGCCCGACCTTGTGCGGCGCATGGCAGAGGAGGGACATAATGTCGGCAATCATACCTTAAAGCATCCGTCGATGCCGTCTGTTACAAGCGACAAAGCGCTGGCAGAGGAAATTTTGTCTCTTTCCGAAGCCTATACGGAATTGACGGGCAAAAAAATGACGCTGCTCCGACCGCCGATGGGCGAATTCAGCGAGCGCACGCTTGCGATTACAAAGGATTTGGGGCTGAAAACGGTTTTGTGGAGCTTTGCTTATGTGGACTGGCAGCGCGATGCGGTGCACGGCGCACAGTATGCTTACGACAGAATTGTGCCTTATATGCACGACGGCGCAGTGCTTTTGCTCCACGCCGTATCCAAGGACAATGCCGATGCACTCGAGCGCGTGATTTTGCAGCTGCAGGCAGACGGGTATCGCTTTAAAGCCCTGTGAGTATTTTATTTTAGGCTAAAAATTGTATTATAAAAAGCCGTCACGGTGACGGCTTTTTTCCATTCACACGCCGAAAGGCGTATTTCATTGCGCATTGTCCGCATGGATAATGCGCTTAGCGCTTGGTGCTTTTTTTGAATTCACTCGGACTGACACCGTAGGTTTTTTTAAAGCTTTTGGAAAAGGCATAGATGCTTGCATAGCCGATGTGCTCTGCTGTTTCGGCGATGGAGAAGCCCTGCGCAAGCAAAAGCGTTGCGCGGTCTATGCGCTCTTTTATGATGTATTGCTGAATCGACATGCCGGTTGCCTTTTTAAACATGGTGCTCATATACTGGCGGTTTAAATTCAAGAACTGCTGAATCTCGTCAACGGTGATTTTGTCGATCATCGGGCGACCGCGTACATAGTTTTTAATAATCGTTACATAGTCGTGCCTTTTTTCGGAGGCAAACAGTGTTGCAAACAGAAGGTACAGCTGTGCGGTGATGAATTCCTCGGCGGTATTGGATTCGGGGTCACAGCTGACCATGTTGTAAAAGGCGGTGCCGTCGATGCTTAAAACCATCGGCAGGGTATCGACCTTTTTTGCAAAATCACCGGTGAATTTCACCCAGATGAAGTGCCAGGGGTCCTCCATATCGGCAGCGAAGCCAAACACCTCGTTTGGCTTGGAAACAAAAATTTGTCCGGCACTTAACGGATAAGTGATACCGTTTTTCTTAAACACACCCTTGCCGGAGGCGATGTAGTGGATGATATAGTGCGTGCTGATTTCAATGTCGCGCTTGTACCCGGGCGGGCATATGCGGTTGCCGAAGGAAAGCGGGCGCAAATCAAATTTGGTATTGCCCAAAAACCATTCGTTGAATTGTTTAATCATACAATCACCTCCGAATTCATTGTAGCAGAGCAGAGGCCAGGCGTCAAGAAAAAAGCGACATTTGGACAAATTTTAATAACATAAAGGTATTTACGCGAACTGCGTTATGCGTTATAATATAATTGTTTTAATATAATTAAATTCAAAGGAGGATATAAAATGAAATTAGACAGAGCGAACAAAGCATTTGTAACAGCAGAGGATTATGTTTTAGAGGACCAGGGCGGCGGTGTTTCCCGCAAGATTTTAGCATACGGCGACGCACTGATGCAGGTAGAGGTGCATTTTGAGGAAGGCGCAATCGGTGCGATGCATTCGCATCCGCATTCGCAGCTGACCTATGTGCTCGAGGGTGAGTTTGAATTCACCATCGACGGCGTAAAGCAAATCGTGAAAAAGGGCGACACGCTTTATAAGACACCGAATGTGGTGCACGGCTGCGTTTGCTTAAAGAAGGGCGTTCTTTTAGACACCTTTAACCCGTACAGAGAAGACTTTTTAAAATAAGATAAGGAGAGATTGCGTTATGTCTAAAGTCGGAGAAGTACGCCCGAGTGAGATGCGTACATATATTGACAAAAAGAGTGGTCGTGAGGTCATTCAGCTCACACAGACAGGTACAAACATTCATTTCTATTTTACGGAAAATTCCTTTAACACAGGCGATAAGGAAATTATTTATCTGCACACGGACGAGCATTTGTCCAATACAAAGGCGTATACGGATTTGTATTCGATGAACCTGGAAACGGGCGAAAGTGTACGCCTGACAGATTTTGCGTCCCGTTTTAAGAAGGTACGCAGCTTTACAAAAACAAAGGACGGTCGCTTCGTGCTCTTTATCGGCGACGGCGACTTGTATCGCTGGGAGCGCGCAACGGGCGAATATCTGCTTTTGTTCCGTGCACAGGCGGGATGTCCGTTATCGAATCCGAGCATCAGCTATGATGAAAAATATGTTTTGTGCTATGCAAACCAGGAAGGTCCGTGGCGCGAAAAAGTGACCAACGGCAATGAAAACTACGGCGGCTTCCACGAAAATCTGTATCGCTTAAAGAAGGGGTATATTTATATCATCCGTATGGACGGCAGCGGCGGCGATTTGGTATTTGAGGATACACACCGCTTAGGTCACACGCAGTGGGCATCGGATACCAATGAATATTTTGCATTCTGCCACGAGGGACCTTGGAATATGGTGCACCAGAGAATCTGGATTTTCAACACCGTAACACGCCATGTGGAGGCGTGCTTCCGCCAGTATGAGGATGACTGCGTAGGTCACGAGTTCTGGACGCAGGACGGTTTAATGTTTTTTGATAACCGCGGCAAGGGGCACGACGGCACAATTACCTCGGACAGAACACAGCTGATTGCAACAGACGAGGATGCCGAGGGTGCAGAGGCTTGGATCGGCTTTGCAGACAAGGAATGCAACATTATAAAGAAGATGGATATGCCATTTTACTGCAACCACTACCATTGCAACGGACCGCATACACTGCTTGTCGGTGATGCGCTCGATGATATTTTGTTAATCGACATCTCTGGCGAAAAGGCAACCTGCGAGGTGCTCTGCGAGCACAATACCTCCTGGAGATTCCAGGATACGCACTGCCATCCGTGCTTCAGCTGGTCTGATGACCAGGTGCTCTACGCATCCGACCGCGATGCGGAGGGCTATCCGCAGCTCTACATCGTAAAGATGAAATAATAAAACAAACAGGAGGGAAAAAGATGAAAAAGTTAGTAGCAATCTTACTTACGACAGCTTTGCTATGTGCATCTTTAGGGACCTTAAGCCTTCCGGCATTAGCCGCAGAAGAGGAAGTCACCACCATTTTTAACATTACATTTGAAAACGGCACGGTCGGCTCGCAGCCGGTTAAGGGCGTATTTTTAGACACCATCAGCTCCGTTACGGAAAATACGGGCTCAAAAAATTTAGTTCGTATTGCGGAGGAAGACGGTAATAAGTTTGTATATATGCAGTGTCAGCCGGATGCGGAAAAAGGCGCCGGTATTCGCTTAAACCGCAGCATTGATTTAACGGGTTATACAAATTTGACCGTAGCTTTTCGCATGAAATCCAACGGCGGCGCGGGCGGTAACCTGCGCTTGTATACGACCGATGAGGCAGGCTCTGCGATGACAACGGTTGTTTACGGCGATGCGCCGAAGGATTGGACGGATGTAAAGGTCGAATTCGATTTTGAAGACAGAACCTATAAGACCACAGCAGACGGCAAGGTGACAGCGCGTAATATGGATATCAAGATGGGCTTGCCGTCGACGGCACAGCTGCGTTTTATGACAAGCAACCTTACCCCGGGCACCGGCGTATATATTGACGATATCGTTGTCACCACCACAGACAAACTTGCAAGTGACTGGGGTCCGCTTGCAGGCAACAACCAGGTCGACTTTTCCAAGGTAAAGCCGGAAAAAGAGCTCGGTCCGGACAGCTTTGTCAACAACTTAAAGGATCATCCGCGCGTGTTTGTGCGCGATTGGGACGAAATGCGCGCCAAGGTAAATGCCACCTATGAAACCAGACAGTGGTACGGCAATCTGAAAAAGGCAGCCGATCAGGCGCTCGCTTCCGGTTCGCAGCCGTATAAAGTAAATAACCGCGGCAATGTACTGGAATCCGCACGCTCGGGCAGAGACAGAATCCAGGCGCTTGCCTTTGTGTACAACATCACAGGCGATAAGCGTTATTTAGACAAGGCATATCAGGAAATGGTCGATATGGGCAACTGGCCGGATTGGTCGGGCTTTTCCTCTGCACTTGTAACGGCAGAAATTCTGCAGGGCTATGCGGCATGTTATGACTGGCTTTATTATGATTTAACCGCAGAGCAGAAGCAAACGCTCATCGAAATTATGAAAAAGCATGCGTTCACGCCGTTTATCTATCACTATGAGGATGCAACAAGCTGGAACGTAACGAAGCTGACGATTAACTGGAACCCGGTATGTAACACAAGTAACATGATGGCGGCGCTCGCTATCGCAGATGAAGCACCGGAAATCGCAGAATATATTTTAGAAAAAGCACCGCCGCGTATCCAGTATGCGCTGGGCGCCTATGCACCGCAGGGCGCATATCCGGAGGGTGTATCCTACTGGGATTACGGTACAACCTTCGTGGTATACGGTAACGACTTAATGGAAAATGCGTTCGTGGACGGCTTTACCGTGCCGGACGATTACCTGTATTGGAAAACGCCGGGTATCGCAGACACCTGTGACTATCCGATTTACTACGACGGTCCGGCAGGCCGCTTTAACTACGGCGACTGCGCCGGCGGTCACACAAGCTGCGAAATCATGTACTGGGCGGCAGACCGCTTTGATAAACCGCACTACGCATGGCGCCAGGATATGATTCAGCGCGAGACCGGCAGCTATCTTGCCGGCTACCCTGCCATCACGGCACTTTGCTGGTACAATCCGGACAAGGCGTACATAGAGCCGGGTGCATTCCCGCTCGATAAGTTCTACTATACCGAAAAGGGTGAAAACCATTTAAACGGCGTGGCAATGCGCTCGAGCTGGGAAAACTCTTCTGCGCTCTATGCTGCAATGCAGGGTGGCTACAACCAGGCAAATCATCAGCACTGGTCGCTCGGTACATATGTCATCGACCATATGGGCAAGCGCTTTGTCCGCGTGCTCGGTCAGCACGATTACTCGCTCGACGATGCGAAGGAAAAGATTTATTACAAGCGTGCGGAGGCATATAACTGCTTGATTGCAAATCCGTCTTCTAAACCGGATCAGAACAAAATGGCGCTTGCAAATATGATTCACTATGGCACAAGCGACAATACGGCGTTCGGCATTCTGGATATGACGGATGTATATGCAACCGTATTGGATAAGAACGAAAAGCCGCTCATTTCTGACGCAAAGCGCGGCATTATGCTCACCGATAACCGCTGCCGTGTCATCGTACAGGATGAGGTTAAGCTCAAGGGCACAACGGAGTTTTACTGGTTTGCAAACACGGATGCCGGTATTAAGATTTCTAAGGACGGCAGAAGCGTTGTACTCAATATGGACGGCGACGAAATGCTCGTGCGCATGATTGAGGCACCGGCAGATGCGAAGTTTACGGTGATGAACAGACAGTCTCTCATTGAGGGCGTGCTCAACACAACCGCAGACGGCACAAAATTGACCATTCACCTGCCGGCGCAGTCGGAAGACTTCACCATCGCAGTTGAATATATTCCGCTCGGCAAGGGCGAGGGTATTCCGGAAGCAAATGCACTTGTACCGCTCGCAAATTGGAGCGCAAACGACAACGGTATGACCGCACTTGCAGAGGCAGGCAGCGCAACCGTATTAAAGCTTGACACACCGAATGCGATTGCAAACGGCAAAAAGACCTTTGTAGACACAAACAACACCGACGTTGTTCCGTTTACGCAAAACGGCAGAACACTCGTGCCGGTAAGATTTATTTCCGAATCCTTCGGCGCGCAGGTGGGTTGGGACGATGCGACGCAGGCAGTCACCGTGGATATGCAGGATGCAAGCATCAAGCTGCAAATCGGCTCCAACGAAATGCTTGTAAACGGCGAAACGGTGCTCTTGGATGTACCGGCACAGACGATTAACTCCAGAACGCTGATTCCGCTTCGCGCACTCGTTGAAGCGCTCGGCAAAAATGTATTCTGGGATGACAGAGGGTTAATCATCATCGCAGATGATGCGCTCGAATACAGCGAAGAAGCACTCAGTAAGATGATTACCGAATTAAACGTCCGCGTCATGGCGGACGGCAAGGATATCGCCTTCTTTGATACCGCCAAGATGGAATACACCATGGATATTCCGGCAGGCGGCAGCGCACCGGTGATTACGGCAACCACAATCGGCGACGAAGTGATCAGCGTCAATGGTACAACCGTAAGCATAGACGGCAAGGCGTATACCTTCAAGATGCAACCGGATCCGTTTGAGGGTCTTTTGGGCACAAAGGACGAAGGCGTTGCAACGAGCTTGATTTTAACACTCGGCGGCATGCAGACACCGGATTACAACACATTTATTTATGTAGAAAGCTTAACCGACTCCACCGGCTTTGAAAGCTATCCGGAGCGCGGTATCGTAGACGGTGTGATTAACACCAATACAGCGAACCGCTGGGCAGTCAACGGCGACGGCTGGATACAGATGGATTTCGGCAGTGTGCAGAATGTACATTCTATGGCATTTGCCGGCATAACGCAAACCTCGCGTAAGTATGATTTTGATGTGCTTGCTTCGACCGACGGCGAAAACTGGACAACCGTGCACACGGGCGGCGCGCCGACCACCACGGATAAGATGTCCATTCTCCCGCTTGGAGGTGTGCAGGCGCGTTACATCAAAATGATTGGTAAGGGCAACAGCACAAACGCGTGGAACACCTGGGCTGAGGTACGCTTCTACGAAAGCGAAGCACAGCAAAAGGAAGACAGAAGCTACTGGAGCGTATACTTTGCATCCGCAGGCGCTGTCATCGGCAAGACCGGTCAAACCGGCAAACTGCATATCGCCGGCATGGACGCAAAGAATGTTGAAATTGCAGATTTTGATGCAACCTTCACCTACACGATTGCGGATGAAAGCATTGCAACCATTACACCGGACGGTATGATTACCTTCCATAAGGCAGGCAGCACGACCATCACGGTTGACAGCGTGCAAAAGGGTATTAAATTAAGCTCGACTGTAGAACTTATTGCAGAAGAATAACAAATTTTGGGCGGATGAAAGCATCCGCCCTTTTGTTTTGTCTAATTTGCCATTTTGGATGCTTATATTTGTTTACAAAATTACACATTTTGATTATAAAAGTATATTTACCTGTTTGTTCTTTCGTGATACTATTGCAAATGAAAGGCGAATTTTAGACAGAACAAAAAAGTATACGAATAGAAAAGAAAGGGGTCGTTTTTTGATTGTGTTTTCGATTTGATTCATCTATAATGAAGGTATAATGAATAAGGAGGCAGCAAAATGGAAACAAAAGTATTTAAAAGATACCCTTTGGGTAACAAAAGATTTATCTGGAAACAGAGAGAGTACGTCAACTCCGTATTTTCCTGCGCACCGCATCACGATAAAATCGACGGTGACCCGCAAGAGGTTTTAGATAAGTGTGTTAAAAATTTAAAGGATGCCGGCTTTAATATGCTCGAACTTGGTTGGTCGGGGCACAAGGGCGCTTGGGCAGCGGTTGAGGCTTGCGAAAAGTATGAAATCAATTTGGTGTTCCAGGATATGTCGATGATGGGCGGTATGCAGTACATGGGTACGGCGAAGCCGACAACAGAGGAAGAGGTTTCACACGTTGTAAGTCTCTTAAAGGATAAAAAATATACAATCGGCTATTATGTTTGGGACGAACCGAGCGGCACAAAGGTATTAAACGAAGCGCGCCGACAGATGGACCTTTTGGAAAAATATGACCCGGAAGCACTGCTCTTTACCGTAGCGTTGCCGCACTACAACCATGCCGGGGACGACCGACAGGGGCTTAATTGGGACAACGGTCGCTATGCGCCGTATGTAAGAGAATTTGCAAAGCTGATGGATCCGCCGGTGCATTCGTTTGACTACTATCCGGTTGGCAATTATTTTAAGGCTTGGGAAGGGCATACGTATAACTATGAAAATCAGTTAGACGACACATTTATGTGGCTTGATATGGGTCTACATAGACAGGTTGCACTCGAAAACAATCTGCCGTTCTGGTTCTACTATCAGGGCTTCTCGCTCTATCCGGTCACAGAATATTTTATTTTCCCGATGGTGCGCTGCTTTATGTATGCTGCAATTTTGCACGGCGCAAAGGGTCTGCAGAACTATACGGCAGGGCAGGAGGGCAATAAGCTGTTAGACGCGGCAGGAAATCCGGGTGAATTTATTCCGGAGCAGACAAAGATTAACACAGAGGTCAAGGCGCTTGGCAATACACTTATGGCATTGACATCTAAGCTTGTATACCACAGCGATGATTTGCTGCCGGATTGTGAGCTGATTAAGCCGTATGTAAATACCATTGAGGAAAGTGCAATTTTTGCAGGCAAGCTGCCGAAGCGGTGTTCGATTGGTGAGCTTGAAGATGATTACGGCAATCGATATGCTGTTATCTTAAATCGAGATTATGAAAAGGAACTGAAAGCAATCTTAGAGCTGAAGGAGGGCTTCCGTATTTACGAGGTAAGCAAAAAGGACGGCAGGCAGTATGTTTTGCATGAGAATGTAACGGCTATGCCGATTGAGCTTGCACCGGGCGATGCAGTTGTTGTGCGCATCCAAAAGGCGGACGAGGATGCATTTGCGGTGGAATACGAGCTTGCTGAGCGGGCATAGCTTAATACGCAGATTTGAAGTCGACAAAGCCGAAAATGGGAAATACTGCGTGGCAAGCGTATAGCTAAAGGTGAAAATGAATTTAAAAAGCAGAGGAAAATTTTCCTCTGCTTTTTTGCTGCATAAGATGCGCTCGACTTTACGGTTAAAGCTTTTTTATCGTATTGCTTTATCGTTGCTTCTTAAACGCCGATGGCGTCATACCTGTTACGCGCTTGAACGCTACCGAAAAGTGGCTGGCACTTTTAAATCCAAAGGCGTGCGCAACATTTTCAATAGAACGTGCTGCCGTTAAAAACTTGGTTGCACGTTGGATTTTCATGCGTGTGAAATGATGCATGATGCCACCGTCTCCATACTTATTGAAGGTCTTTTTTAAATTGCTGACGCTCATATTGCAGAGCTTTGCGATATCGTCGATTGTCAGATTGTAATTCAAATTTTCCTGCAGGGTGTCCATAATCAGCTTGTAATTGCCGGTCATTGTTGTGTGCTGTCTGGCTTCGATACTCTTATCCGTTTTGGAGGTCAACATCAGAAGAAATTGTTCGAGATTTAATAAGGCAAGCTTTTCACGGATGCGGTTTCTCTCGCTTTCCGGCTTTTGCGTCACGGCAATGTTTGCGTGAAATGCTTCGGTAATGCCGGTATACACTTCTTCCAAAAAGGATGCACTGTCTAACGAAAGACGATAAACATCGTCGCTGAGCGACTCTATATCTGCGTTGGAATACGCAAAGCTGATGACCTGAAACCTTGCGCCGTGGGGGTCTTTGCACCAAAGCTTGTGAAATTCCATTGGCTTATGAAAGATAATGTCGCCGCTTTGCAGTTTATAAACACGCCCCTCTTCTGAAACCCAGAGCGTCCCTTCCAGAACATAGACCATTTCCCAGAAATCGTGTGCCTCCCCGGTAAAATACCAGTCGTCTGTCACCTTTTGTTTGAAACATGTAATCAGTTGGCGGACACCGTAGCTGTAATCGTATACTTCTCTTTTGTACTCAAGCATAGTTGTATCCAAGTTTTTCATTTCAGCTCCCCTTTCAGGTAATCAAATATAAAAATTGTGTGGGAATTTTTTGGTTTTCACATTATTTGTATACTATTAGTATAGCATAAACCGATAAATGCACAAGCATTTTTTTGAAAAGTATACAAACACATATATAAAGTAGCTTTTTTCGTATTGTAGTTTATCAAAAAACTTGTATAATGTAAGTAAAGGGATATCGGAAGGAGAAAATAAGTATGAAAAAAATTCTTGCAGTTTTTTTGGTATGTATGCTTATACTTGCGTGCGCTGCACCGCTGAGTATATCAGCAATCAAAAAAGAGCCGGGTGAATTAAAAAAGCTGTTTGATGTGGATTTTGAAAAC
>JAZQCN010000010.1:0-12445 GCA_045546315.1 Clostridia bacterium | reverse complement strand
TCGGTATTTACATAGGCGACGGCAATATGATTCATTCCCCGTATCCGGGCAAGCGCGTATGCGTTGAATCGATTTACAACAGTTATTTCGCACCGCGTCTTTACGGCGCAAGAAGAATTTTCTAAAGTCTTGTTGAAAAATGTCGAAAATTTTGCTAAAATTAAAGCAGATGCTCTAGAGCATCTGCTTTTTATTTTCCATTAAAATGGGGCGTTTTATGAAAAAAGAAATTGTAATTCTGTTTGCTGTGTATTGTGTTGCGGTTTGCATAGCGCGGTTTACAACATGGTTAAATCCGGCAGTTGTGCTTTTGTTTCTTGCAGTGACGCTTTTGCTTCGTCTGCTGTGCTTTCGTTCGCGACGGTGGATGGCAATCGCTATGGTTGTTTGTGCAGGGCTTGGCTTTGTGCGCACGGCGCAGTTAAATAATACAGCGTATTATATTCCGACGGAATTTATAAATAAAACAGTATATGTAGAGGGCGTGGTACAGGAAACGACAGAGGCTGCGGAATATTGTACCTATATTTTACAGCCGGAGCGTATGTATGCGCTGACGGCTGAGAAAACAGCCGTGGACGCACCGGTGGATTTTAAGCTTTCGGTATTGGTGCGCGAGCGCTATGCGGCGCGTGCGCCGTATGCGAGCGGTGACAGAATTATGGTGCGCGGTACACTGGAGGCGCCGGATGCGCCGGAGAATGAGGGCGATTTTGACTACGCGCTATGGCATAAGACAAACGGCGTTTATGCCATAATTAAAACGGATGAGGCCTATACGCGCTATCTTGGAGCGGCGCAGGTAAATTGGATTACTCGTGCAGCTTATGCCGTGCGTCGTTATGCGTCTGCGTGCTTTGAACAGTACATCGGCGGCGATAGCGGGGCGCTGCTTTCGGGCATTGTTCTCAGTGAACGGAAAAATATATCGGCGGATTTGCAGAGTGCAATTCAAAAAGCCGGACTTAGCCACATTTGCGTAGCCTCGGGTATGCATGTGTCGATGCTTTGCGGATTTTTGCTTTGGCTGCTGTCACGGTTGCGTATGCCAAGAAAAGTGAGCTATTTGATATGTGTGCTTTTGATGCACTTCTTTGCACTGTTGGTGGGCAATGGCGTATCCATGCAGCGCGCGGTACTGATGTTTGATTTTAGCGTGCTTGCTTATTTTACGCGCGGGGATGAGGATCGGGTATATACCTGCGTTTGTGTGGCGTTTGTTATGCTGCTTATGCAGCCGCTGTATTTATTCAGTATTGGATTTTTGTTGTCTTTTGCCAGCGTTTTTGGTATACTGATATTTAGTGAGAGATTACAGCGCGTTTTGCTTCGTTTGTTGAAGCGGAAGATGCTTGCAAATGCTGTGGCGGTCAGCCTGTGTGCGCAGCTCGCGACTTTGCCGATTTTAGCGGCGGGCTTTCACGAGCTCCCGCTTTACGGTATTTTGTATAATTTGCTTATACCGTGGCTGTGTGGCCCGCTGATGCTGCTTGCAGGTGTGCTTTTGGCACTCGGCGGTATTTGCTTGCCGGCGGCGAAGGGTATCGGCTTTTTACTGCGGCTGGTTTTAACTTGTATGTGCGAGGGAATCGAAGCGGTGCATGTTTTGCCATTTGCAACAGTTGCAATCGGTATGCCGAATGTGCTGCACTATGTATTGTATTATACAATTGTTTTAGGAATTTGGGTGTGCATCGAAAAGAAAAGCAATTTTGCAGGGATTTGCCGTTTGGTGATGACTGTCTGCTGTGTCGGATTGATGTGTATCAATTTAGTCGGTAGCTTTTATGCAAGACTGCACTTTATAAATGTCGGCGAGGGCGACAGCGCACTGCTTCGTATGCCACACGGTCTGGAAATTTTGCTTGATGGCGGCGGAAACGGATATAAAGAGAAAAGTGTCGGGGAAGAAACGCTTATGCCGTACCTGAAAAGTCACGGCGTGCACGACATTGATTATGCGATTGTATCGCATTATGATACGGATCACGCGGACGGCATTTTGTATGTTTGTGAAAATATGCGCGTCAAGAATTTGATTTTGCCGTACAGACATCCGAACTACAGCACAGAAAACAAAACGCGGCTGGAGCATTGTGCGGCAGAGCACAACATCCGCGTGCATTATATGCAGGGCGGCGATTGTATGACCTTGCCCGGTGGGGTAGTGCTTGAAGCGCTCGGTCCGGACGAACAAATGCTTGAACGGCGGCTGAGTGAAAATGATCTTTCTTTGGTTTTGCGCATCAGCTACGGCGATACAAGGGTGTTGTTTACAGGCGACATTGAAAAGCTGGCGGAAAAGCGTCTGGTGAATGGTGGTGCACAGCTGCAGGCGCAGATTTTAAAGGTCGCGCATCACGGATCAAACACCTCGAGCACGAATCTGTTTTTGCAAAAGGTGAATGCGCAGTATGCGGTTGTCAGTGCCGGTGAGCCGGCAAAAACGCAGCATCCGACGCAGCGTGTGCGGCTTGCGCTGCAGCGCTTCGGTGCGGAAATGTATAATACGGCAGAAGCCGGAGACATTGTTTTTTATTTAACACGGCGCGGCGTGTGTTGGATTCAATAGGAGGAAGCTATATGGCAAAAAAGACGGACAGCGGTTTGGAAAAATTGCGCAGCAGCCTGCGCGCAGGGGAGCTGCTTTCGGTATACCTGCTCTTTGGGGAGGAGGCTTATTTGCGCGAATATTATGTGAAGGCAATTCGCGATAAGGTATTAACCGGCGTGATGGATGATTTTAATTACATTGTTATCGAGGATGCAAAAACAGATTTAGACCTTTTGCGCGCTGAAATAGATACACCGCCGATGATGGCGGAAAAAAAGATGATTTTGGTAAAATACAGCGGTATTTTTTCGAAGGCTGCGGAGAATGTAAAGCGATTCTGGAGTGAGGCGATAGCCGAGCTGCCGGAGTATTTGTGCCTTGTGTTTTACGAGGAGGCGGCAGACAAGCGCGGCGTGCTGTATAAAGCAGTGAGCGCTAAGGGGTTAGCTGTAGAGTGTTCTTATATGCAGGGGACGGAGCTTGTCAACTGGGTGGAACGCACCTGCAGAAGCGCGAATAAGAAAATGAGTGCCGATACGATAGCGTATCTGATTGAAAACTGTGACGAAGGTATGCATGCCATCCTGCGTGAGCTTGAAAAGCTTTTTGCCTACGGCGAGGAAACAATTACGAAAAAGGATATTGACCGCATTGTAACAAAAAGACCGCAAAGCCGCGTATTCGATATGATTCGGTATGCAATTCTCGGCGATGCCGAGGCAGTCTTTTCTTTGGTCGAGCAGGCGAAAACCTTGAAGGATTCGCCGTTTAGCGTTTTGGAAAACCTATCGGCGTATTTTGCGAAAATTCTGCAAACGCAGCTTTTGCTTCTGGAGGGGGCAACCCCGCCGATGATTGCGTCGAAAATCAAGGTACCGCCGTTTTATGTAAATGATTATATTTCTTATGCAAAATGCTTCGAGCGTGCGTTTTTGGTGGAGGGGATTCAAAAGCTGAACACCATCTCCTATGAAATTAAGTGCGGCAGAGCGCGCGATTGGCTGGCAATCGAGATGTTTTTAAGTGAATGTATACAGCATCGAAAAAAGAAATAAAAAAAGTATTGACAATACTGCAAAACACTGGTATAATGTTTGAGAAAACAAAGCAGAGCAAACATTGCTCTCACCGTACAGCGGCGCTGCTTCGGTTAAATATTCCGATTTTATCTTAGGATAAAGTGTGTGTATATTTATGCGGATGCCGTTTTGGGTGTCCGCTTTTTTTGCAGCTTTGAATTTAATATGGATGGTGATATTTATCAGTAGCAAAGAGCAGCAAATCAATGAAGAAATCCGCGATAAGGAAGTCCGCGTGATCGGACCGGACGGTGCACAGCTCGGTGTTATGCCGATTGCAAAGGCGCAGGAGATGGCGATTGAAGCCAACCTAGACCTTGTGAAGATTGCGCCGCAGGCACAGCCGCCGGTTTGCAAAATTATGGACTACGGCAAGTACAAGTTCGAGGCTGCAAAGCGCGAAAAGGAAAACCGTAAAAACCAGAAGGTTATCGAGATTAAAGAGGTGCGTCTGTCGCCGACAATCGATACCCACGATTTTGAAACGAAGCTGAATGCTGCAATCAAGTTTTTGAAGAGCGGCAGTAAGGTGAAGGTAACCGTGCGTTTTCGCGGTCGTGAGATTCATCATTCATCCATTGGTGCAGAGCTGTTAGAGCGTTTCGCTCAGAGCGCTGCTGAGTTTGGCACCGTTGAAAAGGGTGCAAAGCTCGAAGGCAGAAATATGGCCATGGTTATGTCGCCTAAGGCATAACAAAAGAAAATTAAAAACTGGAAGGAGTGTTTAATATGCCGAAGATCAAGACACATAGAGGTGCGGCCAAGAGATTTTCCGTTACAAAATCCGGTAAGGTGAAAAGAGGTCAGGCTTTCAGAAGCCACATTCTCACAAAGAAGACAACCAAGAGAAAAAGAGGTCTGCGTAAGTCTGCTTATGCAAGTGCAGCAAACGAGGCTACAATCAAGAAGTTAATTCCATACAAATAATTAATATCGGAAAGAAGGGAAAATGTAATGGCTAGAGTAAAGGGTGCTATGGTCACCAAGAAAAAGCATAAAAAGATTTTAAAGCTCGCTAAGGGTTACAGAGGCGCAAAGAGCAAGCTCTTCAGAACAGCAAACGAAGCGGTTATGAAGTCGCTCAAGTACGCATACATCGGCAGAAAGCAGAAGAAGAGAGATTTCAGAAGACTCTGGATTGCTCGTATCAGCGCTGCTGCAAAGATGAACGGTATGAACTATTCTACCTTCATGAACGGTCTTAAGAAGGCAAACATCGAAATCAACAGAAAGATGCTTTCTGAGATTGCAATCGCAGATCCGGCTGCTTTCACAGCTTTGGTTGAGAAGGCAAAGGCTGCTCGCTAATTAAAAAGCTATTAAAGCCGTATCTTAAGATGCGGCTTTTTGCTTGGAGGAAAAATTATGACACATACATACAGAACAAAGGGCGTTTGCGCAATGCAGATTCAGTTCGATTTAGAGGACGGCATTGTGAAAAATGTTCAGTTTATGGGCGGCTGTAACGGTAACACTCAAGGCGTTGCAAAGCTTGCCGAGGGCAGAGATGCCAAAGAGCTTGTTGTACTTTTGGAAGGCATCAAATGCGGCTTTAAGGGCACATCTTGCCCGGACCAGCTCGCGAAGGCAATCAAAGAGGTGCTCTAAAAAGTCGGTGTGATTTCACACCGACTTTTTGATTTTATAGCAGTGATTTAACGGTCCACTGCCTTTGCCTAAATCCAAATTGGCAGACAGTGCGCCTGTAAGGTACTCCTTTGCGCGGGAAATGGCATCCGCCAAAGGAAACGCATTTGCAAGATTTGCGGCGATGGCTGAGGAGAGCGTACAGCCTGTGCCGTGTGTGTTCGGATTTTGGATGCGCTTACCTTCAAACCAATGGAAAGTGCCGTTTTCATACAATAAATCGTCTGCATTATCCGTGCTGTGTCCGCCTTTTAACAGCACAGCTATATTGTAGGTGTCGCCGATTTTCTTTGCTGCAGATTGCATGCTGCATTTGTCGGAAATTTTCATTTTTGTTATCGTTTCTGCTTCGGCAATATTTGGGGTTGTAAGCGTTGCAAGCGGCAGAAGCTTTTCTTTTAATGCGGCAAGTGCGTTTGTCTGCATTAAATCTGCGCCGCTGGTTGCAACCATCACCGGGTCCAGTACAATGTTTTTTGCATTGTAAAAGCACAGCTTTTCTGCAATGACTTCAATCAGTGGGGCAGAGGAAACCATACCGATTTTTACGGCATCGGGAAAAATGTCGGTGAATACGCAGTCGAGCTGCGCAGCTAAAAATGCAGGTGTTACTTCCGAAATGGCAGTTACACCTATCGTATTTTGTGCCGTGAGTGCCGTAATGGCACTCATTGCATATACCCCGTGCATCGTTATAGTTTTGATATCTGCCTGAATGCCTGCGCCACCGGAGCAGTCCGAGCCGGCGATGGTTAATGCTGTTTTCATAGATTTTCTCCTTTTAAATGCAGAAATGCTGCTTTTAATTCCTGCGCTGCGTGCTGCGGGTTGTTTGCTTTCATAATCGAAGAAACGGCACAGATGCCAGCAATGGGAATGCCTTTTAAAATGCCGATGTTGTCTTTGTTTAAACCGCCGATGGCGTTGACCGGGATGGGCACGGCGGCGCAAATGTCGCGTAGGGTATCGGTAGATGTACGGATGGTAATGACCTTGGTTGTTGTAGGATAGATTGCGCCAACACCGAGGTAGTCTGCGCCCTGATGAAAGGCTTCAAGTGCCTGCGGCACGGTTTTTGCGGTTGCACCGATGATTTTTCCGTCACCGAGGATTTGCCTTGCAACAGCAATCGGCAAATCACTTTGCCCGAGATGTACACCCTCGGCACCGGCTGCTATAGCAATGTCAATGCGGTCATCAATGATAAGCGGTACATTGTACTTCTTTGTAAGAATGTGCACCTTTTGTGCCAGCGAAAGATAGTCTCTCGTGCTTTTTTCTTTTTCGCGCAGCTGCAAAAGGGTTACTCCGCCTTTCAAAGCTTCTTCGACGCGGTATAAGAATACATTTTCGTCAAAGCCTGTGCTGTCTGTGATAAAATACAGTGTAGAATCAAAGCTCTTCAATTTGCATTTCCTCCAATCGTATGTGTTTGTTTATATCCTCGTCGGTCAGTGTGCTGATTTTGTCCATCAAATGTAGCATAAAGCTGCCGCTGCCGCTGTCGGTTTCGGAGAGCTGCCCGCTGATGCCGAGTACGGCGCAAGCTGTTTTTGCGGCAGAAACAGCGTCCGTAACGGAGGCATAGCAAGCGCAGAGTGCGCCGAGCATACAGCCTGTGCCGGTTACGGTGGCAAGCTGCGGCGTACCGTTGCGGATATAGAGAACCGTATTGCCGTCGGTGATGATGTCTGTTTTCCCACTGACTAAAATGACGGTGCTGTATTTTTGTGCAAGCGCTGCCGCAATGCGCGTAGTGTGTCGCAAATCCAATGCAGCGTCGGCATCTACGCCTGCGGATTTATAATGCGCAACATAGAGTGCGCAGATCTCAGAGGCGTTGCCCTTAATCATTTGCGGTGTGTGTTGCTTTAAAAGTGTATGCACGAAATTGCGCCGCAGAGTGGAACAAGCGATGCCGACCGCATCCAATACGGTCGCTACACCGTGCTTTAGCGCGGCTTCGGATGCAATCCGAATGGATTGCATCCTTGCATCTGTGATGTTGCCAAGGTTTAAAAGCAGGGCATTTGCGGTTTCGGTAATTTCCGCAACCTCCGCCGGATGCTCTGCCATCATCGGTCTTGCACCGACGGCGAGGATGGCATTTGCACACTGGTTTATGGAAATTGGATTTGTAATGCAGTGTATAAGCGGATGAAATGCGCGGAGATTTTTACGAGCGGTTTGCATTGTTTTGTACCTTCTTTTTGATAAAATAAGCGATGGCAACGAAAATGAAGCCTGTCAAAGCGGTGTATGAAATATACGACCAAACCGGCGAAGTCAGCTTAAATATGCCTGTCAGTATTTCGATAATGAGATAGAGTATTACGCCGAGTGCGGCAATGGTAAAGGCATTTTCTGTATCGGAGCCGTTATCTGTATAGCTTTTAGAAGCGAGCATGGTTTGAAATTTTGCTAAAACGCCCATCTTGGTCAGACGCTTTAAAAACACGAATGCAATGCTGCCGCCGATGAGTGTACCGCAGATAAAGGACGGCACATAAAACAGCCATGTAAGACCTTCCTTGCCCCAAAAGATTGTCATAACGGGGTAGGAGAGAATTGCGCCGATAATGCCCGTACCGATGATTTCGCCGAGTACGGCAAATAACAGCTTGCCTTTGGAGACTCTGTAAAACACACCGGATAAGAATGCGCCGAAGATTGCGCCGGTCAGTGCAATCGGGGGAATACCCATAAAAGCCATACGGATGATGCCGATGAGCGTTGCGCACAAAAGTGAATACCACGGGCCTAACAGCACGCTGCAGGTGATGTTAATCAAATGTGCCATCGGGCACATACCCTCAAAGCGCAAAATCGGCGAGATGACAACGCCGAGCGCAATCAGCATAGCAAGTACAACGGTTTTTAAAAGGTGTTTTTGATTTTTCATTTCTTTTTTCCTCTTTTCGTATTTTAATAATACGAAGCGAAGAGCTTCGCACGGTCGAGAATCTATTTTCTCCTCTCACCCCGAAACACGGGTTCCCATCGCAAAATATTCAAGACGCCAAGCGCTCCCTTGCCGCCCGACTCAGCCTCCTTTCAATTAAAATGCAAAATAAAAAACGGATAAGCCATCCTGATGATGGAATATCCGTTAAAAGCTTGTTATGACTTCCTACGGCGGCATTATCCGCATCAGGTTAAAGGGTCGAAGTTTGAGTACTTCCTCTCAGCCTGCCTTACAAGCTCCCCTGTGTTTAATTTTTTACAGTATACTACAGCTTTTTGAAAATTGCAAGAGTAAATTTAAATTTCTTGAATCAGACCTTGCAGCAGAGAGGTAAAATCCTTTTCGGCGGCTGCGGCTGTTTCTTTCACCTCATCGTGCGCGAGCGGCACATCAGTAATACCGCTTGCCATATTGGTGATGCACGATATGCCGCATACGCGCATACCGCAGTGCCTTGCGGCCATTGCCTCGATGGCAGTGCTCATGCCGACGGCGTCTGCGCCGAGTGTGCGCGCCATACGAATTTCTGCCGGCGTTTCATAGGCGGGACCGGTAAACTGCAGATATACGCCTTCCTGCAGGCAGATGCCTTGTGCGGCTGCGATTGCGCGGGCAATGGCGCATAAATCCGGGTCATAGACCTTGCTCATATCCGGGAAGCGCGTGCCGAGGGCATCCTTGTTTTTGCCAATAAGCGGCGAGGGAACAAAGCTTGCAATATGGTCGCAAATTAGCATTAAATTGCCGGGCTTAAAGCCAAGGTTAACGCCGCCGGCCGCGTTGGTTAAAATAAGTGTTTTCGCACCGAGCAGATGCATCAGGCGAATCGGCAGAACAACCTCTTCCATCGAGTAACCCTCGTAGTAATGTACGCGCCCCTGCATCGCAATCACTTTTTTGCCGGCAAGTGTACCGAGGATGAATTTTCCGGCGTGACCGGTTACCGTTGAGGTTGGAAAGTGCGGGATGTCGGCATAGCTTATGCTACATGCCGTTTCTATTTTATTGCCGAAGGCGCCTAAGCCGGAGCCAAGCACGATGGCAATGTTTGGCACGAAATCCGTCTTTGATTTTATATATTGAAGTGCTGTTTTTAATTTTTCCATAACATAACCTCCTTCTATAAGAGTATCAATTATTTCGAATTTGTCAATTCTTTTTCTTGTTTTGTTGTATATATTTAATATTTTGTTGTACATTCTTAACTGTTTTTCGTTTTGGTTGAATTAGGTCTTGCAAAGTCAGCTGCGAGTTGATACAATAGGGGCAAAGGGAGGCCTATATGGAAAAGGTATATCTTTATATTGCAAATATTGAAAAAATTGATGTAGAAGCAGTGCTTCCGAAGCTGTCTGCCGAGCGACAGGCACGCGTTACACGTTGTGTAGATATACAGACGAAGCGACAGAGAGCGGCAAGTGAGCTTGTATGCGCTTATGCGCTGCGCGATTTGGGCGAGGAGGTTGCTTTGCCGCTGCGGCTTTTACAAGATGAAAACGGCAAGCCGTATTTGGAGGAAAGTAAGTGGAATTTTAATATTTCGCATTCCGGCAATATTGTATGCTGTGCGGTAAGTGAGACTGTAAACGTCGGGGCGGATGTACAGCAGATGGAAGCGCGTGATTTTGAAAAGCTTGCAAAGCAGTTTTGCTCGGAAAATGAGTATGCGCGGCTTTTGCGTTATGGCGAGGAAAAGCTGAAACCATTTTTTTATGAATTTTGGGCGCGTAAAGAATCCATTGCAAAACGAGACGGCGTGAAAAAATACGCAAGCTTTCGTGATATTGATGTGACCTGGTGGCATGTTTGCTGCTTTTCGAGAGGTGACTATATGTATGCCGTCGCAGCGGACAAGGCGTTTGAGCTTGTTGTGCGCGATGTGCCGAAAATGGCTGAAAATTGAGCGGATTTGTCTTGTACGCGTAGTGGCGGGTATGCTATAATACCAAAAAACCTTTGAGGAGGGTGAAAAATGGATGTAAAAAAGGCATATGAAATGTGTCTTGCAAAGACCGAGCGACATATGGAGCTGCATAAGGGGCCATATGAGTACGGCGGTATTGTGTTTGACGGAAATTACGAGGCGGAGTGTACGAGCAATCTGCATTTGAATCACCGTACAAACTGGATGATGTCCTTTATTACGGGCATGGGCGTTCTGGCGTACCGTACAACCAAGGAGAAAAAGTATTTGGATTGGGTGGAGTCCTATAAAGACAACTATCACGAAAAGATTTTCAGACATTTCGATGTCAATCCGATTCACGATCTAGGCTTTTTGTACTCTCCGTACAGCATAGCTATGTATAAGGAGACCGGCGATGAGGAGCACAAGCTTACGGCGCTGCGTGCAGCAGACGAGCTTGTAAAGCGTTTTGATCTGGATGGCAAATATATTGATGCGTGGACGGATTTGACTGATAATCCGGAGCGCGGGCGTGCGATTATCGATACGATGATGAATTTGCCGCTTTTGTTCTGGGCATGGAAGGAAACCGGACACATTTTCTATTATCAGGTTGCAAAGGCACACGCGGAAACAACGGCAAAATACTTTATCCGCGAGGACGGCACGGTTGCGCACTCGTTTGAGTTTGAGCGCGGTACGGGCAAGCTTCTGCGCGAATTTAACGGTTGCGGCTATTCGGACGGCAGTTATTGGGCGCGCGGTACGGCGTGGGCAATCTATGGCTTCTCTATTGCGGCAAGATATTTGGAAGATGAGAGGATGCATGAAATTTCCGAAAAGCTTTTAGATAAATTCTTGGAAAATATGCCGGAAGGCACCTGTATTCCGCCGTGGGATTTCCGTCTGCCAAAGGATATGCCGACCTATCCGAGCGGTCTTGACCTGATTCCGGAAGAACGCAGATGGGATTTTTCCGACCCGAAGAACTACTTATTTGCACTCGATACCTCTGCAGCAGTGATTGCGGCGCTTGGCGCATGGGAATTGAATCTGCAGAAGGCGGATGCAAAGTATACGGCATACATTGACGGCGTAATTGAAGAGGTTTGTGCGGAGCACTTAAGCGATGACCCGAGCGTGCAAGGTTTAATGAAGCACCAGAACGGGCATAACGCATACACAATGTACGGCGATTATTATTTCTTTGAGCTTTTGACGAGAAAGCTGTTTGATTTGCCGACCTGTTGGTAAGGGGGGAACCGAAAATGACATTGCAAAAGGCGTATGAAATATGTCTTGCAAAGACCGAACGCCATATGGAGCTGCACAAGGGTGCATACCAGTACGGCGGTATGGTTTTTGAAGGTAAGTATGAAGAAGAGTGTACAAAGAATACCGAATTGAATTCGCGCGTAAACTGGATGACCTCGTTTGTAACGGGTATGGGCGTCTTGGCATACCGTACCACAAAGGAACAAAAGTATCTTGATTGGGGGAATAAGTATGAACAGGCTTATCACGATAAGATTTTTCATCATTTTGATGTGAATCCGATTCACGACCTTGGCTTTTTATATTCTCCGTACAGCGTAGGCTTGTACATGGAGACGAGGGATGAGCGCCATAAGCTGAGCGCACTTCGCGCAGCGGACGAGCTTGCAAAACGCTTTGATATTGATGGGCGATACATCGATTCCTGGACGAATCTGACCCAAAATCCGCAGCTCGGTCGTGCGATTATCGATACGATGATGAACCTGCCGCTTTTATTTTGGGCTTGGAAGGAAACAGGACATATTTTCTATTATCAGGTTGCAAAGGCGCACGCAGAAACAACAGCAAAGTATTTTATCCGTGATGATGATACCGTTGTGCATTCGTTTGATTTTGAGCGTGGTACCGGTAAAATACTGCAGGAGCATAATGATTGTGGTTACGGCAATGGCAGTTACTGGGCGCGCGGCACCGCGTGGGCGATTTACGGTTTTTCTATTGCGGCAAGATATTTAGAAGATGAAAAGATGTACGCCATCTCCAAACGCCTTTTGGATAAATTCATAGCTTCTATGCCTGAAAACACTTGCATTCCGCCATGGGATTTTCGTCTGCCGGCAGATCAGCCTGCCTATCCGAGCGGGATGAAGAACTACCCTGAAGAGCGACTTTGGGATGTTACAGACCCGAAGAATGCACCGCTGGTGGTTGATACCTCTGCGGCAGTGATTGCGGCGCTCGGCGCATGGGAGTTAAATGCTATTAAAGCGGATACAAAGCTTGAAGGCTACATAGAC
>JAZQCN010000009.1:0-21446 GCA_045546315.1 Clostridia bacterium | reverse complement strand
AAATACTGATGGTTTTTGTTAAAAACTCATCAAAATCTTTTACTGCACATCCATTTTTGCTTATGTCACAGTGCAAAAGAAAAAAACTGACAAGTCGAAACTTGTCAGTTTTTAGCGGAGAAGGCGCGTCGCCATTCATATGCACAATTCCATGCAAACCCTTGATACGACCGGGTTTGCGTGGATTTCTCTTTATACATGTACGCATTTCAGCTTTATTTGTATCCGTCGAATTCATCTGTTCTCTCCGACATAGCTTGCCTGATGCGTTTTGTGTGTAATAACAATTTGGGTGTCGCTTAAAAATCTTGCGGCAAATGGCATATTTTCCGGAATGCCTAATTTCTTTAAACACATCCAGTTAAAATATACAGCATCGCCGTCAACCTCATCGCCGATAATATTGATTTCGCTTACCGTGCCTGCCTGAATCTCCGCCTTAATATAGCGGATATTGCGCGCAGAGTCTGCAAAAAACAAATCAATAGAAACAATAGCGGTGCGATTGGTCATATTCAAAATTGTAAAGACAAAATCCGCTTCGTTTGCCGTGGAAAGACCGGAAAACACCCAGGTGCACGAGCCACAACTGTCCTTACCTGCAAGAAATTTGCGCTCCAGCTCCTTTTGTGCATAGTCGGGCGCAGTATACGGCAGGGGGATTACGCTTTTTCCGTCGCCCGTAATCAGCTCACGAATACCTGCATCTTTCATCAGATACTCCGCGCTTTCTTTAAAAGAGCAAAACGCGGTAAAGGCATTGTAATCCGAAACCGGCATCAACGCAACCTGCGGCTTTATAATCTCATAGCCACGGATTTCCGCTTCTGCACTTCCACAACCAAAGCCGTGGTGCGGCACCTGCAAAATATCCGATTTTAAGTATGCACCGTGCTTTTCAGGTAGCTTGGCATATTCAAACGAGCCGTCTGCCGCCCACAAAATCACCTGACCGCCCAGCTCCATACGCATAACGACGGAGGTTGCATTTAAGTTGTCGGTTACATGCATCGTATCGTCCATCGAGGCGAGAATTTCGCATTTCGCATCCCCAATTTGATAGGTCTGTCCGGTGTGCGTCATATACGCGGGGATGCCGAGCTCGCCGATGCGTTTATGCAGCATCGGAATCATCTCTACATTGCTGATAAAACCGGGAATACGCTTATCTGTATTTTGCTGTGCAGGATAATGCTCCAAATCATCACCGCGCGGGAAATTAAACAACAGCTTTTCAATAACTACGCGATCTTTGTAAGCATCCACGAATGGCAGAAAGCAACGAAAATGGTCTGCATGCGGATGTGTGAACACCCACGCCGCAATGACCGGTTTTTCATAAACCGAGCCTTCCGAAAGACACGCAAAAAGTGCATCCAGCTCTGCATCAAAGCCGCGTCCGCCGTCGAAGAGGATAAATCTGCCGTCCGATAAGCGGCAGGCATACGCCATACCGAAATCCTCCAAATGCACCTGACGGATTTGCGGGGATACGCTCTTATCCAAGACCGTATCCGTGTACGAAAAGTAGTTACAGTTCTCCTCCGTTACAATATACAGCTCCTTTATACTTGCATAATCGTTTATAAAGACGGCGTTCGCGGCGTTGGAAAAAGCGGCATATTTGTGGTTTTCTCGCTCAAAACTCTCTTTTTTGACATAGCCTTCCTGCTCCAAAAGACTGCAATAGGCAGAAAAGGCACTTTCTTCAGCATTGGAAAACACATACACCTTTGCCGTTTTATTTTCCTGATTTTCTATGCATTTTTTCTCTCCGAATGCCGGAATTTTCAGCATTTTTCTCATCTCCGTATCGCTTATTTGCATTCTGCCTTGATGCTTGTCTCTACAAATTCAAAACCGTTATAACAGCTTGCAATAATGTTTGCCGTGCCGGTGGAAACAAATGTAACCTTACCCGACGCATCTACCGTTGCAACTTGCGGGTTATCGCTTGTGTAGCGGATGCTTGCAGCAGGAAGCTCGCTACCTGCGCTGTTGAGCGCCTTTACGCTAAGCTGCACGCTTTCGCCGACACTGCCCGACGCATCGCCTGTGTTGAAATACACTGGCCAGTAGCGCATATCTGTTTCCATTTGCGCCTCGGAGGTATAGAAGCGTACCTCGGTGTAGCTGTTGTAGTTTGAGCCGGTCGTTGTGCCGCTGCCGTTAATGCGGAAGTATTTTGCACTTTTTCCGCCGAGCTTAAAAATTTCCGGCAAGATGGTTGTTCCGCTCGTTTGCGTATCAAGTACCTTTTCCCAGTTTTCACCATCGAGCGAGATTTCAGCATTGAAAATCGTTGCTCGTGTATCACCGTTTAACACCGCCAAGCCAAAGGCATACAGATTTACCGGCGCTTCGAATTCATAGCAAATCCACGCCTGCCCGTTGCCCGTCCAGCGATTCACCAGCTCTTTTGAGATAATATTATCTATCGTACCGCTTTCGATATATTTATCGTGTCCGGTAGAGAAGGTAACGCGCTTTACCGGCTGCCAGGTTGGCTCTGTCGGCGGCGTTGTATCTTGCGCCGCGGTGAGCTGCAGCTTGCGAATCACTTTGTCACTGCCCGTACCAATTTGCCCTGCAAACGGGTCGGCAGTAAAGGTAATTGTATACGATTTATTGCCGATTGTAAAACTTGCGGTGTTGCCGCTTTGCACAACCGGCGCACCACTTTGCAGCGTTACGCTCGGTGCTTTTTCTGCAATTATGGTATAATTCGTCTTATCCGTTGTAAAGCACAGCATTTCCTTGCCGTCTAACAGCACGCGCGCAGAAAGCAGTTGGATAATCCCTGCTTTTTCTTCTTCCGTATAACTTACCGGCACATCGGAAATCACGATTAAACCGCGGTCATCCCACATTACCTGCTTGCCGAGTGCTTCGACCAGTGCACGGAGCGGAATTAAGGTTCTGCCATTATAGGTATTTGCAGGCACATCTAAAATCTTTTCTTCGCCGTTTGCAATCATCTTATCCGAGCCGATTTGCAAACGGATAGACGTAGAGCCTTTCTCAACCGTTACCGTCTGCGTAGCATCATCCCAACCAACCTTGGCATCAAAGCTTTCGGAAATGAATCTTACCGGCACAAGCGTTCTGCCGTTTTCCGTAAACGGATATACGTCCATATTTTCCGTATCTACATAAGTCTTGTTGCCCTTATTGAGCACCACCGGGCTGTTTAACAAAAGCGCCACGACGTCGCCCGCCTGCCGTGCGGCAGGAACTGCATTGTCCGAAACGGACCAGCTTGCAATCGGCGTAACCGGCGTTAAGCTTTCCGGAACGGTTTCTCCGCTTTTAAGCGGTACAAACTCTACCGCAAGCGTTGCTTGCGTCACGCCGGACATATGAATTGCCAGCTTGTAAATGTCGGGATACACATCATCCGACGCGCGCGGAGAGGTCGGTAGCGGCTCCGCCTTTCTGATTTCAAAGGCGGCATCCTGCGGTCCTTCTGTAATACACACAACCATCCGCTCACCGTTCAAGGAAAGAAGCGCGCTCTTTTTATCGGCAGAAAGCGTTATATCGGCATCTGTATGCGCAAACCACCAAAGCTCGGACGGCTTGTTCATTTTGACTTCATCCTGAATGACAACGCTGTTTCTGCCCTTTGTCATATACATACCACGTTTTGCATCTGCAAAGGTGGTATTCGTGTTTGTCATATCCAGCACACTGAACGCCTCGTTTTCCGTAGCCTCGTGGCGGATAAATTTTGCTGTGCCGTTCGGGTCCTGGTCCCAGCCATCGGTCGGGTTGGCAATGAGCGTGTTGTGTCCTTCGGCGCGCTCACCGTAGTACATACTTGCATCAAATTTTGCCGAATAGTCCGAGCGACCGGGCAGGCGCACGAAACGCTGACCATTTGCATCAATTACAAATGTCCCGAGGGACTTAAACATATGGCTCGTGGTATTTTTACCGCCCTGCATAGCGGCATAGAGTGCATCTTCGTCGGTGAAAGAGGAGCGCATCGTTGCCACCTGCGCATCATCTTGTGCATTAAAGGTCTTATCCAGCAGCATATTTTCAATACTTGCCGGCTGCGTAGCATCGTAGAAAAGAATCGCAAAATGCGGATAGTTTACCATCGCATTTTTGCCGAAGGTTTGCTTGTTGAGTGCCCATGCGTAGCCAGGCTTGTTGTAGCGTGTTGCTAAAAAGTATGGCGTCGGGTCAACTTCTACGGCAGTAGAGGCGTCGCCGAAGTTGAAATTGCCGCCGGGCCCCGCCATATACAGCCAGTAGTCGCCGGTGTTTGCAATCGCCGGATTCTCCAAAAACCAAGCAGCCTCCTGTGGCAAGTTGTAGTCATCTTTAAATGCACTGTCCAATTGCGCAATCATATAAGAGGTAAATTCGGTTGCAAGCCCCCAATAGGAAGCACCCTCCGGGAAGCCGCCGTCTGCACCATAGGCTTCAACCGGTTGTTTTCCGTAAACAATTGCATTGGTAAACAAAAATTCCGCAAGTGCGGGTTCTTCATCTGCAAATGCAACGGCAACGCCGCCCGCACTTGCATTTTCAATCATCGTACGGTTGGATTTGCCGGTTGTAATTTCAACATCCAACTCACCATCGTAGGCGCGGGCAAACTGCCAAAGCGCCTGCCGCTTTACGATGTCGATGATTTCCGTGCGTTCTTCGGGCGTAAGTGCATCATAGCACCAATCGTAGAAGCAAGCAATGCCGTGCATCAGCTCGGCAGGAATCATCGGTGCTCCATTCGACCAATCGGGGAAAGTGCCTGCGTTGCGGATTTCCGAAAGTCCGCGCTCGACATACCTTTTATCCTGCTCTACAAGATAGACAAAGCCAAGCATCTGTAAGCGACGCTCAATCGAGCGCGCGGCATTCAATAAATTTCTGCCGTTTGAAAAGACATAGGCATTGTTCGGCTTCGTCAGCAGGTCATCTGCGGTCGTTTTCAGATATGTATACCAGGAAGCGCATTGCTCGATGGTATTGATTTTATCAACCACGGTCTGTCTGTCGTTTAAAAACAGTCTCGGATGCGCCTTTAAATTGGACATATAGCTATCCTTTGTCAGTGGCTTGCCGATTTTTGACCAGTTTACACCGGTCGCACCGAAATATTTTGCGTCGCCGAAATCCGGTGTTTCATCCAGATAAATATTAAAGTTATCTAAAAGGAGCGTATCCTTCGGTGCAAGGTCGGCATAAAAGAACACCGTAACCTCGGTTGCACCGCCAAGCTGCAGAGCCAAAGACTCTGTTTTCAGCAATTTGTCATTGATGTAGGTCGTGATTTTTTGGCGCTCAAAATTGATTTCTGCTTTGAGATGGTCCCATGTATCCGTTTTTGTCGCCGTAAACGGTGCGGTTTGCGCAGCGAGTACCTTGCCGTCTTTATCACCGATGCCGATGCGGATGCCGCTTTTTGACAAATTGGCGCAAAGCTCCACAGTCAAAACCGGCGGTTTTTCACCGACCGTTACAATTTTTTGCAGATTTGCCGATTTCGTGGTAGCGTTTGGGTTACCGACTAAGATCAGCTTGTTTTCACCCATTGCCGACGGCTTAACATAATCTGTATTGTTGACCTTTTGAAAGCCTGCATCCGTGCCGCGCACCAAGCCCAAAGAGCAATCGTAAGTAAATGCGCTGTATTTGCCTGCAGGCACCTGCACTACATCGCCAAGTGGCGCAGAAAAGCTTTTGATGCGCTCTTCTGCCGATACCGGCGTCAGTACCAACACATCCTGCGGCTCTACTTTGTCCGTCGTTGTGATGTGCACATCATCAAACATCGCGGCATTCTGATTGTTTACATTCGTTCCAATGCTTAAACGCAGCTCGGAAAGGTCACTTGCCTTGAAGGCTTTGCCGCTTTCAATGACTTTGCCGTCCTCATACACATCATAGGTTTTGTTTTTCAGGTCCATAACGACATCGTATTGTACCCATTTTCCTGCGGTATCCTTTTTGACAAAGGCGGTGTTGCCACCGCTGCTTCTGTGCACCATCTGAATCGCGGTGCCGCTCGACCAAAGTCTTGCAGAGAAGGTCAAGTTCGTCAGCGAATCTGCATACACGAGCTTGTCACAGCGCGGTCCGCCGTTTTTCTCTGCTGTATTGGAAAAACGCATCACCATACCGGTTTCGTCCTTGTATGCGCGTATCGTGGAGGTCGCAGAAACTGTTCTCGAGGTCCACTGACTGGCGGTGTTTTCCTGATAGGTGATGTTTGCGCCCTCCGCATAGCCTTCAAAATCCTCGGAAAACAAAACGGTTTCCACCTTTGCCGCCAATGCAATATGCGGAATGCTTCCCAAAAGCAGGCACAGGCAGATAAGTAAGCTGAGTGCTCTTTTCATTGTTTTTCCTCCTCAAATAAGTCAATCAGATAACGCCCGACATCTACACAGTGGCGTAGGTAGGAAGGTCGCAGGCTTTCTGGTACGGTTTCGTTAATCATCTCAAAGTTAAAATCGCCTGCAAACCCGATTTGTATAAGCGCACGCATCACATCTGCCCAAGGGATTTTACCCTGAAACGGCGGAAGGTGATTGTCGTGCCAGCCGCTGTTGTCGTGAATGTGTAACACCTTGATGCGCTTACCCAAGCGCAAAATTGTTTCGGCTACATTGTCATCGTCGAACCCGAAGCGGCGGCAGATGTTGCAGTGCCCGGTGTCGAAGCATATGCCGACCTTATAGCCTGCTTCAGTTAAAATATCGCACGCCTTGATAGTCTCATCCATTGCGATTTTCGGGCTATTTTCAATGGCGATGCCGATTTGGGTCACGCCTGAATCTTTAAACAGCTTTTTGACATAGGAAACGGTATCGGTTGCATTTTCAATATGCATCACCGCCCACGCAGCGCCGATGTATTGAGAAGCAATCAGCGCACGAACGCACATCTCGTGGTTTTGTGCAAAATCTTCGGAAGAAGCGTCCGTGTAATCATAACCAAAAGGCAAATGCGTGGAACTGATTTTCAGCCCACGCTCTGCACATTTTTTGATAAGTAAATCTAAGTTTTCTTTATAGTTTTCGCCGTCTAAAATCGTTTCTCTCCGAAGCGGATTTTTGGAAATGCACCCGGCAAACCCGATGTCAATCGCTTCAAAGCCGAAGTTTGCAAGCGTATCAATCGTTTCATTTACTAAATCATAGCGTTCTTTGCCCGTTCTTGCACTGTGCAGTCCGGAGTTTGTACAAAGTAGCATAGCCTTCCCTCCCAATCAATACAAGCGAATTTCAAAAATGCGTGCGTTTTCGCAGCCGTTCGTTTCGTGTACTGTTACAGCGACCGTATCACACTGCACCGGTGCGAATTGAAGCACATTGAGTCTCTGGAAATTGTCCTTTACTGTTGTTTCGTATGCCTTTTCGCCGTCTCGAAGTAAAGTAACCGTATAGTCCTTTACAAGCTCCGGCGGCGGTCCGATACGCTGCTGCTTCTGGCGCTTTAAAGACATGGTTTGCTTCACGGAATAGTTAAAGTTTGTATCAAAGGTCAGGCGCACCTCGGAAACGATTTTCGGCTTGGAAAGCTTTAATGTAACGGTTTCACCGCCTTCACCCATACCGTCGGAAACCCAGATGTTTTCGCACTCGCCCTCTTTTCGGGTTACGCCGCTTAAGAGGTTTTCCGTGCCGTAGCCTTCAAGCGCAGAGCTTGCGCTTATACTTGCACCTCTTGCCAAATCCGCACTGTCCGTATTTTTCAGATTCGGGATGTAGCAGTCCTCTTTTAAAAGTGTCTGCTGCAGCTCATCCATATGCGCCAAAATGCCACGCGGCATACAGCCGTATTTGATGCACATTGCCGCCGCAATACCCACTGCCTGCCCGCCGATGGCACAGGTACCCATCACGCGCGTCGAGCCCATTGCCAGCTTGGTTGCACTGATGTTTCTGCCTGCCATCATCAGATTTTCAATGTTTTTGGAATAGTAAGAACGGTACGGAATGGTGTAGCTGCCCTCAAAGCCGATAATCTGCGTCGGCAGCTCGTCAAAATCATAAAGCCCGTTCGGCGTATGGATATCCATCGCCCAGCCACCATAAGCCACGGCATCATCAAACTGTCTGTTTGCCAATACATCGTTTTCATTTAAAAGATAGTCCCCGACAAGACGGCGACTTTCGCGCATACCCGGCAGCATACCAACCCACTCTAGATCGTGGTTTTGTGCGCCGTGCTCACCACCGTTTTTGATGTGGTCCCAAACGCCGTAAATGCAGGCAACCAGCTCGTCGCGGATTTGCTCATATTCATCAATAATGTCCTCGGTTTTGCCCGGAAGCTCAATCCACCAGTAGCCGTAATCCACCTGCGCCGTGCCGAAGGCGGTAATATGCAGATAGGTTTCGCTTACGCCCGCCTTCGTCTGTGCGGCGTGCACGGCAGAATGTGTTCTGTATTTTAAATCCTCTTCGGTAAACACCTTCGCAAAATCCGGGCGCTTGAAGCGGATGCTGTGTCCACGGTCGACCGCCTTGAAAAGCAAGGTATTGCCCATGCGGTTGTTGTTTGACACTTCCGGCGCGTGCGGCTCGTTAAATTCTGCTTTGCCCTCACTTCCTGTGCGGTACTCCGCGCCTGCGAGATACCCAAGCGTTGCATTGCCCGTACAGTCGACAAACAGCTTGCCTTCTATTACATAGCGCGTTTCCGTCGTTTGCTGATAGGCGGTGATTTTTGTGATTTTTCCATCCTCTACGGTGCAGTCATCCATCACCGTGTTTAAAAATGCGGTCAGGTTCGGTTGACGCTTGATTTTGTCAAACAAAACCATATCCCATATAGAATAGCTGAAATAATCGTTGCGGCTTTTGTTGTCCAGCATCATTTCGTAAAGGATGCCACCCTCCTCCAGCTCCGGCTTTGCCATATTTTCCGAAGCACCCACAACGTGCATTCGAATTTCGCTCGATGCATTGCCGCCAAAGACGTGGCGCGCGTGCACGAGTGCCGTCTTGGCACCGTTTCGCGCTGCAGCAAGTGCAACGCACATACCGGAAAGACCCCCGCCGACAACGACAACATCAAAAGAAGCATTTTTTATTTTTACTTTTTCAGACATGGGATTTCCTCCGATTTTAAAACATTTCGCAATGTTGCAATGTTTTCTTCTATAGTTTTATCCTTTGCAAATACGCTTGAAGAGCCTGCTACAAAAATATCTGCACCTGCGCGGCGCATCCGCACAGCGTTTTCAAAGCTTACATTACCATCAACTTCGATTTCGATATGCGTATATCCTTTTTCATCAAGAAAAGCTCTCAGATTTTGAATCTTTTTTAAGGTCGCCTCCACCAGCTTTTGCCCTGCAAAGCCGGGATTCACCGTCATCACCAAAACAGCGTCAATATCATCAAGCAAATTTTCAATCACATAAATCGGTGTCCCCGGATTGATGGCAACCATTGCCTTTGCTCCGCGAGCTTTGATTGCAGCCAGCGCGCGGTGAATGTGCGGCGTTGATTCATAATGCACGGAAACATAATCGTCTGTGCCGAAGGAGAACCAGACGAGCTTGCTCTCCGGATTTTCAATCATCAAATGAATATCCAGCGGAATGTTTGTTTTATCTTTCAGCGCCTTGATAAAATCCGTGCCGAGCGTATAATTCGGTACGAAGCTGCCGTCCATAACGTCGATGTGCAGGTATTCAATATTCTGTTCCTCAAATATGCGAATATATTTGTCCAATTCGAAAAAATCTACGCACATCATAGAGGGAGAAATTTGACTTTGCATTATTTTTGCGCCTCCTCGTTCATCGTGAGCATCACCTTGTTGTAAAATTCGTTGCGGTTTTTCATAAGTTCAAACGCGCTGTGACAATCGCTTAATGGGAAGCGGTGTGTGATCAGCGGCTTTACATCGATTTTGCCCTCTGCCATCGCGGCAAGGCTTTCCTTCCAGTCGTTTTGGGTGCTGCCGTATGCCGAATTCCACGTGCCTTCGATTTTCAATTCCTTGCGCAGAATGTGCCAATATGTATTTTGGCTCATATGAATATCACCGCCGGGATTACCCATAAAAACAAGTCTGCCCTGTGGACGTACTGCCTCGAGGCAGGCTTTCAACGCATCGCTGTGCCCCGTGCCCTCTAATGCGCAGTCGATTGTAGCATTTTCATTGTAGATGCGAAAGCCCATTTGTTGTGCAAAAGTAAGCTTTGAAGCATCAATATCAATATAATATACATCCTTTGCCCCAAATACCTTTGCCCACATACCGGCAAGCAGACCAATCGGACCCGCACCGGAAATAAATACATTTTCGCCCGGCTGGATGTTGAGCTTGCACATTGCATGGCGCGCAACGGAAACCGGCTCGCACATTGCGCCTTCGTCGTAGGTTAAGTTTTCAGGAAGCATAAGCAAATTGAAACGCTTTACCGCAATGTACTCTGCCATACCGCCATCGCGTCTGGAGCCGTAATAATCATAGTTTTCGCAGGTTGCATAGCATTCGCTTTTACAGCTTTCGCACGAAAAACACGGCAGGAGCGGAAAAATTACAACACGCTGTCCCGTCAGCTTATTTTCTGCATCCTCTATAACTATGCCGGAAAATTCGTGTCCGATAACGGTCGGGAAATGATATGTACCCTTTGTATAAACTCTGCCGATGTCGCTGCCGCAGATGCCACAGCTTTTGATTTCAACAAGCACTTCGTCTGTTTCGCACTGTGGTATTGCAATTTCTTCATAGCGCAAATCACCGATTGCATACAGATTTGCCGCTTGCATTTTTCTGTCCATACTTCTCTTCCTTTACAAATAGTTTGTTTTATGTTATTATAAAGAAACGAAAGCAAAAAGACAATATTTGGCGGTATTTATGATAATCAATCATATGATACACGCAAAAACGAAAATAAACGAAAGAGGATGAAAATGTTTAACATAGAAAGGCAAAAGGAAATTCTGGATATTTTAATTCAAAGTAAAAGCGCGACCGTGCAGAAGCTGTCCAAGCTTTTGTATGTCAGTCCGCCGACCATCCGGCGTGATTTGACTGCACTTGAAGCACAGGGCAAGGTACTGCGTACCCACGGCGGCGTTGTCCTCCGCCAGGCGGCGGAGAGCGAAATCCCGCTGATGTACCGCGAAGAGCAAAGCAGTCATGCAAAGCAAATCATCGCCCAAAAGGCGGCAGAGTATATTAAAAACGGCGATGTGATTTTTTTAGATGCATCGTCTACGGTTGCGCACCTTGTGCCGTATTTAAAAAAATTCAAAGACATCGTTGTTATAACCAACAGTCCCAAAACCTCTTTAAAGCTCGGTGAGGAAAACATCCGAAGCTTTTGTACCGGCGGGCTTTTGCTTGCGCATTCCGTCGCCTATGTGGGCAACGAAGCAGAAAGCTTTATTGCCAATATCAATGCTGACCTTGTGTTTTTTTCCAGTCGTGGCTATACAGAGGATGGCTTTGCAACGGATTCCTCCGTCGAGGAAGCCGCCGTACGCAAGGCAATGCTGAAAAACGCCTCGCGCGCTTATTATCTTGCGGACAGCAGCAAGAAAAATCAAAAGTATATGTATAACATCTGTCAGCTGAAAAATGTGACCAAGTGCATCAGCGAGGAAGATGACTGATATTCGCGCCGAAACGAAAAAAGCACACCCGATGGTGTGCTTTTTTGTTGTTGGCGGAGAAGGAAGGATACTCTGCGCTGTTTGTTTTTTCGACCGCTATTGCGGTTCCCGAAAAAACTGCACTGCTCGAGACTCCACAGTCCGCGCGCCGTTGGCTTGCGGCTGCTCCGACGCACCCTCTGCTCGGGTTCGATTCCGACTTCGCAGACAAAACAAAAAGGACTGCGAATGCAGTCCATTTTGTTTTGGCGGAGAAGGAGGGATTCGAACCCTCGAACCGCTTTTGACGGTTACACGATTTCCAATCGTGCGCGCTCGACCAGCTACGCGACTTCTCCATATTGGTTTGTTTTCGCAGTCAACGCTGTTTAGTTTAACATAAAACGCAAAGGTTGTCAATATCTTTTTTTGTTTTTTCACAAACTTTTCCCCGTTGACTTTTTCGCAATTTTTGCTATACTGTAATTAGTTTATTTTGGAGGCGATTTTATGTACACAATTAAAAAAGTAACGACCCCGGTTACGGATATATTCGATGCCGCATGGGAAAAGGCGGAATGTGCAAATGTAGACACTATCAACTGGCCGGAATATGACTACAACCCTGGCATGCAGGCGCGCCTTTTATACAGCGACTACGGCATCCATGTAAAGCTGACAACGCAGGAGCAGCCGCTCTTGGCGCGCGAAACCAGGCAAAATGGTTTTATTTACAAGGACAGCTGTATGGAGTTTTTCTTTTCTCCGAAGGCAGACGATAAGCGCTACATCAACTTTGAAATTAACCCCTTCGGCACGATGTATCTCGCCATTCGCACCGGCAGAACAGACCCGTCCTTCCCGACGGAGGACAAGCGCTATTTCGGCATCGTCAGCGATGTGACCGACAAGGAATGGTCGCTTTGCTTCACCGTACCGTTTGCGTTTATTGAAAAGTATTTCGGTGGCTGCGACAGGGTTTTCCGCGGCAACATTTACAAATGCGGCGATGAAACCGTGCGCGAGCACTATGTCACCTACTACCCGATGCCGATCAATCCGCCGGATTACCACCGCTCCGATTGCTTCGGCGAATTTGTTTTAGAATAACCAAAAAGGACTGCAGATGCAGTCCTTTTTGGTTATTCTTCACTATCGACATTTTCGCCGGAAATCGGCTGGTCCACCTCGTCGGCAGGCGGCTCCTCCGGCTTGGTAAGCTCGGCGTTTTTCTTTTTCTCCGCCGCAAGCTCCTCTTCCAGAGATGCAATCTCTGCGCGCAGGTCATCAATCGTAATCGCCTGCGATTCCACCTGAATCTTCAATTCGCTGATTTCCTGTGCCTGCGGCACAAAGGTGGCATCCGCGCCGCCGAAGGTTACGGCGCTCCAGATGATGAAGATAATCAGCAAAAGCGACAGTATGCCGAATGCCGTTGCCAGAATTTTTGCAACCGGCTTTGCCTTTTTCAGCGTGCCGTTATATATTCCGTTTCGCATAACCAAAATCCCTCCGTTACATTTCCAATGCCTGCTCTGCAGAAAGCAGATACAGATATTTTTCCTTCACACGCTTACCCGTGATTTGACTGAGCGCGCGTGCATAATATTCCACCTGCACGCCGTAGCGCACGCGGATCGCCTCAATATCCTCAGGCGTTTTGGCGCGGTCAGTCTTATAATCGAGCAGCACCAGACCGTCTGCCTCTTCAAAGCAGCAATCGACAATACCCTGTACCAAGATATGGCTCTCGCCTGCATAGCCTGCAAAAAGCTTTTCTGCCGGCACCTGAATTTCAAACGGAAACTCGCGAAGCACCTTGCCGCTTTTTTGCATACGCACACCGAGCGGCGAAGAAAAGAAGCCTGCGATTTTTTCTGTGCGCACGCACTTTCGTTCTTCTTTCGTCAAAATACCGTCCTCGACCATACGCTCCAGCTGCGCCGTGATTTGGCTTTCGTCTGCCACCTGCGACAAGTCGAGCAGCTGCAGCACATAATGCATCACCGTACCGCGCTTTGCTGCATCCATTTCGGCATTTGTGCCAAACTGCGGCACAGCCAAACTGCCGCTGTCATACCAGCCGACCGCCTCAGGGTCAAGCTCGGTTTCCACCATACGCTTCACCTCGCTGACACTGACCTTGCTCGGCAGTGCGGCATCCGCCATATGCGGATAGGTGTATGCCATTACCGCGCTGATTTCGCGCTGCTCCGGCGTTAAAAGCGGCGCTGCCTGCTGCGCAGCATCCGCCTGCGACACTGTCTGCACCGGTGTCTGCGTCAAATATGTTTGCGTAAAGGTTTGCACTTCAAACAGCGGCGTGCTGACCGCCGTATCCGTTCTTTCCTCGATTTCGCTTCTGCCGCCGTTTTGCATCATAACGGCAGCCATCACCCAATCGAGATAGCAATGCGCCGATGCCGGCATAAACAACGGCAGGCTGCCGCTCTCGCCCTCGACGGCATAGCTGTCGAATTCAAAATTCGCCTTCACGCCCGTGATAATGAGCTTTTCTCTCGCGCGCGTCATTCCGACATATAAAATACGCAGCTCCTCGCTCAGATTCTCCATGCGCAGCTTCTCACGAATGGCAAGCTTTGCCGCGCTCGGGTACTTGTAGCAAAGGTCTCTGTCGACCACATCAAAGCCGAGGCCGAGCGACTTGTGCATCAAAAGCGGCGAGCTTAAATCACGGTTGTTGAACGCCTTTGTTGCGTGCGCCAAAAATACAACGCCGAACTCCAGCCCCTTACTTTTATGAATACTCATAATGCGCACAACATCCTGCGCTTCGCCAATCAGCTTAGCGTCGCCGTCATCCGTTTGTGCGTTTTTGAGTCCGTCAATATAGGTAATAAAATTAAACAAGCCCTTAAAGCCGGACGCATCAAATGCGCGCGCCCGCTCAAAAAGCATATTCAGATTTTCATAGCGATATGCGCCGTTTCTTTGCCCCATCGCAAACAAATCGTAGTCCGTTTCGCGGTAGAGTGCACCGATAAGCTCGTAGGTCGTCATATATTGCACATACGAACGCCAGCGCGTCAGCGTATTTACAAATGCCGCACAGCGCTTTGCAAGCGCATCCTCTGCCTTTGCGCACAGGCAAACGCAATCGTAGAACGGTGCGCCCGGCTTTAGCACGCGAATACGCAGCAGGTCGTTTTCGTCAAACCCAAAGAGTACACTGCGCATCACGGCAATCAAATCAATATCCTGCTGCGGATTATCAATGGCTTTTAATACCGACAGCATAAAGGTAATCTCGCTGTTTTCAAAATAACCGCTGCCGGAATCCGCATAGCACGGTATCCCGTAGCTCTCCAGTACCTGAATATAGGTCGATGCACTGTAGCGGTACGAGCGCATCAAAAGCACAATATCTCTAAAGCTTGCCGGACGCATACTATCCTTTTTAGCGTCATAGAGCATATAGCCGCTGTCAAGCAGCTCTAAAATGCGGCGCGCAATGATATGCGCCTCCATTTCATCTTCGCTGATGCCCGCGCGCTCGCCTACGCCGACAAGCACTTCCGTCTTGCCGCCGCTTGTCTTGCCATCCGCCTGCGGATACTTAAGCCCTGCATTGAGCCGCTCGGTTGCATCGTAGGTAATTTCGCCGACCTTCTCGCTCGCCACACGCGCAAACACCTGGTTTACGCTGTCAATCACCTCACTGCGGCTGCGGAAATTCTGCGACATAATGACTCTGCGGTTTTTCCCCGCCGAATCGGAAAAGGTGTCCTTCTTTTGTTTGAAAATATGCGGGTCTGTGTGGCGGAAGCTGTAAATGCTCTGCTTCACATCGCCCACCATAAACAGATTATCCCCACGCGAAATCATAGAAAATATGGTTTCCTGCAGCGCATTGGTATCCTGAAATTCATCGACTAAGATATAATCCAACCCCGCCGCAATCTCACGCGCCTCATCGGACGGAACAAGGTTGCCGTTTTCATCGCGGGCGCACAAAAGGCGCACCGCCATATGCTCCAGGTCCGAAAAGTCAAGCACACCACGGCTCTTTTTCTCCTCGCCGTAAATTTCACCCAGGCGCAGAACCATACGGCTGATGGCACGGCTTTTTTCGCCGCACGCCGCCAAATCCGCAAGCGCACGCTGCGCATCTGCCGGGAAATAGCTTGCGCCGATTTCCTTTAAAAGGTCACTGCGCTCCTTGCGCGCAGTGCTGATTTGCTTTTTCAAAAGCTCGTCCACATCGCCGTCCTTACCCACTCTCGCTGACGGCGCCTTGTAGTTTCTCGCCAAATCGCCCACACGGTCAAACTCGCCCTTTTTGAGCACCGCCACCATATGCATCAAATGCGAAATATCCTCGCCGAGCGCATCGCCGTACTTGGAAAGTCCGTCGTAAAACGCGGTACGCGCCTGCAAGCGCGACAAATTCTGTATACAGCTTTGCAAGCGCAAAATTGCCATTTCGCCGATCTGGCAAAACCACGGATGCGTCGATTTTTCCTGAATGGCATAGAGCGCATTTGCCATATCGAAATAGCGGTCAACAAACGGCATACTCGCTGCAAAGTGATACAGCGCAAGCAAAATATCGCGCAGACCGCTGTCGCTGCGTGCCGTTGTGTAGCTTTCGAGCAAATCCAAAAAGCCCTCGTCGCCGTTTTCATATAACTCTTCAAAAAGCAAATCCACCGATTTTGCAAGCAAGAGCTTCATCTCGCCGCTCTCGCCGATACCGAAATCCGGCTCGATATCCAGCTTTTGAAAGCCGGTACGCACCAGGCGCATACAAAACGCGTGCACCGTACAGATGCGTGCATTGTCCAAAAGCACAAGCTGTCGCGCGAGGTTTTTGTCCTCGGGGTTTGCCTCCAGGCGCTTTTCAAGCGCCTGCCCGATTTCGTGCTTCATCTTCGAGGCCGCTGCCTCGGTGAAGGTTGTCACGAGCATTCTGTCTATATCTGTCGGCTTTGCGGGGTCAGTAATCAGCTGCACAATGCGCTCGACCAAAACCGTTGTCTTGCCCGAGCCGGCAGCCGCCGCAACCAGCACATTACAGTCTCTTGTTTCAATCGCACTTTTCTGCTCATCTGTCCACTGCATCCCCGTCACCGCCTTTCGTTTGCTTCTCTTTATCGCCGTCCGGCGCATCATCACTGTCAAAGCCTCTTTCAAACGCACCCTCGCCCACATTTAAACACACCGGCTTTTGCGGGCAATAGCGACAAGCATCTGTCTTTGAGGTGTGCACCGGCAAAATCGAAATTTCACCGTTTAAAAGACCTTCGCCGACCTTCGCCGCACTGCGTCTTACACATTCGAGCAGGGTTTCAAACTCCTGCAGGGTGCACACATCCACCGCCTTTGCCATCTCGCCGTCTTTGTTATACTTAAGCTTAAAGACCTCGCTTTCCTGCGCGCCCGAAGCATCCATTGCCTCCAAAATATCCTGCCGGTCGATGCATCTGCCGTCGAGACGCATTTCCTTGCGCACCTCTGCCGCAATGCTGTCCGGCTCTGTTACGCCGTCTTTGGAAAGCATCGGCTCGCGGATGCGGAAATACATCACCGCCGCCGGCTTTTTATCTGCAGCCTCGCCGAGCGCAGCCGCCATATACACCATCAGCTGGAAATCCAGGCCGTTCAGGATATTTTCCATCGAAAAGGTCTTGCTGCCTGTTTTATAATCCACCACACGGTAGTATGTCCCGTCCGCCGCTTCGTATTTATCCAGGCGGTCGATCACGCCGTGAATTTTAAGCTGTTTTCCGCCGTTTAAACCAATGCAAACCGCCTCAAGCGTGTCGCCGTCGCCGAAGTGCACCTCCGTGCCGACCGGCTCAAACTTACCAAGCGCAATATGGCGCACCAGCGTTTGCACGCAGCGCTCCAGATTTATCTTGAGCCGCTTTGCAAAATACTGTGTGGATTTGGTTACCGAAGCAAGCCCTGCAAACATTTCCTCCGTCACGCGCTGTGTCACCGCATCGGTCAGTTCCAAAATGCGTGCAGCCGACATTTTGGCAATCGGCTCGCCCGCAGCCCCGGCGGCATCAACAAAGTATTCCAGCGCAAGATGCACCATATTGCCGATATCCGGTGCACCGATGCTGCTGACCTTGCGCTCTCGCGCGCCAAGCATATAGGTCATAAAATACGAAAACGGACACGCGCTGTATTTTTCCAGGCGCGTTACCGACATCGATATATCCTTCGGATACAGCGCCTCCACATTTTTCTTATCCAGGCGTTTCGCCTGCACCACGCCGTCACCACAGTGGGACAAAAGCTCCAAAACCTCCGGCGCGCGCTCGCGCAACGCAAGTGCAACCGCCGCACTTGCCGGCGGCACGCGTTTTATGTCGCGCACACGGCTTAAATCCGTCGCCAAAAGCTGTCTGCCCTCGTGCTTCGAGCGCACTGCGCCCGCAAAATCGTCCTGCGTATACTGCGGCAAATGCGCAAACAGCTTCTTTGCGCGTACCGCCACCGGCGATACGGAAAGCGGGTGCCCCGTCATATCCGAAACCGCATAGCAAATATAAAGTGCTTCCGACGGCGCCGTTAAGGTCTTATAGACTGTATAACGATGGTCAAACGCCTTGTGTCTTGCCGTCGGCAGAACGGAAAGCCCGTTTTCGCGCAGCTGCATTCTGTCTGCATCGGACAAAATCCCCTCACTGCCGGAGAAGCCGCAAAACGCACCGGCGTTCGTGCCGATTGCAAACAGAACCTTGCATTCCGCAAAGCGCCCCTGCGCCACATCCGTTACGCTGACCTCATCTATGCGCTGCGGCACAATCGCCTGCTGCTGGCCCATCAGGCCTGCCGAGAGCATATTGCGCAGGCGCGCAATACCGCATTTTTCTTCGCCGCAAAGCGCGCTCATCTGTTCGAGCACCTGCATCACGCCGTTATAGGTACCGCGGTAAATGCTCGCCGCCGCGAAGTCCTTCTTTTCTTTCAGCGCCTCCAGCATCGCCTCTGTCTTTTCCGGCAACCCGAGTGCGCATAAAAAGGCATAAATCGCCTGCGCACTTTCGGTAACGGTATGGTCCTTACCGATTCCCGCCTTCAGCTGCAGCAGCGGTGCCGCCACCTTACGGCGCAGTGCGTCAGCACGCGCGGCAGCCACCTCATTTTTTTCTTCAAAAAACGAAGCCTTAAAGCTCCACGGCTCCTCTGCCGTCCAATGCTTTGCGCCGACACCCGTCGCCAAAACATAGTTTTCCAGAAAATCGGCATCCTGCGCACTGATATTGGCAAAGCCGGATTTCAAATACGCAAACACCGTATCATACCGAAAGCCGTGCTCGGCAATATCCAACGCACAAAGCACACCGAGCGCCAGCGGATGCGCCGCCGCACTCTTCTTTGCCGACACAAAGGCAGGAATCCCATAGCGCGCAAAAATATAGGAAAGCGACTCAAAATAGCGTTCCCCATCACCGACGACTACGGCAAAATCACGGAAGCGATAGCCTTGTTCTCTGCAAAGGCGCAGAATTTCGTTTGCAACAAAGTGCAGCTCCGCGTACGGATTGCGCCCTTCAAACACCTGAATCTGCGTTTGCTCGTGTGCATATACCGGTACGGAATACTTTGTATAAACGCGCTCGAAATGCGCCAGCGCACCGTCTGCCTTTTTGGGCGGCAAATAAACGCACTCTGCCTGTGCAAAGGTGGCCTTCAGGCGTTGCACCGTCTTTGCGCCCGGTGCAAAAAAGCCCTGTGTGTCGAGCTTTTCATCGGCGCACACAAAAACGCTCACCGATTTTGCACACGCCTCCAGTGCACAAACCACCGCAAAATGCGGCTCGGAAAAATCCGAAAACGCATCAATATATATATGTGTATCCTTGCAAAGACCGGACGCCTCCAAAAGCGCCGCACAAAGGCGCAGACTGCCGTCCGTATCGATAAACTCCTCGTTTAAAAGCGCTTCGTAATTTTTAAAAATCAACGACAAATCCGCCAGCTTTAAAGACAGCGGCTTTTCATCGCGCACGCACGCGGCGAGTGCCGCGCTGTCTGCGCCGATATGCGAAAATTCCTCTGCCAGCTGCAACAGCTTCGGTGTCATGCTCGCCTTATTTGCCGCATTATGATACAGCTTCAGCTTCGAGCTTGCCTTCGCCAACGCGCGATACATCAGCATCGTTTTGCCGCAAGCGGAAATCGGGCGACGCTTTTGCACTTGCGTTTGCCCTACACGCTTTGCCAGCTTCGTAAAGGTCAACACCTGCGCAAGACCGCCGCAAAAATCATGCTCTGCCAGGCGCTGCTCCGTGCGAAACGAAAGCTGCTCCGGCACAATGATTATGCTTTTTTCACCGCAAGCGGCGTTTTTTTCAAGCGCTTCAAACATTGCCGCGCTCTTGCCGCTATGCGCTCTTCCGTATACTATCTTCACTGCTCTTCTCCTTTTATACAGGCATCTGCCCGCTACGCAATCAAGCTTTACCCCTGATACTCTCCGTTTACAAACTCACCATCCAGCACAGTTCCGTTCGCTTTGGTATATTTGCCTTTACCCGTGCGCTTGCCGTCTATAAAGTCGCCCTCATAAACATCGCCATTCACCCAGATATACTTGCCCTTGCCCGTGCGCTTGCCGTCTATAAAGTCACCCTCATAAACATCGCCATTCACCCAGATATACTTGCCCTTACCCGTGCGTTTACCGTCTGCAAAGTCGCCTTCGTACACATCACCATTTACCCAGATATATTTGCCCTTACCCGTGCGTTTACCGTCTTTCCCTTCACCTTCGTATACATCGCCGTTTTTATATTCAATTCTTTGCGTCTTTCCTTGCGCCGGCGCTTTTGTGTCGAGTGGCTCTGCAGCGTTTTTCACGAGCGACGCGCGCTCTATCAGTCTTTTCACGCACGCCTCCACCGTCTTATATTCATAAGCATTTACGCATTGCAGCGGCGTAATGTCCGTCCACCAGCCCCTGAATTGAAGAGGCACCTCCGGTGGCTTAATATCATCAAGCATCACCACATAAACCCTTTTTTTCGAGTATTCGGTTGCCAGTTCAAATTCCTTATGCACATAAGATTCCTTCTTCAAAAAAATCTTTTTGGAAAGAAACATAATCACCGCTTCGCAGTATTCAATTTTCTCTGCAATTTTCATTTCAAACTTGCTGCCGATTTCAATGCCGTTGTCGTACCACATCGGCACACGGTTTTCCGCCAACGCCTTTGCATAAGCAGAAACCCTGTCCTCGTCCTCGGAATTGTAGCTTATAAAATAATACGGCTGTTTTTCCGCATACGGCACGCCCAAATCTCTCGCCATTGCCTTTCCCCTCTTTTCCGATGCTTCATTAACAATCCTTTTATAAAGACTGTATAATCTAGATGACAATCATTTTAAGAAAAAGCTCATATCATGTTAGGAATAAACTATTCAGTTTTTGCCCCCTTAGAACGATTACATTTCCAACATAAAGTTTGTAAATTATCTTCAGTTGTAAGTCCATTTTTTGATAACGGAATAATATGGTCAATCTCTAACAACAAATGAGGTTCATCTTGAATAGATATACCGCAATTCTGACAAGTATAATTGTCCCTTTTCTTTATTCTTTCACGCAGTTGTGCTGTCATTAATGCACGTTGACCTGCGACACTTTTTCTAAATTTAATTATTTCTGATAAATAGTTTATAAATCTTTCCAAGTTGTCTAAATCAAAGACAACATCACAATTCATAGAACTATTTCCACCACCACTAACATAACGGAAACTATATTTAGGAAAATGCAAATTACTGAAATCTATATCTTCAAAGCCCAGTTTCCTTGAAAGTGTTTTCTTTCCAAGTTTTCTAATTAAGAATGGAATCCTAGAACTAAATCCATTTATAATTTCG
>JAZQCN010000008.1:0-1501 GCA_045546315.1 Clostridia bacterium | reverse complement strand
GCAGTGCTCACCGCGCTCAATAAGCTGCTCAGCGGTGCGCTTACGCAAAATGAGCTTTACAGCGTTGCAGCATCGCTTGGCAGCGACGTTCCGTTTTGTCTTATGGGCAAGACTGCACTTTGCGAGGGACGCGGCGAAATACTCACACCGCTTGAAAACCGTGCAAAGCTGCTGCTGCTTATAGCTCCGTCTTCTGAGAGCGTGTCAACACCTTGGGCATACTCAAGACTTGATGAGATATTCGGCGACTTTAGCGGCAGAGATAACGAGGCAAGATATACCGCACTTGCGACAGCACTTGCAAGCGGCGATATTCACGGCATTGCAGCCAACATATACAATATTTTTGAAGAAGCTATTCTACCGGAGCGTCCTATTGCAAAGCGCGCTAAAGATATCATGCTCGAAAACGGCGCACTAAATGCAATGATGAGCGGCAGCGGCCCCACTACCTTTGGTATTTTTGAAAATGAGGAAGCAAGAGCAGCAGCGGCAGCCGTGCTCAAGGATAATGGCTACTATCCCAAATCAGCAGAAAGCATGGTGTAAATCATGGACAAGAAATTTTTAAAAGACTATTTTCACAAGATGTGCCTTTCAAACATCGACCTTATAAACGGAGAAATCAAAGGCATTGCTCTCTATTTCACAGGACTCGGTCATACTTCACAGCCTGCGAATGACATGGTTGCAGCACCTGTATGTGCCGAAAACGGTATACTGTACATACTTCCATTTTACAACCCTTGGTGTTGGATGAACGAAAAGACCGTAAAATATGTTGATGCCATCATTGACACCGCAATGGAACTTTACAGTATTCCAAAAGATGTTCCCGTAGGTATTTACGGTGGCAGTATGGGCGGCCATAACACATTTATCTACGTTACAAAATCAAAGCACCGCATAGTTGCGGCGGCGACACTCTGCCCGTGCTGCAATATGGAATATGAAATGGCATACAGCACAAATACCGTTTTCCGTTCATATTTTGAATCGGCAATAGAGGATACGGATGATTTCAAAGCATATATGCATGACAATTCTCCCGTAAACATGGTAGACAGACTCCCGAAGATACCCTATCTTTTCGCCGTAGGTCTTAAGGACATGGTACTTGTTCCCTCGCAGCACAGCGACCTTATGATAGATCGTATGACAACGGCAGGACATGAGATCGAGCGCATTGACTATCCCGATGTCGCACACTGCAATCTCCCGCACCGTGACAGAATTGCCATTCACAAATGGCTTTGCGAAAAAATGTTAAAAAATATTTAATATAAAGGAGTTACACATGAAAAAGTATTTAAAAATTTTTATGATTGCACTCATCGCGGCACTGCTTTGTTTTGCCGTATCTGCTAAGACCGTATACGTTGCAGACGGCGGAAGCGGCGACGGTGCAAGCGAGAGCGCACCTCTCGGCAATTTTCAGAGCGCAGTTGACGCGCTCGGCGGCGAAGGCGGCACAATAGTGCTTGTCGGCGATACTACACGT
>JAZQCN010000007.1:0-11110 GCA_045546315.1 Clostridia bacterium | reverse complement strand
ATTGCCGAAGAAAGTGGCGAAAGCCGTAATCAGATACATAGGTATATACGTTTAACCAATCTTCTGCCCGAACTTTTAAAATTCGTTGATGATGGACAGATTTCTTTCACTCCTGCAGTTGAACTTTCATATCTCAATGATATTGAACAACGGGATTTACTTCAGGCAATGGAACTTAATGATTGTACTCCGTCATTATCTCAGGCAGTTCGTATGAAGAAGCTAAGTCAGCAGGGATTGCTTGATGATGACAAAATCAATGAAATTATGGCAGAGGAAAAAGCAAATCAAAAGGAACGCATTAAAATCCCCACTGAGCGAGTTAGAAAATACTTCCCCAAAAGCTTCAGTAATTCTCAGATTGAAGATGCAATCGTCAAGATGTGTGAAGCACAATACAGAAAGAAACAAGGTCCTGAAAGGTAAGGTGCAGTTTATGGTTAAGAAAAACACAATTATTCCTATCCCGATTATTGTAATTGACAAACCAAGACTTGATGAAAACGAGAGCTTTGAAAATCTCAAATACTATCTCGACACAAATAAAAGACAACACCATAAAATAAAATATCCGCTTGACGAGCTTAATTTTACAACTAAAATCGGCAAAACGGAATATACGGTGTCAACAAGTTTTGATGTATCGGGTAAGCAGACCTTATTAGAACAATTCAAGAATTTGATACTTTCATAAAATTGTAGAACTGTGTCGGGCATTGTATAATGTGTACACCTCATGCAATGCTCGGCTAGTTCAGAAAGGAGAAGGATTATGGCAAAACAAGCCGAGAAAAAGGAAAAGATTACTGCCCTGTATTGCAGATTGTCACAAGATGATGGCAGAGAGGGCGAAAGTAACAGTATATCAAATCAAAAAGAAATCTTAATGCAATATGCAAAGCAACATGGATTTTTACACCCTGAGTTCTTTATAGATGATGGTGTTTCGGGAACAACCTTTGCACGACCTGATTTTCAGCGTATGCAACGAATGGCAGAAAACGGACAAATTGCTACAATTATTGTAAAGGATTTAAGCCGTTTCGGAAGAAACTATCTCGAAGTCGGTAAATACCTTGAAATCACATATCCAACACTTGGAATAAGGTTTATAGCAATTCAGGAAAATGTTGATACAATGAATAACACCGGTACAGAAATGATGCCGTTCAACAACATATTCAATGAATGGTATGCTGCACAGACAAGCAAGAAAATCCGAGCAGTTCAGAAAGCAAAAGCCGACAATGGAGAAAGAGTTTCCGCTTCCATTCCCTATGGATACAAAAAATCGCCTGATAATCCTAAACAATGGATTATAGACGAGCCTGCCGCTGAAGTAGTACGATACATCTATAAGCTGTGCCTTGAAGGGTTGGGACCGACACAGATTGCAAAAAGATTGCGTGCTGAAAAAATCTTATGTCCAACAGCATATTTTGAATCAGTTGGTAAAGCTACCGCAAACAAAACACCATCCGATCCTTACAGATGGTGCGGAGATACAACCAAAAGAATTATTGACAACAGACAATACACTGGATGCACAATAAATTTTAAGAGTTCAATGATAAGCTATAAAATTCACAAAAGACTCCCTAATGATGAAAGCGAATGGCAAATCATCCCTAATACGCAAGAAGCCATTATTGATGAAACTACTTGGGAACGTGTGCAGGAGCTTCGCAAAAATAGACGGCGGAATACTGCAACGGGCAGAGAAAGCATTTTTTCAGGCTTGGTATATTGTGCCGATTGTGGCTCAAAATTATATTTCTGTGCATCAAAGAGCATAACTGAAAAGCAGGAATTTTACAGATGTGCCGCTTACAAGGAAAATACGGGAACTTGTTCTATACATTATATCCGTGATATTGTACTCCGTCAGCTTGTTTTGGAAACGATTCAAAAGGTTGCAGAATTTGTGCAAGGCTTTGAACCCGTATTTGTATATCTATTTGCAAAGAAAAATGCTGAAGGCAGAGAGAAAAATATCCGTTCCATGAAGCTAAAAGCAGAGCAAGCAAAAAAGCGAATTGCAGAGCTTGATAAACTGATTGAGAGAATTTATACAGATAATGTTATGGGCAAAATATCTGATGAACGCTTTGCCATAATGTCAGCTAACTTTGAAGCAGAGCAAAAGGAGCTCCGTGAAACCTTAACAGAAATTGAGCAATCAATAGTTACTGCTGAAACTGAAAAAGTTGATATGAAAAGATTTCTTGAAACAATCCGTGAGTGTACGGATTTAAAAGAGCTTACACCGACCATTGTAAATACCTTGATAAAAAGAATTGAAGTACATAACAGTATAATGGTTGACGGAGTCAAAAGAGTTCCTATTGATATTCACTTCACGGCGGTTGGTTTGATAAGTTTACCCGATGAAAAAGAACTGCTGGAACTCATAGAAGAAATAAAGGCAAATCCGCTGAAAAGTGCGTAAACACGGCAAAAGCGGTGCAACCTTAATAGTTACACCGCTTTACGCTTAACAACTGTCCTTTAGAGTACGCCTCTAAACTTGTCGTTTTTTCTGGCAAAGCCGAACCATAGAGATATTTTAGCCTTGATTTTTCTTTGCTGTGTTTATTGATGAAATAAGCATTTTTTTAATTTCTTCTGCAAGGTTAATTGAATTATCATAATCATATTCAAATAATCTTGTATTCTTTAAGAGAGTAAGCCAATATATGCTTTCACTTACTTCTTTTAGAGAAATATGTAGTTTTGCAATAAAATCAGGTTTGCTATTTCCATAAATTGCTTCGTTAATATTTGCTCCAACACTTGTTGCACTCCGCAGCAGTTGTTTGGCAATAGTTGTATCCTTTTTAGATTTTGAATATTCTTCATAAAATAAAACAATTTGTGTAGCGAATTCCAAAGATTTATTTAATAATGGACTTTCCATTTTCTTCACCTCTGTTATAGTATATCATAAATCTTTATACAATTCAATGTTTTGCGTAAGCAAAACTACCTTTTCTATTCACTATTCTCTTTTATTTATTCTCTGGAAACGACAATTTTCAGTGAAGAGTGAAGAGAGAAAAGTGAAAAAATAATAGTACAAAAAGAAACGACAACTTTCTGTCGAAAATTGTCGTTTCTTTTTGGTGCCGCTGGTCGGGGTCGAACCGACACGGTATCACTACCACAGGATTTTGAGTCCAGCGCGTCTGCCAATTTCACCACAGCGGCATATTCAATTTTGAATACTTAAAAATGATACCACAACCGCGCGCTTCTGTCAAGCATTTTTTCAAATTAAATCGGCCGTTGTGCATTCTAAGAATAAATACGAGGCAAACACCGCAGCTCGTATTTTTATGTTGAAATATATTCTCCTTAATGGTAAAATAAGGACATCAGGAAATAAATAAAAACAAAGGAGCGTGCAACAATGAAAAAAACAGTACAGGACATTCTTGCCATGATTGAAGAGTACGGCATTAAGATGGTGGACTTTAAGATGGTCGACATTAACGGTCAGTATCGTCATGTGACAATCCCGGCAAAGAATTTCTCCGAAAAGACAATGAAAAACGGCATCGGTTTTGATGCCTCCAACTATGGCTATGCCGTAGTGGAAAAGAGCGATATGGTCTTTATCCCCGACCCGGACACGGCGGTGATTGACCCGTTCTGCGAAATCCCGACGCTTTCCATGACCGGTAATGCCATGATTATCGACAGCCCGGAAAACAGACCGCTCGCGCAGTATCCGAGAAACATCGTGCTCGCAGCAGAGCAGTATATGCGTGACAGTGGCATTGCAGACACAATGAAGATTTTGCCGGAGTTTGAGTTTTATCTTTTCGACCAGGTAGGCTGGGAAGTGAAGCCGGATTCCATCGGTATGAGCCTCGATGCTGTGCAGGCGCACTGGAACAGCGCCGCTGAAGGCACAGGCAACATCGTTGCAAAGCAGAAAAACTACCACATTGCAAAGCCGTTCGACGTGTCGTATGAGGCAAGAAGCGAAATGTGTATGCTCATCGACGAGGCAGGCATTGCACTTAACTACCACCATCCGGAGGTTGGCGCTGCAGGTCAGTTTGAAATCGAGCCGGAGCTCGGCGAAATGTCGAAAATGGCAGATGCAACGATGATGATTAAATACATCATCCACAACACCGCAAGAAAGTACGGCCTTTCCGCAACCTTTATGCCGAAGCCGGTAATGGGCGAAGCGGGCAACGGTATGCACGTGCATATGCAGCTGTTTAAAAACGGCAAGCCGGTATTTTCCGATGACAACGGCTACGCGCATTTAAGCAAAGAAGCGCACTGGTTTATGGGCGGACTTTTAAAGCACATTGCATCCCTTTGTGCACTCACCAATCCGTCGACCAACTCGTTTAAGCGCCTTGTGCCGGGCTTTGAAGCGCCGGTGACCGTAGGTTATGCAACCTCCAACAGAAGCGCGGTTATCCGTATTCCGGCATATGCAAAATCGCCGGACAAGCGCCGCTTTGAGCTGCGCAACCCGGACGCAACCTGTAACCCGTATTTCTGCTATGCGGCAATCTTAATGGCAGGTATCGACGGTATCAAAAACCAAATCGATCCGCACGAAAACGGCTGGGGGCCGTACGATATGAACCTCTTCCACTTAAGTGATGAGGAAAAGGCAAAATTAAAGCACTTACCGACCTCGCTCGACGCTGCGCTCGATGCACTCGAAGCAGACCACGACTACCTCACCGCAGGCGGCGTGTTCCCGGAAGAGCTTCTTAAAAACTTCATCGCCACCAAACGCGAGGAGTGCCGCCAGCTTGCTGCCATTCCGCACCCGGCAGAATTTGACAAGTATTATAATCTGTAAAATGACTGATGGGTTGTTTTCTCTTGACAACCATCTCGTCTTTTACTTCACGAAAACCGCCGTTGGAAAACCCAACGGCGGTTTTGTATATTTTGGTTTCATCCATTTGCCCCAGTTTGGTATGCAGAATTTTTCTCTACAGAGAAAGCGCCTAAAGCTTAATGCTACTCCGTGTTTTCTTTATTCAAACCGCAGTAGTACATAACTGCAATCTTTAGGTATCCGAATCCGGCCAGTGTATCCACCATGTAGCCATGCGTTCGTGAATCTTTTCATTATTGGCACTCCTTCCAGATTCGCAGAGCATCCCGAATAACCCAATTTCCCTGCTCCAGCAGTTCCACAGCCCGGCTTTCGTCATAGCCAGTAATCTCGCGAACGATGCGTATGACACGCCCACGCAGTTTGATGTTAGAGGGTTTTAAATTAATCATAAGATTTTCATACACATAGCCACTGCGGACCATAGCACCGGTGGAGAGCATATTGAGGATCATTTTCTGGGCATTGCCCGCCTTTAATCGGGTAGAACCGGTCAAAACTTCCGCTCCGGTATCGGGGCTGATGGCAATATCCGACATCTGGTCCAGCTTGCTTCCGGGGTTGGAAGTGATACCCACGGTGGCACAGCCCAAGCTTTTGGCATACGCCAAGGCGTTACACACATAAGCGGCGCCACCGGAGGCAGAGATACCAACCACCACATCGCAGGCGCGAAGGTTACGGTCTTTGAGTTCTATCACGCCGCCCTCAGGATCGTCCTCAATGTTCTCACTGGCATTTACCAGAGCTTTCATACCGCCGGCGCAAATACCCATTACCTGTTCTTGGGAAACGCCAAATGTGGGCGGACATTCTGCTGCGTCCTGCACAGCCAGTCGTCCGGAGGTACCGGCGCCAATGTAAAACATCCGACCGCCTTTACCAAAGGCATCTGCAATAATGTCAATGGCCTGAGCCACCTGAGGTAGCACGGGCTCTAACGCTGCCACACTGGCTGCATTTTCTTGATTCATAGTCTTTGCGATCTCCAGCGCAGACATTTTATCCAGATTCATAGTATTTACATTTCTTTGTTCTGTTCTAATCATACGCTCTCCTCCAATCTATATCGTTCCATAAACAGATTTAAATCCGGCGCAGGCTGCTTTGCCAGAGCTGCGCAACGCAAACAGCCTCCCCAAACCTGGGGGCACTCCATCACAGAAGGCTGCAGCTTCTTATCCAGAAGTGTTTCAAATAATTGCCGGAACTCCGGACTTTTTGTCAACAGGCTACCGCCCAGGATCACCTGCTTTGCCTCCGGGGATTTTGCTGCCGCAGCATGTACAAGCTGCGCCATGCGTTTGCAATTTTCCTCCACGATGGCTGTAGCCACAGCATCACCGGTCTGCCATGCCCGAATGACCAAGGGGGCAAAAGCCGCTATCCAAGCTGTGTCCTCCGAATAAATTGTTTGGATCTTGTCCCATACATTTCCGCCCAGCTTTTGCTCTACAGCATCGGTCAGCAGGGTCTCAGGACCTGTACCGTCACGATGTTCCAGTGCGGCTAAAATTGCCATACGACCCAAATCATAGCCGCTACCCTGCGTCTCCAGACGCCAGCCGCCGCCACCGCAGCGCAACAGCCTTCCCTTATAGGTAGCATAGACCACAGAACCGGTACCACAGATCACCGCAATTGCATTATCCGGATCCGTCGCACAAGCCAGAATATTGCAAATATCTGACTGGCAGAATAGCGGTATACCGGGATAGCTCTTACGCAGTTCTTCTTCCACCAACGCGCCATTGCCACCGGAATAAAACCCCGCAGCGCCAACATATATCGCCAAAACCCGGTTTCTCTCCTGCAAAAGGGTGTCAATCCCACGCTGCAGGACATCGCAGGTTCCCTTTATGCCGCAGGTGTTTGGGTTAGAGCCCGGTAAAACCAACCGTTTGATGAGTTTCCCGGACAGAGAAATAAGTACAAATTCTGTTTTTGTACCACCGCCATCCACTGCGATCAGCGCCGCTTCCTCACAATGTCGGATACCCAAAAGGTCATCTATGGAACTATGCAGTACTTCCGCCAAAACACACAGATGCTCCAGCCCCGGAACAGCCTCTCCCCGTTCCCATTTAGATATCGATTGTGCAGAAACAAACAGTCTTTCTGCCAGTGTCTGTTGAGAAATTCCCAACCGCCGTCTGGCCTCGCGCAAATTATTGCTCAATTGATTCATCTGAAACAAATGCACACCTCCTTTATCTTATGAAATCAGTATAATCGTTTCATAGTCGAAAAGCAATGACTGCATAGTTTATTTTCGCAAAAATTCAACCACTGGTTGATTTTTATCTGCAAGGGCGCAACAAGAAACACAAGGGGACGGTTCTGCTGTACTATCTCACATGATGACACAACAAAACCATCCCCTTGTGTTGTCGATATGAATCTCTTCCACTTAAGTGACGAGGAAAAAGCAAAGTTAAAGCACCTGCCGACCTCGCTCGACGCTGCACTCGATGCACTCGAAGCAGACCACGACTACCTCACCGCAGGCGGCGTGTTCCCGGAAGAGCTTCTCAAAAACTTCATCGCAACCAAGCGCGAGGAGTGCCGCCAGCTTGCTGCCATTCCGCACCCGGCAGAATTTGACAAGTATTATAATCTGTAAGATACAAAAAAGCCCTCCCTGTGTAAGGGAGGGTGGATTTTGCGAAGCAAAAGGCGGGAGGGTTGTACATAACAACCCCTCAGTCAAAACTTCGTTTTGCCAGCTCCCCTTACACAGGGGAGCCTTTTTATTCTTCTATACAAATCACATTGTAAACACCGGAGGCGCATTTGTTGCCGTCCGGAAAAGTCATTTCAAACCAAAGCTGACCTTCGCTTTCCTTCTCCAACGTCACATCCACGCTTATAACCTGCGCCATGGTTTGATATTCAAACGGTGCTTTTATATTTCCGACGATGCTTCTCTTTGTAATATCTCCATTCGGTACAAAGTAAGCCGTAACCTCACTGGGTGCCTTACCCACATAATCAAACGCAGCTGTTACAAACTGCCGCGATTCATAATCACCTTCCACATTCGGCATTATGCTTCTTTGTCCCGGCGTTCTTTCGTACAAGAACACCTCACGAATCACAGCCGTATCCATTTGCTGAAAATGCTTCACCACCCAGATGCCGTTATCGCCGCGCTTGATTGGCTTGTACAGCTCAAAGCTGTAGGTCTGTCCGTTTAAAAGAAAGGTTGCGCTGCAGTTGATGTCATCACCGGTTAATGCAATGATTTCGCCGTTTTGCGCATCCTCGCCGAAAATAGTCCCTGCAAATCTACGAATCACAGCTTCCGGCATAGTGCGCCGCGGCAGCAAGCCTTCATCCACTTGCTTTTGCAGATTGAGCATATCTGCATAGGATAAATTCTCCGCGTTCATCCAGCGGTCAACCTCAATAATATCCACCTGCACGCCGTCCGGCGATTCCGTCACGGAATAGGTTGCATTCAGCGTGCCTTTGCTCGAGCGCTTCCAAAACAGCATCGGGTCATAGTATTTGCCGTTTACCTTAATTTCAAAGTGTAAAAACGCGCCTGTTGCCATACCTGTTTTGCCGACAGAGCCGATTTGCGTGCGCTGCTCGACCTGCATCCCTTCCGAAACCAATACATCCTTCAGATGACCGTACAGCACCTCGATGCCACTGCTGCTTGCAATGGAAACAAAGTTGCCCATTTCATTGTTAAAGCCGACCTCGGTCACCGTGCCGCGTACCGCGCTATGAATCAAGGTGCCTTCTACGCCGACAATATCGATGCCCTTATGCGCATCGCCGTCATAGTCTCGACTGACCACCTCGCCATCTATCGGCCACTGCAGCGCCGGTGTGATATACGCAATCGGGTTTTCACCGTTTACAACACACGCAATGTCATACGGACCGTCCTTTGCGAGGTTTACCATGCCGCGATTGAGCATATAATCAATAAAATCATACGGCACATAGGTTGTGGTGCCCTTCAAAAGCACCGGTGCTTCCGTAGTTACTAAAAACATATTGATTGCTTTATCCTCAGAAAACGGCTCATTATGCGATATGCCGAGACCGTTGCTGCCGATTTCAATCGCGTAGTGCGTTTTCTTTTCGCCATTTAAGGTGATATAAATTTTAAAATTGTCCCACAAAAGGCTGTTTTCCGCATCGTCAAACACGCCGACCTTTTCAAACAGCTCCCGAAGCGGCAGATACACCGTATCGTTTTCGTAAAACGGCGCGTTTACAAAACGGATTTTTTCTCCATTGCAAACAAAGGTAATGTCCTCGTGCTCATTTAAAACTGCCGTTGCCAGCACGCCGCTTGCAAGCAGCGCACCGCAAAGCAATACCACTGCCAATACCGCAGATAAAATGCGTATCTTTTTTCCGACCTTCCTTGCATTTTTAATCATCATAAACCTCCTCTTGATTGTCTCCTTATTGCCTGTCATTGCTGTGGTAAGAGGGATTTGTCGTCTGCTGCCGTGGATTAAAAGCGCTAAAATCGTTTGCATATACTCGCCGCGCTGTTCTGCATCTAAGTCCTTTACAGCTGCCGCATCGCAGGAAAGCTCGCAATCTATACTGATTTGTTTTGCCAAAATGTACACAAGCGGGTTAAACCAATGCAAGCATTTTACAAAGGTCACAAGCCACTTATATAAAATGTCCTGCCTTTTAAGATGCGTCATTTCGTGCGACAAAACACAGGCAAGCTGGTTTTCCTCCAGCTCTGCCTTCGGCAAAAGCAGCATCGGTCGAAATACGCCGACCAGCAAGGGCGATGCCAAGCGCTCGCTTATGCGCACCTGCACCCTGCGCTTGGTATACTGTCCGAGTTGCGGACATGCAACCGCTTCCGAATCAAAGCGCACCTTCTGCAAAAATGCCAGATAGCCCGCAACACGAATCAGAAGCAAGCCTAATGCAATCCAAAGCCAAGCTTCCGCTATGTACGGCAGCGCCACGCGCCAAAGCTTCTGCAGCTGCAAAAGCAGCATCGGCGATTGCTCTGCAGTTTCTTTCGTCGCTTGCGGCGGCACTTCTGCTTCCGTCTGCGGCGGCAGCTCCGGCTGCGCAGCCGCTGTCGGTTCGCCGGGTGTCACGACTTCAACCGCCGGCGGCACTTCCGCCACCGGTGCCGGCAAGCTGATGCGCAAGGGCACTAAGAATACAACCAAGACAATCAGCCACGCATAATAGTGCCACGCAGCAGAAAAGCACCGCCTTGTAAGCGGTCTGCACGCCCATAGCAGCAGTGCAAGCAAACCTGCAACACCCGATACAAAAGCATATGCCAAAAAAGCTTGTATCATCCTATGCCTCCTTATCCGAAAGCAGCGCCTGAAGCTCGCGTATATCCGCCTCGCTCAAATTTTGCTCCGTAAACAGTGCGGCAGCAAAATCGCGGACAGAACCGCCGTACAGACTTTGAATCAGATTCCTTGTCTGTGACTTTTTATATGCCGTTTCCGTAATCAGCGGTGTGTAATAATAAAGCTTACCCTGCTTTTGTGCCGCGAGCGCTCCCTTTTCCACCAAGCGTGTCAAAAAGGTTGCAATCGTCGTTTTCTTCCAGCCCTTTTCTTCTACGGCAGTCCCGATTTCCAAAGAGGTTATCGGCGCGTCCGCCTTCCAAACCACCTTCATAATCTCCAGCTCTGCTTCTCCTATACTGATGTTTTTCGACATCGGTATCCCTCCTCATTCCATTCTACAATTGTAGTTTGTGATTATATTCTACCATCGTAGAATATGTTTGTCAAGAGGTTTTTTTAAAAATTAAATTAAAGGGCGGAAAGCCAAAGCCTTCCGCCCTTGTACTTATTGTGCCTGCACATTAATTTTGATTGCTGCTGTTTTTTCTACGCCGTAGTAGGTCGCCGTCACGGTAATTACCGCGCTGCAGCTCTTTTTCGCGTTCAGCACACCCGCTTCAAAAACCGCTACTACGCTCTCATCACTGCTTGCATAGCTGAAGGCTACGCCGTCTGTGATAATTGCACCTGCGTTATTTGCTGCCATTCCGCACCCGGCAGAATTTGATAAGTATTATAATCTGTAAAACAAAAAAGGCTCCCCTGTGTAAGGGGAGCTGTCATTTTGCAAAAATGACTGAGGGGTTGTTTAAAAACGAACAACCCTCCCGTCACGCTTCGCGTGACACCCTCCCTTACACAGGGAGGTCTTTTATTCTCTATTATTTTCGCATCATATACGCATGCGCTTTTTTGATAAAGTGCA
>JAZQCN010000006.1:0-9005 GCA_045546315.1 Clostridia bacterium | reverse complement strand
CATGAATATTTAGGTGACATAAAGGGCGAAGAAATCGATGTAATCCATTGGAATGCAGGGCTTTGGGATTCTTTAAGGCTATTTGAAGAAGAACCGCATACACCGATAGATGTATATGCTTATTACATAGAAAGAATCTGTATCAGAATCAAGAAGATATGTCCGAATGCGCGTGTGATATTTGCAACATCAACCAAAGTGCTTTCCGAAAAAATGAGCAAGGATTTTAAGCGCTTTAATGAAGAAATCGAAAAATACAATGAAACTGCTGTTGAAATCGTAAAAAAATACGGTTTTAAGGTGAATGATTTATACGCGCTTTCAAAAGCGCTTCCAGAAGAAGCGCATTCCGATGCGGTTCATTATTATACCCCCGCAGGAACAGAGGCTTTTACAAATCAAGTTCTTTCATTTGTTGCACCGGAGCTGGGCATAGATGAAGCGTTAGAATATCACGAAGAAATGTATACCGATAAACCGATTGGAATATAAAAAATGCCCGCTACGCACTTTTTGTTGTGTAGTGGGCTTTTTTAATGCGCAAAATCGTGTTAATTGAGCGCAAAATAGATTCTTGCTTTTCTCTGCCTTTTCCTGTAAAATGAAAATAAGAGAAAACTTAAGCGGAGGGGACTGTATGAGAAAATATATTGCAATGCTGCTTGCAAGCGTACTGCTGATGAGCAGCATAGGGAGCATCGGCGTTTTTGGTGCAGAGGAGAATGTGCTGTTCCGTGCAGATTTTTCATCTGTAGCTGTAGGCGAAGCGCCGACGAAGGGTGCAGGCAACGACCAGTGGTCGAACATTCTGACGAATGCGGACAAAAAGCTCTATGTGCGCGCAGAAAAGGATGCAGAAAATACCGTTTTAGCCTTTGGCTGCGAAGCCGACGGTCAGCGCGGCGGTCCGCGTATCGCAAAAAGTATTGCATTGACGGGGCTTTCGTTGGTTACGGTAAGCTTTCGCGTAAAGGCGGAGGATACAAAGCTTGATGTACAGCTGATGAGCGACGAGGGCGGCAAGAGCTACACCACCGCGCTTTGGTCCGACACGACGGACGGTTGGGCGAAGGTGCAAATTGAGATTGATTTGAAGCAGAAAACCTTGAAGCAGATTGTGGACGGCAAAACGGTCGGCGAAAAGGAAATACACAGCATCAACGATTATTCGACAACACAGTTTCGCTTTACGCCAACCCCGGAGCCGGGACAGAGCGTGTATATTGACGATGTTTTAATCACCACGCCGGACACACCGGCTGTGGCAGGTGGCGGCATTCCGAAAACCGGTACAACACCACCGAAGGCATTGGAAGTACCGAAGGATGCAACCATATTTGTAAAGACAGACTTTTCGGAAAGTGCACCGGATATTTTAATGAAAAAGACCGGCATATTCAGCGCGCAGACCTCCTATACGGCAACCTACGACAACGCCGGCAATGTTTGTATGCGCTACTATGCCGATGATGGCTTAGAGCACGGGCCGCGCGTGTCGCAGGAAATTCCGTATGCGGTAAATACCTTCAGTGTCGATTATGCCGTGAAGCCGTCGATGAGTAAGGCGACGCTTGAAATACTGTACGATGACGGTAAAAGTAAAGGCAACATTGCACCTGTAACGGCGTCGATTGAAGGCGTTTCGGCAACGGAGTGGAACTATGTGCACGCGGATTTCGATGTCAAGGCAGGCAAGGTGACGGGCACCATCAATGGAAGCGCCTTTGCACCGGTGGAGTTTGAGCCGGTAACGGATTTGACGAGTATCAATGTGCGCCTTGCGTCCAAGCTTGGTGCAAACGATGCAATGTATTATGACAATATCGCCATCTATACAACGGAAAAGATTGCATTCGACGGTCCGCTTCGCGCAAACTACGGTGTAGACTGGAGCTATGTGCATCCGTCTGTGCCGCTTTCCGATGAAAGCTATGTAAACAATGTAAAGATAGCACATCCGCGCCTTTTGGTGCGCGACTGGGCAGCAATGCGCGAAAAAATCAACACAAGCTACGAAGCGAAGATGATGTATGCAAGCATCAAGAATTTTGCCGACAGCTGCCTTGCAAGCGATGTGCCCGAATACAAGCAGGGCGCAACCGGCAACGCGCTTGCGGTCGGTCGAGAGGGCAAAAAGCGCATTATGTGCCTTGCCTTTGTCTATAACATTGAGCAGGACAAGCGTTATTTGGACGATGCCTATGATGAAATGCTTCTGATGGGCGAATGGCAGGATTGGAGCGCAATCAGCGCTTATCTTGCGACGGGTGAAATTATGCTCGGCTTTGCGTGTGCGGTCGATTGGCTCTATGATGGCTTGACGCAGACGCAGCGCGATACGATTTATAAGATTTTGGAAGAAAAAGCGCTGACGGTTTTGATTCACCATTTTGAAAAGCCGGAGGATTCGCCGTTTTATAACGAATTTAACTGGAACTCCGTATGTACCTCGGGCGCGCTTGGCGTCGCGCTTGCTTATGCAGACGAGCACCCGGAGGTTTGCGAATATATTATTGAAAACTGCTTGAAGTATCTGGAGCTGATTCCGTCCTCTTATACGGCAGACGGCGGCTATGCCGAGGGCAATATGTACTGGAATCTCGGTACAGCGCATATGGTCTATGCAATTGATATGCTGGAAAATGCATTCGCAGACGGATTTGCGCTTGATGAGAAATACAACTTCGGCGAAATGGAGTGCTTTAAAAACACCGGAGATTTCCCGATTTATTTCAACGGTGGTGCCGGACGCTTTAACTATGGCGATGCAACCGTCGGCTTTAACGACCCGGGCGTGCTGTACTGGCTGGCAGACCGCTACAATAAGCCGGAATATGCCGCCTACAGAACACGCCAGCAAAAGCAGGGCAGCTGGGGCGCACCGAGCCATTATTCGTTGCATGGTTTAATTGCATACAATCCGGCGCAGGAAGACGCAGATGCAACCGACCTGCCGCTCGATAAATTCTTTAAAGGCGAGGGCAACGGCTTTAACGGCATTTCGATGCGTTCGAGCTGGGAAAATGATAGCGCGCTGTATACGGCAATGCAGGGCGGCTATAACGGCATTACGCACGCGTATTTGTCGCTCGGTACCTATGTGGTCGACTATCGCGGCGAGCGCTTTGTAAAGCAGCTCGGCGAATATAACTATAATGTGTCCGGCACGAAGGATACGATTTACTACAAGCGTGCGGAGGGCAACAACTGCCTTGTGATGAATCCGAATGCAGAAAAGGACCAGAACAGAACAAGCGTGCCGCTTGTGCGCAGCGGCGCAAGCGACAATACGGCATTCGGTATTCTGGATATGACATCGGTCAATGATGATTATGTTTCCGCATACCGCGGGCTCATGCTGACGGATAACCGCAACCGCGTGCTTGTACAGGATGAGGTGAAGGCGAAAGCACCTTCCGAATTTTACTGGTTTGCCAACACAGAGGCAAGTGTTAAGCTTGCGCCGGACGGCAGGAGTGCACTGCTGGAGCTTGGCGGCGAGCGGATGCTCGTGCGTATGGTTAAAGCACCGGCGGATGCAAGGTTTGAGCTGATGGAGCGTATGTCCGTGGTGGAGGGCGTATTAAATACGGTTTCCTCCGGCGGTAAGCTTGCCATTCATATGCAGAATGTAACCGATTTGGAGCTTTGCGTAGAATATGTCGGCTTAAAGAGCGGTGAGGGCATCCCTGCTGCTTGGAATTATGTGCCGATGGCACAGTGGAGTGCGGAGGATACCGGTAAAACCACCGTGCAGCTTGCAGGTGCAGATGTGCTTTTGAAAATCAGCAGTCCGAACGCGATTGCGAAGGGCGAAAAAACCTATGTCGATACAAATAATACAGATGTTGTACCGTTTACGGAAAACGGCAGAACGCTTGTGCCGGTGCGCTTCATATCCGAATCCTTCGGCGCGAAGGTTGGCTGGAATGAAGAGACGCAGACGGTCAGCGTAAGCTATGATGCCAAGGAAATCAAATTGGTCATTGGCTCGAATCAAATGCTTGTAAACGGCAATGCCGTAACGCTCGATGTGCCGGCGAATACCTATAATTCCAGAACGCTTATTCCACTTCGCGCACTGGTAGAAGCGCTCGGTAAGCATGTGTTCTGGGATGACAGAGGCCTTATCATCATCAGCGATGCGCCGGCGGCATATTCGGCAGAGGAAATCAACCGCTTTATTACGGAGCTGAATGTGCGTCTGTTTGCAGACGGTAAGGAAATTGCCTTCTTTGAAACAGACCGCTATACCTACGCCCTTGACGGCGGTGTGCGCCAAATCAGCGCGAGCACAATCGGTACAGAACAAATCGCTGTTTCGCAGGCATCGGCGCTCGGAGAAAGTGCGGTGGTGCATATCGACGGCAGAGCTTACAGCTTTAAGCTGCAGCCGGACGAATTTGCTGGCATCAAGGGCAGCCGCGACGCCGGTGTGTTAAACGGCTTGCAGGTGCAGATGACGGCGATGGAAAAGCCGGCGTATAACACCTTTATCTATGTAGAAGCATTGACCGACTCGACCGGCTGGGCAACCTATCCGGAGCGCGGTACGGTCGACGGTGTGATTAACGAGCTTGTGGAAAACCGCTGGGCGGTCAACGGCGAGGGCTGGCTGCAGTTTGACTTCGGCAGCGTAAAGAATTTGCACTCGATGGCATTCGCCGGCGTAACACAGACGGAGCGCGCCTATAAGTTCGATGTGCTTGTGTCGACCGACGGCATAAGCTGGACAACGGTGCATACGGGCGGTGCGCCGAACACAAAGGACAAAATGAGCATCATTCCGCTCGGCGATGTACAGGCAAGATATGTAAAGATGATTGGTCGCGGTAATCAGCTCAACACCTGGAACACCTGGGCAGAGGTGCGCTTCTACGAAAGTGAAGCACAGCAAAACGAGGATGTATACTACTGGCCGGCATATTTTGTCGATAGCAAAATTGCAGGTAAGCCGGGCGAGGTGAAGAAGCTGATACTTAAGGGCGTCGACGGCGAGGGCAGCCTCTTTGCGCTAAGCGAGAGTGCAACCGTAACCTATGCGGTGCAGAATCCGAGCATCGCCGCGGTGGATGCGGCAGGCAATATCACCTTCCGTATGGCAGGCACGACAACCTTATCCATTACCGCAACGCAGGACGGCTATACAAAGCAAACGAATGTAACGGTGACCTGCGCGGAATAATATTGAAAAAGCACACTGCCTTTGGCAGTGTGCTTTTTTTGTTATAAACAGTGATACTTACTCGGCACAGCGCCGGTGTGTGCCTTGAATTGGCGAATGAAATGCGACGCGTTTGTATAGCCGCACATTGTCGCCACCTGCCCGGTGCTGAGCTTGTTTTGCATCAGGAGCATTTCCGCGTGGCGGATGCGGCAGGCAATCAGCTCCTGCTTGGGTGTGACGCCGTAAATGTGCCTGTAGGCTTCATAAAAGGCTGTGCGGTGCATATCGGCGAGTGCAGCAATGCTTTCTGCCGTCCAGGGCTCGGTAAAGCGCGACAGTATTATTTTGCGCGCGCGTTCAAGCTTTTCGTGCATTTGAAGGTCGGCCGAGAGCGGACAAGGCTGTATGGTGCTTCTCGTCATTGCCTGCAAAATGGCGCTCACCTGCGTTTCGTAAATGGCATCGGCATACGCACCGGGGCGCGCAAACTCCTTTTCCATATTGCGTACCGCCTGCGATACGGCAGGACTGTCGATGGGGTAGAAAACGCGATTAAAGCGCAGCTTGTATTTGCAGAGTGTCTCCTCCAAATCGCCGCGCAGATGAAACCAATCGAGTTTTACCGGCCCTTCCGGCGCGGTGAGGTGCATACGCGTGTGCTTTTTAAACAGGATGCACGCTCCGGGGTCAACGAGCAGGTCCAAATATGTGCTGTGCAGCATAGCGTGCGAAAGAAAGTGCAAAAAGATATATTCGTTGCCGGTGTCGCGGCGAAAAAGCTCGTAGCCTTGCGGCAGAGTGCATTCGGCTTGAATTTTTGTAATGTACATATAGCTCACCTCGGTGAAATATTTTACAGTATTCCGGAAGAAAAGTCAATTTTTTCTATGAAAAAAATATGGAGCAGGTGTTGCAAATTGCTTTGGCTTGTAGTATAATCAAAAAAATAACGAAAGGATGACGCATATGGGGAAGTTTGACGGTGTGCTGATTTGCACGGATTTGGACGGAACACTTCTTAAAAACGATAAGACGGTTTCGCAAGAAAATAAAGCGGCAATTGAATACTTCAAGCGCGAGGGCGGCTATTTTACATTCGTGACCGGGCGTATGCCGTACTATGTCGGCGAAGCGTACAAAAGTGCAAACCCGAATGCGCCGTTCGGTTGCATTAACGGCTACGGCGTGTATGATTATGTGCAAAAGCGCTATGTCTGGACAGCCTCTATGCCGGAGGGCGTGATGGAGCTGGTCGAGTATATCGACAAAGTCTTCCCGAAGGTCGGCATTCAGATTTGCACCTTCGAAAAAACCTATTTTGCCAAGGAAAACGATGTTACGGTGCAGTTTCGTAAGGTAACCGGTCTGCCGGCGCTTTTCAAGCCTTATAACGATGTAACAGCGCCGATTGGTAAGGTTATCTTCTGCACGGCGGTGGAAGAGGAAATCCGCGCGGTGGAGGCAGCACTTCGAAGCCATCCCGCAGCGCACCGCTTCGGATTTATCCGTTCGGACAAGAACTTGTTTGAAATTTTGCCGCCGGGGCCGGGGAAGGGGATGGCAATTACGAAGCTGACGGAATACTTAAAGCTCGACCCGAATAAAACGGTTGCCGTCGGCGATTATAATAACGATATTTCCATGTTTCATGCGGCAAAGGCGGGCATTGCCGTTGCCAATGCGTGCCCGGAGGCGCTTGCTGCTGCCGATTATGTTACCGTAAGTAATGAGGAACACGCGATTGCCAAAGTCATTTACGATATTGAAAAAGGTATGTATATATAAGAAAAAAGCAATGTGAAAAATCACATTGCTTTTTTTATAAGCATTTCTATGATATCCTCCGCGTGGCTGATGCCTGCGAGTGCTTTTTTTATATCCGCCGGCGTGAATCTGCAGTCGGTCAATGCAGTGGTCAATGCCTCAGAGAGAGAAGCATCCATCGCATCGGTAAAGCATTGCGCATCTTGTACCGCTCCGCTTTCTACCTGCAATCTGAGTTCGATGTGCCCCCAGGCAAACTGCGCCTCGGCGCATATGCTGCAGGGTAGGGTTTTGCCGTAGAGCCAATCCCAGCTTTTGAGCACTTCCTTGCGCGCGGTAATTGCTTTTATCGGAAGCGGATGCAGATTGGTTGCATACAGCCCGTAGGCGGCTAAAAAAGCCGTAAGCATATTTGTGCGCATAGCACTGCAGTTTAGCGCAGGCGACAGCTCGGATAAATTTACCACGCGTGCGCCGACGGAGGCAACGCCCTTTGACTCTAATTTTGCTCTCGGCGGTGTAAGGTAGCGCGTCAGCTTGTCCATGTTCGCTGAAATCAGCAGCGTACCATGGTGATATGATTTGCCGCCACCGTGGTAAAAGGCGCTGCCGGAGAATTTTTTTCCGTCTGCCAAAAGATCGTTTCTGCCGGAAAACTCGGCGTGTATACCTGCAAGCGCACAGGCAGCCTGTACGATTTCTAAGTTTTTTTGCTCGTCAAAATCCTCGGTTTGGCAAAGGAAGGTGAAATTCAAATTGCCGACATCGTGAAACACCGCACCGCCGCCGGAGCTGCGGCGCGCCAGCTTGCCGCCCTCTGCTTCTAAAAGTGCACAGCGGCATTCTGCCCATGGGTTTTGGTTTTTGCCGATGACCACGGTGTTTTCGTTTTGCCAAAGGTATAATATGCAGCAGCCGCCTTCGACGCTATCCGCCAAATGCTGTTCGATGGCTAAATTTTCATACGGATCGTGCGAGGTGCTGATATAGTATTGCAGCTTTTGAATCATAGCGTCTCCTTTCGGCTTGTCTTTTCTATCATTGTACTGGATTTTTGCCCGCGAGTCAATCCTGAATTGTTGACAAATATGATATAATATGTTAAGATTGTTAAAATGAATGGAAATAATGCGGGGGTTTTAACATGAACTTAATCAGACTGGAGACAATCAAGGCATATGTCGAGAAGAAAAGCGTGGCTTCCATCAAGGAAATCCAGGCGCTTTTTCCCGAGGTGTCTTTAATGACGATTCACCGTGATTTAACAGAGCTTGAGCAGCAGGGCGTCATTATTAAGCTGCGCGGTATGGTCAAGTTTGCGCGTTATAAAGATGATGTGGACTTTCAGGTGCGTATGGGCGAAAATAACCCCGGCAAGCAGTCGATGGTCAAAAAAGCCGTTCCGCTTGTACAGCCGCACAGCGCCGTGTTCTTGGATGCCGGTACTTCCAATTTGTTTTTGGCAAAGCATCTGCCGGACATCAGCATCAATGTAGTTACCACCAGCCCGAGCATTGCGCTGGAGCTTTGTCGCTTGCATAACCCTTCGGTGACGATGTGCTGCGGCACAATGAACCGCAGAAATATGTCGGTTGCCGGTCTCAACACCATAGAGATGCTTGAAAAAATCAACATTGACATTGCATTTGTCGGTGTGTCGGGCTATTCGGAGAGCGCGGGCTTTACCTGCGGTACGGAGGCGGATATGCTGATTAAGCGCCTTGTGCTTAAAAAGGCGCGTGTGCGCGTTTTGATGTGCAGCGTGGAAAAGCTGGACCGTTTAATGCCGTACACCTTCGGCAGCGTAGAGGATGCTGACTATATCGTGACGGACGGTGCAATGCCTGAAAGCTTTATTGAAGCAGCGAAAGCGGCAGGGGTAACAGTGCTCTGATTTAAAAAAATTCACATAAATAGATTGACAAAATGTTAATATATGATATAATACTCCTTGTAAATGTTATAAAATGTTAAAATCAACAAAAATAACAAAAGCAAGGAGTGTTTTTTTGTGGCAAATGCAGTAATTATGCCTAAAGCCGGTATTACGGTGGAGAGCTGTATTATCGGTACA
>JAZQCN010000005.1:0-18009 GCA_045546315.1 Clostridia bacterium | reverse complement strand
AGATGCGCTACTTCGCTGTCTGTATGACCGTTTTCCACAAGCGGCACAAACAGCGGACACGCTTTGGAAAACACCTCCACATCGCGCTTCATAGAGTGAATTTTACTTCTGTAGGCATCGCTTTTCACGGTCGCCGCCGTTGCAATAACGGCGATTTTACCGTTCCGTGTTGCCGAAAGTGCCGCATTTGCCGCTGCATCCAGCACACCGAGCATCGGCAGCTTTGATGCCTTTTTAAGCTTTGGCAACGCAACAGCGCTCGCCGTACCGCAGGCTGCGACAATCATTTTCACCTGAAAGCTTTCTAAAAATGCAATGTCCTGCGAAACATATTTAAGCAGCGTTTTCTCCGACCGTCCCCCGTAAGGCACGCGCCCGGTATCGCCGAAATATACAATGTCCTCTCCCGGCAAAAGCTCGCGCAGCTTTTTTACTGCTGTCAGCCCACCCATACCGGAATCGAACACACCAATCGGTCTTGTGTCCATAGCCATCCTCACTTTATATCATCATCTTTATTATTTTACTCCAAAACTGCACTTTTGGCAAGTAAAAATTGTGATTTTACAAGCTTTTTCGGAAATTTATTTTTCACACGGTAAGGTTGATAGTAGTAGACCCAAATTTTAGTGTATAATAGTCTCAGAGGTGATAATTATGAATGAAATGAGCGGTTATACAAAACTGCACAGAAGCTTTAAAAACTGGGAATGGTACAAAGACCTGCCGACGAAAACCATTTATCTGCATCTTTTGCTTTCGGCAAACTACAAGCCGGATGCCTGGCGCGGAAAGCAGCTCGATGCAGGGCAGCTGGTCACGAGCCGCAGCTCGCTTTGTGCCGCAACGGGTTTAAGCGAACAGCAGGTTCGCACCGCCTTAAAACACTTAAAGGACACCGGCTACATAACCATCGAGGCAACAAACTGTCACAGCATCATAACCGTGAATTTCTGGGACATGTATCAGGGCGACTATGTAAGCTCGACCTACAAAGTCACCAACCAAAGCGCTGACGATGCACCCGCAGAATCGCCACACTTAAAGAATAATAAAAATAATATAACAAAAGATTGTGTTAAGAATTATAGTGTGGCGGATGCGCCACAGAGTCCTAAGAAGGACTACCCGTTTTATAACGCAGACGGCTCTGTTGACTATGACAAGCTGCGTGCGTATATCAAAACCGGTACCTGCTGAGAAGAAAGCAAAAGCGGACAGGCTAATGCCCATCCGCTGCATAAAAACAGATTATTTATCCGCATTCGCTAAGTTCGCTCGCCTGAGCGCAAAGTAGACTGCCGGTGTAACGATTGCCGTAATTACAATTTCCGGCAGCATATACAGCCCATTGTAGAAAACGGAATAAATCCACGCAAGTGATGTTCCGCTGAAGGTGCGCATAATGGTTTCACCGATGGCATAAAAGCCCTCCTGCGTAAAAAACCATTCTGCCCAGGCACCGAAGAAAATCGCGCCGGAGATAATGTGCGTAATATAGCGGAGCAAAAGTGCAAATACACTGCCTATGCAAACCGAGGCAGCGTCGCTTTTGAATTTACCCTTAAACACGCCGCCAAAGCCTAAAACCGTATAGGCTACAATGTAGTCCAAAAGACAGACGGACACCGCCTGCCAGAGCACCATCTGTTCGTCGCCCGGCAGAAAGAATGCCGCTACGGTCTTTGCGCCTAAGAGCATTTGTAAAAGGCTGTACACAAAGCCGGCAAACAGACCTGTCTTCGTGCCGTAGACATATGCGATGATGACAATCGGCATCATTGATGCAATCGTTATACCGCCACCGAACGGCAGCTGAAACGGTTGCAGGACGGACAATACTGTTGCAAGCGCAATCAGCATTGCCGAGGTGATTAGTTTTTTCGTTTTCATTGTTTTTCACTCCTTTGGTAATTCAAAGGCGTAAGGTATTGCTTTTTCCTCTTAGAAAGCAAAAAATGGCTATGCGCAGGGCACAGCCAAATTCAAGCTTTCATTTTCCCTACGTTGGCATTACCCAAATCAGGTTGTACGGGTAAAAACGACAATACGTTTACTCTCAGCTCACTGGTGTAAGCTCCCCTTTGTCAATTATGATTATAGTATAAATATTATACTTTGTCAACTAAAAAAATTACTGCATCGGGTACTGTTTACGGATTTTCTCAAGCGTCTCCGTAAAATATGCGGGCAACGGTGCATCAAAGCCCATGCGCTCGCCCGTTGTCGGGTGAACAAAACTGATGTGGCGTGCGTGCAAAAGCTGTCCGTTTAGCTTGAATGCCTCTTTTTTTACGCCGTAGACTGGGTCGCCGACAATGCTGTGCCCCAAATGCGACAAATGCACACGAATCTGATGTGTTCTGCCGGTTTGCAGCTTACAGGCAACAAGGGTATACTTACCATAGCGCTCCAAAACCTGCATATTGGTAATCGCCTCACGCGCGTTGTGCGTTGTGACACACATTTTCTTTCTGTCACTCGGGTTGCGCCCGATGGGTAAATTGATTTGCATACTGTCTTCTTTGATATTGCCGTTGACGATTGCCACATACTCACGCGACAGACTTCTATCCTGCAGCTGCGCTGACAGCGCCGCATGCGCGGTATCGGTTTTGGCTACAACCAAAAGGCCGCTCGTGTCCTTATCTATGCGGTGCACGATGCCCGGGCGAAGCACGCCGTTGATGCCGGAAAGCTTACCCTTACAGCAGTACATCAGCGCATTGACAAGCGTACCGGTATAGTTGCCGGCACCGGGGTGCACAACCATCCCCTGCTTTTTATGAATCACCAGAAGCTGGTCATCCTCATAAACGATATCAAGCGGTATGTCCTCCGGCAGAATTTCTGTTTCCACCGGTTCGGGTACTTCGACATCAATTTCGTCGCCAACCTTCAGTTGATGCTTTTTATCCAGCGTTTGACCGCTGATGGTCACAAGACCTGCTTCAATCAGCTTAACACCGTGCGAGCGCGATATACCCTCGAGCTGCTGTGCCAAAAAGGCATCCAGGCGCATACCCGCCTGCTCCGGCTCGACCGTCAGATTATAAATTTCCGCCATCTTCTTCATCGCTCCGTTCTTCTAAGGTACACGCTTCCTCGGCAACTTTATCCGGCAACAAAAGATGCAATGCCAAAAGCCCTGCGCCGATACAGATTAAAACATCCGCAAAATTAAAAATATACGGAAAATATGCGTTATGTACAAAACGGATAAAATCCGGCACATAGCCGCGGAAAATGCGGTCAATCAGATTGCCGATACCGCCGGAAAACAGAAGGCTTGCCGCCGCGCAAATCAAAAAACCGCGCTTTTTAAGTCTGCACATATATACGATCATTACAATCATCAGTATAAAGGTTGCCACAATCAAAATCTGGCGTGCCCAGGGAAAGCTGATGCCTAAAGCTCCGGCCGTATTCGATTTATAGACAAATTCAAACACATGCGGCACCCCGCCAATTATATCCCCTGTCCACCGCGGCACATCCGTTGCCGTGGCAATATTGGAAAGATGCACAAGCGCCCAGTGCTTTGTCCACTGGTCAGCTAAAAGCATCAATACACCGAAAATTACATATCCAATCCACATAAGCCTGTCTCCGATACTCATTTAAATTTATCAAAAGGAAGGCGTTTGCCTTCCTTTTTGGTAAGATTATTCTCTGTCGAAGGAGTAAATCTTCACTTCTTCATCATTCGCGGGTGCCGTATGTAATGCCGCAGGCTGCTCTAACGGAATAGCCGTTTCGGACTTTAAGTCATCCAGAATATCAAGCTGCGAACGAATGATTGCACCGACACGAAGCTTGTAGCTTTCAATCTGCTGCGAAAGCTCTCTGTAGTGTTGCTCGAGCTTTTTGATTTCATCGTTGGCGTCGCGGATAATCTGATTTGCTTTCGCGCGTGCCTCCTGCAAAATCAGCTCACCCTGCTCCGATGCAGTTGCGCGCACGGAGTCTGCCATCTGCTGCGCGGTCATTAAGGTGGTGTGCAGCGTTGCCTCCTTCGCCTGGTATTCTGCAACCTGCGCCGTTAATGCATCAATTTTTTCTCTGGAGGCATTACACTCCTTATAAAGCTTTTCGTAGTCGATTAAAATCATCGACATAAAATCCTCTACATCGTCGCGATTGTAGCCGTTTAAAGTGCGTTTAAACTCTCTGTTTTCAATATCGAGCGGTGTCAGCATAACAAAACTCCCCCTAAATATACTTTATAATCTCAAGATAGGTTCTGCCCTTTCTTGATTTGTTCCCCTCTTCACCGATGCGCAAGCGCCCAAAGCCGCGCACAGACAACAAATCGCCTTCGTTGATTTTCAGCGAAATATCCGTTTTCAAGGCGTGGTTTACAGACACACGCTCACTGCGAATCAGCTCTGCCGCCTTCGCTCTGGACAAATCCAGTGCGCCGGACAAAATGGCATCCAAGCGGTTTGACATAACAAAAATGCCCTTCGTCTGCGTTTTCGGCTGCGGCGGTGTAAACTCTGCAATAGACATTTTCCGGATTTTTACGCCTGCGTTGCCAATTTTATCCAAATTCGCAACAATATAGTCGGACACCTTGCTCGAAGCAAAAACATAAAACAATCGCGCATCGCACAAAATGTCACCGAGCATTTCCCGCTTTAAGCCGAGCCCTAAAAGTGCGCCGAGGCAATCGCGGTGCGTGAGGCTGCCCTGCGGCGGACAGGTAATACACAAAAGCTCCATCGGAAACTTTTCATATATGCCCTCTGCTTCATATTCCGGCCAGGCACCGAACATACAGCGCTCTGCACCGGCATAGCCACCATAGAAGCTGCAATCCCCTCCCGCCTCGGGACGAATTTGTTTTTGCAGTGCCAGCACAGTTTCCGCATCAAAAAAGAAACTAAAATGCGGCTCATACTTTCTCTCGGTTGCACTTAAAATATCCTTAATGCGTTGAAGCGCTGCAAAGAGCGCTTCATTTTCAGTATTCATTCCCATAGTTTTTGCCTGTTAAAATACAATTTGAAATAAAAGCCGCTGCACAAATTCAATGATTACAAATACGATAATCGGCGAAAAGTCAATCATCATTTGCCCCTTTAACAGCCGTGCCATTATATTTTGCACAGGATAAAGCACGGGGTCCGTAATTTTATAAATCACTTCCGTAAAAGTGTTCTGAAAATTCGGAATCCATGAAATTATGCAACGAATGATAATCAAAAGCTTAACTGCATCCAGCAGTCTGGAAAGAATTATCGCAATCAAAGCTATCATTTTAAACCATCCTGTCGTTAAAATTCTTCCCCCGATTCCCCCAAAAGCTTATCTGCCGAACAGACCCTTGCTCTGCAGCTCTGTTTTAAAATCGCCCATAATACTTACATTGTACGGCGCGATTAAGAAAATGCCGGAGGACACCTTCTGGATGTTGCCGTCGAGACCGTATACGGCACCGCTTAAAAAGTCAACCACACGACGCGCGATGTCGCTGTCGAGGCTTTCGAGGTTTACGATAACCGGCTTCTTTGTTTTTAAGTGGTCTGCAATACCCTTTGCATCCTCAAAGTTTTCCGGCTGCATCACAACCACCTTAAGCTGTGTGGTCGCATGAATATTGACAACCTTGCTCTTTCTGCCGAAGCTTCTCTCCTCTACAACCGGCTCTTCTTCCTCATAATCATCGGTCAAAATATCGTCTTCATCATAATATTCCTCGTCGCCGAGACCGATTGCACTCTTCATTTTATCCAAAAAACCCATAGTAATAAATCCTCCTAAAATTATAATCGTTTTCCAAAAATCAAGCTGCCGACACGCACCATATTTGAGCCACAGGCGATGGCTTCTTCAAAATCGCCGCTCATGCCCATCGACATAATATCCATATGTATATTATTATATTTCCTCGCCTTAATGTCAAGATATAGCGCGTGTGTGTTAGAAAAATGTAACAAACTTGAAACATCCGGTATATGTATCGGCGCAATGGTCATAAGTCCCTTTACGCGCACATTTTTTAAACCTTCCGCATGCTCTAAAAGTGCATCCAGTTCCTGCGGCAGTACACCGAATTTTGATACCTCGCCGGAGGTGTTGACCTGCAAAAGCACATCACTTACAATGCCGGCGCTTTCAGAACGCGATTCAATTTCGTCTAACAGCCTTACAGAGTCTACAGACTGAATCAAATCCGTTTTCCCAATAATATATTTTACTTTATTGGTTTGCAGATGACCGATTATATGCCAGCTCGCCTCCGGTGCAGCATCGTATTTTTCCACGAGCTCCTGCACGCGGTTTTCCCCAACACACTTTACTCCGCAGGCAAGCGCCGCTGCTACATCCTCGGCAGGAAAGTTCTTTGTTACGGCAACTAAGGTAATTTCCTCGGGCGCTCTGCCGGCGCGTATCGCTGCCTCTGCAATGCGTTCACGCACGACACGCACATTCTCCGCTATTTGTTTTTCTCTTTCATTCATCGTATGCCTCACTCCACTATTGCACCGCCGGTGATGTTCTTGCCGCCGATAATAACTGCATCGTACTGCTTCAAATAACCGTTTTCATCCGACTTTGCAACGATAACGGTCGACTCCGTTTGATAGAGGATGCGAATCCTTCTGAAATGCACAATGCCGGATACATTGACAAAAACACCGGTGTTACCATCTTCATCGACACGCACAGCCGCCTGTGGCAGCTGATAGCCGTCATACACGCGGGTTACAATGTCGCAGGTTATCTTGCGGCGGCTATAAACGCCCTGCACATAATCGCCGCAGGAAATCATAACCACTGCCTTGCCGTCCTCTACGGGAGAAATGTGCACAACCTTCGCTGTAACACGGTCATTGGAGATGTCCGGAAAGCGAAGCCATACCTTATCGCCAACCTCAACTTCAGAAATATACTCTGCATTGACAACCGTCGAATAGTACCATGCAGAATTGTCGACCACCTTGCAAACACGGTCGCCCGCATTCAATGTGTCCGGCACGGTTGCATCACGCTCGATTTCAATGGCTTCAAAATCAGAAACGCTCATCAGCTTCACATTGTCCGGTGTCAGGCTGTCCTCATAGCCGTCCGTCTCCGATACGAATACGCCGGCCATGCTCGAATACACATCCACCTTCGCAGACTGTACGGTTTTCTCAATCGCTGCTTTTTGTGCATACAGTCCCTCAAGCGCTTCCTCGGAAGGGTTAACATAGGTGTCCCCTGCACTGACCTGCACATAGCCGCCAATTTCCGTTTGTACCAAATCAAACTCTTCAAAATTACCCGTTTGCGTCATTTCCACGACGCTTGCAACTGCGCTGTCAATTTTCTTTTCGGCGGAGACAAGGTCAACACCGACCGCAGTTGTTCCGTTTGTGCGGTTTTCCAGTCTGTGAATTTTTGCATTCACCGCATCGAGTGCCTGCCGCGTCTGTTCAGGGATGCCGTCGGTATAAACCGTCGCAATTCTTCTGCCCTTGGAAACGCGCTCGTCATTTTGGTACGCAGCCTCAGCCATGCCGGCGTGCTCCGTGTGATAAACAACCTCGTTGCGCACAACAATGCCGCTCGACTCGATTTTGTTTTCATATTCTACAGCGCGCGCTGTCTGCGTTGTGACACTATCGTGCGTAAACGCACGAACAATCCATATTAAAACAAATACGCTCGCCAGTACATAAATCCAGATGTATCTTCTCATATTTCCTCCACCTGTTCACATAGTATTTTAATTGTACCAAATTCAACGCACAAAAGCAAGAGTACGCAAACAAAAAAGTCATGCAATTTGCACGACTTTTTACATACGGGTTACGCAACCGTATAAACGATGTGCATCACCAGCAGAAGTACAAGTGAAATGCCGAAATTATACACTGTAAACAGCTTGATATACCGCAGCGCCATTCCCGTCTCGTGACGGATGAATTCCTTAAAGGTAATCAGACTTGCAAGCGACGCCACAAGCGTGCCTGCACCGCCAATGTTTACGGCAACCAGCAGCTGTGCGTAGCTTTGCGTAAAGCGCGATAAGAGCACCGCACTCGGCACATTGCTGATAAACTGACAGGACAAAAAGCCGTAGAGCAGCGTGTTTCTCTCAATCAAACTGCTCAAAAACGCTTCTACCGCCGGAATACGCGCCATATTGCCGGCAAACACAAAAAATGCGCAAAAGGTAAAAAGCAAGCCGTAGTCAACCTGCAGAAGCGCCCTTCTGTCCAAAAACAACAGCGCCACAATAATGATTGCCGTGCCGACCAGATGCGGCAGTCCACGAAAGACCATCGCAATCGATATAAAAAACAGCACACCGTAAGCAATTGCGCGCGGCTTATTGAGCTTGGTTTCTTCGGCGTTTTTGATTTCAAGCGGGTCTTTGTCTACAAACAAACAGCAGACCGTGATTAACAGAATCGCAATCAAAAACGGCAAAAGCATGATGCCCACAAACTCGCCGGTTGGAATATTAAAATATGAATACAGATACAAATTTTGCGGATTACCGAACGGCGTGAGCATACCGCCGAGATTTGCAGCGATGTTTTGCATAATAAAAGTAAACGCCATATACCGGCGGTTGTCCGTCGTTTTCAGTACATAATAGCCAAGCGGCAAAAATGTAATCAAAGCCATATCGTTGGCAATCAGCATCGAACCGATAAATGTGATATACACCAATGCCAGTATCGCTGTGCGTACCGTTTTAAACACACTAACAATCTCGGATGCAAGAATGCGGAAAAAGCGAATGTTGCGCAGCGCACAGACCACCGCCAGCGTTGCAAACAAACAGCAGAGCGTACGCACATCAAAATACGATGCATACGCTGCATCCGGCGGCACAAATATACATGTGATTGCAGCGGCGCAAATCGCGATCAGCAGCACTGCGTTTTTCTTAACAAAAGCCACCATACCCTATCACCTTTACAAATGCAAAGCGTGTGTAAATTAATACACACGCTTCAAAATCAAACGCGGACAATGCCCATTGCCTCCAGAACGGAGAAGCCTAAAATCAGCACGATACAAATCGGTGCGATGTACTTAATTACAACGGAGAATAATCCCTTACGGCTAAACTTACCGCTGATTTCAACCTCATCAATCAACGCCTTCGGCTTTAATACATAGCCGACAAATACGCAGGTCAGGAAAGCAACAATCGGCATCAGCACACTGTTACTGATAAAGTCAAAGAAATCCAGGAAGGTCATTGTGCCAAAGAAGGTGATGTGACTCCATTCGCCAAAACCGAGCGACGACGGAATACCGAGCACAAGGCTAATCACCAAAACTGCGATACAGGACACCGGTCTGCTCCACTTGAGCTTGTCCTGGAAGATGGAAACAACGGTCTCCATTAAAGAGATTGAGCTTGTCAGTGCGGCAAACAGCACTAAGATAAAGAATACCGCGCCGACAATTGTGCCGCCCGGCATACTTGCAAACACCTTCGGCAATGTGATAAACATCAGGCTCGGGCCCTTACCGAGCATTGCCGGGTCGCCGCCGGAGAACGCAAATACCGCCGGAATAACCATAAGGCCTGCAAAAAACGCAATACCTGTATCAAAAATCTCAATCTGCGAAACAGCGGATTCGAGATTTACATCCTTTTTCATATACGAGCCGTAGGTAATCATAATACCCATAGCAAGCGACATCGAGTAAAACAGCTGACCCATTGCCGCAAGCACCGTTGTTATGGAGAACTTGGAAAAGTCCGGCAAAATATAGTACTTAACGCCTTCCATAGCACCCGGTAAAAATACGGAGTAGCCTGCAATGAACAGCGCGAGCACTACCAGAATCGGCATCATAAACTTGCTGACCTTCTCGACGCCCTTCTCAACGCCCAAAAATACGACAACAGCCGTTAAGCCGATAAAGAGAATAAACCATCCGAGCGGCGAACCGATTTGGGAAATAAAGCCGGAAAAATATGTATCCGATGCAGCTGCAACAGCATCACCGCTGACAAATGCAAACAAATACTTACATACCCAGCCGCCGATTACGGAGTAGTACGGCAAAATGATAATCGGCACGATTGCACCGAGATAGCCGATAAAGCCAAAACGCTTGTCCAGCGCCTGAAACGCACCAATGGCGCTCAGTCCGGTCTTACGACCGATGGCGATTTCTGCCGTCATCAGCGCAAAGCCGAAGGTAATTGCCAATACAATGTACACCAAAAGGAAAATACCGCCACCATGCTGCGCCGCAAGGTACGGGAAACGCCAAATATTGCCAAGACCGACCGCCGAGCCTGCCGCAGCAAGTACAAAACCGAGCTTGCCGGTAAAACTGCTTCTTTTCTTTTCCATAATTCATCCCCCAAAGTTTAAAATTCCGCTATAGATTATATAACCTTTTTATAAAAAAGTCAAATGAATCTGATAAGTATTTTACATCTGCGGTGTATTCTGCGAATACGGATTTGAAAGCCGCCCGCGCATTTCGGGATACTTGCGCGCAACCATCCGGATTGCATAATCCGTTGTATCGCCGTCGCCGGCAGACATTTTTCTGATTCTGCCGAAGCAGTGCACATAAAGATAAATAATGATTACGAGCATTCCGATGAGTGCAAATATATGGTCGATGCTGCAGCAGAAATTATATGCACCGTGCGCAAGAATCGGAAAAAGCAAGCTCTTGACCTTGTATCTCGACGAGGAAAACGGCTGCCCGTTTTGCGTGATATAACCGTCCGCAATCAGTTCCTTTTCAATCAGCGCCGCCTTATCCGTGATGTGTGCGAGGCTGTAATAATACCCCATCAACACAGCAAAGAACATATGCCCCGGCACGGAAAGCACCGCACGCATAACTGCATTGCCAATGCCGTATTCTGTTACATAAAACACATTTTCAAGCGCCGCAAAGCCGAGTGAGACAAAAATGGAGTAAATCAAGCCGTCAAACAGACAGTTAAACTCCGGATTCTTTCTTGTCAGCCAATTTAAACCGATATACTTTACGCCCTCTTCCACAAGCGCAACGCCGAAAAACATTGTCACAAAGGTATGCAAAACAACCGACTCACCGAATGCCGCATCAATATAGCCACCCAAATACCCTTCAATCACCGCTGCCGGAAAGCAGCTGAGCGCACCGTAAATCAGCAAGCGCAGCAAAAGCCCTATCGGCTCTTTTTCCACACGGTCCTTTTTAAACACATAGATGCACAAAACGATTGCCGGAAATAACGCAGCTGCGACCAGAAACAAATCATTTATGCTCATTATATCCCCCCTCAGATATATAAATGTACAACAAAATTTATAAAATTCCGTATGTGTCAATTATAGAATTCATGTACAAATTAGATGCCACCTATTTCTTAATTCATCAATATAAGAACTTTAATTCATTCCAATGTTTCAAAAGAAATAAAATTTGGCATGATGTACTTTTCTTTATATACATCAACAAGTTCCATATACTTTTCTTTGCTTATTCGCATTTCATTCGTCACGTTCAATTCATCATTATCTGCTAAAAACCAAGGATTTTTCTCGTCCGCAAAAGCATTCATAACAACCGACCACTCGTGTTTTAAATCGCCGTTTTCAAGAATGTAATGATCATCGCTGCTAAGACCTGCTCCGGATGAAGCAGATCTGACGATTCTGTATCCTTCCTCTTCCTTGTAAATATAAAGTCTGCATCTTTCCCATCCCAAAGCAACTTGATGCACTTTTCCGTCTTTAACCGTATACAAATCGTATATTTCATTATGTTCATAATTGTCATGAGGCACTTCACCAATTAAAAGCTCATTGATTCCATCGCAGTCTAAATCAATAAAACAATACCCCATCTCTGCCATTCTGTTTTTACCATCATAATACAATACTATCTTCGTAAGCTTGTTTTTATCAATCTCTTCTTCGTCCCAGCCGTGCAACAAGGCAGTATAATATGTTTTGAGAACGTTATTATACGGCGCAAACTCTTTGCGGTTATACTTTTCAGACTCACCGTGACTGAATAAAAACTGGTCTTCCTGTATTATTTCTGGCTCATTAAAATATTCAACCGTTCCTCCGCAACCGCTGCAAATCATAGAAAAAACTAATAATACTATCAGCGCAAAATATTTCTTCTTCAATTTCATCACCAGTAATAAATTCTTGAATTCATTATAGCGTAAACCACCACGAAATGCAATACAAATTTACCAATTGCAGCACGCTGTTTCCGAGCAAAAGCAAAAGGTCTCCTTCGCGGAGACCTTCGCTTTTTTATTCAATACATTCTGCAACAAACTTTTCTGTAATTAAGCCAAAACCGTTGTCGTAGGTTGCGGTTATTGTTGCCTTGCCCGGCGCAATAAATGTAACAAGACCGTTTGTGTCCACCGTTGCAACCGCCGGTGTATCGCTTGTAAAGGTTACACCGGAAACGTCAACTACCTGGCCGTTGCCGTTTACACCCTTAAATACGATCTGCGCTGCAGTGCCGGCTTCGCCTTCTGCGTCATTTTGTGCAAAGTAGATTGGCCAGTAGGATTTATCTTCCTCCATCTGCGCCGCAGAGGTATAGAAGCGCACCTCTGTATAGCTGTTTGAAGTACCTGCGCTGCCGCCCTTGCCGGTCAAGCGGAAGTATTTCGCCTGCACGCCGCCAAGCTCGAAGATATCCGGCATCAGCGTTGTGCCGCTCGTGCTTGTATCAAGCACCTTTGTCCAGTTTGCACCATCCATAGACACTTCGCCGGTGAATTTATATGTACGCCTGTCGCCAAACAGCCCCGCAAGACCAAAGGCGTGCAGAGGCACCGCTTCTTCAAATTCATAGCAAATCCAAGCGTCTACCTCGCCCGTCCAACGATGCTGCAGGTTCGTTGTCAGCTCCTGCACAATCACATTGTCCACAGTGCCCATCGGCGGATATTTTGCATTCTCCACACTGAAGGTGACATTCTTGACCGGCTGCCATGTAATGTGACCCGGTCCCATCGGCTTATCCTTTGCCGCCAGCTTGAGCGCGACAATCGTATCGCCGCTGCTTGTGCCGGTCTGTCCGATGAATTTGTCGGCTACAAATGTAATTGTATAGGTCTTACCGCCGATTACAAACGAGGCAACATTGCCGCTCTGCGTCACGGCTGCACCGCTTGCAAGCGTTACGGCTGGAGTATTGCCGTCTGTAAGCATATAATAATCAGTTTTATCCGTTGTAAACGCAAGCATATCTCTGCCGTTTACAAGCACACGCGCAGAAAGAAGCGAAATGATGTTTGCCTTTGTCTCTTCCGTATATGCTACTGTATAGTCCGAGATGACGATAAGGCCTCTGTCATCCCACATAACCTGCTTGCCGAGCGCTTCCGTGAGCGCGCGCAGCGGAATGAGCGTTCTGCCGCCGATGGTCTGTGCAGGCACATCGAGCGTAACCACGCTGTCATTTACGCGCATCTGATTGTTGCCGATTTGCAAGGTGATGGTTTTACCGTCCTTTTTCACCGTAACCGTCTGTGTAGCATCCACCCAGCCGACCTGTGCGCCGAAGGCCTCCGCGATAAAGCGTACCGGCACAAGTGTTCTACCGTTTTGCACCAGCGGCATAATATCCGGGTTTGCCTCATCCACGAAAGTCTTTTTCTCTTTCGCAAGCACATTCGGACTGCCGACAAGCATTGCAACTACATCGCCCGCCTGCCTTGCCGTAGAGATTGTGTTGTCCGATACCGTCCACGCATCCATCGCCGTCACCGGTGTGAGCACCTCCGGTGCAGCTTCGCCATCCTTGAGCGGTATAAATTCAACCGCAAGTCTTACCTCCGTTACATTCTGCATATGGATTGCAAGCTTGAAAATATCCTGATATACCTCATCAGGTGCAACCGGGCTTGTCGGGAGCGGCTGTGCCTTTTTAATCTCAAATACGGCATCAGCAGGACCGCTTGTAATCGCGACATACATTCTCTCGCCCTTCAATTCCAAAAGTGCGCTCTTCTTATCCGCCGAAAGAGTGATGTCTGCATCTGTATGTGCAAACCACCAAAGCTCGGACGGCGTTTTCGTTTGAATTTCATCCTGCAAAACAACGCTGTTTCTGCCCTTTGTCATAAACACGCCGCGCTTTGCTTCCGCAAACGCAGTATTTGTATTTGTCATATCCAAAATGCTGAAGGCTTCATTTTCCGCTTCTGCATGCTTTATAAACTTTGCAACCGCAACCGGATTCTGGTCAATGCCCTTGCCGGGGTTTGCGATGATGGTATTCTGCCCCTCTGCACGCTTTTGGTAGTACATATCCGCATCGTAGGCCGAAGAATAATTCGACTGACCGAGTGTGCGTATAAAGCGCTGACCGTTGGCATCAATGACAAAGGTACCGAGCGACTTGAACATATGCCCCGTCTGGTTATCACCGCCCTGCATTGCGACATAAAGCGCATCTTTGTCACTCCAGGACGAGCGCATACTCATTGCCTGCGCATTGTCCTTTGCATCAAAGGTTTTGTCTAATGGCATACCCGTGTTTTTCCATTCGATATCCGGGTTGTACCAAGCAACGGCGAATTCCGGAGATTCCACCACACGGTTATTTATCTCCGCCAAGCGGTTTAAAAACCAGCCGTAGAATGGCTTATTGTATCTTTCACCCATCATATAGACAAGCGGATAATACGAGAAGCCGGAATTCGCATCGCCGAAGTTAAACTTATCTGCTGCGCCGCTCATATAAATCCAGTAATCGACTGTGTTTTTAATCTGCCCCTGTTCGTAGTACCAAGCGAGATTGTCCGGCAATGTGTATTCATCCTTAACCGCCGCTTCAATTTCGGCAATAAGATAGGACATATATTCCGTTGCATAGCTCCAGTACATACTGCCTTCCGGAAAAGCACCATCTTCGCCATATTCGGCAAGTGCCTGCTTTGCATGTTCTGTTGCTTCATCAAAGAGGAACTGACAAAGCGCAGGCTCTTCATCTGCAAATGCAATCGCAACACCTGCTGCGCAGGCATTGGCAACCATCGTTCTGTTGGAAGTGCCGTTTGCAATTTCCACGCTGATTACACCGTCATACGAGCGCACAAACTGCCAAAGCGCCTGTTTTTTCACGATATCAATAATTTCCGCGCGCTCCTCCGGCGTAAGACCATTATAGGTCCAGTCGTAGAAGCACGCAATACCGAACATCAGCTCCGACGGAATAATCGGTGCTTGATTCGACCAATCCGGGAATGTACCTGCGTTGCGAATTTCCGCAAGACCGCGCTCAATATACTTTCTGTCCTGCTCAACGAGGTAGGTCATACCGAGCTTATGTAGGCGCCCTTCAATGGTACGCGCCTCACCTAAAATGTTTCTGCCGTTCGAGAAGGTGTACTGTACAAGGGCAGAATTCAAAAGCAAATCCGCATTCGTTTTCACATTGTTATACCAGGTTGCAACCTTTTCATCGCTTGCGATTTTGTCTAAAATCGCCTGTCGGTTGTTCACAATCAGACGCGGATGCTGTCTTAAGTTTGCCATATAGCTGTCCGACTTCAGTTCCGTACCGATCAAATCCCAGTTTGTGCCGGTTGCGCCGTAGTACTTTGTATTGCCTATCGCCGGTGCACTTGAGGAATAGATAATAAAGTTATCGTAGAGCACCGTATCTGTCGGTGCAAGGCGCGAATAAATAATCAGGTTCAAATCCATATATTCATTTGGCACATTCATAAAACCGGCATTATTTTCAACCGCTGTGCCATTGATATATGTAGAATAAGTCTTATCTTTCAAATTAAATTCAAGCTTTACATGGCTCCACTTATATTGTTGTGCCACATTCGAAACTGTAATATCATCCGTATGGACAAGATGCTTATTTGAGCCATCAATCTGAGCATCGAGCTGGACATAAATACCACTCTTGGAAAGCTGCGCATAAAATTCCACTGTTAAATCCGTCGGCGTTTCACCAACAGTCAAGCTTTTTTCAAGACGCGGCGAGCTCTGAGATGCGCGCGGGTTTGTTACGCGCACAAGCTTTTCCTTGTTGATTTCCGCCGGCTTGATAAACTCGCCGGAAACAACTTTTGTAAAGCTGGAATCACTACCGGACGGCAAGCTTACATTGCCATTGAGCGAACAGTCGTACTCAAAAAAGCTGAATTTACCCTCCGGCACAGAAAGCTTCGGCGCAGGCGTCTGATCAAACATCGCCAAAATTTCCTCCGGTGTGCGCACACCGATTGCCCCTGTGCCGACTGCATCCAGATCAACGCTGTCCGTCGTTGTAAGCATAACATCGTCAACAAGCATTTCCTTGCCGGCGGAAACAGTCGCTTCAAAGCCAAACACAACCTCTGCTCTTTGCGTAAACTCAAGCGAAAGCTTTCTTTGCTTCAGCTTACCGTTTTCATAGAGATCATATGTGTTTTTATCAAAATCAAAATCAAATTCATAAGTAATCCACTTTTTATTCGTATCCTGCTCGACGAGCATATTTTTGCCGTCTGCCATTTTGGCATACACTCTTGCCTCCGTGTTCACGGTCTTTATACGAAAGCTGAATTTGAGATTTTTAACGCTCGTCAGGTACAGTGTCTTTTCTGCGCGCGGACCGCCGTTTTTATCTGCAGTGTTCGTAATGCGCAAAACCATACCATCCTCGCCGGCGTTGTACGCCTTGACTGTCGAGGTTGCGCTGCGCGCACCGCTGCTCCATTGCGCAAGCGTATTTTGCTTAAAAACGAGGTCAGCGCCGTCCGGATAGCTTTCAAAATCGTCTGAAAAGATAACCGTTTCTGCTGCCTCATTTGCGAATGTCTGCGTAAATCCTGCAGACAAAAGCATACACAAGCTTAAAAGCAAGCAAATACTCTTTTTCATTTTCATCCCTCTTTCATTTTATTTATCTGCATATATTCTAACATTTACAATAGCCTGATGCGTTGTAAAATCCGAACGCTTTTTGGTAAAATACGATCAACTTAATATTATCAAATTTAAAATTAATAAGCAAGACAGATTTTAATCAATTGTGGTCAATTCCGGTATAACAGCATCAAAACGCAAATGATATGTGAAATATAAACCTATACTTGGATTTTTTGAGCCTGTGATGTACAAAAAAAGCACTGTGCAACGCACAGTGCTTTTTTGTTATGCTGTAATTTTTTTATCTTTAAATACAAACTGCAGTATTACAACCGCCGCTACAAGGCAAAGACCGACTGCATCCGTTACAAGTCCCGGATAAATCAGCAAAAGTCCGCCAGCAAGGCTAAGGATGCGCTGATACCACGGCATATGATGCAACAGGTAGCCCTCAAGCGAGGCAGAAACCGCATAAATACCAACCAGCGAGGTAATGCAAATTGTTACAACCTCCCACGCTGAGGTGTTGATAAACAGCATTGCCGGATTGAGCGCAAATACATATGGCACGATAAATGCGCCGATAGCAAGTTTGGTAGCCGTAAACGCAGTTTTCATCGGATTTGCCTGCGCAATTGCCGCACCGGCATATGCCGCAAGCGCAACCGGCGGTGTTAAGTCGGCCACGATACCGAAGTAGAACACGAAGAAATGCGCTGCAATCTGCGGAACGCCCATACGCACCAAAATCGGCGCGCAGGTTGCCGCCATAATGCAGTAGTTTGCCGTTGTCGGCACGCCCATACCGAGCACAATACAGCAAAGCATCGTTAAAAACAGCGCTACAATTACATGATTGCCGGCGAATGCAACGATGCCGTTAATCATAATATTTGCAAGACCGGTTGCCGTAATCGTACCGGCAATGATACCCGCAACCGCACAAGCCGCCGCAACGGTAATCATACCCTGGCCGCCTGCCGCAAGTGCTTCTAAAAGGCGCTTCGGTGTAACGCGCGTTTCTTTGTTAAACATACTTACGCCAATCGCAATCAAGATGGCAATGGCTGCCGAAAATGCGATGGACTTTGTGCTTGTGCCAACTAAGTAAATCAGCACAATCAATGGCAACAGCAAGTAAATCTTCTTTAAAAGCGGCAAAAACTTCGGAAGCTCCTCTTTT
>JAZQCN010000004.1:0-19861 GCA_045546315.1 Clostridia bacterium | reverse complement strand
TAAAACGCCTTAAAAAGCAATATTTTGCCGAATAACTGCGTTAAAAGCGACCAAAATCCGCGAGGATGTTGGTCGCTTTTGCCTTGTTCTTCATTCAAACTATTATTTTTTAAGGTGCTGTGGCAGTTTTAGATAGGGAATTTTGTCGGAAAGAGAAACAATAAAATCCGCATTATACTTGCGTATTATGCGGAATTTTTGTGAAATGTTTTCAGTAAATTACCAGCTAAAACCGATTTCTCCCTAAGTTGCACGCCCTTGGGAGCCGTTTTTTGCGTGAAATTTGAGCTGTTTGTACAAATTTTTGCGCGTTTTTTATATTGACATTCCTTTGGATAGTGCTATACTGTAGGTGTAAATAATAACCTGATGAAAAGGGGAGCAGGAGCATGTTTGAAAAAATTGCAAAATCCAAGCATTTTAAGAAGTATACCGACCCGCAAAGCGGCGTTGTGACCTATGTGTTTGACAACGATTATGTACCACATACGCAGTCGTTTTATTTCACGAATCCGTCCGTCAGTGACGACGGCAGATATATCTGGATGTACTGCGCATTTCCGCCGGCAGGCGATGCCGGTGTTGGCAGAAGTCTCGGTCTGATTGATTTGGAAACCGACACCTTTACGCACTTCCCGAATTGTATGTTCCACGATGCGACCCCGCTCGTGGATACCGAGACGGCTATAGTGTATTATACCGACGGTCAGGGTATGTGGAAAAAGACACCCGACATGCAGCCGCCGGAACTGATTGCGCCGTATCCGAAGGAAATGCGCCGCCACGGTGCGCTTCGCAAAATTGCAACACATCTGACCTATGGTCCGGGAAAAAAGAAAGTATGCTTTGATGCCTGCGTCGGCCCGATGCATGCCGTAATTGGCGATATTGATATGGAAACGGGTGAATACCGCGAGTGGTATAAGTATACAGAGCATTTCCACAATCATGCGCAATTAAACCCGGTAAAGCCGGATGTTATGCTGTTTGCACAGGAGGAGTATGCCGATTTATTCACCGGCGAGATGCATTGGATTACCGAAGATGAAAACGGCAAATTAAACCGTCTCTGGACGATGAAATACGGCGAAGCGCCGAAAAAGATTACACCGCTTTTCAAAGAAGCACGCCACGAGTGGTGGAGTGCAGACGGTGAAATCGTATACTATGTGGACTGGGACAATGGTACGATTTCGTATGATACACGCACCGGCGAACTTAAGGTCATCGACCCGAACGGCACCTGGCATGCGCATTCCTCTAAGGACGACAAATACTTTGTTGCCGATGAAAACGAAATCGACGGCACAAAGTGGTACAGAGGATGTCTTTCGCGCGTACATTTCTTCAACGCAGAAACCGGCAAAGCCGTCAACATCGTTTCCGAAAATCCGGCGCTCTTCACCCGCGAAAAGCAGTCCCGCTATCACACCGACCCGCATCCGCAGTTTGTCTATAACGACCAAGGCGTAGCCTTTACTGCAACCGTAACCGGCAAGGTTTCTTTTGCGATTACGGAAGTAGCACCCCTTATCGAAAAGACAGAATAACAAAAAGGTAAATTTTGTGTAATACTTCGTTATCAAGACCGGCCCGTACGCAGAGTACTGTGCCGGTCTTTCTGCCTCGTCTTACAGCAAAATTTCCTCTTTTTATGTTGGTTTTGGGGGATGTTGATTCGCAGAACTGTACAAGAGTACTGTGCTCGGCTCTGTGCCTTGTACTGCATCTGATTTTCCGCTTTTTGTGCTGCTTGCAATGCACACCGTAGGGGACGGTGCCCAAATCGTCCCGCTTGCGCAAAATGGGCGGTCGGCGCAGAGTCGCGCCGTTGTTGCAAATAAAAAAATACCACTTGCCGCTATGCGACAAGTGGTATTTTTATTTTCTTTCATTATTTAAGCACCAATGTGGAAACAATCTGCTCAAACTGGCCGATGTTGCCGAGCGAGTAGGTGAGCTCTGGGAAGTATACCATAAACACATGCAGCTCGTTTTTGTTTGCCGGGCATGCGTACTGGTGCACATAAACCTTTTCGCCTTCCATTTCAAGCTCTAAAATATCGTAGGCATATTGCTTGCCATCGATGTTTTTCGCCGTTGCGCTCTTGATGACCTTGGCGCCTTCGTCCTTCACAAGCTCGGTTTCGACTCTCTTAAGCTCGGACTGTGCCTTAGTGAAGTTTGCATTCGCCAGCTCGCCGGATAGATAACTGAACACCGTGCCGTTCGAGCTGTTGACATACATTGCGGTGGTTTCTGCTACGCCGAGCTCCGTGTAGGAGAGCGGCACTGTCAGGCTCCAGGCATCTGTTTTGGAAACATAGGTGTCGGTTGTGTTCGGGTCGTTACGCATAATCAGCCCGATTTCGTTTGCATCGAGCGGCTGTGCGCTTGTGCCGTCTAAAATCTTTTTTGCATAGGCTTCAAAGTCGAAGTCCTTTTCATCCTCGTTCTTTTTGTAGTGTACGGAGAGGTTGTATACATAATCGCCGACAGTGAAGAAGGCGTCCTTTGTATACGAATCGCTTGCGCTCGAGCCGGTAACCTCGAAGCCGTATTCATACATCGTGTGTGCGCCGTGTGCTACTTCGGCAATTTCGGTGAACTTCGTAATTTCTTCGTTGTAGTTAAAGATGTTGGTCTTGCGGTCCTTTTCTGCAAGCGCCTTTGCATCGCCGGCTTCGCTTACGGAGTAGAAGTATAAGGAAACAGCGGAAATCATATCATCCTCATCGAGGGAGGTGAAAATGACGGTGTTCGGCATATCCTCGTCTGTTGCCATATAGTAGCCGACCGGTACCGGGAAGGATAAGCCGTGGTCCTCGTCTTCATACTGTCTGAAGCCGTCTTTTGCGTTGGACAAATCGTGTGTATCCTCGGTGGTGTACTCTAAGGTAAAGGTGCTCAAAATGCGGATGCACTCATCGCGTACGGCTGCGTTTTCATTGTCGTAGCTGCCGAAAAGCTCGAAGTAGTAGTCCTCTGTGTTAAAGGCATACATATCAATAAACTCAACCTTATCGCGCGCCTGAATGTGGTAGCCGTTTAACTCCGGCAGCTTATCCGCTTTGGTAAGTGTATAGCCGGTTAAGCCCTTTTTCGTTGCATCGAATTCACGGTTTAAGTCGAAATCCTCTCTGGCTGTGTCGATGTAAATATCGAAATAGTTGTTTTCGTCTATATCGAAGCAGGTATACAAGCCGTCGAAGCGGCGCTCGGTCATCGTAGCGTTGGTCGGGTTTTCCATCGACCAGTTGTAGTAGCTGTCGCCGACACGCTTGGTCGTAATCTGACCAACTACGGTTCCGCCTTCGCCCTCCGCTTCCTTCACAACCAAAATTGCCTCGGTTGCTTCGTCATACGATACGGTTGCGCCGAAGGTTTCGGAGATGAAGCGGAGCGGCACCATTGTGCTGCTTTCCGGCAGCTCCGGTGCTGCAAGCAGGGTTTGTGCCTTGCCGTTGACCTCGGCAACCGGGTTGCCGATTTGAAGTACGATGTTTACGCCCGGGTAGTCGAGTGTTACGGTCTGGGTATCGCCGTCCCAGCCGACGGTTGCGCCAAAGGCTTCCGTAATCACGCGGAGCGGTACAAGTGTTACGCCCTCGCCGACAACATACGGTGTTGCAACCTCGACATCTGCGCCGTTAATCTTTAAAACGCTCTCGCCGACGCGGAAGCTGATTTCCACGCGTGCCGGCAGCTCGGGTGCAGCTTCGCCCTCTGCAGGTGCGCTGTCTGTACTCGGTGCAGGGGCAATTAAAATCGGTGCATCCGTTGCTTCTTCTGCCATTGCCGGCAGCGCAAGCGTAAAGAGCATACAAATTGCCAATACTGCAGATAAAATCTTTTTCATTTTCTACATCCTCTCTTTTTTATGTGTGTGAATTTTGCGATTTACTTAAGTATTGCTTCGCGCGTTTCGCCGCCGCGTGTATAAACGATATGTACCTCGGTACCGTTGTAGGTTTGCTTGATGGCTTCGTTTAAGTCGGCAATGCTGTGCACGCTGATGCCGTTGACCGTGGTGATAATATCGCCCGCCTTCAGCTGTGCATCGTTTGAGGTCTTAACCGTGATGCCTTTTTTCGTCGGCAGACCGATTTTTGCTTCCCAGGAGTTTTCCATCGTAAATGCGAAGCTCGGGCGCAGAATCTTGCCATAGGCTTCATATTGATTAATCGCGTGCGTAACGGTGTCAATCGGAATTGCAAAGCCGAGATTTTCGATGCCGATGCCGGCGTATTTACTGGAGTTGATGCCAATCAATTCCCCCTTGGCATTTAACAGCGGTCCGCCCGAGTTGCCGGGGTTGATGGTTGTATCCGTTTGCAAAAGCTTATAGTGCGCATCCTCCAGCGGAACACCTACGCCGCTGACGATGCCCTTTGTTACAGAATTCCGCATGGTCAGCGAAATCGGCGTACCGATGGCAATCGCCGTTTTGCCGGCGGCAATGGTCGAGGCATCGGCAAAAGTAATCGGGGAGAGCCCGATTTTGTTGACCTTCACAATTGCGAGGTCTGCAAGTGCATCCGAAAACAGCACCTGCCCGGCAACGGTGTCGCCGTTATTGAATACGACGGTTAAGTTTTTGATGTTGTCGACCACATGGGCATTGGTTAAAATGTAGCCGTTGGATCTATACACCACGCCGGAGCCGTGCGCCGTCGGGTGCGAAAATTTGCTTGCCTCGGTCGAGTCGATGTAGTTGCCGATGATGGTCACAACGCTCGGGCTTGCCGTTTCAACAATTTTGGCAATCGCATCGTCTTCGGTGAAGGCGATGTGTGCGGAAAAGGATGCCTCGTCCCAGGAAACCTCTGCGCCCATCGTTTCACTCACGGCGCGGAGCGGTACATAGGTGCGCCCATCCTTTAAAATTACATCTTCATTGACGCGCATACCGTTGACATACACGCGCACCGTGCTTTGCGCAAGCACAACCGTGCTGCAAAGCACAAGTATCAGCAAAAGGCACAGCAGTGTCTTTTTCGCTTTCATAGACTTGTCCTCCTTGATGTATAAAATTCCTTTATTGTATTATAACATCTTTTAGGGGAGTCTGCAATAGAAAATCTATTTCAATTTTATGACAAAATGTCATAAATGTCAAGCGCGTTTTATGACAAAATGTCATTAGGTGATGTGAGATGAAAAATAATTTGCTCAAGCTGCGCAAGGCGCACAATTTAACACAGCTTTCTTTGCAGATGCAAACGGGCATCGAGCAGGCGTTGCTTTCCAAATTTGAGCGCGGCGAGCGCACGCCGCCGACGGAGACGCTTGTGGTGCTTGCAGAGTTTTACTCCGTCAGCATAGACTATATTCTCTGTCGTACGGAGAAGCCTGAGGTCAACCGTTGACAAAGGCGGTTTTTTTGTGGTAGTCTGTTGCATGGAAAAGGAGAGGACGCAGCATGCAGAAGGAGCCTTTGGAAATTGAACGCAAGTTTTTAATCGCGTATCCGGATACAGCGCTTTTGGAGGCGCAGCCGGGCTGCAGTAAAACAGAAATTGCGCAAACCTATTTAACGCCTGCGCCGGACGGTGCAGAGCGCAGAGTGCGAAAGCGCGGCGCGGGCGGTGTGTATACCTGCACCTGCACCGAAAAAATCTTTTTAACGCCGGTACGCCGCATCGAGCGCGAGCGCGAAATCAGCGAAGCGGAATATGAAGCACTGCTGCAGGAGCGCAACCCGGAATATGACACGCTTTATAAAACGCGCTATGCCATACCGTATGCCGGTCTGGTTTGTGAAATTGACATCTATCCGTTTATTTCGGATTGGGCAGTGATGGAAATTGAGTTTGAAGAAGAAGGCACATCTTTGCCGGTGCCGCCCTTTGTGCAGGTGCTTAAAGAGGTGACCGGCGTGAAAGAATACGGCAATGCCTATCTTGCGAGGAGGAAAAAGGATGAATAAGATAGAAAAGTACATTGATGTTTGTGACTATGAAGGCGAAGGCTATGCGCATGTGGTGGATTTCGGCGCGTGGACGGCGGCGGTGATTAACTATGCGCCGCGCTTTGACGAGGCGGAGTTTAACAAAATGGAGCGTCACAATGAAACCGACGAGGTGTTCATCTTAGTCGAGGGCAGCGCAAAGCTCTACTACGGCGGCGACCCGGCAAAGCCGGAGTGTACCGAAATGGTGAAGCACAAGTTCTATAATGTGCGGAAGGGCATGTGGCACGGGATAACCGTCAGCCGCGATGCGAGAGTCATCATCGTGGAAAACGCGGATACCGGCACGGCAAACTCGGATTACTACTATTTTAAATAAGCACAAAAAAGTCAGCGCGCACCGCTGACTTTTTTGGCGTTTTACATATTGATTTTCGCGTGTGGCAGGCGTATAATAAACAGGTTGAATGAAAAAGGGGGATGAAAGACTTGGTTAAAAAGTTTTTCCGCGATTTAAAAAAGGAATTTTCCGGCTACAACGGTTCTTCGTTTTTAAAGGACTTGATGGCAGGTATTACGGTTGCGGCGGTGGCACTGCCGCTGGCGCTTGCATTTGGCGTAAGCTCGGGTGCAGATGCGGCTGCCGGCCTGGTTACGGCGATTATGGCAGGTATCTTCATCGGCGGCTTAGGCGGCGCTTCGTATCAGATTTCGGGGCCGACGGGCGCGATGGCAGCAATACTGATGTCGCTTTCCGCAAGCTACGGCATCGGCGGCGTTTTAACGGCGGGGCTCTTATCCGGCGTGCTGCTTTTAATCATTGCGGCGCTGCGCGCAGGTAAGCTCGTGTCCTACATTCCGGGGCCGGTCATCACCGGTTTTACCTCGGGTATTGCAATTATTATCGCACTCGGGCAGATTGACAACTTCTTCGGCACGACCTCGCAGGGCGAAAATGCGATTGCAAAACTGCTTTCCTACGGCGAGCTCGGCTTTGCGGTGGATTGGCCGACGCTTTTGTTCGGCCTGGCGGTGGTTGTGCTGATGCTGATTTATCCGAAAAAGTGGCAGAGTAAGTTTCCGTCGTCTCTGGCGGCGCTGATTGTGGCGCTTGTGGCGAATATGCTTTTAAACCCGGAGCCGATTGTGACCGAGGTGGGCAGCATTCCGCGCTCGCTGATGACGGAAAATGCACTTCTGAAAACGGGCATTGATTTTAAAAATATCACAGCTTACCTTGCCCCGGCGTTTTCGATTGCAGCGCTCGGTATGGTCGAAAGCCTGCTTTGCGGCGCGTCTGCCGGAAAGATGAAGGGCGAAAAGCTCGACTCGCAGCGCGAGCTGGTGGCGCAGGGTATCGGTAATATCGTGATTCCGCTGCTCGGCGGTGTGCCGGCAACGGCGGCGATTGCGCGTACAAGCGTAGCGGTAAAGAGCGGCGGTCAGACGAGAATCGTCAGCCTGATTCACTCCGTCACGCTGATTTTGTCGATGTTTTTGCTCGGCGGCGTGATGTCGAGAATTCCGCTCTCTGCACTCGCAGGTGTTTTGATGGTGACGGCATGGCGCATGAACGAGTGGGAATCCATCCGCGAGATTTTCAAAGGTAAGTTCAGCACGGAAACGGCGCAGTTTTTAATCACGATGCTGGCAACGGTTGTGTTTGACTTAACGGTAGCGATTGTCATCGGTGTTGTATTTTCGATGCTGGTGTTTATCATCAAGAGCTGCAATCTGAAGGTGATTGTCAGCAATGTGGACCGCGAAAAGACGGAGCAGCAGGGTATTGTCGGCAGCTATAAGTATACGAAGGTGGTTTACCTTTCCGGTCCGATGTTCTTCGGTACGCAGGAGCGTCTGACGGAGGCAATGTCGGAGATTGAGGAAAACACGAAGGATGTCATTTTCTCGATGCGCGGTGTGCCGAGCATTGACTCGAGCGCGATGGCCGAGCTCGAAGAAATTTACGCAGCTTTGACAGACAAGGGCATCCGCGTGCTGTTTTGCGGTTTGGATGCGCGCGTGCAAAAGGAATTTGCGCGCAGCGGCTTTATTGAAAAGGTCGGCGCGGAGAACATTTTGTGGGATGCGCTTGCGGCAATGCGCGTCATTGAGCGCGAGGTGTTTATCCCGGCGCAGGCAGAAGGCAACGAATAATGAAAAAAGGCAGAAACGCAGGTTTCTGCCTTTTTTTATGTATTAGCCGTGAGGTTTGAAAGTGTTAGAGTATGTGGTAAATTGAAATATGTCTTTTTTCTCGTTTTGTCCTGCCGGACGGGCCTACTTTTGTACGCAAAAGTAGCAAAACAAAGGGGGAGTTCCGGTTCGTCTCGCTGCGGCTCGGTCACGCCGCGGCTCGGACAATCCACCGGATTGTCATTCACTACCGCGTCGGGCGCTTCGCTACCCCTTTAACCCCCTTAAAACGGCTTAGGGGGATTGCATCCCCCATAAGAACCCCCTGCTGTTGTAGCCGACAGTTTGGGTTTTTTATAATTCGAAATGATTTAAACATACTTTTAGCAAGGTTGAATGTGGGTTCGAAAACTGTAAATAGTTTTTGAACAATTAAAAAAAAGACTTTCCATAAAATGTGAATTGTGATATGCTTTAGGCTGTTAAGACAGGAACGGAGGGATTGACCGTGGAAGTAAAGGAAGAGGTAAAGAAGACGGCGCCGGCAGAGCCGACGGAGAAAAAAACAAAGAAGAATCCGGCAAAGGGTTCGAAAAAGAAGATTCGAAACACAATCATCATCGTCGTGGTGGTTGCAATTTTGTTCGGCGCATTTTTTATGTTTCAGCCGAAGGACGAGGAGAGTGCGACGGCGGTTATCAGCGCGCACGCGGCAACGCGCGGCGATGTGGTCAACTATTTGTCCGGCAGCGGTATGATTGAAGCGATGGACTCGTATGACATTGTTGCCAAGGTGCAGGGCGATATTTTGTCTGCGCCGTTTGAGGAGGGCGAGATTGTCGAAAAGGACAGCGTGCTGTATGTTTTCGAAAGCGAGGATGCACAGCAGTCCGTCCAGAGCCAGCAAAACAGCTACGACAGCCAGAAAATTTCCTACGAGGCAGAGCAGAAAAAGTGGGAACGCTTTAAGGTGAAGGCGCCGGTAAGCGGCTATGTGCAGGGGATTCCGTCGAGCTTACATATCGGCGATGAGGTGCAAAACGGCGAACCCCTTGCCGTGATTAACGCATCGAGCGTGGAAATCAGCGTTCCGTTTGCGGCATCAGCGGCAGAGCAGATTCATATAGGCGATACGGCACAGCTTTCGAGTGCAAAGTATATGACAAACAGCCTGCAGGGTACGGTTACAGCCGTGGACGGTGCTTACGGCGGCAGCTTTCATGTAAGAATTACTTTTAAAAACCCGGGGCAGATTGTCGAGGGCGATACCTTCGGCGCAACGATAGGCGGTATTCAGTCGATATCGGCGGGGAGCTGCAGTCTGGAAGAAGCGGTGAAAACAGAAATCAAGGGTGAGATTGTTGCCATCCACGCAAAAAACGGCGATTATGTCGAAAAGGGCACGCTTTTGTTCGAGCTTGACGATGAGGATACGAAAAACAGCCTGCGCCAGAATCAAATCAGCTTTACCAACGCGGGCATTAACCTGAAAAAAGCATATGATTCGCTCGACAACTATACCATTAAGTCCCCGATTACGGGTACGGTGATTCAGAAAAACTACAAGGCGGGCGATACGCTCGGAAACAGCGCAAACTCCGCTGTTCTGGCAACGATTGCAGATGTTTCGAAGATGAAGTTTACCATCAATGTTGATGAATTGGATATCGGCGGCGTGCAGCTCGGGCAGCGCGTTGCGGTAACGGCGGATGCCATTGAAGGTAAAACCTTTGAAGGCGAGATTACAAAAATTATTCAGCAGGGCTCGGGTACGAGTGGCGTTACAACCTATCCGGTGGAGGTAACGATTGCCGAGCCGGGCGAATTGAAAATCGGTATGAATGTAACGGGCACAATTGTGATGAGCAGTGCGTCGAATGTCATTAAGGTGCCGATTGAAGCGGTAACGATGCGCGGCGGAAAGAGCTATGTATATGTGCTGCGTGAGACGGTGCGCCAAAAGGTTTACGGCGATAAGGTCATCGAGGAGGCGTCTGCGCCGAAGGCGGAGACACAGCCAACAACGGAAGCCGCTATCGGCGATAAGCCGGCAGGTGAAAGACCGAATGGGCAGATGCCGGAAGCAGAACCGGCAACGGAACCGGAAACGGAACCGGAAACGGATGCACCAAAGAAAGAGGAGAATGAATATACCTTTACCGATGAGGATTTTGAGTTGAGAGAGGTAACGACCGGCGTAAGCAGCGACTCGGAAATTGAAATATTAACCGGGCTGGCGGTCGGCGAATATGTGAAGGTTGTGCAGACGGTGAGCACCGGCGGCTTTATGGGCTTTGGCTCTATGGGTGGCATGAGCGGTATGCCTGCAGGCGGCATGGGCGGCAACCGCACCGGCGGTAACATGGGCGGCAATATGGGCGGCAACCGCACCGGCGGCTATCCGGGGAGGTAAGGCATATGGCAAGAACGCTTATAACCGACGCGGAATATATGGTCGATATCCGCGATATGTATAAAATCTACACTATGGGCGACAATGAGGTGCGCGCCCTTGACGGTGTGAGTCTGAAAATCAAGCCGCACGAGTTTGTGTCGATTATCGGTCCTTCGGGGTCGGGTAAGTCGACGCTGATGAATATGATTGGCTGTTTGGATACGCCGACGAGCGGCGAATACTACATCGACGGCAACGAAGCGGCAACGCTTGACGATGACGAGCAGGCGTTTGTACGCAATAAAAAAATCGGCTTCATTTTTCAGCAGTATAACCTGCTGCCGAAGCTGACGGTGGAGGAAAATGTGGAGCTGCCGCTGATTTACGCAGGCTATGAGGCGAGCGAGCGCAAGGCGATGACGCGCGCGGCGCTCGAGCGCGTGGGGCTGTATGACCGCAGGCTGCACAAGCCGACGGAGCTTTCCGGCGGTCAGCAGCAGAGAACTTCCATTGCACGCGCACTGGCGGCAAGACCGCCGATGATTTTAGCCGACGAGCCGACCGGTGCACTCGATTCAAAAACGGGTGCAGAGGTGCTTGGTATGCTCAAAGAGCTGCACGAGGAGGGCAAGACGGTTGTCTTGATTACGCACGATAATAAAATTGCACACGCTGCACAGCGTATCGTGCGCATTATGGACGGTAAAATCGTATTTGACAGCGCTGTGGACGGCGATAAGGAAGCTGTAAATGTTTAAGAAGGCGAGGGGCAGAGATTGAGCTTTATGCAATGCCTGAAAATGGCGATTAAGAGTATATTATCCAATAAAATCCGCTCGCTTTTAACCATGCTTGGTACGATTATCGGCGTTGCCTCGGTGATTGCGCTGATGGCGATTGGTCAGGGCACGACCAATACCATTACGGACACGATTTCCGCGGCGGGCACCGATGTGGTGACGCTGATGATTCGCGGCAGAGGCGATAAGACGCTCGAGCCGGAGGCGCTTACGGAATTTGTGGAAGACAATGGCGAATATTTTACGGCAGCTGTGCCGGTGATTTCGTCGAGTGCGACCGTAAAATACGGCAACAAAAACACAGAGGGCACAACCTCGCTGACCGGTACGGGCACAGCGTATCAGTCGATTCGGAATGTGGAGCTGGAAAGCGGCAGATACATTGCCGATATTGATGTCGCCGAGCGCAAGCGCAGCGCTGTGATCGGTACATACCTAAAGCAGGAGCTGTTTGGCGGTGCAAACCCGATTGGAGAGACAATCAAAATCAACGGCGAGCCGTTTCGCGTGGTCGGCGTGATTGAAGAAAGCGCGGACAGCGAGTCCGGCAGCGCAGACGATGCGGTTGTCATTCCGTACACGGTGGCGGCGCGTATCTTAGGCAATGCACGCCTGAGCAACTACACGCTGCAGCTGACGGATGAGAGCCTGCACGAGGAAGCGACAGATGTGCTGGAGGCATTTTTGTATGAAAAGTTTTCCGACGAGGATGCCTACACCGTCATTGCCAATGCGCTGCTGATTGATTCTTTAAACGATGCGCTGGAAACGATGGTCGGGATGCTTGCCGGTATTGCGGCAATTTCCCTTTTAGTGGCGGGCATCGGTATTATGAACATTATGCTCGTTTCCGTAACGGAGCGAACGCGTGAAATCGGTATCCGCAAGGCCATCGGTGCGAAGCGGAAAAACATCCTTTTGCAGTTTTTGGTAGAGGCGATTATGATCAGCTCGCTCGGCGGTATTGTCGGGATTTTGGTCGGTGTCGGACTGGGGGCGGCAATGGGGTCGCTTTTAAGTATTACGGCGATGCCGAGTGTCGGTACGATAATGCTTTCGTTCGGATTTTCGATGGCGATGGGCGTGTTTTTCGGGTTCCATCCGGCAAACAAGGCATCGAAGCTTAATCCGATTGATGCGCTTAAGTTTGAATAGAGGTGTAGATGATGAAGATGAAAAGAATACTCGCAGCCTTGCTTGTCTGCACGCTGCTTTTGTCGACCACTGCGTTTGCGATGCAGTTTTCGGATTTGCAGGAAAGCGATGCGTTTTACGATGAGGTGCAAACGCTTGCCGCGTTCGGTATCGTGTCGGGCGATGCGGCAGGTACGCTGCGTCCGTATGCGGCATTGAGCCGCGCGGAATTTGCAAAGCTGGCAGTCGGCTTGCTTGATAAGATAGACGAGGCAAAGGCAAAAACGGGTGCAAGTCGCTTCAGCGATGTGGCAAGCACGCATTGGGCATTGCCGTATGTAAACTTTGTCGCGGAGCAGGGCATTATTGTCGGTTATCCGGACGGCACCTTTGCGCCGGATGCGGAGATTACCTATGCGCAGGCGATTACCGTTGTTTTGCGCGTCCTCGGCTATGAAGAAAGCGTGCTTGGCGGCATTTGGCCGAACAATTATATCCACAAGGCAGCTGCGCTGGAGCTGACGGAGGGAATGCAGGTTTCGGCGGATGCAAGCATTTCGCGCGCAGATGCGTTTGTGCTTTTGGCGCGCGCACTCGATACAGAAATGTACGGCGCAAAAACCAAGCCGGCAGATGCATTCGGCTTCAGCTTTGTAGAAAATGCGGTCGTGCTTTCGACCTATGAAACGGATGCTTCGCTCGCGGTCGGCGAGGTGAAAACCTCGGTTGGTACATTCAAGTGCCCGGATATGGCGCTTGTGGCAGAGCGCCTCGGCTGCAAGGTGAAGTTTTATTTAAATGAGGAGCAGGAAATCGTAACCGTGCAGGCGTATGACGATTATCCGCTGCCGCTTGTGATTAAAAAGCACTTGGGCGGCAATGAGTATCTGTGCATGCGTGCAGGCGGCGAGGAAATTATGCGCTTCTCCGATGCGATGACGGTTTACGCCGAGACCGGCAAAAGCACCTACGCGCAAACGGCGGCATATTTTGTGCCGGGTGCGGCGCTTGTGCTGCACGGCGAGTCGGCAAGCAGTGTAGACTATGCCTACCTTTCCGAGGCAGAGGAGATTACGCCGGTGGTGGCGAATAAGGACTACACCGCAGGCGACGGCTATATTGCAGGCATTTCGCTGGCAGATTCGGAAAACATCACCGTTTATCGCGACGGCTACAGCGCAAGTCTGACGGACATCCGCAAGTATGATGTCGTATATTACAATCCGGCGATTCAGACCGTGGAGGTTTATACCGACAAGGTAACCGGACTATACGCAGAAGCGCTGCCGAACAAGGCAAATGTAGCGCAGGTGGTGGTTGGCGGCAGAAGCTTTACCGTCGGCAAAACGGCGGTGCGCCTTTTAGATGAATCGGCAGGCAGCATTAAAATAAACGAAGTGATTACCTTGCTTTTGGGCAAGGACGGCGAGGTAGTCGGCGCGCACGGCGCGCAGGCAAGCACGGCGAAAACCGAGTACGGTGTGCTCGTTTACGCTGATACCTATCTTACAAATACAGCGACGGAATCGGGCACTTCAAAGTACCGTGTGCAGGTGATGCTGTCGGACGAAAATGTATATACCTACGATGCGGATAAGGACTACAGCGAATACAAGGGCAGTCTGGTGCGTATAAGCTTTGCGGGCGGAAAAGCGAAGCTTACAGAGGTGGACGGCGGCAGCTTCGAGGGCGAGGTTTTACAGAGCGCAAACACGATTGGCAATACCTTGCTTGCAGAAGATGCAGTGCTTTTCGATATTACGGCAAATCCGACAAACGGTGCGGCAAGTGTGCAGGTGCTCGAGTTTGCGGATTTAAAGAAAAGCTATGTCGGCAAGGACAAGGTCATCAGTGCCGTGAAGCTTGGCAGCTTCGGCGAGGTGGCGGTGGTGCTGTTTGACGATGTGCTCAATTCAAACGCGCGCTACGGCATTGTGACTAAAATCGTGAAAAAGCAAACCGGCGACACTGCGGTGCGCACCTATACCGTGCTTGTCGACGGTATTGAGCAGAGCGTGGTCAGAAAGGGAACATTTTCTGTAACCTCCGGCACACCGGCAATGATTACCTATGAAAACGGTGCAATTTCGATGATTGACGGCTTGACAAAGGCGGCAAGCGGCACAAGCATTCAGGCGATGGAATATGACCGCATCAAGGTCGGCGGCAGAGTGTTTAGCTTAAGCGACGAGCTTTTAATCTACTATTCGCCGGCGATGGGTACCTACCAAACGCTGTCGCGCGCTGAGCTTGAAAAGGCAAGCATCAGTGAAATCGTGCTCTACACCGACTTCACCGGTCAGGTACGCGCGATGAAGGTAACGCTGAAATAAAAAGAAAAAGAGCTGAAGGAGATTCAGCTCTTTTTTTTTGCACGCTAAAGCATTTTGCTGTGGCGCGACTGCATATTGTCAATATAGCTTTCCAGCTTTTGTGCGGTTTGCGCAAGCGCGTCTGCGGTAGTTTTCTCTCCGCGCAAGCACGCTTGTGTTTCCTTTTGACGAAGTGCAGTCAGTATGTTGTTTAAGGCTTGGTGTTTTTCTTCCGTCTTCATATGCATCACCCGCAAAGAGACTATCACACCGCGCAGCAAAAGGCAAGAAAAAGACATAGCAGAAAAACCGAAATATTGACTGTAACCCCATAAATCGTGTATAAAAAGACACAGACTTACAAAATACAGCAAAAAGTTCACGGAGCGTGAAGCTTTTGCTTATGTGCCGTAGCGCAAAAAATCCGTGTAGTCAGCATCCGCCGCTTCCAATGCACAGGTGCTTTGGAGCAAATCAATGTCGGGCGTGTAGGGGATGTGTACCGATGCCGTAAATGCGCGCAGCGCATCCGGCGCGTGCGTCAGCTCGTGCGGCGTGTTTGCCGTGTCGTTTGGGTTTTTATCGTCGAAGCGCAGCGCGGGCAGGGTGCGAATTAAGTTGGTGCAGTTTTTAAAAATGCGCAGCCGCGGGCGCAGAGCACCGTCCGTATCGGGGACGGGGCGCAGCCATTCCTTGACGGAATACCAGCCGCGGATGCGGTTGTTGTCCGACTTATAAAAGGCGAGGCCGTGTGCGGCAAAAATATCGATGGCGCTCTGCCCGGTTTCCTGGCGTCGGTTAAATAAATCCGGCGGCGCATAGGCGGCGCGCAGGCTTTCGCCGGCGCTGTACTCGCGCATCAGCTGTGCCGCCTCGGAAATAATCAGCCCCGGGCGATACAGCTCACGGTAGACAAAGGCGTGGCCGTAGCGGTCGACGGCAATCCAGAGGCACGCGAGCATATCCAGGCCGTAGTCGATTGCCATATAGCGCTCAAAGCTGTCCGGCAGCTCAAACGGCTCAACAACATGCACATCGCGGTCGAATTCGGAAAAATACTGCCCCTCGAACACATCCCAGTCGCCGTCGAGCATCGCTTTGCGGCGCATCGGCGGCAGGTTTTCAAGCGAGCGCACATAGTCGGGCGAGTTTTCCATCAGAAACGGATTGTCGTACACGCGCGACGGAATAAAGGTGTAATCCTCGGCGCGCTCGGCGTTTTTATATTGCCGGTCGATGAATAATCGTTTCACCCAGCCGTGCCCGATGCCGCCGGGGTTGCAGGTAAAGTACATCCGTGGTGTGAATGGCTTTTTTAAAAGCCCGCTCGAGCGGTTGGATTCGGTGAGCGCAGTGAAGGCAAACTCCGAAAACTGCGTTGCCTCCTCCATAAAAATCACATCATAGCTCTGCCCCTGATACTGCAGTGCGTCCGACTCGGCGGCACAGTAGCCGAGCACGATGCGGCTGCCGTTTTCAAATAAAAATTCGCGCGACGCGGATTTGTACTGTGCGGTATCACCGAGCAGCTTCAGCAAAGGATAGATGTGGTTTTCGCGCAGGGAGTGCAAATCGCGGCGCAAGAGCAAAATCTGGATGCCGTCGTGTTCGAAGGCGAGCAGCACGGCTTTAACGCGCGCCGCCCAGCTTTTGCCGCCGCCGCGCGCACCGCCATAGGCAACATAGCGGCTCTGCGCGGTAAAAAATGCCTCCTGCTTGGGATATGGCTTTGTGAGTGCGACGATGCGGGCATTTATACCGCCCATTTTTGTACCTCATCAGCCAATACCACGCGCACCTGCTCGTTGATTTCTTCGCTTGTGCTTTTGTCTGCGAGCGTGGTCACGATTTTTAAAAGCTCGTCCGTGGAGAGGAGGAAGAGTGTATGTATTTTGGCAAGCAGCTGCTTTTTCTCTGCGGCGCTTAGATCCGGGTCGCACTCGAGCCTTTCTAAAAGCGTGCGAAGCTGCTTTGCATTTCGCCTGGAGGCCTTGATTTTTTCTTTCAGCATCGCCATCGCCTCATCGACGATTTCGGTGCATGAGATTTGTTTTACAGCTTTTGTTTTCATATATACTCCTTTTCAAGCGGCCAGCCGCAGACCGCGCGCCATTGCAAACATGCGTCTGCACAGCGCAAGATAGCGGTAGGCGGTTGCTGAGGAAATGTTGGATTTAAAGGTGGTAAACAGCACGCGACTTTCGATTTCGCCGCGCCGCACATCGTGGACGGGGTTGGCGAAATATACATTTTGGAGCACATCTAAGATGTCTGTGCCGTTTTCGAGCTTGGCAATGGCAGCTAAGGTATCCAATACGGCATACAAATCGAACAGCTCTGCCTCCGAAGCACGCAGGTCGGCACTTGAAAGTCCGCGCATCAGGTTATTACGCTGCAGCGCAAAGCGCGCAGCTTGTTTGGTTTTCGGGCAGCCTAACGATGCGTAGTAACGGAACGCATCCACTGCATAGTCTCGGATATTATCCTTTTTCATCTTGGCGTATAAAAGTGCCTCCTTTCAAATAGTCCCTTCCGGGCTTAGATGTCCTCCGGTGTTGCATACCAGTAGCGGTCCATGACATAGCCGGAGCAGCAATCCTCGCATACGGCGTCACCCTCGAAGCAGTAGCAGGCTTCGCCCGCGTAGATTTCGCGCTCGCATACGGCACAGTAATGCTTTTGCTTGCCGTAGAACGCGGCCTCCTGCGCAAGCAGGCTATCGTCATTTCGCTTGTAAATTTGCACTGAGCTTCCCCCTCTCTTCTATCAAAAGCCAGTGACTGAATCTATTATAATAAACGAACATATGTTTGTCAATAGCTTTTGAGATTTTTTGTAAATGTCTTTCGGACTATGTATATCATACACCAAAAATTAGGTCTACTACTATCAACTTAAAATTGTGTTGAGAATTGTTTTTGGATGTGGTAGAATAGATTTAACGAAGGTAAAGCTGTTCGGCGATAAAAGCCATGGCGGAATCGCAATGGAGGGGAAAAAGGATGCAATGCATAAAGTGCGGAAGTGCAATGGATGAAAACAAAACCTTTTGCAGCTTTTGCGGAAACAGACTTGAACAGAAAACGCAGGGAGAAGCTGTCAGCTTTTTTATTAAAAGGTTGCTGGAAAACGAAAGAAAGACAGCGGAGCATATTTCTGCTTTAATAGCGGTGCTTAAACAATATGAAGAAGGCGGCACACGAAATATATTCAGAATTATAAGACAGGCAAAGCTGCGGAAAAAATTTCTGGAATGCATTGAATGCTTTAAAGAGGTTTCCCGCACACTTGAAAGTTTAAGATACTATGCGTGCTCCCTGATAGAGTCGGGCGATACCGGATTTGCTCCACGGCTACAAGCCGACAAGCAAGAGAATATAGAGGATTGTTTAGCGAAGATTGCAGCAGGGCTTAACGAAACCGCTTTGGGTAAAAGCCTGGTTTTGAATATTAAAAAGCTTTCGGGAAAAACGGATGCGGCGGCAGCGCAATGTGCAGATGCCGCGGCTTTGCTGCTTTCTGAAGTCGAAAAGGTATATCAGGATTTTAATGCGTATTTACATAAAAGAAAAAAGGAAATTGCAAAAGAACCTACTATGCCTGTGGCGCCGTGCTGTTATGCGTCCGCGCCGAGCGCAGCTGTTGCCGAGCCGGTTTCTTCGGAAGATTGCTACAGTTTGAATAACAGTATTGTTTTTGATGACGACAAAGCCGGTGCGCCGGATATCAATTCGGTTGAGATGTGTGATGTGCAGTTTTCTGCAGTTGTCAAAAAAAGGGCGGCACTTTCGGAATATATCCCCGTTGATATTATTATGTACGAAGAAGCTTACCGCAGCATTGTTGACGAACGGCTTGATGAAACGGTGAAAGAGACAAAAAGCGGCTATCACAATGTAGCCAAGGCATCGAAAATCAAAGTTGTACTTTCTTCAAAGGATATAGACATAGATGACTGCGAGGAAGAAGGCATCTGGCAGGGAAAATATCTGGAGCTCGGTTTTGTTGTCGAGGTGCCGGAGCAGTATTCAAAAAAACAAATCCTGCTTTGCGCAAGTGTCTATGTGAATGATTTGATTGCGACTAAGCTTAAGCTTATTGCGGATGTTCAAAGCGAGGAAACGCAGAAAATCAAGGTTGAACGAGACGATGTTACATCGGCCTTTGTTTCGTATGCAAGCAAAGATCGCGACAGAGTGGCTGCCATTGTCCAGGGAATGAAAAAGGCAAGACCGGATTTGAATGTATTCTTCGATGTTGAATCGCTTCGAAGCGGGCAGAAATGGAAAGAAGCGCTGGAAAGTGAAATTGACAAAAGCAGTGTTTTGTTTCTCTGCTGGTCAAAGTTTGCCAGAGAATCCGAGTGGGTAGACTTTGAGTGGAGATATGCTTTGGAGAAAAAAGGCGAGGATTTCATAGACCCGATACCGATTGATCCGCCTGAGCTTTGTCCGCCGCCTGCTGAATTGCAGCAAAAGCATTTTAACGACAGAATGATTTATGTAATCAAAGCGCTGGAGTATATGAATCAAGACAAGGCCTACCTTGTTTTAAAGGAAACGGGCGAGAAGATTTATATCAATAAAAACGGCTTTATGCTGGGCAGAGCCAACGACAAGGTCGACTATGTGACAGCGAACCGGAGAGTCGGAAGAATCCACGCCGAAATTACACGCGAAAACAATGCGTATTTTATAACGGACTTTAATTCGGTAAATAAAACCTATGTAGACGGTGTCGAATGTGCGGCTGAAGAAAGAGTACCGCTTAGCGACGGTGCGGTTATTATGCTCGCCGATATGGAAATGATTTTCAAGCTTCCGGAAAGCCGGCAGTAATATGGGTATGGTCTTTATATGCGGTGCACAGCACCGCAGCGATATGAATTTATATCATATCGAGTTTTGAGTAAAGCGAAAAACATATCGATTTTACGAAGTAAAAATAGCGGGCAAACGAATTTTGCATATCGACAAAACTTTTTGTCCCTGACTTGACAAAATCATATAAGGAGTGTCGAATATTGAAGAAAGGAAGTGCATAATGAAAAAGATATTTAATATTATTATTAATTTAATTCCGTTTTTTGTGTGGATGATTTGGTTTTATCTGGCGTTGATAGATGTAGATATTAATCCTGACTTAGGAATGATACAAATATTGTTGTTACTTG
>JAZQCN010000003.1:0-1519 GCA_045546315.1 Clostridia bacterium | reverse complement strand
CGCACGGGTGAGTCGTCCCTGTACCAGCCGCGTGTTGTGCTGGTTGCGGCAAACTCAGTTGCGATAATGGGTTTGCCGGGGTAAAGGCGGCGTGCGTCATCGTACATTTCAAGGTTGTAGTTTATGCCGATAGTGTCAAGTTCTGCCATTATCGGCGCTTTGTCTGGCGGCGCGCAGACTGCACTCGTAATAATTCTTGTGCTGTCAAGCTTTTCGGTCAGTGCGCGCATACGGCGAAACATTCTAACGCCGTCTTCGCTTCTGTGGCGCGGCTCTTCGTTGCCTAGTGACCAGAAGAAGACAGACGGGTGATTTCTGTCGCGCTTTATTAGCATTTCAAGCTGACGAAGTCCCTCGCCCGATGATGAAAAATGTCTTGTTTCGCTCATCACGATAAAGCCTGCTTCATCCAGTGCATTCATCACCGCTTCCGCGTGGGGATAGTGGCTGCAGCGATATGCGTTTGCCCCCATTTCCTTAAGCATCTTCAGCTTGTAGCGGTGAATGTTTTCGGGTATAGCTCTGCCGGTTAGTCCGAAATCTTCATGGACATTTACGCCCTTTATCATTTGCTTTTTGCCATTAAGGAAAAAGCCTTCGGTTGTAGCCTTGAATGTGCGGAAGCCTGTGCGCACGCTTTCGCTGTCGCAAAGTGTTTCGCCACAGCGTACCTCGGTCACTACTGTGTAGAGGTTTGGAGCATCAATATCCCACAGCATGGGCGAATCAATTTCTATTTCTGAAATTGCCGTTGCTTTGTCAAAGCTGTTTACGGTTGCATCTGTGCATACCTCTGCAACCATATCCCCGCTCGGCGTATAAAGAGCGGTGCGTACATTTGCATCTCCCGCCACGGGTGCACCGTTTTCAAGCTCGGTTTCAAAATGTACTGCCCATTTTGTGCCGCCGAGATGCTCAGGCTGTGCATACACACCGTAGAGTGCGATGTGTAAAGGTGCGCTTTTTTTCAGCCATACGTTGCGGCAGATTCCGCCGCCCTCATACCACCAGCATTCGTGGCGGTCGGTTATGGTATGCACGGCAAGCACATTTTCTTTGTCAAATCTCACAAAGTCGGTAATGTCGATTTCAAATGATGTGTAGCCGCAGAAATTGCGTCCGACAGAAACACCGTTCAAAAATACCTCACAGTGAGTTGCCACTCCCTCAAAATAAATGGCAAGTCGCTTGTCGCGGTCGTCTTCTTCAAGTTTAAAGTGTTTGCGGTACCATGCGTTTTCATATTTGAAATAACCAAGCCCGCAGTTGTATTTTTCGTTTGGTTCTTGCAGGATAACATAGTCGTGGGGCAGTGAAACTGTTTCCCACTTTTCGCTTGTGTAAAGTGCCGACATACGATAGTCGTTTACGCGGTCATTGTATGCGTATGCGGCAGGGCCTGTCAGCATTTCTTCGGTCTTTGCCTGCATATATGCCCCACCCTTGTATGGTGGCATTTCTGTTTCTATTTCTCCGCGGTGAAATCGCCAGTCGTCATTAAATAGCATTTTTTCCGGCA
>JAZQCN010000002.1:0-51809 GCA_045546315.1 Clostridia bacterium | reverse complement strand
TAGCGGCTCTATTTTTTATTTTCGTATAGATAGACTTGAACCCGAGGCACGGTAAGTGCCGGGCAGCAGCACCGAGCGCGGCCGGTGGGGGATTAAGCGAGGGGCGGGTGGCGGAGCGGTCGACAGAGCACAAGGCGATTTATCACCGCCGGGATATGTCGGGTACCGCAAGCCGGGGTGCGCAGCACTTCAAGTCCTTTAAGCCCCTGCCAACAAAAAAACGCACTTTTGTCTACCAAGACAAAGGTGCGTTTTTTGAATGATGTTTGCCTGCGGCAAATGATGTTGACTTCGTCAATGATGTTCGCTTCGCGAATGATGTGTGCCTTTCGCCACATTTGGCAAACATCGCACCACTTCGAGTGAAACGAGCAATATCATATTTGCGAAGCAACTGCCTCATATCGCCATCGGCGATGCATAATTGAAATATATACAATTTTGTGAATCACTATTTCACCTATTATTCACTTATTACGCTCTGCGCCTGGTATTCGTCCTTATATACGCCTACGCCTATACCGGCTAAAATCGCCGCACCTACTGCACCTGCCACAGCGCCGTAAACCACCTTTACGGGAATACCGCACATTTCTTCTATTATATCAAGCCACAGCGGATTTTCAGACGGACCACCTACCATAATGGCACGATCTGCAAAGATGCCGTTTTCCTTTAAAACATCCAGCTTTACTTTTAAAAGCTTAACTGTTCCTTCCATAATAGCTCTTGCAATGTGCTCTTTCGGATATTTTAAGATAAGCGCATCGTTCGGCTCATCCGTGAGGTTTATCGAAAGGCCGCCTGCCCCCGATTCGCTTTTGGATGCCAGCTCTCTTAATCTGACATACGCTTTATTGGAATGATCAATATATTTTTCTACATACAGCTTGATTCTTCCAGAAAGCGATGCTACAGATACCATAGTCGCCCAGCATCCGCCTTTTTCTGACAAGAATGGGTCGATAAGCGTCTTTGCATTCAGAATTTTCTCACGCGATTTTACGGGCAAAAATCCTACCCACGATGTTCCGCAGGAAAGGAGCATCTGCCCTTCTTCTAAAACGCCGACGCCGCGCGCCGCAGACGGATGGTCAAAGCTTCCCAAAACAACGGGAATGCCCGCAGGAATTCCGATTTTTTTGGCGATTACCTCTGTTGTAACCCCCAAAATCTCACCGCACTTCATAACGGGCGGCAAGATGTCTTCACTTATGCCGAGTTTTTCCAGCAATTCAGGTATGTACTGTCCGGTTGTCTGGTCTAACAGATAAAAAGGTGTACCCGAAGAGCTGCTTATTCCCCATTTGCCTGTTAAAGCATAACAGAAAAATTCTGTGCTCATCGTCACCATGCCTGCATTTTTCAAGATTTCGGGCTGATGTTTTTTTATATAACAAAGCTGTGCCAACGGAAATGTTTTATAACCAAAAGACCAGCCGATGCGTCTGTAAACGCTGTCTCTGTCCAGCGCACCTAAAACTTCCTTTGCTTCGTTACCAACCCTTTTATCCTGCCAACTGATAACAGGCGTTGCAGGCTTTAAATCTTTATCCAAAACAACCAAGTTTCCGTTTGCAGACGAGGCGCAAATGCCTAAAATCTCATTTCCTTTTGCACTGTCAACAAGTGTTTTGACAGCTTTTAAGCAAGCGTTTAAAAAGCTGTCCGCCTCAACCTCTAAGCCGCCGTTTGGAATTTCCATATAGTCAAAGCCTTCGTGTGCTTTGGCTTCCACTTTTCCGTCTGTTGTCATCAGAACACCCTTCACAGAAGATGTTCCTATATCCAAACCTACCAAATACTTCATATTATTCACCCATAATCATAACCTGAACAGTTCTTTGTCTTGCTCTTGTGTTATCAAAATCGATAAAATGGATGAATCCGAATTCTCCTAAGTCAGCCTCACCGTTTTCAATTACAATCGTCTCACTTCTGCCGATGATAGACGAACGAAGGTGCGCGTCTGTGTTATGGCAGCCCCACGCGTCTTCATCGTGTTCCTCTGCAAACTTTAATGCCTTCGGGCCCGGATGGAGATACATGCCTTCATATTTGCATTCGGGAATCATTTTGTCCATAACATTCACAAGGTCCTGCTGCAATGTCTCCAGACCTGTCATTGACATATCAAAAGCACACTCCTGTGTGATTACGCAGCAAGTTGTATGATGTGAATAAACAACTAAAATACCATCTTTTACCCCTGATTTTTTAACAGCTTCTTTTGCCTGCGCCGTTACATCATGGAAAGTAATCGCTCTGTCTCTTGACTGAACCTTAAAGGATTCTCTGTACACCTTCATTTTTCTCTCTCCTTATTTCTGTTTTTTTAAATCATCTGCGGCTCTTCGTGTTGCCTGAATCATTTCATCAATCATAGCCAGCGGGTCTTGTGCATTCATAATTCCCGATGCTGCACCTGCAGCTTCAGAGCCGGCCATAATAAAGTCATAAACTTGCTGACCGTTTGTGATGCCTGCAGCCTGTTCTATTAAAATACTGTCGTCAATTTTTCTTATCTCGCTGATAACTTCCTTCACATATCCCATAGAACTTACACCGCCGCCTGTGCCGCCAATTAATTCTGACGGCTCCGGATTGATAATATCCGGGTGAAGCTGAGCGATTGCTTTGGTTTCAGCAACAGAATCCGCGCATGCAAACACAAGCATATCCAACTCGTTTGCTCTGTCAATCGTAGCTTTAATCTGCGGCAAACTCATAGGTTTTTCACAGTGGTTCACAACGACACCTTCGGCACCGGCTGCCTTTAATGCCTCAGGGAGAATATCTGCCATACCTCTGCCCGGACGAAGTGTGTCCATGTACGGCGCTAAAACAATTAAGTTTTTCGTGTTCTCAACGACTCTGCGGATTTCTACTGCCGGACAAATAAACAGTACATCAATATCATACTTTTCTGCAGCTTTATCCGCAGCTATGGCCATTTCTAAAAGTCTATCGCCATAAACATAGTTTTTTGTTCCTATTTCAAAATAAGGTGTTCTGATTTTTCTCTTCATTGTGCTGCCTCCAATTTTTTTATTTAATACCATCTGCGGCTTCAAAGCCTCTGTATGCTTCGCTTTTCATTGTAATTACGAACGCAAAGCAGATTTATGCGCCGTATATGTCCGCCCGCGCACCTTCTACCATGTTGTTGATATTATTATACATAATATCCTCTACATCCTGTTTTGTAAGTCCCAGAGTTTTTGCAGCACGCTTAAATGCAAGCAATTCTTCATAGGCAAAGAAGGTAATTTTCTTTCCTTCTTCCTCCGACACTTCGCGAAGATGCGGGTCACCGTTCGGATCAAAGTAAAGTCCCGGCGGCACAAGATTTACATATGTTCCGTTTTCTTCAATTCTGCGTGTTCTCATACGAAGAATCGGCATATCCGTACCAAACATAACATGTTTTACACCGCAGCGCTTAATTACCTCTGTGATTGCATATTCACAGCAGTTTGCAGAAAAATCGTACATTAAATCCGGTGCTTTTGTAAGCTCGTCAAATGCATTTCCGACATCTTCTTTTGTATAGGCTCTGCCGATGTGCGCCACGATAAATCTAAGGCGCGGATACAATCTCTTAATTTCCAAAATCTGTCCGATGTTTACAGGGTCTTTTAAGCGGCCGTCTCTCGGAATATGACACATACAGATTGCACCCATTTCGTTAAGGCGCTCAAGCTGATGCTGCGGGAAAAAGTCAAAAATTCTGACTTCTTTTGTAGGAATATATTCAGGCGCACGATTCAAATAACACTTAGCACCTAAAAATCCGCCCTTTCTGATTGCTGCCTCAAGCTCATCTGCAGTCTCTGTCGGATGCGAATAATAAAGTGCCGGCCAGCCGTATTCCTTCGACTTTTCAGATAAATATGCATTATTCTTGGCAATACCTGTTTTACCGCCAATGAACATTAAAGCCTTAACATCCTTGCCCGGGAACATAAGCTTATATGTTTCGTCCAAATCCTCAATCGGATTATCTTTCGCTATCGTAGCTGTCCATGTAACTGTTTTATGCTTAAAACCTGCTGCCTCCGGATCAAAAAATTCTCTGCTGTAAACATGTGTATGACAATCTATAATTTTGTCGGGTAAGAAATCTTTTAATTCTTCCTCCCATACTTTTTTGTCATATTCTGTTACCTCAAAAAGTGCCATAAAAACGCCTCCCTGTTTTATAAAAGAATTTTGCCGCTATCTACAGCCAAATCCCCTTCTAAAATTACTTTTTCTATGTTTACCATATCGTCAATAATAATAAAATTAGCTTTTTTCCCTGAAGCTAAGCTTCCTACCTTATAATCAATTCCAAGAAGCTGTGCAGGTGTAAGGCTTGCCATTCTGATTGCATGACACAAGCCATAGCCTGTGTGCGTCATCATATTGCGTACGCCATTCTCCAAAGTCATAAGACTTCCTGCTAATTTCCCTGCATCGTCATAATTTAAGTCAGGGCCGTACCATATGCCGCCTTCTTCATCATTTTTATAGAAAGCATCGCCTTTAGTTGTATGGTCAGAAATCAAACAAACTCTTTCTACGCCCTTTGTCCGCACAATCATCTTTATAAACCCCGGCGGAACATGAACGCCAACCTCATCACAGATTAATTCTGCATACATGTCCGGATCATACAGGCAATATTGATCCCCGCCTGCCCCCGGGGTCCCTTGCGCCCGTCCTTTTGACTGCCCCGCATCAGTAATATGCGTGCGAACCTTAACGCCGTAGTGCTTTAGCTTTTGTATATCTTCAAATGTACTAACAGAATGACCGTGTGCAAATATAGCGTTTGGTGTATGCTCTTTTGCATACGCCATAAATGCCTCAATATTCTCGCGATTAGGATCAATCGCCCATATTCTTACCATATCTCCAAAGCTGTCAATTAAATCCACATAGTCTTCTTTCTGAATTTTGCCATTCCATTTTACATGACTTTGAAAACTGCCGCCAAGGCTCATAAACGGTCCTTCCATATATAATCCGTCCATAATTTTGCCGGCGCCGGATTTTGATGCTTCGCGAATTTTCTTTGCGCCTTCAATCATCTTTTCCTTGGTCATGGAATGGTAAAAGGTAGGTAAAACGGTTGTTATTCCGTGCTTAAGGAAATAACTTGATGCCTGCGTAGGGTCTTCATAAAACCAACATGCCTTGCAGCCGTGGCTATGGATATCCACAAGTCCGGGCGCAGTATAAAGCCCCTTTGCATCATACACTTCGCAGCCGGCAGGAATGTCAACATCGTTTTTCCAGCCTACATGAACGATTTTGTCATTTTCATAGGTGATGGCACCATCCCAAATGATGCCATCCTCCATAACTAATTTTGTATTGACGATAGCTTTCATTTTATTACTCCTAAAACGCCTTAAAAAGCAATTAAGTCCATGGGCTCAATCGGACGAGCCATATCTTCACTCACATAGATTGTGCCCTTTGTAAGCTGATAAACAGATGCCGGAACTTCCATACATACCGGTCCGTAAAGCTGTAATCTTGAAATCATTCTTTCCCAGGACGCATAGCCCCCTGCATTCTGGAGGTCATGACGCTCTAAATGCTCACGCGCATGTATAATGTCCCAAGGACCGATGGAAACAGAATATCTCGGTGTATGCCAGATTGCTGCCCCGCCACCTGCGTTCTGCTGAATTGTTAAACGGTGGTTATCAACAAAACCGGCTTTAATCTTTAAAAAGTCTTCTAAGTTATCTGCTTTAAATGCTTTTGTGAGCGGATCGATAAATGCAGTATGACCAATCCAGCCTGTTGCCGAAACGATAAGGTCGGCACCGCCGTTACCTTCTTCTGCAATCATATCAGAATAGCAGTGGATGTTTTCATTGGTATAGTAATGCATCTGCTTAAGGGGCGGACGCAGATCCTCACGGAAGGTCATATAAAACTCTGTCATAAAGTGACCGCCGAGCGAACCGTGCCATGTGATAGGCGCAACATTACCGTCTTCATCTGCATATTCGTCCATACAGAATGCATGAATATTTCTTCCCGAAACATTAAACTTATTGCACATCTCTACTGCTGCAACATATACTTTTTTCCAGGAATTCGGGAAAATGATAACTGTTTTTTTGTCTTCAACATCCGATTTGTATATCCAGTTAAACAGCTCACAAGTAACTGCACTCGAAGGATGGGGAACTACGCGAATCGAATAGCCGTTTTCGTTTGTAATTTCCATTTCTTCTCTTTTTATGTTTCTGCAATATTCCAAAACAGCTTTGTCCTGTGTAGGAAGCCACGCAGAAGGACTAAAATCAAATAAATTACGATTCATTCTTCTCTCTCCTCCTTATGCCTCTTTCTTTTTGATTTCTTCTAATTTTTCAGGTAACCAATCTTGGTCACGCGGTGTAGCCGGTGTAGCTGCAACAAATTCGTCCACATAGCATGTACCCTTATGCAGTCTCATAATCGAGCCCGGATTTTCAGGGCAAATCGGACCAAACATCGCAAGGCGAAGCGGGAATTTCTGATTTGCCGGCGCGCCGCCGCAGCCTACCAAATACTCAACATCTATCCACTCTTTTGATGCCATTAAGTCCTTTGGACCTATGGTTGCGGCCTTTGGCGGCACATTGCCGATATCGCCCGAGCAGCCAAACATACCGCGAAGGGAGTCGTGTGCAATCATTTCAGCCATAGGCGTTACCAAACGAGAGCCCATCGCCGTAAATTCTTCAATTGTTTTTGCCGGGAAGCTTTCCGGGTCAATCGCACCAATGCCGCTTGACCAGCTCAGTGCAGTGTAAGCAACATCTGCGCCGCCCAATGCCGCAAGCTCATCTGAATATGTATCCACATTGTCCTTCGTAAAGAAGTGAATGTTTTCCATCGGCATTCTTAAATGCTCTTCTAATCTATTGTAGAAGTATCGCATAAAGTGACCGCTTCTTGAATACGGACTCTGCCAAGGCGCAACCTCGCCCTTTTCATTGGCATATTCATACAAAAAGAATACATGAACATTTCTTGCGCTGATCTGCATTTTGTTCATCAACTCTGTTACGCTGATAAACACAGCATTTTCAGGGCTCGGCAGAATAACAACGAGTTTTTCATCGTTTACATCTGACATTTTAATTCTCTGCATTAAATCTACAGCAAAGTAATTATGTACATCTTGAACCACCTTAAGCTCAAATTCCGGGTTTTCAAAGTTTTTACCCTGGCTGGCGTACATATCTTTGTCTATAACGCTGCCAAGTGCCGTTGTGTCCTTGACATGCACCCACTCTGCCGGGGCAAATTTAAAACTGTTAACAAACATATTTTTCCTCCTTTTATTTTCACATTCTCAACAGAAGCAATGCGAGTGTTTTTGTAACTTCTAAAAGATTATCACAGGTTACATGCTCATTCGGCTGATGCGATCTGCCGCCGGCACCCTCTGAACCTCTGAGCACACCGTAGTTAAAGCTGTTTTTGCAGCCGTATTTGAGCATAAGGGACAAATCCGTAAGGCCGCTTCCCGTTTTGTCGGGATAGCTTCCCGTAGCTTCCTTGATAAGCTCGGACATAATCTTAACTTCATTACTGTCTTTATCGGTCTGGCCATAGATAAAGAATCTTGTTGTAGGCACAAAGCCATCCGTTACTAAGCCCAATCTGTCAAAATCCGGTTGCAGCTCAGTGCATATATCCCCGAATTTTTTCAGCGTTTCTTCTTTTGTCATATCCGTGTAAATAGCAACACTGATTCTGCCTGCCTTCAAGCCGCCATAACCTGCCTGCGCATTTGTAAGACGCATTTTTGTTTTTCCGCATCCATCAAGCGCTTCAAGCTTTTCCACAACTAAATTGAGGCCTGCAAAAACATCAAATACGGATGGAATACCTTTACCTGCATTTGTAGATGTTAAAATGAACTCAAAACATCCGCCACCCAATGCCTCAGTCTCTAAATATCCGGAATCCATGTTAATGCAACAGTCGCACGGGTATTTCATTGCCATACCCAAAGCACCGTTGCCGCCGCCGCGCTCTTCATCTACATAGGAGCTGAGTAATATATTCTTTTTAAACTCTATACCGCTTTCTTTAATCGCTTTAATCAAAAACCATGCCATTGCTATTCCGGATTTGTCGTCTCCTGCGCCTCTTCCGTAAATCTTGCCATCCTTGATCAGTCCCGAAAAAGGCGACTCTTCCCACTGCGACAAATCTCCTATAGCTTCCGTATCCATATGCGCAGCAAGCATTACGGTTTTTTCAGCATCCGCCACTTCATAAGCAGCAACTAAATTTTCGCGTTGATCCGTGCCTCTGCCCGGCATATAATCGACACATTCCGTCAGACCTTCTATACTGTCAGGCGTAAATCTGTCTACTTTAAGGCCTAACGCTTTACAAGCTTTTTCAAGATAATCCTGACCGTTGTTTTCATTACCGTACGCTGTGAAATTCAAAGTGTCTATTTTAATAAGCTCAGACAACTGACAAAACAGTTCTTCTTTGTTTTCTTCTATATAATTTAACAGCTTCACCTCGTCATCATTATATAGTTTTACATTCGCAACGCCCATCGTTGTTTCCCCTTTCTTTGATAAAATTTCCGCTTTTATTTGCTTTTTACTTCAAACTTTAGCTTTGTTTTATATTCCTCAAACGGCTTAAGCATAACAAATTTGTTATTGTCTATAAGTTTTTGCCCGCCGAGTACGGTCGTTCTTGGCTCTAAGCTGACTACATAGTCGCTTTCATCCAACATCTTCCACACAAGAAAATCAGGAAGCGTATCTCTTTCATATGTAATGTACGCACCAAATTCATGATTCTCAATGCCCACCGTTACAACATCATCCGAATAATCCACCGGGATATTTTCCGCCGCTCTATTGTGGACAGGATCGGTGATTTCGGCGATTTCCTCCGGAACATTCACAATTTTAGCACCCTCACAAACCAAAGGATAGCCGAAATTACAGTGGTAACAAAGTGCAATTTTTGCATCGTTAAAGCCATCGTTTACAACCGTATCCTCTACCGAAAAGCTGTCTTCAAAAAGCTTTGCGGTAATTGTTCTTTTCAGCACAAGGTTTTTACCAAGCACAATGCTGTCACGCACCTCGCCGGATATTTTCATAACATACGCATCGCCAACCCAATCGGCAAAAACGCTTACCTTCTGCGCCGGTGTATGTGCAATTCGGTCATGCAGTCCGTATTCAGCAACAGAGTTTCCGATATGACTCAATCCGCAAGTCGTAATCAAGCCGCCGTAAAAGCCTCTGAGCCAGTATTTTCCGTCTTTTTCGTAATACGCAGGTGCGGTGATTCCTGTTTTGGAAATCCAGCTTACCGCTTTTTCCTTATAATATGCCTGCGCGATATCCATACCTCTGTCCGGAAGAACAATAAACCGAAAAGTCCCTGTATTTACCTCTATTGCGCGAACACCTTTGGCTTTACCGTCATTATATGTATAGTCCTTAATTCCGCCAATCTGTTCAACGCAGCCTACTCGTCTGAGAAGTTGTTCTTTATTCATATCTTGCTCCTTTCTGCATATTTGCTCGTTTTTAAGTTCGTTCTCTTTTATCCCCCCTATGAAAATTCTTTAATCTAAGTAGAGTATAGCGAATAAAATGATAGTGAACAAGAATAAATTTGCTTTGTTTTCGTAGGATTTTGACTTTTAATACAAAAAGATGGACCGCCAATCCATCTTTTTCGAAGTTTTCTTTTAATATATGCTTATGTCTTTTCGCTAAAGCTGTCGGCATAGATAGTGCCGAATTATCCGAAGGGAGAACACCAAGTCGAATTCGGCTTTGCCCTATCACTTCCTATACAAGCGCTTTAGATTTCAACTATACCAAAGCCTCTGTCATCTATGGTAATTTTTGTGCCAAATGCAGCAGACATTTCAGCGAGCCTTTCAATGATGCCGTGCTGATTGCTGAACCGCGGATTCCCCATTTGCCATACTTTCTTTTTATCAAAATTCAATTCAACAGGCATGAGTTCTAAATAGGTCAGCTTGTCATCTTCTATTTCAAAGTAAGGAATGACGCTTTCGAGCATTCTGTGGTCGCGCATAAGACCTCTTGTATATCCGGCGGAACGGTCATAGAATAAATCACGCATTGTTGCATCACTCGTAAGATTTTGCTTTGCATACATTTCTTCAGGCGCATAAGCAATACATTCATTATGAATTACAAAATCGCCCAACGAATAAAAAATAGGTCTGTTTTTGTATATTTCAATCGGTCTTAAAAGATGCGGTCCGTGTCCTATAATTGCATCCGCGCCGGCATCAATACATTTATGTGCAAATTCCTGGAGAAAGTCTGACGGGGCTATGAAAAAAAACGACATTCGGACAAATTTTAATCACATTTAAACATTCACAGCTTTTTCATCTTGCTGTATAATAAAGTCGTTGAAAATACGCATTGGAAACACTATACTACAAAAAACAAGGAAAGAAAGTGCTTTTCTTTTGTCTGGCAATTTGGTAAAATAAAAGCACAAATGCGATTTTTAGGAGGCAGACTTATGAAAACAATCGAATTCGGCGCACTCACCTTTGCCGTAGCGGACAACGGCGAGGTTGCACTCATAAAGTGCTATCATGTAGACAACAGCGAGCATCTGGATGCCAAAAAAGACCTGTTCTTTTTTGAGCTTGACTTAGCGGGCGGCAGCTCCACCGGTACATACCGCATGAGCTCGTCTGCAGAAACCGCAAAGCTGCGCTATGTATCGCACAGCGTAAGCGACAATGTATTATCCCTTGTGCTTGCATCCGACCGCGTAAAAACCACATCCGTTTTCACGCGCTACGAGGATACCAACGCCATCCGCGTGCAGCATAAAATCGAAAACATCACGCAGGATAAAATCTGCCTTGAAATGACAAACACCTTTAAGCTGCATTTCGGCAACGATTTTATAAAAGATAAAACCAACTACTATTTCCACAAATTTGTTAACGCAAGATACACCGAGGGTATGCCGGAGGTGCGCTCGTTTCACGACCGCGGTCTGCAGTGGAAAAACGGCGTTATCCGTGAATTCAATGTCGGCAACGCCTCCTCCTGCGGCGTAATGCCGCAAGGTATTATCGAAAACCGCGCAGACAGCAGCTTTTTCATGTTCCAGATTGAATCGTACACCGATTGGGTGTACCAGATTTCGTCTGCAAGAAATCGCTTTAACCTGCACATTGGCGGTCCGGTTGCGCTGCATCATTGCTGGAACAAGGTACTCGCCCCGGGCGCTGCCTACGAAACCGTTCCGGTTGCAATTGCAGGCGGCAATTCCTTAAATAACCTGCTCGGCAATATGACGCAGTATCGCCGTCATATCAAGCCGCAGTGCAGCGCAGAGGAAAATCTGCCTGCCATTTATAACGAATATATGCACTATTCCTGGGACGATCCGAATGCTGAGAGAGTGAAATTAACTGCACCGTATGTTGCCGAGGCCGGCTGTAAATACTATGTGGTGGACTGCGGCTGGCACGACCCGAAGGACATCACCCGTCCGCTGGGTATGTATCCGAAGTTCGGCACCTGGTATGAGGATAAATCCCGTTTCCCGGAGGGCATTCGCACTGTAGCAGAATATGTACACTCACTCGGTATGAAGTTCGGTCTTTGGATTGGACCGGAGGTTGTCGGCGTTGAAAATGAAAAAATGCTCGCCTACTACGATGACGATTGCTTCTTTCAGCGCAACGGTGAAAAAATCCGCCACGCAACGGGCTATCTTTTGGACTTCAGAAACCCAAAGGTTTACGCCTATATGTCCGATGCGCTCGACCGTATGATTGACGAATATGGCTGTGACTATATTAAATTCGACGGCGCACCGAACCCGGGCTTTGGTACGGAGTTAAACTCCACCTCCCTCGGCGACGGCCTGGAGGAAGCGTACAAGGCCTTCTTAAACTGGGTGCTCGATGCAATGCATCGCCATCCGCAGGTTATTTTTGAGGACTGCGCCGGCGGCGGCAACCGCATTGACTACAAGGCGCTCTCCATCTTCCACCTGCTGTCCACCTCCGACCAGACAGACTACCTGGCGTACCCATACATCAGCGCAAATATCTCTGCTTCCGTACTGCCGGAGCAGGCAGCCGTTTGGAGCTACCCGGTCGGCACGGATGTTTACGGCAGCGTAGCGGAATCGGAGGTAAATGCAAATATTTCCAAAGAGCGCGTCGTGGTAAATATGGTCAATTCCCTGCTCGGCCGCGTGCATCTGGCATCGCGCCTGCAGCTTTTAGATGATGAAAAGCGCGCACTTGTTCGCGAGGGCATCGATGTATACAATGCGATGACACCGGACAAGCTTCGTTCCCTGCCGTATCTGCCAAAGGGCTATGCCCAATACGGCGACACCTTTGTTGCCTCCGGCTTGAGATGCGAAAACAAGGTCTACCTCGCTGTCTGGAACCTGGGCGGCGAACGCCATGTAAAGCTTGACCTGCCGGAAATTGAGGCAAAGGCTGTAAAGGTTGCATATCCGGCTGGTATGGAAACCAAATTCAGCTTCGACCAATCGAGCCTGACCATTGACTTCACCGAAGATATTCAGGCAAGACTTTTTGAAATTGCGCTTTAATACAAAAGCAGGTAACATCTTTGATGCTGCCTGCTTTTTTGTATATGAAAAAGCCTATAACTCCACAAGAAGTTATAGGCTTTCAATTTATTTGCAATCAAAACATTAGATAAAAGCAATATCACCCTTTTTGAAAACATTTATAATTTTCTTTTTCTTTTTTATTGCATAATCATATGCTACAGCCGTTCCGCTTTTAGGTTGGTAGTCTGTTAAGTCTCGCCTGTTGTTTTTTCGCCTTGGCGGAAGATAATTTTCGTCGTAATAAGCCACAACGAATTTACTATGATTGATCATTTCTTGATTGCGTTCCACATAGGAGGCTCTGCCTGCATTTTCAATGTGTTCGGGAAAGTAAGTACCTTCATAATGTTTAAGCAAACTACCTTCATACCAGTCCGGAATATGTTGAAATGCCGCTCTGACGTATATCCGCTTGATGTGAGGAAATTTTTCTTTCAACCCGGCAACGATTTTATGGCATAAGCTGTCAAACTCACTTTTGTCCCCGAAGAGGAAGGTGTCAACTTTTTCATTTACAATTAAATTCTCAATTATTTCATATAAGTTATTTTTCAATGTATCTGTTTCATCAATCTTTCTGTGGCCGAAAAAACAACAGGTTTTATCTTTAACTATAATTTCCATAAACATCCCACCTTTTTAGTAATAAAGTGCTTTTTATGAAGATTATTATAGAATAAAACATTGCAATGGTCAAGTTTTTACCCTTATTATAAGGGTGTCACACCATTAAATATCAAGTGTATAAACCTTATAATAATGGTATATCATTGAATTATGAGGTGTGATGATGAAAATTAAGGATAAAAATAATATTGCTATAGGCGAAAGAATTAAAGAAATAAGAATAAGTAAAAATATGACACAAGAGGTATTGGCAGAAAAGGTTAACTTGGGAAGTGCACAACAAATCAGCGATATAGAAAGAGGATTGTGTGGTTTGTCCGTTACAAAACTTATTGAATTCTGTAAAGCACTTGAAATAGATGCTGATTATTTGTTGTTTGGAACGGCAACAAGAGATACAAAATGTTCATTAAACAAGTTTCTTTCTAAAATGACACCAGAACAATCACGTTGTGTCGAAAACCTTGTTTCTGCATATGCAAAATCCTGTGGGATTGACTAAAATAATAAGAACGGTACTCAACAGTACCGTTCTTATTATTTTCAAGAAAGTTCTGCGCTTTTTTCTAATTTTCGCATTGCCGGGAAGTAAGCAATCAGCAGGGTGATGATAGACAATATCCAGCCAATCGGCCAAATCAGGTACAAAAATGTAAGATTCGGGCAAAGCGGGAAGACGAAGTATACCCACACAAAACGGATACCGCACATAAAAACCATTGTCGCAACTGTCGGCAGAATCGGCTTACCCATACCCTTCAGTGCACCGCCCAGTATTTCATTGATGGCGCATATAAAGTAGGTGCTGGAAATCAGCATCATTTTATCCTGCGCAAACCCGATAATCGCAGGCGATGCAGTCATTGTCGATGCGAGCTGCGCGGAAAAGATTGCCGAGAGCGATCCGAATACCAAGCCGAAGGCGCTGGAGATGAATATCGCCCGAAGCGTTGCCTGCCGCGCACGCTTGAACTGGCGTGCGCCAATATTCTGCGCGATATACGGCATCGCCGCGAGTGCCGGCGCCTGCGTAATGACATATAAGATATTATCAAACTGATTTGCAATGGAAATGCCCGTTGTCGCATCTGAGCCAAAGCCGTTGACCGTGGTCATAATAATCACATTTGCAAACGCATACAGCGCACTCTGCAGCCCCGTCGGCACGCCGATATACAAAATATCCCTCAGCTCCTGCATATCCATACGCAAATTCTTAAAGTGGAACTGCGCTTTTGCATTACCGCGGCACAGTGTAAGAAAGGCCAGTGCACACGCGACGCCGTTGGAAACTACGGTCGCCAGCGCCACGCCCTCCACCGTCAAGTGACAAACGGTGATAAAAAATATATTCAGCGAGACCTTAAGCACGCTGCTGAGGATCAGAAAATACATCGGTCGCTTCGTATCGCCCGTTGCTCTCAAAATTGAAGCGCAGAAATTATACATCAGTATAAAGGGTACGCCTAAAAAATACAAACGGAAATATGTAACTGCACCTGCAAGCAGGTTTTCAGGGCAGTTCATCCAACGAAGAAATGTTTCAGCACAGAATATGCCGACAAGCATCATTATCACACCGGCAACCAATGCAAACAGCACAGCCGAGCCGATTGCCTTATCCGTATGCTCTCTGTCCTTTTCACCGATGTGGCGCGCAACGATAACATTCGCTCCGGTTGCAACGCCGATTAAAAAGCCGGTACACAATGTAATGAGCGTTCCGCACGCGCCGACCGAGCCAACGGCACTATCATCGACAAGATTGCCCAATACGATTAAGTCTACAATATTAAACAGACTCTGCGCCACATTCATAATCATAATCGGCATTGTCAAAGAAAGTAAACCCTTAAAAATCGAGCCATCCAGCATATCGACAACGTTCTTCTTCACCAAAGCACTCACTCCAGATCTAAACTTTTCCAAAGTATAGCACAGTCTCAAGTAAAATACAATGCATTATCCGCTTAACTTTCAATGATTTTCAACAATTTTTCAATTATAAAAGCTATGGCAAGCAGCCATAGCTTTTGTTTACATATTTCTTGCCAGGATAGAGCACGGCTTATCCAAGGTAATTTCACCACCGTCAACTGTTGTAACGATACCGCCTGCCTCACGCACCAAAAGCGTACCTGCCGCATAGTCCCACGGCGAAAGCTGCAGCTCGAAAAACAGCTCTGCTCTGCCTGATGCAATACAGCACAAATCCCAGACCGCAGCGCCACTGCGGCGGATATCCAGCGCCTTTTGGCAGTAATCATATGCCATTTCAAAGGATTTTTTCGACAGTTCTGCGTTATACGGCGATGTGCCGAACAGCACAATACCGTTTTCAAGCGGTTGTCTGGATACCGAAACCGGCTTTTCATTGCAAAATGCACCTTTACCGCGAATTGCCTTATACATTTCATTTAAATACGGATTGTAAATCACCGATGCCGTCAACACGCCGTCTTGAACATAGGCAACCGAAATACAGCTGATATGATAATCCTTGATAAAGTTTGTAGTACCGTCAATCGGGTCAACGATAAAGAATTCGCCCTGCGCAGAAAACGCTGTCCGTGCGCCCTCTTCGCCGATGAAGGTCGCCTGCGGGCAAAGGCTTAAAAGACCGATGCGCAAACGCTCCTGTACCATTTTGTCGTATTCCGTCACAAAATTGGCAATGCCGCTTTTGCTGTCAATATCCATACCCTCTCTGTCTGCCTGCAAAACAATACTGCCGCACGACTTTACAAGTGCACAGATTTTTGAAACCAACTGCTCCATAGCATCTCCTTATAAATCCAGTTTTAAGTCATTTTCCTTAATCCAGCCAAGCTTTCTGCATACAAGACCGAGTGCCCAGCAAATGACAGCCGGCAAAACAATGTGCGTTAAAAGCATACCTACCCAGTGCATCGCCGTAATCGCTACGCCGTCCGTCACCCAGCCGGTATACATACCGATTTGACCGACCAGACCACAGGTACCCATACCCGATGAAACCGGCGCACCGTTCATCTCTAACTTAAACAGACATGTGGAAATCGGGCCGGTAATCGCAGAGGTCAAAATCGGCGCAATCCAGATGCGCGGATTTTTCACGATATTGCCCATCTGCAGCATACTCGTGCCAATCCCCTGCGCCAAAAGACCGCCCCAACGGTTTTCCTTAAAGCTCATCACCGCAAAGCCGACCATCTGCGCACAGCAGCCTGCAAGCGCTGCGCCGCCGGCAAGTCCGGTTAAACCGATACCTGCACAAATTGCCGCACTCGAAATCGGAAGCGTGAGCGCAATGCCGACCACAACGGAAACAATGATGCCCATCCAGAACGGCTGCAGCTCGGTTGCCCACATAATAAAGTTGCCCACGGCAGCTGCACCCTTGCCAATCGGCTCTGCAATCACTGTTGCCAGTAAAATACCCGAGCAAATCGTGACAATCGGCGTAACCAGCACATCCAGCTTCGTTTCCTTGCTGACCATTTTACCAAGCTCTGCTGCCACAATCGTAATAATCAGCACGGCAAATGCACCGCCGGCACCACCGATTGCGTTTGCCGCATAGCCGACAGCCGCAAGCGAAAACAATACAAGCGGCGGACATTTTAATGCGTAGCCAATGGCAATCGCCATTGCGCAGCCCTGCACGCTTTTTGCATATGTACCGACCTCATCGAGTACCGCAATGCCGAATTGCTGCCCGATTGTCGATAAAATCGTACCAATCAACAGCGAAGCAAACAAGCCCTGCGCCATTGCGCCGAGCGCGTCAATAAAATAGCGCTTCGCCGAAAACTCGATGTCTTTTCTTTTCAAAAATGCTTTGAATTTATTCATTTTCATCCCTCCGTAACGCATCCATTATAATGCACAGGGCAGAAAATGTCAACAAAAACTTTACACAAAACTTTACATATGATACTTTTTGTGTAAATACTTGCAATACAAAAACAAAAATGCTATACTGTAGAAAAGATTCTTCCTTTTTACGGAGGCATAAAATGAAAGTCAATAACAGACGACAAAACATATTAAATCTGTTGGCTGCAGCTACGGCACCTGTCAGCGCAAGCAAGCTTTCCGAAAATTTCGGCGTCAGCCGACAAATTATTGTTAAGGACATCGCGGCGCTGCGCGAGGAAGGCTATGCAATTGATGCGATGGCCCGCGGCTATGTGCTCCAAGAGCAGCTGCGCGCAAAAAAAGTATTCAAAGTCATTCACACAGATGAAGATGTTGAAACTGAATTAAACCTCATCGTAGACTTGGGCGGCTGTGTGGAGGATGTTTTTATCTATCATAAGTTTTACAATCAAATCAAAGCGCCGATGCACATCAAATCCCGCGCAGATGTTGCACATTTTTTAAAGAATATTGCCGAAGGAAAATCGAGCTTATTAAAAAATGTGACTGCGGGATACCACTATCATACTGTTGTTGCAGATGACGAAGCCACGCTCAAGCGCATTGAAGATCAGCTGTGGGAACACGGTTTTCTTGCACCGTTGCAGGAATATGAACCCTCCGAACTGAAAAAAGACTAAAAAAGACGCTACATCTTTATTGTAGCGTCTTTTAAATTATTTTTTTGTTGTTTTCTTTGCAGCCGGCTTCTTCTCAGCTTCCTTTTTCGGTGCAGCCGCTTCTTTCTTTACAGTTTCCTTCTTCGGTGCGGTTTCTTTCTTCTCAGCTGCTTTTTTCGCCGGCTTCTTTGCTGCCGGCTTTTTCAGGATTGCCTGCACAGCTGCAACATCTGCCGGATTACCGTATACGGTAACCTTGCCCTCAGCCATTGCCTTTTCTAAACCGATTCTGCCGGAAAATACCTTCTTAATCTCTGTAGAAAGGCCGATAATCTCCGATGTACGGTCCACATAGTCATACGGCTCTACACTAAAAGTACCGTCAATATTTGCGATATAGAAAATACCGCCGCAATCTTCATCTGTCATATTTACCTGCATTGCAAATGTCTCTGTCAGCTTGCTGATATCAGCTGTAGAAAACTTTTCCTTGAATTCCTGAAATTTCTTTTCGAAAATCACGATTCTCATCTCCTTTACAGCCTTTATTATAACGCCAATACTCTTTTTTGTCAATCTATATTCCGCTTCCACTTTCCGCTAAAAAAGCCAAGAATCAGCCAAAACAAACCAATCCCCGCACCTGAAGCTACTGTATCAAGCACTACATCACTTACAAGCGGGCCTCGTCCGGGAACGAAAGCCTGATGCACCTCATCACTTACGGCATACAAAAAGCATAGGAAAAGCGCCCAAAACGGGCTTCCTTTCCACTGGCTTTCACGCGCAGAGGCCGCAACAAAAATCCCGAGCCCGGCGTATAAAAATGCGTGTGCGCACTTCCGCACAAAATGATGCAGCCACGCAGACTGTGCATATGCCCCCAGCCCCAAGAACTTCAAAACGGCTGCAAACAGACCGCGCACATTCATACTCAAATCTGCCGAAGCAGCACGACTCTGTGCAGAAAACATAAAAATCACAGCCATTACTGCAAAGCTGATTCCCCACAAAAGCATCAGCTTTCTGCGCCGACTCACTGCACATACAGCAGAAGCATACCGTAAATCAGCTTTGCCGCCTCCTGACGAGTTGCATAGTTTGTCGGATTAAAATTGCCTAAATCGTCGCCTGCAATAATACCTAGACTTACGAGCGCACGCACCGGCTCCGTTGCATACGCTGCAATTTCAGCGGCATCGTTAAACTGAAGCGTTGCAAGCGAAATATCCTTGGTAAGCCCCATTTTTACAAGCATGCCGTATAAAATCTTACACATATCCTGGCGTGTAATCGGTGCGCCGACGCCAAACTGCTCTGCACTGATGCCGTTTACAATGCCGTGTTTTTTTGCAGAAGCAATATACGGCGCATACCATGCACTTGCCGGCACATCCGCAAAATCGCAGGTCAGCGATGCATCCGTTAAACCAAACAGCTCTACTGCCAGCTTTACGAATTCCTCGCGCGTGATTCGCGCCTCCGGTGCAAACACGCCGGCACTCTTACCGGATATAATGCTTCTTCGGAAGAGCGCTTCAATATAATCCTTGCCCCAGCCGTTTGCATCTAAAAAGTACGGTTCGACACTGTAAAGCTTGTAGGTACCTACCTTTTCGACGCGGCAATACAGCATACCGTCGGCATAAGCTGTATACTTCACCGGCGTACTGTCCTCACCCTCGTAGTACAGCATCACATTCGGTGTATTCACCGGAACGGCAATTTTAAGCGGCTCGGTTAATTCCTTGCCCGGTACACGCACACCGTTTTTGTAATATGCAACCTCGAGCGTATCTCCGTTTTCTTCGCTATGCTCCGTAATTTTATAGGCAAAACCGTTTAACGCTTCCGGCTTTGGCTCATCAGAAGTCCCGCCACCGGTAACACCGCCGCCGGTAATACCGCCGCCGTCATTCGTCCCCGAAGGCGTATACAATCCAATTTCACGGAATGCCCGCTTTAGCTGCTGCTTTTCGAGTGCACTGTATCTGCCGTTCAGCTTTATAACAAGTTTACTCAGTCCGGTTGTAAAATCAATTTCATTCTGCGTCATACCGAGCATAATTTCATCCAACAGAGGCTTGACTGTGTTGGGCTTAAAATCTGCCCCATCAGCATCTGTCAACAAGGCTGTATTGCCGTTCAGCTCAACAAACAAGCCGAAAAAGTGTGCAAGCACAAGCGGTGTAATGCCATCTTCACGGCAAATCTGCTCCAGACCCGCCACCTGCGAAATTTCATCAGCAAAAAATTTCTCTACTGTCGCCCTTGCACCGGCACTCAGTTGCGCTTCCTTGCGATAATAAAAGCCTTCAAAGTATTTGCTGCGCAAGGCTTCATCGATTTTATACATTTGTGCCAGCATAGAAAGCGCAGTTTCCTGATCGATGATTTTAAACACCGGATGCAACAGTTCGTTGTACATTGAGTTTGATTCAGGGTTATAGTTTATAACTAAATCCGCTGCCAAATCCAGCCCGGAATCCGTCAAAAGCATCGGCAAAGCAATGGCGACCATATTGGCACGATCCTCCGGCGTATATTCAGCCAGCTCTGCTACGATTTCGCCCGCCATTTCTTCTCCGCCGAGCATACTACAGCCCGAAAGCATAAGGCAGACGCATAAAATGCATGCAATTATTCTTTTCATAAATTCACCCTCCTCGGTAATACCTTTGAGTTACTCAGGGTTAAAAATAGGTTTTGGAGTTACCCCCAAAACCTATTTCTTATGCTTTCTTTAATACGATTATTTAATGATGCCCAATCTGTAGAGCGTGTTGTAAAGCATTACAGCTGCTTCTGCTCTGGTTACATCATTTTCCGGTCTGAAGGTCTCATCCGGATAGCCGCTGATTACACCGTAGTTTACAAGGTTTTCAACATCTGCAGCAAACCACTCTTTAATTTCACCGTGGTCCTCGAACACCTTTTCAACCTCTAAACTGGAGGTGCCGAGCACGCGGGAGAACAATGCAGAGATTTCTTCACGGCTCAGAATCTGCTGCGGTGCAAAATGACCTTCGCCGTAGCCCTTGTAGATGCCCATTTCAACCATCTTATATACGGCATCCTTTGCGTAATCCTGAATCGAATCATGGTCATTGAATTCGCTGACCGTAGCAGCCTTCTGACCCTCTACACCGAGTACTCTTGCTAAAATAACAGCCATTTCTTCACGAGTTACACCAAGCTCCGGCTCATAGTTTGTTTCACTGTGACCGCGCAGGAAGCCTGCGGTTGCAAGCACATCCACATAGCCCTTTGCCCAGTGATTTTCAACATCCTGGAAGGTCACCTTCTGACCGGAAATTGCTGTAGTCGAACCGTTCTGTGTGACAAAGCCTACATTACTCGGGTCCGGAATTGCCGGATACATATTCGGCTTCGGTGCCGGAACATTGCCGGTGCCTGTGCCCGCGCCTGTGCCGGAGCCTGTACCTGTACCGGAACCTGTGCCGGAACCTGTACCTGTGCCGGAGCCGCTCGGGTCGGACGGAACTACGATTGTACCCTGTGTCTTATACTTAAAGGAATTTGTTGTTAACAGCGTTTTAGCAAAATCCTTCTTCATCTGCGCTGTAACATTTGTATCCGCATTGATAATGTCGCAGAAAACTGTCATAAGCTGCTTTGCAGAAGTCACTTGTGTGCCGTTAATCTCCAAATCCTCTGCTTCAAGCAGAGCTTCAAGATTCGCTTTAAAAGTATTGTTTGTGAATGCACTAAACTCATAGTCAAAATTCGGATCGGTCGAAGCTGCGGTGAATACAACCACATCACGCAGGTTGTACAAAAGCTGATAGAACACTGCATCTGTTGCACCGTCTGCCTCGTGCTGAGAGCCGGCGAACAAGTAGCCGCGAACTGCTGCTACACCTGCTGCATAGGATGCCCCTGCATCATAGCCGTCAAAACCAATACGGTCGTGCCAGTCTTCCACTGCAGTTCTTCTTACATCAACCGGTATGCACTTAATCAATTTCAAATACATCTTCAGTGCTGCCTTATCGTTGTCCGATACACCGTAAGCCAGGATGTAATCCTTCACCAACTGGCTGACTTCAGATTGGTCATCTACCAGGCCAATCAATGTGTCCATGCCGGCATCCGTCGAAAGGTACACTTCCAAAAGGTCGTAAATCGTCTTTCTCTGGTCCGGCGTTTTCGTTGCCATAAAGCCATCCACAGTTTCCAGTGTCGCCTTAAAACCACTGCCGGAAACACTTACCTCCGCTGCGCTGATGCACATAACACTGCAACTCAGCAGCATTACCACGCTCAATAAAGCAGCAATCACTTTTTTCATCATTTTTCCTTCACTCCCTAGTTTATTTATGAATTTTATTATGCGCATTTAACATTGATGCATTTTAAACATACATTTTTGAGGTGGCCTCCGGGTTGTCGCCCTCTACGCTTTCAGCGTTCTTCACCTCTTGCTTCTGCAATTGCACCCTTTGATAGGTCGGCACAACCTCCGCAAGCTTTGTCCGAAGTGCTTCGGCGTCGCCATCTTTTGCAAGGCTCTCCAGCATTGCAAGCTGCGTGCAAAGCTGCTCCCAATCCAGTGTCATTGGCTGTGCAACAAAGATTTTCTCATTTGTGGTAGCACGCAAGCCCTCTTCGTTCATCAAAAGCTCTTCATAGAGCTTTTCGCCGGGTCGAAGACCGGTAACCAGAATCGGAATATCTGTACCGACCTCCAGGCCGGAAAGCTGAATCAGCTTTACCGCCAAATCATAAATCTTAACCGGCTGCCCCATATCCAGAATAAAGATTTCGCCACCCTTTGCGTAGGACGCTGCCTCTAAAATCAGGCTGACCGCTTCCGGAATTGTCATAAAGAAGCGCGTAATCTCTTTGTGTGTCAGCGTAATCGGGCTTCGTTCCGCAATTTGCTTTTTAAACAGCGGAACAACCGAGCCATTCGAGCCTAAAACATTACCGAAACGCACTGCAACATATTCCGTCTTGCTGATTGCATTAATGGACTGAATAATCATCTCACAGGCGCGCTTGGTCGCCCCCATAACATTGGTCGGATTCACGGCCTTATCCGTCGATACCAAAACGAAACGCTCTGTCTTATGCCGGTCAGCCGCCGTAGCGACATTGTATGTGCCGATCACATTGTTTTTAATAGCTTCAGCAGGATCATGCTCCATAAGCGGTACATGCTTATGCGCCGCTGCATGAAATACAACCTGCGGCCGAATCTCGCTGAAAATTTCATCAATTCTTTGCTTGTCGCGCACACTTGCAATAATCACTTCAAACGAACTACCCGGCATCTTGCGTTGCAAGTCCATCTGCAGATCGTATGCGTTATTCTCATAAATATCTAATATGTAAAGCTTTTCCGGCTGAAATTTCAGCACCTGGCGACACAGCTCACTGCCGATGCTGCCACCACCGCCGGTAACCAATACTCTTTTTCCGCAAATATACTCCGTAATTTTCCGGTTGTCTAATTTTATGCTGTCTCGCGGCAGTAAGTCTTCAATCTGTACATCACGGATACCCGCCGTGAATTTATCGTAATTCACGATTTCGTTCAAACTCGGAAGCACGCGTAGCTTACATCCGGTTTTATTTACAATTTCTATAATCTCACTGCGATTTTCGTAATCAATGGACGGAATGGCAATCAATACCTCTTCCACATTGTATTTCTCGCAAACCCGCGGAATGTCCTTGCGTGTTCCAAGCACATCAAATCCACGAATCTTCGTTTTCTGTTTATGCACATCATCATCAATCAAGCCAACAATTTTATAGCTCGTTCCGCCTGCAAGCACTTCGGATATAATGCGAATACCACCGCCGCCGGCACCGACAACTAACAGCCGAATACCGTCGCCCGGCACTTTCTGCACACTGTTTTCGCTCTTTTTCTTCAAAAATGATTTCAGCATCAAGCGACACGCGATAAAACCGAAAACATAGACCATAAAGGCAAAAATTTGCACATCCCATGCATAAAAGAAAATCGGGTTTTGCACTACAATGCTACAGATGAGCAGTAAAAGCATGGAGGCCACTGCCGCCGTAACGCAGACATAATAGTCTTTGATGCCCGAAAGGCGCCAAAGAATGCGATAGCCGCCGAAAAGCCACTGCATTCCAACATTCACCGCCGCAGCAAAAACTACTGCAAAAAAGCGATAATTCAAACTGTAGCTCAAACGACTGAAAAAGCCCAAATTGATTTCTGCATTATGGTTTTTAAGCAAAAAATCAACAAACAGGTAGGAAAAAAACACAATCAGAATATCTGCAACACAAAGTGCACGCCGCAGAATCTGTTTTGTATGCGATTGCATCGGCTCTCCCTCCTCAGCAAAGATTATTCTTTTGTCTCCTCTTCAGCTGTCACATTATTTTCCGCAGCGCTTTGCGGCGCGGAAAGTATTTTCTCTTCCTTCTTCTTTTTCTTCTTTGAATCGGAATAGCCATAGCCATAGTGATAATGCCCGTAGCCGTAACCGTAACCGTAGCCGTAACCATAACCGTAGCCGTAGCGACCGTAATGCACGCCGCCCTTACCGGAATGTCTGGATACATGCACATCGTTAATGATAATACCGATAATTTTTGCCTTTGCAAATTCCAAAGCACCGACTGCCGCCTGAATCATATCATGCTTTGTATACTTTTCGCGCGTAACCAAAACCACGCCGTCTGCATACTTAGATACAAGCGATACATCGGTTACAACCGTAACCGGTGGCATATCGATAAATACATAATCATAACGCTCACGAAGCTGCTTAATCAACTTTTTCATACTGGAAAAGCCCAAAAGCTCTGACGGATTTGGTGGTATGCTGCCGGCAGAGATAAAATCAACACCGTGCTTTTCCACCGGCGTTATAATTTCATCGAGCTCCTTCATGCCAATCAGGTATTCACTAAGTCCCGCTTCCGGTTCTGTTTCCAGGCATTCAGTCAGTCTAGGCTTGCGCAGATCGGCATCTATGATCGCAACGCGCTGCCCCGTCATGGCAAATGTAATTGCACTGTTTGTACAGGTTGTGCTTTTTCCCTCTCTCGGTACGGCAGAGGTAAATAAAATCACCTTACATTTATCCTCTGTTTCGCCCGGCAGGGAAAACATAATATTTGTTCGGATTGTTCTGTATGCTTCCGATATAACAAAAGGCGACTGCTCTGTTACAATACCCTCGCTTCTGTTTCTGTGTTTATTAACCTCTTCTTCTCTCTTTTTATTAGAAAAGAACCACATATCCTATCACTCCTTGGGTGCTTTCGTGCTGCGAATATTCGGCACAACACCAATAACCGGTATATTGTATTTTTCCATAATGTCGTCCGTCTGCTTAATACGGTTATCCATAAGTTCAAGAAACAGCACAAGCAGAAAACCGAGCACAGCCCCAATTACCGCACCGATAAGACAGTGTACAATCGGACTTGTCTTAGAATATACCGGATTCTTCGCCTCTTCAACTACCGTAACCGAGCCCGGCACACCCGCAACCTCCAAAAGCCGAACGGAGGCCACCTCCAACACCGCCGTTGCCACATCATAAGCAACATACGGATCTGCCGCCGTAACCGTTATCTTCATCAGCGGCGAATCTACCGATACAACCGAGGCCTTGAGCATTTTTGCAATTTCCTTCGGCGTAACATCGCTGTCACACGCTTCGGCCACTGCATTCAAAACGCTGTCATACTCTATAATCTCCACACAATCTGCTGCCAGAAGCGCAGATGCATTAATAACAGAGGTCGGCAGATTTTCAAGCTCCTCTTCCATATATTCCGCCTTCACGGAAGACACATACATATTGCCCGTAGATATATAAACCGGCTTCACCAAAAAATAGCTGTAGGAATAGCCGAGTATGCCGCACGCCAGTGTAATCGCAATCAGTAAAAACATCCATCTGTATGCAATATGCAATAAGTCCACTAAATTCAGCTTACTCTCCACTTATCTCTCCCACCTTTTTCTTGTGTTTTATCATTTCTCGCTTCAAATCAGCGCACCACTCCATTATAAACCACATATAATCATTATACAATATTCATATCCGTCAGTCAAGCATCATTTTTATACTAATCTGCCATATACTCCCCCGAAAACCTCATCTTTTTTAAAGCTTATTCTGCCTTGAGGGCTGAAGAAAGGACAGTACTACCGTAAAGCCTGGAATTCCAATCCTGCATATTCGTCTCTTTTACAAACGAAATTCCCTGCACGCATACGCCATTGAACGCGCGTCTGCCGGAAACGAAAAATGTATACCGCGTTTCGTACTGCCCGTCAGCCAATGCCGAAACATCCAGCGCAAGTCGATGCGCACAAACTGCGCCTGCCTGCAAATCGGCGGCCACATCATTTGCCATGCCCGAGGCAACCGCTCTGCGCTCCGCATCGTAAATCGTTACACAAATACCCAGGCCCTGTGCCGGCACAAGGTTTTTCCAGCAAAGCTCAACCTCCAGTGTATCTGTCACAGTTGAAGTCCCGCTTGGAAGCTTCGCCGAAATCGGCGCTGCCAGGCGCTCCGCGCCACGCAGTATAAGGTTTTCCTTTGTATAATCCAAACTCGTGCCCGCCGCATCTGCCTGCAAATACGCGCGAATACCGCTTTCCGTATCGCCGTCGAACTTCAATTCCCCTTTTTCGAGCACAAGCACTCTGTCGCAAATTTGGCGCACCGTTGTCATATTGTGACTGACATAAAGCACGGTTTTACCGCCCTCCGTCGCCAGCTGCATAATTTTTTCAAGGCACTTTTGCCGAAACTGTGCATCGCCGACAGCCAGCACCTCGTCTAAAATCAAAATATCTGAATCCAAATGCGAAGCAACCGCAAATGCCAGCTTCACATACATACCCGAAGAATAGCGCTTTACCGGTGTGTCGATGAATTCCTCGCACTCCGAAAACGCAATAATCTCCTCTATTTTTCTATCGATTTCCCTGCGCTGCATACCCAAAATTGCGCCGTTTAAATAAATATTTTCCCTACCGGTCAGCTCCGCATGAAAACCCGTGCCGATTTCTAACATACTCGACACACTGCCTTGAATGTAAACCGCCCCTGCACTCGGCGCAGTGATACGCGAAATCACCTTCAAGAGCGTAGATTTTCCGGCACCGTTTCTGCCGACAATGCCGACAACCTCACCGCGATGTATCTCAAAGCTCACCCCTGCAAGGGCAGAAAACTCTCCGTTTTTTTGCACGCCGAGACGCTTGTTCGGATCTTCTTTTCCGCAAAAGCGCGCCATCGCACTCTGGAAATCGCGTGACAAGGAACCGCCGCCGATACGACCGCGACGGTAGTTTTTATGTAAGTTTTCCACACGAATTACGGTTTCCATCCTTCTACCTCACACAATATCAATAAAGGTGCGCTCTGTTTTCTTAAACAGAAGCAGCCCAACACCCAAAATTACCAAAGCTACAGCAAACGCAATCGCCATATAGCCCCAGGAAAGCGTCCCTACGCCTAAAAAGCCATAGCGAAAAGCCTCTACAAACGGCGTAACCGGATTGAGCATATACAGCCATCGATACGCTTCGCCCACAGCCGAAGCTGGATAAACAATTGGCGTAACATACATCCAGGCCTGCAAAAGAAAGCTGACCATTACGGATAAATCTCTGTACTTAGCTGTAACACTTGCCAAAATCAAGCCGCAGCCCAAGGCCAGTACGGCACTGTGCAAAAGCACCAGCGGCAAAAGCAGGCAAGCAAAATTCAATTGCACTGCTCCACTGAAAGAAAAATAAAGCACAATCACCAAAAACAAGACAAACTGCACGCCGAAAATCACCATTTTCGAAAACAGCACGGAAACCGGCAACACCAGGCGCGGAAAGTAAACCTTACTAAACAAACGCGCACCGAGTCGGAAGGTTTCCGCAATTTTCGCAAGGCAGGAGGAAAAATAGCTCCATAAAATGCTGCCCGCCATATAAAATGCCAAATGCGGTACCCCATCCGTAGACAGCTTTGCGATACCGCCGAATACAACCGCAAATACAAAAGAGGTTAAAAGTGCGGACAGCACAAACCACAAAGGTCCGAGCACGGTTTGCGTATACAGCGTTTTACAATCGCGCACGACAAAAAGCCGCGTCAGCTCCGCAGCCTGCTTAAAGGCTGCCCATCCGCCTGCGGATTTGCTCTTTTTGGGTGTAATCACCGTTGTCCATTGCTGTTCCACGCTGCTCCCTCCTCTTTATTTATTCAAGGTTTCATGTGCCGCCGCAACAACCGCCGCAGGCTCTACAACGGTATCGGCTGCACCGATTTTCAAATGCACCAAATATTCTATGTTTCCCTCCGGCCCCTTTACCGGCGAAAAATCAAGCCCGCAAATACCCATACCGTTTTCTGCGGCAAAGGAAAGCACGCGCAAAATTACACTTTCATGCACAACAGGGTCTGTCACAATCCCCTTCGTTTCCACCTGCTCTTTTTCCGCTTCAAACTGCGGCTTAATCAGAGCTACAATGTCTGCATCATCTGCCAGAATGTCTTTTAAAACCGGCAAAACCAGACCGAGCGAAATAAAAGAAACATCAATCGAGGCAAAGGAAGGTCTGCACCCAAGCATTTCCTCGGTTACAAAGCGTATGTTCGTGCGCTCCATATTCACTACACGCTCATCGCTTCGAAGCTTCCACGCCAGCTGTCCGTAGCCGACATCCACCGAAAATACGCGCGCAGCACCGTTTTGCAGCATACAATCCGTAAACCCGCCGGTAGAAGCGCCGATATCCATCGCCGTTTTGCCCTGCAGCGAAACAGAAAAGACCTGCATCGCCTTTTCCAGCTTCAGGCCGCCGCGGCTGACATATTTTAATCCCTTTTCGCGCACCTCGACAACATCCTTTTCGCTCACCATATACCCGGCGGTGTCCAGGCGCACCTCTTTACTGTAAACCAATCCGGCGAGCACCAACGCCTGCGCCGCTTTCACATCCGCCGCAAGTCCACGCTCCACCAAATACAAATCCAATCGAATCTTTTTAGCTTTCATCCGTTTTTACCTCTCGCAAATCCAGGCTGCAATGCCCTCTGCATCCAAACCGTGACGGTGATAAACTGCGGAAACCTCCGCCTGTGCAACAAAGGCATCATAGCCGCGATTTTCAAAGGCAAACTGCATACCGCGCGCCGCCAAAGCCGCGCCGATTGCCTCGCCGATGCCGCCGGCACGAACACCGTCCTCCACAACAAGCAGTCTTCCGGTTTTTCGCACACTTTCCGCAATGGTATCAACCTCCAAAGGCCACACCTGCCGCAGCACAAGCACCTCTGCTTCTGCATCCTTTGCCGCCGCAAGCTCCGCTGCAGCCATAGCCTCAGCCGTCAAAACGCCGACAGCCACCACGGTTGCATCCTTCCCTGCGCGCACGCAGTCCGTTACACCGGCGCAGAAGGGCTTTGGCAACGCCGCTTGCTTATTGCCGCGCGGATAACGCAGCGCAATCGGCCCGTCCGCTTTCAAAACTGCATAGCGCAGCATTGCATCCACATCGTCAAAGCTTGTCGGCGCAAGCACCGTCATATTCGGAATTTGTCTTAAAAAGGCAATGTCGAACACACCCTGGTGCGTTTCCCCGTCCGCACCGACTATACCGGCGCGGTCTACCGCAAATACGACATGTAAATTCTGCATCGCCACATCGTGAATAATCTGATCATATGCGCGTTGCAAAAACGAAGAATATACGCTCGTTACCGGGATTTTTCCCGCAATCGCCAAGCCCGCCGCCGAGGTCACGGCGTGTGCCTCCGCGATACCGACATCAAAAAACCGCTCTGCATATACCTTTGCAAACGCACCCAAGCCGCTGCCGAGCGTCATCGCCGGGCTGATTGCCACAACGCGCTCATCCTCCGCCGCAAGGCGCAGCAGACTCTCGCCGAAGGCCGCTGAATAATCCTGCCTGCTCTGCTTGGCATAGTTTTCTCCGTGTGCACTGTCAAATTTGGAAACACCATGAAAATGCTGCGGCGCATCCTCCGCCGGCGCATAGCCCTTGCCCTTGACTGTACACACATGCACCAAAACCGGGCCCTGTATTCCCTTTGCGCGGCGAAGCATTGCTGTCAGCTTTTTCAAATCGTGTCCGTCCACCGGCCCCAGATAGGTAAAACCGAGCTCATCAAAAATACTATCTGGCAGCAGTATGCGCTTCGCTGTGTTTTTCACCCAGCGCAGCACACCTGCAATCGCGCGGCCAAACGCATTTTGGGATAAAATACGCTCCGTTTTCAATTTTGCATTCAAATAAGCCGGACGCGTGCGGATTTTGGATAAATATTCCGACATACCGCCCACATTGCCCGAAATCGACATCTGATTGTCGTTTAAAATCACAATTAAATTGCCGTTGTCACGCCCTGCATCACACAGCGCTTCATACGCAAGTCCACCGGTCAGCGCACCGTCACCGATAAGCGCAAGTACATGGTACTTTTCGCCGGCAAGGTCACGCGCGCGTGCCATACCGAGTGCGGCCGAAACCGAGGTCGAGCTGTGCCCCGTATTGAAGCTGTCATATACGCTTTCCGTCGTTTTCGGAAAGCCGGATAAACCACCCTCGCGGCGCAGTGTGAAAAACTGTTCGCGGCGACCGGTCAGTATTTTATGCACATAGCTTTGGTGTCCCACATCGAAAACCAGCTTGTCCGTCGGCAAATCAAATACACAGTGCAGCGCAAGCGTAAGCTCTACTACACCGAGATTGGATGCCAAGTGTCCGCCGGTTTCGGAAACGGATTCGATTAAAAAGGCTCTGATTTCCGCAGCGAGCTGAGTTAGCTGTTCGGAACTAAGAGCCTTTACATCCGCGGGACTTTGAATTGTGTCTAAAATTTCGTACATAGACTACACTCTTTCTGTCCTGTATCTTATTTTTTGCGCCTGAATGGCGCACATGCGTAATAAACAATTTTTCCTAATATAAATACAATCGTATTGTTGTGCAGCATTGCAATGCCCTTGCCTGCTGCCTTACCGCCTATCATCAATGCGGCAACAACCCCTGCCAAAAGCAGATTTACCACATCCGAATTCATCTGCAGCATTGTCGCAACGCTTACCACAATCGCACCGGTCATCGCACCGCTGATAATACCGGCAATATCGCCGATAACATCGTTGCATAAGCTGGACAGCTCCTGTGCACTTCGGATAATACGAATGCTCTCCTTTGCGCCACGGATACGCCGTGCTGCCATCGCATGAAACGGCGCTTCACTCGCCGTCGAAATCGCCATGCCGAGCATATCAAACAAAATGCTCAAAAAGACAATAATCAACAATACAATAAAGGCCAAAACCGTACCCATTTCGTCCGCGCTCGCGGTCAGCAAGCTGAAAAGCACACTAAGTACAAACGCCAATACCGTAACCAGCGCTGTCCACTTATGATTGATTTTCATATTTTCTGCCGAGCTTTTAACCTTTAAGATTCGCCTATCCCTGTCCAAGAAAAAATCACCTGTCATTTCTAAAAAATAAAGTAAGAATGCCGCTGAAAAAACGGTGGTAATCTGCAATGTTAATTTTACGGCTTGAGGTCAGGTAGGCTTTCCCATGCCACTGCTCTTCCGTCGCCGGAAAAGCGGTTTCCCTTTAAAGCAGCATACTTATGCGTTACCGCACAAGTGACCTGATTACCACTGAGTCCGTACCTCAATCCATTGCAAACCAGCGAAGCAACAGTCTAGGGGATTTCCCCGGCAGTCACACCTGTTCTTAGCCTCTTTTGCAAGTTGCGTTTCAAACAGCGATAACCGACTGTGTTGGCCAACACAGACCGGTCTGTCCGTTATCCCGGCGCAACCCGCTCAAGGCAGGCTACACTGCACCCAGCACAAAAAAGCACCGAGATACAGGTTTTATCCTAAGTCGTAGAAGCTTATCTTCAGGCTTGTGCCCAAAGCAGCGGCGACCACGAGTTTAGGTCTCCACGGAAAAGGGGTTCGACGCCCGCATGCCATTGCGGATCGCCCCTAAACCTTAACTTCCAGCACCCACCCCGAACTGGGCGTTCAAAGCAAGCACCAGAAACTTCATCGATATGCCCTTCAACGGATTTTTAGGCCCGCCCTGGGAACAGGTAGATCTGACTAGAATACTGCACCACCGCATTTTCAGCGGCACTCTCATACCTACGCAATAATATATTATCACGCTTTTTCTGTTTTGTAAAGCAAAACTTAAAATGAAGTGCGGGGCACACGAATCTGTGCCCCGCATATTTTGCTTAAAATTATACACCAAAAATGTCTTTGCTGTCTGCCGTTTTAAAGCCCTTCGCCTCCAAAACCTCTACGGCCTTGGCCTGATCCTCGGTCTTTAAAATCACATAAGCACCGGCACTGCCGCGACCGATGAAGGCGTATAAATAATCCAACGCAACATCGTTTTCCTTAAGCGCCGTCAAAGCAACTGCAAGACCGCCCGGCTTGTGCTCGATACCGATGGCAATGACATCGGTCGTCTTAACAATCATACCGTTTTCTCTTAAAATTGCTTTTGTACCTTCCGCATCCTCTACTATCAGGCGCAGCACGCCGAAGTCGGATGTGTCTGCAATCGAAAGAGCACTGATGCCGATATGATGCTCTGCTAAAATATTCAGTACATCCGCCATTTTACCGGATTTGTTTTCTACAAAAACAGATACTTGCTTGATAAACATAAGTCATCCTCCTTTTTGTTTCTCCTCCCCCGATTTTTAAATACATCGGACCGTCGGGGACGCCGGTCCCTACATATATAATCGTTGCCTCGCACCACTGCAACCAGTGGCGTGATACGCCGACCTTTTTCTCTCTACCGTTTAAAGCGGGAATCCGGGTGCAAGACGAGAAAAAGCGCAGCGCTATACGCTTGTATGCGCGAGCATTTTGACAATTGATGCGCAACCGCTTCCTCGCACCTGTTTAAAAGCGGGAATTTGGATGCAGCGCGAGGCGGCTGTTTCGATGCAATACTCTTGTATACGCGAGCATTTTGACGAAGTATTGCGCCAAATTCACCTTTTAAACCAGTTTGCGGTTGTCAATTACACGCTTAGCCTTGCCCTCGCTTCGAGCAATGGTCTTCGGACCGACAAGGGTAACCTTGGCGGAGAGACCGAGAACATTTTGGAGACGAGAATGAATGTCTTTTTCAACACGCTCGATGGATTTAACATCATCGGCAAACATGTCTTCGGACATTTCAACGCGAACTTCTAAGGTATCGGAGTTGTTGACACGGTCAACGACGATTAGGTAGTTCGGGGTGATGCCGCCGCCAAACTTTAAAAGCACTTCCTCGATCTGGGACGGGAATACATTTACACCGCGGATAATCATCATATCGTCGCTGCGGCCGGTCGGCTTATTCATACGCACATGGGTACGACCGCAGGCACATGGTTCATAGTTTAAGGAACAGATGTCACGGGTACGGTAGCGAATGAGCGGGAAGCCTTCTTTGGTGATGGTGGTGAATACAAGCTCACCGGAGGAGCCTGCCGGAAGCACCTCGCCGGTATCCGGGTCGATGATTTCGGGGATAAACATATCTTCGCAAACATGCATACCCTTTTGCTCACTGCACTCGTAGGATACGCCCGGACCCATAATTTCGGAAAGGCCGTATACATCATAGGCTTTGATATTGAGCTTTTTCTCAATTTCCTTGCGCATGGTTTCCGTCCATGGCTCTGCACCAAAAATACCTGCCTTTAAGCTGAGCTGGTCTTTCAAGCCCATTTCCTCGATGGTTTCACCGAGGTACATTGCGTAGGATGGGGTACAGCAAAGCACGGTAGAGCCAAAATCAATCATGGTTTGAATCTGGCGCGCCGTATTACCCGAGGAGGTCGGCACAACGGTTGCACCAACGCGCTCCGCGCCGCCGTGGGCACCCAGACCGCCCGTAAAGAGACCGTAGCCGTAGGAAACCTGCACAACGGAGTCAGCATCACCGCCGGTAGCTACAATCTGTCTTGCCATACAGTCAGACCACATCTCCAAGTCTTTTTTTGTGTAGCCGACAACGATTTGTTTGCCCGTTGTGCCCGAGGATGCATGTACACGAACGATGTCCGTCAGCGGTACTGCAAACAAACCGTATGGGTAGTAATCTCTTAAATCCTGCTTGTAGGAAAACGGCAGCTTATGCAAATCCTCAATACCGTGGATATCTTCCGGCTTTAAGCCCTTTTCATCCATTCTCTTTCGAAACAGCTCCACATTTTCATACATACGCTTTACCTGCCAAACGAGACGCTCGCTTTGCAGGGCTTCGAGTGCCTTTCTGTCCATGCACTCAATGTCCTTCTGGTAATAAGCCATTTTTGCCACTTCCTTTTTTATAATCAGAAAAGTCTGTCGCGTCAATTCCGGCGCAAAAGGCCTCCTGTAAAATTACAGTTCATATCCAAGCTTAAACGCCTTTAAGTTTACATCCAAAAACTTTTCCGGCACGGTGTTGCGCAGTACATTTTCCCAAACCTCGTACGCAATATCCGTATTTTTTGCCATAACGCCGATTAATACGACATTTACAGCCTTCGTATTCCCCGCCTGCTTTGCAAGTGCAAGCGCGTCTACCGGCGTGATGTCCGCTTTGGCGGAAAGCTTTTCCAAAATACTTTCCGGGTATTCCATTGCACCGGTAATGACCGGCATCGGGTCAATGCGCTGGTTGTTGACAATCATCTTGCCGCCCTTTTTCAAATACGGCAGCGCTCTGTACGCCTCTAAGGTTTCAAACGCTAAAATAATGTCTGCCTCGCCGCGGTCGATGACCGGAGAATAAACCGCATCGCCGAACTTCACATAGGTTACTACGCTACCGCCGCGCTGGCTCATACCGTGTACCTCGGAAATTTTTACATCGTGCCCCTCGGAGATAACCGCGTTACCGATAATGCGGCTTGCCAAAAGCGTACCCTGGCCGCCGACACCGACAATCATAATGTTCTTTGTCATAACTCAGTCCTCCTTTTTAATTGCACCGAACGGACAAACATTTACACAAAGTCCGCAACCGTTGCACTGTGTTTCATCAATAACCACTTCATCGCCACGCACGGAAATTGCCGGGCAGCCGAGCTTCATACAAAGCTTGCATTTTTTACAGTCTGCGCCGATTTTACAATGTCCGGTATACTTCACGGTCTTTAACAGGGCACACGGACGCTGGGCGATAATTACGCTCGGCTCGTCTGCTTCTGTTTCCTCTTTCACGATGCGCTCGAAATTCTTTAAGTCAAACGGGTCAGCAACCACAACGCGTTCTACGCCGACAGCCTTTGCCAAAAGCTCTAAGTCAACCTGCTTGGTCGGCTCCTTACGGATGGTAAAGCCGGTGGTCGGGTTGTCCTGATGGCCTGTCATACCCGTAATGGAGTTGTCTAAAATAATAACGGTGTTGTTGCCCTTGTTGTATACAATATCAATCAGACCGGTAATACCGGAATGCATAAAGGTCGAATCGCCAATAACTGCAACGAGCTTTTTGTTAAACTCTGCGCCACGCGCCTTCGCCATACCGTGCGCACCACTTACGCTCGCGCCCATACAAACCGTTGTGTCCACGCTGGCAAGCGGTGCAACCGCGCCGAGCGTATAGCAGCCGATATCACCGGAAACGGTGAGACCGAGCTTCTTTAATACATAGAAGGTGCCTCTGTGCGGACAGCCGGCACACATTACCGGCGGACGCACCGGAATCGTTTCACCAATTTCCTCAAACGGTACGCCGTCCTCGCCGAGAACAACCTTTTTAATCATCGTCGGTGTGTACTCGCCCAAAAGCGTGAAGCTTTCCTTGCCGACTACCTCAATGCCGAGCGCGCGGCAATGGCTTTCAATCACCGGATCAAGCTCCTCAATGACAACCACCTTTTCGTGCTTTTCGGCAAAATCCAAAATCAGCTTCTCCGGCAGCGGATAAACCATGCCGAGCTTTAAATAGCTGACTTTATCGCCGAGAGCTTCCTTGGCATACATATGCGCAACACCGGAGGTGATTACACCGATTTTATCGGTGTTGATTTCCGTTGTATTGAACGGACAAGCCTCCGCATATTCTGCAAGCGCCGCCATTCTTTCTTCCACAACAACATGGCGCTTAATCGCATTGCCCGGCATCATAACATGCTTTGCCGGATTCTTTTCGTAATCCTTTAAAGGCTGCTCCTCGCGGTCGCAGAGCTCCACGAGCCCCTGCGAGTGCGATACGCGCGTCGACAAGCGGATAATCACCGGCGTATCGAACTTTTCGCTCAATTCAAACGCAGCCTTTGTATAATCCTTACACTCCGGGCTGTCCGCCGGCTCAAGCATCATAATCTTGGATGCCTTCGCGTAGTGTCTGGAGTCCTGCTCATTCTGGGAAGAGTGCATACCCGGATCGTCTGCCACGCAGAACACCAGGCCTGCGTTTGCACCGATGTAGCTTACAGTGAACATCGGGTCTGCCATAACATTCATACCGACATGCTTCATACACGACATACTTCTTGCGCCTGCAATGGATGCACCAATCGCAACCTCTGCGGCAACCTTCTCATTTGTCGACCACTCTACATGTGGTTCCGGATATTTTGCCATACATTCCGTAATTTCCGTACTCGGTGTGCCCGGATAGGAGGCAACCACGCGCACGCCTGCTTCCCAGGCGCCTCTTGCAACCGCGTCGTTACCGATTAATAACTTCTTCAAGCTCATTTCCCCCTCTTATTTAATCTGTGCCGCAACCAAGCTTTCGCCGCAATAAATTTCGCGCAGCTTCGGCTTTTCAATCTTGCCGGTCGGATTTCTCGGCACTTCGGCAAATATAATCTTTCTCGGGCGCTTATACTTCGGCATTGCACGGCAGAAATCGTTCATCTGCTCCTCGGTGCAGCTTGCGCCCTCTTTCAGTTCAATAATCGCGGCGGCAATTTCGCCAAGGCGCGCATCCGGCAAGCCAATAACCGCAACATCCTTGACGGCAGCGTGTGTGCGGATAAAGTCCTCAATCTGCACCGGATACAGGTTCTCACCGCCGGAAATGATAACATCCTTTTTACGGTCAACGAGGAAAATAAAGCCATCCGCATCCTCCTGCGCCATATCGCCGGTATACAGCCAACCGTCGCGCAGCACCTCATCGGTCGCCTTCGGATCATTGTAGTAGCAGGTCATAACGCCCGGTCCGTAAACCGCAAGCTCACCAACCTCGCCGCGCGGCACCTCATTGCCGTTTTCGTCGCAGATTTTCACCTGCCAACCAAAGCCTGCCTTACCGATTGCACCCACCTTATGGATATTTTCTACACCCAGGTGCACACAGCCCGGACCAATCGACTCGGAAAGCCCGTAGTTTGTGTCATAATCATGGTTCGGGAATACGGCCTTCCAGCGTTTAATAAGACTCGGCGGCACCGGCTGTGCACCGATATGCATCAGTCTCCACGCCGACAAGTCATATTTATTCAAATCAATTTCGCCGCGGTCGATTGCATCCAAAATATCCTGCGCCCACGGCACCAGCAGCCAAACAATCGAGCATTTTTCCTCGCTTGCCGCTTTCAAAATCCATTCCGGCTTGATGCCCTTCAAGAGCACCGCCTTGCCGCCAACCATAAACGAGCCGAACCAGTGCATCTTCGCGCCGGTGTGATACAGCGGCGGAATACAAAGGAATACATCGTCCTTTGTCTGCCCGTGGTGCGCCTGCTCCGTTCTGCACGCGTGCAAAAGGCTTTCGTGGTTGTGCAGTATCGCTTTCGGGAAACCCGTTGTGCCCGATGAGAAATAAATCGCTGCGTTGTCCTTTTCCGTCAGCGTGATTTCCGGCGAATGCGACGAGCAGTAGCCAATCATTTTATCATAGCTCTCTGCAAAGGTCGGGCAGTTGTTGCCGACATAAAAGCGCTGTCTTACGCGCGGAATCCGGTCGCAGATTTCCTCGATACGACCGATAAACTCCGGACCGAAAATCAAAACATCTGCTTCGGAAAGGTCTAAGCAGTACTTAATCTCATCCGAGGTGTATCTGTAATTCATCGGCACGGCAAGTGCGCCGGTCTTTAAAATACCGAAGTACACCGGCAGCCATTCCAGGCAATTCATCAAAAGCACGGCAACCTTGTCGCCCTTTTGAATGCCTCTCGACAAGAGCAGATTTGCAAAGCGGTTTGCCTTTAAGTTAAACTCCGCCCAGGTAATCTCTCTTCTGCCGCTCTCCTCCGGGTTCGGCTGGATAAGAGCGTATTCCTTCCATGTGACGCGCGCTGCCTCCATCAGATTCGGCGCAATTTCCACGAGCGCGGTATCATTACCGAACTCCTTTGCATTGCGCTCCAAAAAATCCGTAATAATCATTTTACTTTCCTCCCAATAGCTTCAGAGCATTTTTCCAATAAATCATTTCTTTTTCTGCCTCGGTTAAATCCAGACACTCCAGAACATACATATCCTGTGCAGCGCTGTTCCACGGTGCGTCCGAAGCGAATAAGATTCTATCCGCACCGTGCTTTTCAATTATTTTCTTTGCCAAAGCCGGCACAACCGTGCCGTAGCCATAGGCGGTGTCGAAATACAGCTGCTCAATGCCGCAAAGCTTATCTAACACCTCTGCATTGCAGCCTTGCCCGCCCCAATGCGCCGCCACCACCGGCGAATCAAACCACGAAATCGCACGCAATAGATTATCCGGCATACAGTGATACGGCGGCAGATAGCCGTTGTCGACACCCGCGTGAAACACCGTAACCAAGCCGAGCTGCGAAATCTTTTTGTAAATCGGCTTCATCTTTTCATCGTCTACATAAAACTGCTGATACTCCGGGTGCAGCTTCACACCGCGCAAGCCGAGCGCTTTGATACGCTCCAGCTCGCCTAATGCATCCGGCGACTCCGGAAACACAGAGCCAAAGGCATACAATCGTTCGCTTTGAATTGATGCGGCAAAATCGTTGACCGCTTTTTGCTGATGCGCATTCGTTGCAATCGAAAGCACAACGGCTTTGTCGACCCCGTCTGCATCCAGCATCGAAACCAGCCCTGCAGCCGTGCCGTCCGTCACAGAATGAATTGCCGCCGTACGCGAAAGATTCTCCATCGCACGCGCTGCAATTTTATCGGGAAAACAATGTGTGTGAAAGTCTATGCGCATAAAACCAATGCTCCTCTAAAAAACGGCTATACCCCGACAGAGAGCATCTGCCGGGGGATAGTATTCGCTTATCTTATTATTGTACTACAAATTTTCTTATTTGCCAAGAGATTTTTTGCTTTCCACAACGACTTCGCGGTTGTAGCAGCTAAACATCTGCTCGACTGTGTTTTTATCCTGTTTTTTCGTAACAAGGCTCACAAGCGGCACAAGGACCAGGCCGCCGAGCATTGCAACTGCACCGCAGTTCACCGGCGACTGCAATACAACCGGGAACGATGCGCGAAACAGCATATTTGCAATCATCAGGCCCGCGCCGAAGATAAAGCTTACCCAAACAGAAGCCTTCGTTGCCTTTTTCCAGTATAAACCAAACAGGAACGGCGCCAAAAATGCACCTGCAAGTGCGCCCCAGGAAATTCCCATCATATCTGCAATAAAGCCAAGGCTGCCCTTGTTGAGCGCGATAAATGCCGATACTGCAATAAATACTACAATCAGCACACGCATAACAAATACCTGCTTTTTCTCACTCATGTTCTTTACTACATGTCCCTTAATCATATCAAGTGTCAGCGTAGAGCTGGAGGTCAGCACCAAGGAAGACAGCGTCGACATAGATGCCGAAAGCACCAAAACAATTACAATACCAATCAGCACATCCGGCAAATTCGAAAGCATTGTCGGAATAATCGCGTCAAAGCCACCGACCGGATTGCCGTTTTCTGCAAGCATCATCACTTCACTTGTACCGGTAAACAGTCTGCCAAAGCCGCCCAAAAAGTAGCAGCCGCCGGCAACAATGATTGCAAACACCGTCGAAATAATCGTGCCGGTCTGGATATTTTTCTCGCTCTTAATCGAGTAGAACTTCTGCACCATCTGCGGAAGGCCCCATGTACCGAGCGAGGTTAAAATGACAACAAACAACAGACCGAGCGGGTCCGGACCGAAGAAGGAGTTAAATGCGCCCGGCGCATTGCCCTCTACATGAATCTCGGCAAGACCCTCAAGTGCAGCTGTAAAGCCGCCTTGGCCTGCAAGCACCGCCGCAATCACCGCGATGATGCCGCCGATCATAATAATGCCCTGAATAAAATCGTTGATGGCTGTTGCCATATAGCCGCCGGCGATAACATAAATACCGGTTAAAATAGCCATTGCGATTACGCATACCGAGTACGGAATACCCGGGAATGCCATTTCAAACAACAAAGAAAGCCCGTTGTAGAGCGATGCAGTATACGGAATCAGGAAGATAAATACAATTGCCGATGCTGCAATCTTCAGTGCGGTACTGTTGTAGCGCTTACCGAAAAATTCCGGCATAGTTGCGCTTTCCAGATGCTGACTCATCAGCCTTGTTCTTCTGCCGAGCACAATCCACGCAAGCAGAGAACCGAGCACCGCATTACCGATACCAATCCATGTGGAAGCAATACCAAACTTCCAACCGAACTGACCGGCGTAGCCGACAAAGATTACCGCAGAAAAGTAGCTTGTACCATAAGCGAAAGCCGTCAGCCACGGGCCGACGCTTCTGCCGCCGAGTACAAAGCCGTTTACATCTGTTGCCTGTCGGCGGCAGTAAATTCCCACACCGATCATAATGGCAAAAAATACGATGAGCATTAAGATTTTGATAAACATTTTTATCGTCTCCTTTTTTGATAGTTTTTTCAGAAGGCAATAAAAAATCGCCCTCTGAAATCAATCAGAGGGCGAGCATTTCAAACCCGCGGTACCACCTCAGTTTACCGCCTTCTCACGAAAGCGGCCTTTAAAGTACGGCGCCTCATCTACGCTATACTCCTGCGCTTTAACGGGCGCACCCGTGACAGCCTACTGAAAGCAATTTCTTCGTTCGGTGCCCGACTCCGGAAATGTATTCAGCCTTGCGTGTCCTTACTGTCTCACACCAACCGACAGCTCTCTGAAAGGCGCATCACATGCCTACTTGTTTTCCATCACAGTCTTTGATTGTTGATAGTCTACCACAACTTTTTTTAATTGTCAACACATTTTTATGCGTTTTTTTGCATTTTTAAACCTTCAGCTTTTCAACCAGCTTCGGGACACACGCATCAAAGCAAAACAGCTTATCCAAAAGCCCCGAAAACAGCTGAATCAGTGGTGCATTGACAAGTGTAATCACAATTGTACCGATGCCAACGCCGTTAAAACCGCCGGTCAGCGTAAACGCCAGCAGCACAGAAAGCACAAACATAACAATGTCATTGATTTGTTTTACGCGCGCCGTGCCCGCCTTCCATTTGTCTGCAATTTGTGTTACAAGCAGCTCGTAGATTTGCAGCGGCATATCCGTTTTAAAATAAAATGCAATCGCCAGCGCCGTAATCAGCTCGCCTGCTGCAAAGCAAAGGATACGTACAGCCATACTTTCACAGGCGCCGTTGCCGCCGAAGAGCAAAAACCAGCCGTCGAGCGCAAAGCCGAACAGCACTGCCGTCGCAAAGCACAAAAGATATTTCACGCGGAAACGACGCAGAATGATGCACATAAACACGAGCAGAACGCCCTGCCATATGTACTCACTCGTGCCCTGCGACCACCAAGGAAAATACTGCACCATTTTCAAATGCAGAATGTACGGCGGTGCCGCAATCATCGAAAGACCGAAATCTGCCTTTGTGCACAGCGCAACGCCGAGCGAGCAAAAAAGGATGCCCAAAAGCCACGCCGCCTCATTCATTTTACCGATTTTTTTCATAGTCTATTCCTTCTTTTTCGCCAATAAGAATACAGTTGCAAAAATGCAGGCAAAGCCGATAATGTCCACCCACACAAATGGTGTTTTCAGCCAAAACAGCGAAAACAGCGTTGCGGAAACCGGCTCAATGCTTGCAAGCATACTCGCCTGCATCGCGCCGACCAGCCGCACGCCGCACAAATACATCGTGTAGGCAAACACCGTGCCAAACAAGCACATGCCGCCAAGCGCAAATATACCGCTTGCATCCAAAATGGGCGCTTTTGTCCAGCTTTGCGTTGCCAACAAGAAAACAACGCCTGCAATCAGCATCGCCCACGCCGAAACCGTAATGCCGCTGTGGTGCTTTGTCAGCTCGACCGGCAACAGCGAATACGCCGCCATTGCCACCGCCGAAACAAGCCCCCACACCAAGCCCGCAGGCGTGATTGCCATTGCGCTTGGATTGCCGTGCGTTGCAATGATAAAAGTACCGGCTAAAGCCAGAATCACACACAAAACCTCGGTCTTGCTCGGTCGTCTGCGCGCCAAGGTGCAGGTATAGACCATAATCATCACCGGCGCCGTATATTGCAGCACCGTCGCTGTTCCGGCATTGGTATGACGAATGGCTTCCAGATAAGTAAACTGACAAAACGCAAGCCCAAAAATGGCAAACAGCAAAAGGCGCACAATTTTTTTAGGTGTTTTCCATACACCGAGCATATCGCGTGCGTCGCGGATAAAGCCGTACACCACCAATATAATTCCGGCAACCAAAAGGCGAACGGACACCAGAAAACTGGTGTCCATTTTGCAATTTTGCATTAAAAACTGCCCGCAGGTTCCGGAAAAGCCCCAAAATATTCCGCCCAGCAGCGTTAAAAGCACGCCGAGCGCATAATTGTTTTTCTTTTCCATCTCTGTTTGTTTCCTTTATTCCTTTAGTTCTGCTCTGCTGCCTTCGCTTCGCAGTAGATGCATCTGTAGATGCGGTTTTCCTTGTCCGTTAAGCGGAAAACATGCTCAATTTCCTGCTCCGTCGTGGTAATGCAGCGCGGATTTTTACATCTTAATACATTCACCAAACGCTCCGGCAGCGCAATCGAGCGCTTCTCTACCAGCTGGCTGTCGCGAATAATATCAACGGTTACGCCCGGGTCAACATAGCCTAAAATATCCATGTTGATTTGAATGTCCGCATCAATTTTAATAATGTCCTTTCTTCCCATCTTGCGACTCGTAACATTTTTAATAATCGCAACCGAGCAATCCAGATTGTCTAAACCGAGCAAGTGGTAAATACGCATGCCCTTGCCAGCTGTGATATGGTCAATAACAATACCGTTTTTAATCGAATCAATATTCATATACTTACGCCTCCAATCCCAAAAGCTTCAAAATCAAAGCCATACGAATGTACTTGCCGTAGCGCACCTGCCTGAAATAGCATGCGCGCGGATCGGAATCGATGGCCACGCTGATTTCGTTTACACGCGGCAGCGGATGCAGAATTGCCATATCGCTCTTTGCCGTCGCAAGCTTCTCCTGCGTAAGAATATAGCTGTCCTTCAAGCGCAGGTAATCCTCTTCATTAAAGAAGCGCTCTCGCTGTACGCGCGTCATATACAGAATATCGAGCTGAGGCATTACTGCCTCTAAATCCGTTGTCTGAACATACTCAATGTTGTTTTTCTTTAAAATATCCTTCTTTAAGTAGCTCGGCAGCTTCAGCTCAATCGGCGAAATTAAAATCACGCGGATGTTTTTATAGCGCGACATCGCCGTAATCAGCGAGTGCACCGTTCTGCCGAATTTCAGGTCGCCGCAAAAGCCGATGGTCAGGTTATCGAGTCGGCCCTTTTCGCTGTGGATGGTCAAAAGGTCGGTCAGCGTCTGTGTCGGGTGATTGTGACCACCGTCACCTGCGTTAATCACCGGCACGCTCGCTGCCATAGAAGCAACCAGCGGCGCACCCTCCTTCGGGTGGCGCATTGCGATAATGTCTGCATAGCAGGAAACCGTCTTTGCCGTATCGGCTACGCTCTCGCCCTTCGAAGCAGACGAGCTCTGCGCCTCGGAAAAGCCGAGCACATTGCCGCCGAGACCGTACATTGCAGCTTCAAAGCTGAGTCTTGTTCTGGTCGACGGCTCGAAAAACAGTGTCGCCAGTGTCTTGCCGCGGCACACATTTGCATATTTTTCAGGGTTTGCAATAATATCCTCCGCCTTGCGGATCAGCGCATCCACTTCATCGGTGGACAACTGCGCAATATCAATTAAGTGCTCCATAGCAACTCTCCCTTTCGCTTATTATTTCGAAATCCAGCTCTCGTCGGACGGGTTGTTTCTAAATGCAATCAGTCTTGCCTTGTCGTCTGCCTGGATGTAGCCTTCCTCTGCAGCTGCTTCCACAACCGCATCAAAGTTCGAAAGACTTACATTCTTTACATCTGCTGCTGCCAAACGGTCGAGGCCCTTCTGCATACCGTAGGTAAAGATGCTCACGATACCGAGCACCTCGGCGCCTGCCTCACGCAGTACATTTACAACCTCGATGCAGCTGCCGCCGGTGGAAATCAAATCCTCGACAACAACCACCTTCTGCCCCTTTTCAAGTCTGCCCTCAATCTGATTCTGTCTGCCGTGGTCCTTAGCGCCGGAGCGCACATAACCCATCGGCATACCGAGCAGGTGACCAGTGATTGCAGCGTGTGCAATACCGGCTGTAGAAGTACCCATCAGCACCTCCGCGTCCGGATAGTGTGTCTTAATCAGCTCTGCAAGGCCGTTTTCTACAGCGTTACGCGCTTCCACATCGGTAAGTGTTAAACGGTTGTCGCAATAAATCGGGCTCTTGATGCCGCTTGCCCAGGTAAACGGATCGTCCGGTCTTAAAAATACAGCCTTAATTCTCAAAAGATGCTTTGCAATTTTCTTTTCCATTTTTCTATCTCCTTTTTATATAAACAGTCTCTCAGCCTACGAATTCTTCTACGCAGCGCAGGTATGCCGCAACCGGATCCTCTGCTGCTGTAACCGGTCTGCCGACTACGATGTAGTCCGAGCCGATTTCCTTTGCCTTTGCCGGTGTCATTACGCGCACCTGGTCGCCCACCTCGGAATCTGCAAAACGGATGCCCGGTGTCACCGTAACAAAATCCTTGCCGCAGCTGTCGTGCACAACCTTTGCCTCAAGCGGCGAGCATACAACGCCGTCTAAGCCCGATGCAGCTGCGTTCTTTGCGTAGTGCATAACGGTCTCCGGCATGCTCTTTTCAATGAGGAGCTCGTCGTGCATAGCTTCTTCACTTGTGCTGGTCAGCTGGGTTACCGCAATCAAAATCGGGCGTGTGCCGTCCGGGCGGGTTAAGCCCTCGATGGCCGCCTTCATCATTGCGCTTGCGCCTGCAGCGTGCAGGTTTGTCATATCTACATCCAGCTTAGAGAGCACTGCCATACTCTTTTTCACCGTATTCGGGATGTCGTGAAGCTTTAAGTCAAGAAAAATCTTATGACCGCGCGCCTTAATCTCGCGCACGATGTCCGGACCTGCTGCATAAAACAGCTCCATACCGATTTTCACAAACGGCTTTCTGCCGGTGAATTTGTCCAAAAATGCGAGCACCTCATCTCTGCCCGAAAAGTCACATGCAATAATAACATCCTTACCCATTTTTATCTCTCCTTATAATAAATTGAAAATGATTGCCATTTTTATTTTCTGCTGTGTTTAATGTGCTGCACCGATAATTTCGCTCAGGCTCTGAATACCGTATTTCTCCATTGCCTGCGGCAAATCGTTTATTATATCGCGGCAAGCAAACGGATTCACCAAATTCGCCGCGCCGACCTGCACCGCCGTTGCACCGGCAAGCATAAACTCCAGTACATCCTCTGCGTTCATCACGCCGCCCATACCGATAATCGGAATTTTGACCGCTTCATATACCTGATATACCATGCGCACTGCCACCGGCTTGATGGCTGCGCCGGAAAGACCGCCGGTCTTATTGGCAAGAAGCGGCTTTTTCTTTTTCAAGTCAATTTGCATTCCCAAAAGGGTGTTAATTAAGCTGATACCGTCTGCTCCGGCAGCCTCACACGCCTTTGCGATTTCCGCAATGTTGGTTACATTCGGCGAAAGCTTTATATATAATGGCTTCGTTGTTACCTTACGCACTGCCTTTGTAATCTGCGCAGCACTTTCCGCACTTGTGCCGAAGCTTAAGCCGCCGCCGTGCACATTCGGGCAGGAAATGTTGACCTCAATCCAGCCAACCTGCGCCTGACTGTCCATTTTTTCTACAACGGTTACATATTCCGCTTCAGAAAAACCGCTGACATTTGCCATCACCGGCTTATGAAAAATCTTAGAAAGCGCCGGAAGCTCCTCGGAAATCACCTTTTCCACGCCCGGATTCTGCAAGCCTACGGCATTGAGCATGCCGCCCTCTGTTTCCGCAATACGCGGTGTCGCATTACCGAAGCGCGGGTTTAAGGTTGTCCCCTTAAACGAAAATGTACCCAGGCAGTTGATGTCATAAAGCTCGGCAAACTCGCGGCCGAAGCCAAAGGTGCCGCTTGCCGGAATAATCGGATTATCGAGCGTAATGCCGCTCAGAACTACTTTTGTGTCTACCATATAATTTCCTCCCGCTCTAATACCGGACCGTCCTTGCAAATGCGCTTGTTGCCGTATTTCGTTTCGCAGGTGCAGCCCATACACGCACCGAAGCCGCAGCCCATTCTTTCCTCGAAGCTAAGCTGTCCGCTTGTCGCCGCAACAGCATCAATTGCTTTGAGCATCGGCTCCGGACCGCAGGTGTAAAAATACGAATACGAAAGCGTTTTGAGCGCATCCGTTACAAAGCCTTTTACGCCGTAGCTGCCGTCTGCAGTGGTTACAATCGTTTCTGCACCGAGCGCCTTGAATTTATCCTCATAAAAGATTTCGTCTTTGCCGTTAAAGCCTAAAATCACCGTAGCCTTTTTGCCTTCCGCCAAAAGTTTTTTGCAAAGGTTATACATTGGCGGTACGCCTGCGCCGCCACCAAGCAGCACCGGACAATCGCCGCTCTTTGCCGTATCAAAGCCGTTGCCGAGACCGACCAAAATATCCAACTTCTCTCCCGGCTGCATTTTGCACATTTTTTCCGTGCCCTTGCCGACTACCTTGTATATCAGCGTCAGAACGCCGTCCGCGTAATCACACACCGAAATCGGTCTGCGCAGGAAAAAGCCGTCTAACTGTATGTTGACAAACTGCCCCGGCGCGGTCAATGCGCTCGTGTCGCCCGAAAGCACCATTTCATAGGTGTTTTTCGCAAGCAACGCATTGCTTTTTATTTCAAATACTGTCTGTTTCATTTTTTCAACTCCTCATCTGCCCATACAACCTTGTCGCCCATCACCGTCATCAAGCACTTGCCGAATACCTTATGTCCTGCAAACGGCGTGCTCTTGCCGAGCGAAATAAAATCTGCCGGGTTTACCGTATACTCTGCATCCAAATTCCATACAGAAAAGCCGTTTTCTTCAAAGCCGAAACGGCGGCGCGGTGCATAAACCATCAAATCCAAAAGCTTTTCCAAGCTGATTTTCCCGGTTTTCACAAACGCGGTATACAGTACCGGAAACGCGGTTTCAATCCCGACAACACCCATGGCACTGCCGGCAAGCCCCTTTGCTTTTTCCTCAGCCGCGTGCGGCGCGTGGTCGGTGGCAATCATATCAATCGTACCGTCCAAAATACCTTCGATCAGCGCGTCTCTGTCCTCGGCGCTTCGAAGGGGCGGATTCATCTTGAATCTGCCTTCCTCCTGCAAATCCGCATCACAGAGCGTTAAATAGTGCGGACCGGTTTCGCAGGTTACATCTACGCCTCTTGCCTTCGCTGCGCGAATCAGCGCCACGCTTTCCTTCGTGGAAATATGGCAAACATGATAGCGCACGCCAATTTCCTCCACGAGCTTTAAATCGCGGGCAATCGGCTCGTATTCACTTGCCGAGCAAATGCCCTTGTGCCCATGCGCCTTCGCATATTCGCCATCGTGGATATAGCCGCCGTTTACAAGCGCCATATCCTCGCAGTGCGCCACAATCATTTTATCAAGTGCCTTTGCCTTTTCCATCGCCGCGCGCATTAAGCCTGCATCCGCAACGCCGCGACCGTCATCGGAAAAACCGCAGACATACGGCGCCATTGCCTCCATATCTGCAAGCACTTCGCCCTTTTCACCTACGGTAATCGCGCCGTACGGTTTTACGGCAATACAGGCATCCTTCTCAATAATATCAAGCTGTAATTTCAAGTTTTCCAGCGAATCCGGCACCGGGTTTAAGTTCGGCATACTGCACACCTGCGTGTAGCCGCCGCGCGCACAGGCCTTCGTGCCGCTTGCAATCGTTTCTTTATAAGAAAAACCCGGCTCACGCAAATGCACATGTACATCGGCAAAACCGGGCAAAACAGCATATTTACTTAAATCAACACAAATGCCGTCTCCGGCAAAGCCGTCAGAAAACACGCATCCCTTGGTTATTGCAGCGTTTCCGTATAACGGTGTATTGGCAAAGCTGTATTTCATATTCTTTCCTCCATAAAAAAATCCTGCCGAAACCGGCAGGATTTTGTCACGCTTCAAACACGGAAAGCAACCCGTGCTCTATTTGATTGTCACATTCTGCCGATATCTCAGTATCACCAAAGATTATATCATAAGAGCATCGACATTGTCAACGCTATCTCGACAGATAATTGTAAATTAAAATCGCCGCGTCCGCGCGTGTAAGCGAAGCTTTCGGATTAAACTTACCCGCACCGTCGCCACGCACAACACCCATGGCATTTAAGATGCTGATGTGCCCGATATTTTCCGTTACATCTGAAAACGGACATACATAAATGCCCTCTAAGGATGCAATCTCCTCCAAGCCAAGCGCACGAATTAAATATTTCGCTGCATCTGCGCGCGTTACCGGTGCCGCATCTGCTCTTTCTGCCGCCGTCAGGATACCGCGGCTTTCCGCTCTTGCGTAAGCCTGCTCTATATCCTGTGTACCGGCTGCGTAGAATGCCCGTGTCAGAAAATCTATAAAATCCGCTTGCGTAATCACGCTGTCCGGCGCACATGCACCATCCGCGAATCGGATACCGAAGCGCGCAAGCGTTTCAAGCTGCGGCTGCGCGTAATGCCCTTCTATATCCGTATAGCCGTTCCACACATCCTCTGCATACGGCGCATTGGAATAACCGTTTAAAAGCACCCCGGAAAACGGCTCAATCGCCGTCGGCTTTTCTTCGTCGAGTACCCACACCACACATACCTCTGCTTTGCCATCTGCGGCATAACGCGCCATGTAATACGGTGCATAGTCTATCTGTGCAAACATTTTTTCTGCCGCCAAAGTCGGCGAAATTACGCCTTCCACAGACGGGAACTGCGCATCCGTATAAGTAATACTGTACTGTGTTACCTTGCCGCTTTCCGGATGCACGGTTACAAAAATATTGTCCGCTTTAAATACGGTATCATTTACATAGCGGTAGTAGCGCACACTGTTTTCGCTTACATAGCTTTCATCTGCTCTATATACACCAAATACATCCCCGGCAAGCGTCTTTGCCGCTGCTTTCGCCGCTTCCGTAGTGTTTTTCTTCTCCGCATCCGCAGCAAAATCACGATAAGTGCTGTAGCTTAAAAGCGCCCCTGTTTTTGCATCTGCCGTAATGTGTGCGCTTGCATATGTGTTTTCTTTGTTGCTCTCTAATCGATATGTGTATGTATATTGCTCTGCGTAAATGTTTTTATTACGGCTTCGACTTGCCACATAAAGCCCTTCCGGAATATCCAAAATCGGATTTTTCAAAATGGTTTCCAGCACAGCATCGCTGTTTAAAAGACCTTCCACTTTTTCAAGCTCTGCTTGTTCCGCTTCGCTGAAAATAATATCCGCCGACTCTTCTTTATTTGCCGAATCGTTCAGCGTACCGCTGCCTGCATAGAAGAGGTCTTCGCGGTTATAGCTGCGCATATCCAGCACCTTGTTATACTCCGTTGCACTCACATACATATGCGGCTCTGCCGCCGGCACATACACCGGATAAATCACACGGGTTCTGTTCTTATGATACACCCTATATTCCAGCTTCATCGAAAGAAGCTGTGCATAGGTTGACTCTGCCTGCGCCTTGGAAATTAACTCTCCATGCTGCGGCACCTGCAAGGTTTCATCGTAGTTCATAAAAAAGCTTTCAATCGCATCGGCAGCTGCATTGACGCGCAGATACCCCGTCTGCCCGTAGAACGGAATGCCGTTTTCCGTGCGCGTTACCAAAAATGTATAACCGCTTTCATAAAGACTCTCCGTATTTGAAGTATCCGAAAGCACAAGTGTGCCTGCAAGCTGCGGATTGAGCTTGTCCATAAGCACCTTCGCCTTCCCCATCGCCTCTGCAGTCGGCAGCTTGTTTACTGTCGGCTTTGCCTGTTTACGCTCCGCAGCCGAATCATACATATGATAATCCGTAATCACACCGCCCGAGGTGCACAAAACAGAAAGCGATGCCTGATTTTCGTCCTTTTCTGTGTACCAATCAAAAACATGCGCTGTCACACCGTTTTTTAATGTACGGCTCGATGAGTCAAAATGCTCGTAGCGCGCCGTGTCCCCGATTCTTTCGCGCACAATGGCGAGCACACGCGCTTGCTCCGTCTGCGCATCCGCAAAAACACCGCTCGGCAATACCGCAAACAGAAAAATGACCGCCAGGCAAAAACTGCACAGTTTTTTCATTTTCATCTTTATAGCCCCTTTCCGAATATCTGTATATATAAAGACGCTTCCTTTTCCAAAAAGTTCCGCTTCCGCATAAAATAAATATTCGATAAAAATATACAAATCCCCTTGCAAGTTTTGTATAAGTTTGTTAAAATAGTATTGTATTTACAGATGCGGGAGGTATGAGAAGATGGATAAGCGCATTTTAATCGTAGATGACGAAATTCCGATAGCGGAAATTTTGAAAATCAATTTAGAAAAAGAAGGCTATACAACCTTAGTTGCCCACGATGGTCAGACCGCGCTCGATTTGGCACTTTCGGAAAACCCGGATGCCATTTTGCTCGATGTGATGCTGCCGAAGATGGACGGCTTTGAGGTTTGCCGCAAAATTCGCGAAAACAAACGCTCTACCCCGATTCTGATGCTGACAGCGCGCGACGAAGAGGTCGACAAGGTGCTCGGCTTAGAGCTCGGTGCAGACGATTATATCACGAAGCCGTTTTCCGTGCGCGAATTGATGGCGCGCGTAAAGGCGAACCTGCGCCGCACGACAAACGAGAACACAGGCGAGCACGCCGCCGGCGAAGCAAACATCATCAATGCCGGCAGAATCGTGTTAAACCTTGACCGCTATGAGGTGCGCCGCGATGACGCAATCGTAGATTTAACGCTGCGCGAATTTGAACTGTTGAAGTTTTTGGCACTCCAGCCGGATAAGGTGTTTACAAGAGAAATGCTTTTGGAAAAGGTATGGGGCTATGAATACTACGGCGATGTCCGTACAGTAGATGTAACTGTAAGACGTCTTAGAGAAAAAATTGAAGACGATCCAAGTATGCCAAAGTACATCATAACCAAACGCGGAGTAGGCTATTACTTCAACAAATAACAAAAAACAATCCGGATGGGCTGTCTCAGAACCGAAACAGCCCATATTTATTTATAGAAACGGAGTGAATAAATTGTTCAAAAGCATAAAGGGAAAAATAATTCTTTATTTTGCGCTTACCGTCATTGTAGCCGAGACGCTTTGCTCTTCGGTTGCTATTTTCACAACAGCGGCAAGCTATTCAAAAAACTTTAAAACTACTGTTGAGGAGGTTTTTACTGATGAGGTAAAAGCATCCCTTGCAGAGGCAGCTTCTCTTAAGGCAGCACCTGTTGATATAACGAGTGAAGAGTTGGTTTTTCAGGAAAATGATACATATGGCCTATCAAAACTTGTAGAGGCAATGGACGCGTATTTTGAGCCTTTGGGCATCTCTTCTTCAAGAGTATACTCCATAGTGGACGGACGTGGCAAGTTTGTACATTCATCTTCCGCAGCAGACACCAAC
>JAZQCN010000001.1:0-12379 GCA_045546315.1 Clostridia bacterium | reverse complement strand
GTACCAGAATCACTTCAGCGCCATACTGGTTTACGAGCTTTCTTCTTTCCTCGCTGACAGAGTCCGGCATAATGATTTTGGTTTTGTAGCCGCGCACTGCACCGACAAGCGCAAGACCGATGCCCTGGTTGCCGCTGGTCGGCTCGACGATAATGGTGTCCTTATGTATTAAACCCTGCTTTTCAGCCGCGCAAATCATATTGTATGCTGTGCGTGTTTTGATGGAGCCGCCGACATTTAAGCCTTCGAACTTTACGAGAATGTCTGCGCCGTTTGGGTCTGCAAGGTGCTGCAGTTTAATCATCGGCGTATTGCCAATGGCTTCTAAGATGTTATTGTATACCATAAAATCAGTCCTTATTCCTAAAAAATCCATATGCTATAATTCTACCAGAAGCAAAAATGCTTGCTTGCAAGGGCATTTTTGCGCCGCCGTCAATAAGCATACGCAGCCGAAAGGCTGTGCAGCGCTGAAAGCGCTTTGGTTTTCAAAAAAACCATATGCTATAATTCTACCAGAAGCAAAAATACTTGCTTGCAAGGGTATTTTTGCACCGCCGTCAATAAGCATACGCAGCCGAAAGGCTGTGCAGCGCTGAAAGCGCTTTGGTTTTTCAAAAAAACCATATGCTATATTATACGCTAAAACGATGTTAAAAGCAACAAAAACTTTAATGTTTATTTATTTTGTCCCATGCGGTACTGCAAAGGACTCACACCGACCTCTTTTTTGAAAAAGTTTGAAAAGTAGTGGCTGTCGCGGAAGCCGAGCGCGAGTGAAATGTCGCGGATGGACATTGCGGAATTTTCCAAAAGCATTTTTGCGTGTGCAAGCTTTCTTTGCAGCAGATAATTGTACGGCGTGATGCCGAATGCCTTTTTGAACACGCGAATGGCGTGCGATTTTGTGCAGTACAGGTCAGTAAGCAGCGCATCGAAATCTGTTGCAAAATCTGTCAGATTGTCGATTTTTTCCTTTAGGCGCTGCGCAAGGCTTACATTTTGAGCAGGCTCTAAATGTATGTGCGTTGCGAGTGCCTGCACGATTTTCAAAAAGACAAGCGCACAGGCATCCTGCGCGGCATACACATCCTCGGTTGCCCTTGCGCTGTCCAAAAACTCACGAAACAGCGGATAAATCGGCAGATTTTTGATGTGGTAGATATTTTCGAGACCGTAGCAGGCGAAAAGCTGATCGACCAGCTCGCCGCGGATATTGAACCAGATTTTAATCCAAGGGTCCTTTGCATCCGAATAATATTTGTGCCTGCTGCGCGCCGGCAGGATATAAATATCGCCTGCCTGTGCAGTAAAGGCTATGTCATCTACATGCACAGTGCCCTTGCCGCTAAGGATATATTCCATACAATAAATGGGGGAATGCAGTCGGCGCACGAGGTAGGTCCCGTCGCAGTAGGACACGCCGCACATCTGAATGCGGAAGGGGGATTTGCGCTGTGCGGTCGGAAAACGCGTTATATTCTCATACATATCAATATTTTACACCTCAATATCAATATATTCTATTTATTTTTGTATTTTATAATGATATAGTATACTTGTCAAGAATATTTTTAAAGGAGTGTTTTAAATGGAAAAATTAAGATATCCTGCAGTGCCGCTTGTTACGGTCGACCCGTTTTTCTCGGTCTGGTCGTGTGCAGACACGCTGTATGAGGAAACGACGCGCTTCTGGACGGGGAAAAGACAGAGCTTAATCGGCCTTTTAAACATCGACGGCGCGGCGTATCGCTTTATGGGCAAGGTGTTCGCGGACGGCAGCTACAATATGGAGGCGCGCGTGATTACGCAGACAGATGTAACGGTTTACCCGATGCGCACGGTGTATACCTTCGAAAACGAAATCGTGCGCTTAAAGCTTACATTTATGACACCGCTTTTGACGGACGATTTTAAACTGATGTCTCGTCCGGTTTCGTATATCAGCTACGAAATCGAAGCGCTTGATGGTAAGGAACACGAAATGCAGCTGCTCTTTGGTGCGGACTCATCCATCTCTGTAGATGATTATGCCGAAGAAGTGACGGCGCAAATTTACGATGGCGGCGTGCGTGTCGGCAAGGGTGATAAGGATGTACTTTCTGTAAGCGGCGACTGCTGCGCGATTGACTGGGGCTGGCTGCACCTGTATTCTGCAGATGGCTTTACACCGTTTGTGCGTACGGCAAAAGAGATTTCGCATCATTATTCAAACATCATCAGCACACATTGCATCCCGGCGCAGGAGCCGGATTTTGAAAAGCCGTTTGCCTTAAACGAGCAGGTGGTTTACATTACTTTGGATAAAGAATTTACCTTAAGCGGCAAGGAGAGCGGCTTTGTCTGCGTAGCGTATGACGATATTCATTCCCTGAAGTATTTGGATAAGGTCGTGGATGCGTACTACAAAAAGGATGGCGACACCTTCGAGGATGTTTGCAAAAAGGCAATCACCGAGTATGAAAGCATCTGTGCGCGCGTAGAAAAGGCAGAGGCAGATTTACTTTCCAAGGCTGCAAAGTTCGGCGAAAAGTATCAGGGTATCATCAGCCTTGCCTACCGCCAGGTCATTGCGGCGCATAAGCTGACCTGGGATGGGGAAGAGATACAGTTTATGTCGAAGGAGTGCTTCAGCAACGGCTGTATCGCAACGCTCGATGTAACCTATCCGTCGATTCCGATGTTCCTGCTTTTAGAGCCGACATTGGTAGAGGGTATGCTCAATCCGCTGTTTAAGTATGCTTACAGCGAAGACTGGCCGTACGATTTTGCGCCGCACGATGTAGGGCAGTATCCGCTTGCGGTTGCGCAGCGCTACGGCAGAGGTAAGGTTTATGGCACCATTGGTGATCCGTTTCTCTTAGAAAAGCAGATGCCGGTCGAGGAGAGCGGTAACGCGATTTTGTGCGTGTATGCTGTTTGTCACTACAAAAAGGATATGTCGTATTTCATCAAACACAAGGCTTTGATGGATAAGTGGGTAGAATACCTTGTAAAATACGGTCTTGATCCGGAAAATCAGCTTTGTACAGACGATTTTGCGGGACACCTTGCCCACAATTGCAATTTGTCTGTAAAAGCGATTATGGGCATCACCGCTTATGCGAAAATGACAGAAAGCATTGGTGATACGGAGTCGGCAGAAAAATATATTGCCATTGCAAAGGAATACGCCGCAAGCTGGGAGAAAACCGCCTTTGACGGCGACCATTACCGCCTTGCATTTGACCGGGAGGGCAGCTGGAGCATCAAATACAATATGGTTTGGGATAAAATCTTCGGTTGGGGCATTTTCTCCGATGAAGTATTTGAAAGAGAAGTTGCTTACTATAAAAAGGTAATGAATCCGTACGGCTTACCGCTCGACAGCCGCAGCGACTACACCAAGTCCGACTGGCAGATGTGGTCCGTGCGTTTAGCAGATGAGGATACGGACTATATGAACCGCATCGTGGATGCAATGTGGGCATTCTTAAATGAATCCTATCCGCGCGTACCGTTTACGGATTGGTATTTTACCTCTGAGCCGAAGGAGAGAGGATTCCAGAACAGGACGGTGCAAGGTGGTTTATTCATCCCTCTAATCTGACAAAAAGGCAAATTTGGCGCATTACTGCGTTACAGAGCCGGGCCCGTACACGAGTACTGTGCCCGGCTCTGTGCCTTGTACTGCATCCCAATTTCCTCTTTTTGCGGGGGGACGGGATGTTTTGGTGCAATACTTTGTTATAAAGGCTGACCCGTACACTGTAGGGCGCGCGCCTGTGTGCCGCGCCGCGAACATGGCAGGAAGTGGGCGGAACGACACATAGGTCGTTCCCTACGCATCCAAATTTCCTCTTTTTGTGTTGTGGGTGTTTTTTCGAGTGCAACATTTAAAATAATTTCGTAGGGGCGATTTGCGAATCGTCCCTTTTTGTTTGCGCAGGAATTGCGGGCTGTCAAGGATGCCAGCCCCTACGGTGCTGATTTGAGTTTGTGTGGTGTTCTTGCCTCCCTCGACGAGGGAGCTGGATTTTGCGTAGCAAAAGACGGAGGGAGTTTGTTCGTTCTCCGCGGGACTGTGCCATATTCACGGTGCGGATAAATCCGGCGCCCTACGATGTTGCCGTGGATTTGTGCCATTTTCGCACATATTTAACCCATGTTCGTAGGGCAATGATTTATCATTGCCGTAGGTTTGCGCAGTGTTTACGGGCTGTCAAGGACGCCAGCCCCTACGATGCTGATTTGAGTTTGGCCTGTAGGGACCGACGTCCTCGACGGTCCGCGAGTCATTTTGGGTGAGTGCTTGACAGGGCGGAAGCGGCAGAGTATACTTGTTGATAGAGGAATTTAAAGCTATGACCGCGGCGGTATTGCAGAGCAGTGCTGAATGAGAATGCCGTGTGGTTTGCTTTGGAAGGGGAAGTGTTTATGGATACATTGCCGCGTATTCTTGTAAAGGTGTTTACGTTCCTTTGTGCTGTGTTTGCGGTTTTTGCGATTTTAATCGGGAATGTGACCTCTGCGCCGGACAGTGGATTTGGCAAGCTGAGCCAAGGCGAGAATTTAAATGATGTGTATTGTATTATTCGTAATCAGAATGGCGAAATTTATACCTTGGGGCAAACCTGCGTACAGAAATTTGACAAGAGCGGGAATTTTGTCGGCGGGGCTTATTATGATGCGAATACGATGAAGCAGGCGAACAATCGAAAATTTTTAACCCTGAATGCGGGAGAAGTGGTTGTTTTTAACCGTACGGAAAACGTAGTATACTGTTTTGATGAGAGCTTTAATCTTGTGGAAACGATACAAACAAAGCCGAATTACAGTGAGAACGAATTTTATAGAGATTATCCGAATACAGATGCATCCGCAGAGGTGGTGCGCTTATCCTTTTGGAGCAACGCTGTGCAGACGATTGACGGAAAAATTCGACTGGATGCGCCGAGAAACAGATTATTTTCCCGCGAGGTTGGGTTTATCATTTTACTGGCGGCTGTTCTGTTGCTTGCAGGGCGCGCTATTTTCGGTATGCAAGACGAAAAATAGACAATAAATGCTTTATAAAAAATGGGGCAGCGTTTGAGGTTGCCCCTTTTTGTTTGCGCAGGAATTGCGGGCTGTCAAGGATGCCAGCCCCTACGATGCTGATTTGAGTTTGTGTGGTGTTCTTGTCTCCCTCGTCGAGGGAGGTGGATTTTGTGTAGCAAAAGACGGAGGGAGTTTGTTCGTTCTCCGCGGGACTGTGCCATATTCACGGCGCGGATAAATCCGGCACCCTACGATGCCGCCGTGGATTTGTGCCATTTTCGCACATATTTAACCCGTGTTCGTAGGGCAATGATTTATCATTGCCTCAGGTTTGCGCAGGAATTGCGGGCGGAGCAAGCCCCGCCCCTACGGTGTTGTCGTTATTTTATTTATACAATCCATTTGGGTGCTTGAAGGGTTGTTTACAAAATTACACTTTTTTTAGCGAAAAATATATATCTTTTACAACGGGTTTGTGCTATTATAAAGACAAGAAAACGGATTGCATTGGAGAGCGGTTGGATGAAAAGCGTTAATATTATGATTAAACCGGCATCGTCTGCGTGCAATATGCGCTGTAAATATTGCTTTTATGAGGATGTGGCAAATGCGCGCGCTTTTAAAAATGCGGGCAGAATGCAAAATACAACCGTAGATGCAATGCTTGCAAACATGGAAGCGGATTTGTCGAGCGGCGACCGCGTCAGCTTCGCGTTTCAGGGCGGTGAGCCTACGCTTGCCGGGCTGGAGTATTTTAAATATTTCGTTTCCGTGACGGCAAGGTGGAAGGGCATCAAAACGGCATATGCTTTGCAGACAAACGGCATTTTGTTAGATGATGCGTGGTGTGCATTTTTAAAAGAAAATAATTTTTTGGTTGGCATTTCCTGCGATTTGCTGCCTGAGATGCACAACGCGACCCGCATCGATGCGGCAGGGGAGGGCACCTACAAGCAGGTTACAAATGCGATTGCGCTTTTAAAAAAGCATAAGGTGGAGTTTAATGTCTTATGCACGCTGACCAATTTCGTGGCGCGGCACCCGGGCAAGGTGTGGAACCAGCTCGTGAAGCTTGGCATTGATTATGTGCAGTTTACGCCGTGCATCGGTTTTATGGAGGAGTTTTCGGATTATGCCTTGACACCGAAGCGGTTTGCGGAGTTTTATATAGATTTATTCGGCTATTGGTATAAGGACTATAGCAAAGGCAGCTACAGAAGTGTCAAGCTGTTTGACGATGTTGTAAATCAGTTGATTTTAAAGGTCCCCACAGGCTGCGGTCTGGACGGCAAGTGCCGCGCACAGCTGGTAGTAGAGGGGGACGGCAGTGTATATCCGTGCGACTTTTACTGCGTAGACGAATATAAGCTCGGTAATCTCGCCGAGCAGAGGCTGTGTGATATTTTATCGTCGCCGGTGATTGATGCATTTGTGCACAGAGCGCCGCTTTCGCTGCCTGCGCTTTGCGAGGCGTGCTCATACAAGGGCTTTTGCGGCGGCAACTGCAAGCGTATGCGCAAGGAAATCTGCATCGATGCAAGCGGCAGCTTTTGCGGCTACAAAGCGTTTTTGGAAAAATGCGGTCCGACACTGTCGGCACTTGCAAATCAACAGAGAATGTATATGAACAGAAGGAGAGGGTAACTATGAGCAACAAAAGAAATGTTCTAGTGATTATGTGCGACCAGCTTCGTCCGGACTTTTTAAATGCCTATGGGGCGGATTTTATCCCGACACCGAACCTTGACGCGCTTGCGGCAGACGGTGTTGTGTTTGATAACGCCATCACGGCATCGACGGTGTGTGCACCGGCGAGAATGTCCTTTTTGACCGGCGAGCACGTGTCGCGCCATGATGCCTGGACAAATAAGATTCCGGTAAGAGACGATTGCGACTTTTTGCCGGAGCGCTTAAATGCGGCGGGGTATATGACGGCGGCGGTCGGCTGCTATGACCATTGTCCGTTTGCGGACAGCTTCGGACACCGCTATATGAAAAGATACATCGGCAGCCACGCACCGGATAAGTGCGATTACAGAAGAGAATTTATGGCAAAGCATCCGGAGGCAAAAAGCCTGTTCGAGAGAGATGAGGAAAGCTATTATAAGCATCCGGACGAGGATTTCTACGATGTGTGGAGCGCAACCTGTGCGATCGAATTTATTGAAAGTTATACAAAAACGGGTAAAGCACCGAACGGTTTTGCGCCCGAGGAGGAAAATGCACCATTTTATCTGTACTGCGGCTTTATGGAGCCGCATGGGCCGCATATCCCGCCGAGATCGGTTAAGGGAACGGTAGACGAAGAAAAAATTCCGGACATCATTTTGCAGGAGCGCCCGGACGAGGATATTCCGCCGGTGGAGCTTTATCGCAGAGCGTATTTGAATACGCCGGAGCAGCTTGCCCATGCGCCGGCAACCATTGCAGAGCGAATGAAAGAGCGCGTGCGTTATTGCGAAATGATTGTGGAAGTAGACAAGCAGGTCGGCAGAATTGTGCAGGCGCTGAAGGATAACGGTGTATATGAAAATACAACCATTATCTTCACTTCTGACCACGGTAGTGTGGAGCACGATTATAATATGGTGACAAAGGGCCCGTGGCCGTACAAGGCGCAGCTGTTTATCCCGATGATTATTGCAAATCATCCGGAACTTAAGAAGGGTACACGCTGTGATGCGCTTTGCGGCAACCTGGACATCGGCGCGACTGCATTGGATATTGCAGGCGATACACGCAGGTTCGGACTTTCGCGCTCGATGCTTGGTCTTGCAACCGGTGCTGTGCCGGAGCGCGAGGTCAATATGAGCGAATTTTCCGATGCCACCAAGACGCTTGTGGATAAGCAGTATACTTATATCTACTATCCGTTTGTAAACCGCGCTTGTATGTTTGACAGAATCAATGACACGCGCGAAATGACAAACCTTGCAGGTAAGCCGGAATATGCGGAAATTGAGAAGAAATTCTTAATGCACACGATTGATTATATGGTGCTTACGAAAGGCAGAGTGCGCATAGAGGCGCACGATGTGACGCCGGAGGTAAAGGCGGGACTTGCGAAAAAGGACCCGCATTGGCTGCAAGATTTCGACATTGCACATCCGCTGTCCAGCTGGACAGAGGTAGAGCGTATCGAGCAGGCGGGATTGGATGCAGGCTATCAGGAATTTTGCATCGGCAAAGAGGTTAAAGCAAGCTATGGCGAGTATTACAATACGCCGAAGCCGGAAAAAGAGTAACATACAAAAAAACGGATGCGATTGCATCCGTTTTTTTAATTTATGCAAAAATTACGGGTGGATGTGGCATCCGTCTCTACGATGTTGGTTTGAATTTGTGTATCGGTTTATTTTGCTAAAAATAAAAAAAGACGATAAAACTATCGTCTTATACAAACTACCGGCAACGGAGCAGGGGATTCTTATAGGGGACGGCGAGTCTCGCTGCGGCTCTGACAGTCCACCGGACTGTCATTCACTACCGCGTCGGCCGCTTCGCTACCCCCTAAGCGGTTTTAGGGGTCCGGGGGAATCCGAACCCCCGAGACTTTTGGTACTTTTGGTCACAAAAGTACATATAGAATTTTTTGGAGAATAAAAGGGCGATTCGTGAATCGCTCCTACACATAAAATTATCCTAATAACATTTCATATGTGACATTCAGTGCTTCGCAAAGAAGCTTGATTTCATAGTCCGGTACAAAACGAAGACCATTTTCAATTCTGAGTACGGTGAGCCTGTCGTAAGAATGTCCAAGAAGTTGCATTTTAGCTGCCACATCGTTTTGTGTTAGATTTTTTTCTTTTCTAATCTTTTTTAAGTTTTCTCCGACAATGTTTTTTCGCCCATTATGCCAATAAATTTTCATGCAGCACCCCACATAAAGTTATAAAGCTGAACTTTTACTTGATTTTATCATATGAGTGTGCTATAATAGGTTCTAAAGATGAACATATGCAAAACATAATGGAGAAATTTAGGTTCTTTTAACACATGTCTTACTGCTGCGACACAGACTGCGCCACACACAAAAAACGGATGCGATTGCATCCTTTTTTTGTGTGTGTTATGGAATATGAAATTACTCTTCTGTAGCTTCGGAAGCTTCAACTTCAACAACTTCGGTTGCACCCTCTGTTGCTTCGGTTTCTTCCTCCTCCGGCTCCTCGCGGTCTGTAGCGGCGAGAGATACAATCTTTACGCCGTCCTTTAAGCGCATCAGGCGTACGCCCTTGGTTACGCGCGAATAGGTGCTGATTTCGTCGGTATGCATACGGATGATTACGCCTGCATCCGTAATCAGCATAACATCGATTTCATCCGTTACCGCCTTGAGTCCGGCAACCTTACCGGTCTGCTCGGTAATTCTGTAGGTGAGTACACCCTTACCGCCGCGGTTCTGGCACTTATATTCGTCGAAATCGGTCTTTTTACCGTAGCCGTTTTCGGAAACAACGAGCAGCTTCGAGTTTTCATCAGCAATACATACGCCGACAACCTTATCGTCACCCACGAGGCGGATTGCGCGCACACCGTGCGCCGTTCTGCCCATAACGCGGGCATCCTCTTCCGTGAAGCGGATTGCCATACCGTTTGTCGTGCCGACGATGATTTCCTTTGTGCCGTCGGTGAGGTTGACAGCGATTACCTCGTCATCCTCGTCTAAGTTAATTGCTCTGAAGCCGTTTTTGCGGCTTGTATCATACTCGGAGAGGATAGAGCGCTTGATGATACCGTTCTTGGTCACGAAGGTGAGGAACTGGTCTTCGGAAAACTCGCGCAGGGTAATCATTGCGGAAACCTTTTCTTCTGCATCGAGCTCTAACAGATTTACGATTGCCGTACCCTTCGAGGCTCTGCCGGCTTCCGGAATCTGATAGCCCTTAAGCTTGAACATTCTGCCCTTGTTTGTGAAGAACAGGATGTGGTTGTGCGTCGAGGTGGTTAAAATATTTTCAACGAAGTCCTCGTCGCGCACCTGCTGTGCCTTGATGCCCGTACCGCCGCGGCGCTGCGAGCGGTATGTATCTACCGGGACGCGCTTTACATAGCCGAAGTGCGTGAAGGTGATGGCAACATCCTCTTCTTCGATTAAGTCCTCATCGTCGATATCGTCGTACGATGCGGTAATCTCCGTGCGGCGGTCGTCGCCGTACTTTTCGCGGATGTTGTTTAAGTCATCCTTTAAGATGCTCAGCACGAGAGATTCGTCAGCAAGTACCTCGTTATAGTAGCGGATGGAATCCTGCACCTGAAGCAATTCATCGTGAATCTTTTGTCTTTCCAAGCCGCTCAGGCGACCAAGGCGCATATCTACGATGGCCTGTGCCTGCTCGTCGGAGAGTGCGAAGCGCTCCATCAACAGCTGCTTTGCCTCTGCCACGCCTTCCTTAGCGGAGCGGATGGTATTGATAACCTCGTCGATATTGTCGATGGCAATATTCAAGCCGAGCAGGATGTGCTCACGCTCGAGTGCCTTTTTGAGGTTGTATTTCGTTTTGCGGATGATGACATCCTTCTGGAAGTCAATGTAGTGGTCGAGCACCTGGCGCAGGTTTAACAGCTTCGGCTCGGTTACATTGACGAGTGCAATCATATTCACACAGAAGCTTTCCTGCATCTGCGTAAACTTATACAGCTGATTTAAAATGACGCTTGCATTGCCGTCGCGCTTTACCTCGATGACAATACGCATACCCTCACGGTCGGACTCGTCGCGCACCTCGGCAATGCCCTCTATGCGCTTATCTCTCTGCAGCTCGCCGATTTTCTCAACGAGCTTTGCCTTGTTGACCTGATACGGGATTTCCGTAACGATAATCTGCTGCTGATTGTTTTTCAATTCTTCAATCACCGCGCGTGCACGCATAATGATTCTGCCGCGACCTGTGTGGTACGCGGAGCGGATGCCGCTTTTGCCCATAATGAGACCGGCAGTCGGGAAGTCCGGGCCCTTGATATAGTTCATCAGCTCATCAATTGTGATGTTCGGGTCGTCGATGATTGCAATAATACCGTCAATGACTTCGGTTAAGTTGTGCGGCGGGATGTTGGTTGCCATTGCAACCGCAATACCCGACGAACCATTGACAAGCAGATTCGGGAAGCGCGAGGTGATAACACACGGCTCCTTGCGGCTGTCGTCGTAGTTGGGCATAAAGTCAACGGTATCCTTTTCGATATCCGTCAGCATCTCCAGGGAAATCTTGCTCATACGCGCTTCTGTGTAACGGTAAGCAGCCGGCGGGTCGCCGTCTACGGAACCGAAGTTACCCTGACCGTCAACAAGCGGATAGCGCATCGAGAAGTTCTGCGCAAGACGAACAAGCGCATCGTATACGGAAGCGTCGCCGTGCGGGTGGTATTTACCGAGCACGTCGCCGACCGTTGCCGCACATTTCTTGTACGCCTTATCCGGCGTCAGACCTGCTTCGTGCATTGTGTACAGAATGCGTCTGTGTACCGGCTTTAAGCCGTCGCGCACATCCGGCAGCGCTCTGCCGATGATAACGCTCATCGCGTACTCGAGGTACGCTTTTTTCATTTCCGCCGAAAGCTCACGATCGACGATGGTTTGGTTTTCATAATCAGCCATAATTGACCTCCTATACTGCGCGGAAAACAAATTGTCTCCCGGCGGGGTTTAAAAACTTGAGAGCTTCATACATTGTAGGGTGCGGTTGCCTCCCTTGCCTAAAGGGAGGGGGACCAAGCGTAGCTTGGTGGAGGGATAACTCCGGCGCACCGCAAATGCAGTGTTTTCGGCACATCCTGAAGGCTGTGCCCTACAATATTTGATTCAATCAGTTTACTGCTTTTTATTTTACTAACATGGATTCACCGGTCATTTCTGCCGGCTTTGCAAGCCCCATCATATCTAAAAGTGTCGGTGCGATGTCGGCGAGTCTGCCCTCCGGCTTGAGTGCGCCGTCAAAGCCAACCATGACCATCGGTACCGGGTTGGTGGAGTGCGCCGTTACGACATCGCCATTATCGTCAAACATTTCGTCTGCGTTACCGTGGTCCGCGGTAACGAGTGCACAGCCGCCCATCTTCTCGATAGCAGCAAGCACCTTGCCGAGACATTCGTCTACGGCTTCAACTGCAGCCTTTGCACAGTCAAAAATACCGGTGTGACCAACCATATCGCAGTTTGCGAAGTTCAATACGATTACATCATACTTGCCGGACTCGATGCGTGCTACCGCCTCGTCTGCCACCTCATAGGCGCTCATTTCCGGCTTTAAGTCGTAGGTTGCAACCTTCGGGGAAGGGATGAGCGCTCTGTCTTCGCCCTCGGATTCCTTTTCAACGCCGCCGTTGAAGAAGAAGGTTACATGCGCATACTTTTCTG